>JAIXMX010000002.1 GCA_020328155.1 Candidatus Endomicrobiellum agilis | reverse complement strand
TAATATGCGTCTAGCGACAAGAAGTTTGCGTAAAATAATAAAGCAGGCATACAAAGACGCAGGGCTGAATTCCGACAGGTTCACGCCGCACAGTTTGAGACATACAGCAATAACGTTGCCGCTGGCTGGTGGAGCAACACTGCAGGAAGCCCAGCAGTTCGCAAGGCGCGGCAACATAAACACGACGATGATATATTCGCGCAATCTGGAACTGCAAAAAAACAGGCGTACTAACCAGCATAACAGAAGCGGTGGTATTTGAACATTTTGAAATAAACGGCAATATTATGGTAAAATAAAAAAAGAACCAACAACAAAAGAGAGAGAAATCCGAGCAAATCAGCGCAGATATGGAAAACTGCTCCAAAAGACGAAGGAGAAGTCTGCCGTATTTTGCAGCGTTTTTTTGACAAATTTCGCAAGCGAGCCAAGCCAATGAGAAGAATTAGAAGCGGTAAAAATCCGAGTAAATTGGTGCAGGTCTGGGGAACTGCCCAGACTTTTAATTGGCTAAAAGGAATCGCAAAAAAGCAGGAAGATACAACGCCCAGCGGAGTTTTGCAGCAGTTTTTTAAAAGATATTTAGAGCGTGATACCAATGAGAAAAACGATAAGAAACATCGTATTGGGTGCCGAGTCGATTATGTGACTTGGGCAAAGCTTCAGACGAGAGCAAAGCAGAAGAATATGTCGCTGAGTTCGCTGTGCATGAATATACTTGAAGAGCAAATGATTGAGTACAAAAAGAACGAAATAAAATGATAATAAAAAACAGGGCAACTCTATGGGATGGAATTGCCCTGTACGCTTTGCGGCTATGCTCTATGCTCTTTATTTTTGTAAGTAGAAGAATGTTCTTGTAACTAAATTATACAAAAAAATGAAAAGAATAATATCGCTGTTATTATGACAGAGATTAATTTAAGGACACATAAATGAAAAAGTGTATATGTATATGTATATGTATATGTATATGTATATTTTTAGCCGCAGGGTGCGGTAAACAGACGCAGACGAAGCCGTTGCCTCAACCCGAGCAACAGATGGCGGTTAAGAAAGAAGAAACCCCTGTAAAAAAGCTTCAAAAGGAGTCTTCTGAGACAAAAGAAGAGAACAAAAGCTATATCTCAAGAGCTTACGGATATACGAAAGAGCATTGGCTTCCTATTACAGTTATCATTGTTAGTGCTGTGCTTTGCGCTGTTGGATATCATTATGATGTTCATGTTATGGCATGGGGGAAATTGAAAGACTATGGCGGGAAAGGAAAGGATAAAGCAATAGGAGTATGGGATTGGATAAAGGATAAGTTCAAGGGTAAACCTGAAGAGAAGAAGCCTCCTGAATTTAAACAATCAGAAGACCCTTTTATTCCTTCTTCTTCAGACGTTCCACAGGATAAGAAGCTGAAACACACCGAACTAAGCGAGACCTCTGAGAATGTTTCTGACAGCGAATATGAAGAAGAAGTTTCTGAGAGCAGCTCTACTTCTGATGAAGAAAGGATAAGAAGCAAATCTTTATCTAAAACAGACCCCTTGCTGGACACGCCAAAAGAAAAGAAACACAAGAGAATAAAAAAGAGGGGTTATATATCTAAGCACCCAGAAGCGAAAAAAAAAACAGAGGATTTGACGCCCCCGACGACGGAAACGACAGAAGCAGGGGGGGCGACGTAGAGGAAGATACACCCGACCCTATAGCCTCATACACAAAGGGAATGGTGGACCGCTCAGAAGCAGGTGATTTCAACTCTCGAGCAGACTGCCCAGAACCAAGAGAACGAAATTAAGGAACTTAGGGCGACGATTGCCCAGAAAAAAGACGCAATCACTATGAGTGAAACCACCGTTGCTAACTTGCAAAGAGCTGTAGACGAGTATAATATAAAACTTAAAGACGCGACAGTATCAAGCAATTATTGGCAAGAAGAAGCAAAGAAACTACCAGCTTTAAGAGAAGAAATAGCCAGATTGAAAAATCAACTTGCTATTGAAAGTCAAAATTGGAGGAATCTGGCGGACAGTTGCAAAGTAAAAGAAACCACTATTAATTCTTTGCAAAAACAACTCTCAGAATTGCAAACACAAAGACAGCAGTACATTGACAGAGAAGGCTTAACAAATCAAAGTCTTTTAAACTTAAAGGCGCAGATAAGAAAGCTGACAACAGAGGTACAAGAGTATAAAGACAGGGTTATTTTGCAAGAATCAACCATTAACGCTCAATGTTTAGAGATAGGGAGATTAAAAAAATGAACGTTCTGTCAGAGAAGCAACAAATGATTTTAGAAGTGTTGAGACACCTGTATGACGAAAAAAGATTATGAGATTATTGACATACAGTTACGCCTGTTGTGCGACATTTTTGAAGCGTGGCAGGTGTACCACTTTGTTACGTATCCTCATTTTCCTCATATCTTGCCATGATGTAAAAGGTGCAATATTGAAATGAAAAAAACTATATGTATATGTATATGTATATGTATATGTATATGTATATGTTCGTCGTTTGGCTGTGATAGGTTGACTAATAACGTAAGTCCTGCACCACAGTCCTCAAATGCTCCCGCTTCTGTACCTTCAAATATTCCTTTGCCGACATCACCACAAGCACCACAATCGACCACGTTGCAAGATAACTGCCCGCCTTGCGTGTGTTACTTGCGACGATTGTCTGCGTGTCCCGATGATATGCTTAATTATTGCAGTAATATTATTAGCTACTGTAATTATTTTACACAACATCTCGCCAGCATTTCGGGTGTGGATGTTGCAATCCGTTAATCCTTAAGGAGTTAATTATGTCCCTCAAAATAGACACAAAAGACGAAAAGTAATATGAGAATGAAAAAAGTAATATCGCTGTTCTTAGTAGCAGTCTTAATCGCTGGCTGTAATAGAACGGCTGATAATGTAAGTTCTGCACTACAGTTTCAACAAAATGTTCCTGTCTGGGCGTCAAGCTGGTTATCAGGTTTGGATAACGTCAATCCTGAACCACAGTCCCAAAAATCTCTCGCTTCTGATGAAATGCGGAAAAAAGTAAGTATGGAAATGGAAGAAATATAAAATGGAAATGAAAAAAATTATATCCGTATGCTTATGTATATGCCTGATGTCTGGCTGTGATAAGTTGCTTAGGCATGGAAGACCTGTGAATACTGCTGTTGAGGATATAGGAAGCGAAGGCGTTCCACCGCATTCGCTGACGTCAAATACTTCAAATGCTTCCGCTTCTGAACCTTCAAACACTCCCATTCCAACACCTGAGCCGAGTAAGTCTGCTCAGTCGTCTGATAGTGCTGATACAGGTAGCTCAGTTGGGAAATATGTCCGTTGTGCTGTTGCTTTTATTTTTCTTATTGTTGGCTGTTATGATGTGTTTAGATATTTCAAACCTGAAAAAGTTGTTATTCCTGCTCCTAATTCTGTAGGGGGTAGTATTGCAGTTTCTTTTTATAAAGAGAATTCCCGCTTTTATAACCTTTGTTATCTTGATTGTGTTAAGGACATTTCTTATACTTGGTATTTTGCTAAAAGGAAAACTACACGCTATTTTTGGTTTAATTGGGGTACTTGGGTTAACGGAAAGAGTGAGAAAATTGATAGTAAAATATCTGTTCATGAATTGTGTAATGGTAATGAGAGGTATGGTTCATATGTTTGTAAGCTTTCACCTGACTAATAGGAGCCTAGAATGCCCGAAAACGTTGAGAGCGTTACAGAAGACATTTTAAAGGAAACACGCAATATCTACATTTCCGCACAGTCGCTGATAAGGCGGTTATGCGATAGGTTTGACGAGCCTCCCAGAGACCTGATTGATATGTGCGAAGATATTATAATCGCTATAGGCACGATAGAGATTACTGTGAAAAAAAGCTTAAGAAAATAGCGGAGTGATGGGAAATCGCTCCGCTACTTTATTTAAAGGAATTAACTTCCTCAAACGTGTGTCGTTCACGATTTGAGACCTACATTATATAAAAATTTGAAGAGAGTGCAATGAGAAAATTGTTGCACGAAACAAACAATAAGCCGCCCGACGACTTGGCTCCGCTGATAAAAAAATGTAATGATATATATAAGTCAGTGCGTAACAAAGATACGAGCGTACGCAGATGTTGCTCTGCACAGCAAAAAGATTTATGGCGACATGTTATTCCAGACATGTTAGACAACAAAGAACGAGAAGTATGCATCAAAAATCAACAAATGTGCATAGACTGCCTTAATGCACTGAATTGTATGCTCTGTCATATGTCGCAGCTAGGCAAAATGAAAGACTCAAAAATATTCCTGAAACCAAAGTTTGAAATAGATGGAGATTGCTATAAAATCGCTGTGAGCAGAACGCCACAATTGGACGCAGAGGATACAAAAATAATGCAAGAAGCCGCAGAAAGAAGCAAGAAAAGAGAGGAAAATTTGCTACCTAATTCCGACAGCATTTTGTAAGTTTTTCTCGTAACTTTCACCGATTTTTGAGGTCAAAACGAGCATTCTCTAAGTCCCTCTAATAATATTCTTAAGAATATTCCAATAGGCAGTTGCCTCTTTTAGAAGCGGAACCTGCCAAAAAGACAAACAGCAAACGCACAAAGACACACAGAAAACAAGAAAAGACCAGTCGCAAAAGAAGTCTTTTTTGTTAACGGCGAAAGTCTTTGCCTTTGCCTTGTCGTTGTCGTTGCTGCAAAAGAAGTCTTTTTATTAACAGCAGAAGCCGTTGTCGTTAAGGTTGTTAGTTGTTACACATCGCGCGGTGTATAACAACTAAACAAAGCAAGTCGTTTATATTACCAGATACGCTGTTTTAGATAAACTCGTCGCGGTGTATGAGCGATATGCATGATGATAATCATACCATACAAACGCGTTTAGACGAACTCGGTGCGATGTGCGTAGCGGTAAGGCGGCAATCTGCACGGCATACGTTAAAACGCACGGAAATGTCCGAAATTTGCATTATAATCGTTTTGTCGTGGTAAAAAAAAATGCATAAGAGGAAACGAGAGGTTGGCGCTGGTTTGGCGATTATTGACCGCGGGAGATGCAACATTCGCAAACTTGCGGGACTGGTGTACGTTCTGATAGAGAAAATCATAGAGAAAATCGAGAAATGGTGTCGTGCCATTCTGGGCATGGCGCTCGTGATTTTTATCTTGATAATATGCCGTGTTATCTTGGTAGTGTTTTTGAGATGGTTTATAGGGGTGCTATGGGAGTGGATACCAGATGCGGCCAAGTTAACTATTTTTACCTCTATCGTCCTTTGCTTACTACTGAACATGGATACGTGCGGGAAAATGAAAAAACTTCTTTTAGCCGTTGAGTTCTTACTTTGATATAATGAGTATAGTAGGTATAACATGGGCATAGTTTTAAAGAGGGTAGAATGAAAAGGAGTCCTTATACCGAGTCATATTCTCGCATACTCACTTACTTAATTATCGCAACTGTCGTCATGTCACTAGCACTGTCGTCCTGTTCGAAACACGCAATCAAGTATGTCGAGCCACTGCCCAAGCCATCCACCAACACCAAGAAAGCAGAAAAACCAGTACCCACACCAACGTCCTACGTATCGCCAACACCAAAACCGCAGACAACACCCGCACCACTGCCGACGATACCACCAATGAGAACAGACGAGTCATTAGCCGACGTACCAAGTCCGAGCATAATCAAGCGAGTGTTCAGCATTGAGGGCTGTCTCAAACTGGGAGTCTTTCTAGTAGCAACCACATTCTTTAAATTCGTGGTACAAGAAGAGGGATTTCGAGACTTTCTTCTGGGTACGCTCATAAGAGTTTGGGAACGGCTCGTCCACAGTGGACTACTGCAAGACCAGCCCCACCCAGACGAGATACCTGGCATACCCGCAGAACACCCAGAAGAAGAAGAAGAAGAAGACCATGAACCACACTTCGCCCCGTACGCGCACTTATGGGACAACCAAGAGTGGCGCTATCTAGTTATAACAAGGATATCGCTGGCGTGTGTTTTTGAATTGGGCTGCCTCTAAATTGCATTAGAGGCACCGCAAATCATGCCCTTTTTTTTACTCCCTTTTTTTCACACGCACAAACCAAAATTTGACTTTTTTGCAACTTTTCGGTTAAACTATAATTGCAGTGTAAATCGGTCTCAGGTTTTGGAAAAAAAGGCGACCTTCGGTTTTTGAATAATTAGTTATCATGATTGCAGCCGAGCGTGAGGCTAGAAAAAGAGAATCTGTTATTATAGGATAGGAATGAAAAAATTAATATCGTTATTATTATGTATAATCTTAATCTCAGGCTGTGGTAAACAGCGTCAGAATGGTATCAAATCTGGTACTGCTGTTAATGAATCCTGAGCCAACACCGCTTCCGAATATGAAAGACCTGCCAGCACTGACAGAATCTGCGGCAAAGAATGGACAGGAGTGTAAGTGTGAACAAGTGGCAAAACGCGGATTTACCGTTGCAAGGATAAGTTGTATTTCACAAGGCATCATTTTCTTCCTTGTTACCATGTTCATGGGAATTACTTGCAGTAACGGAGTGTTTAGTAATAATTGGACTAGAACCCTGCCCGAAAAGATATTGTTTTCTCTAGCGTCGATAATGTGCTTGCTGGGCTGGCGTATTTTTAGGATAATTTGTTATTACTTCCGCCTGTCCGCATAGGATAGGATAGGATAGGATAGGTGTGGTATGGAAAAAGCAATATCGGCTATTTTAACGCTGTTACTTATATCGGGTTGTGTTGTCCTGCCTCGTCAACTGTCCAAGTCGGACGCTGTCACAAATGTTACCGAATCGATACAAACAGAGCCGTTACAAGAAGCACCTGCCAAGCAAACAGAATGCCCTGTATTGCAACAAAAGACTAACTGGTGGGCAATTGCAGGGTGGAGCGTTGCACTGTTTGCCACGTCTTGCGCCATTTTCCTGTGTTACAGGGGATACAAAACGCAACGTAAGTACGAATCGGTAATGCAACCTACAAACACAGGACACCTCAACAACCAGCAAGTGCGACAAAGAGTTGCCCAGCTTGAAAGCGAGTTAAAAAGATACCAAAACAGGGAAGAACAGTTACTGCAAAAAATAGCACACCCTGAACAGTTATCAAATGACGAATGGGCAGAAAGACTTAGCATGCGAGATATAGAAAACACAGAATTAAAAACAATAAATGAAAGATTGAGCGAAGCCTTAGCTCAAGCTCAGTCTCAGATAGCAAAATTAGAAATAGAACTAAACAGATTGAGAGCAGTTTAAGTATAAATAAAAGAGCCCCGTGCGGTATAAGTGGTATAAAAAGATAAAAAGGATTTTAGATTTCGTTATTACTTTCGGAGGATAGATATGAAAAAATTAGTATCGTTATTATTATGTATAGTCTTAATCTCAGGCTGTGACAAACAGCCTAACAAATCTCAACCTGCCAAAACTGATACCAAAACTGCTAATCAGGTTAGTCCAAGTCCATCGCCATCACCATCACCATCACCATCACCAACGTCGTTACCATTACCTGAGGAACAGTCTTCAATCCCTGTTTTCTCTAGCATATCAAACACTCAAATCGGTATCGGTATAGTTTCTGTTCTTACTGCTCTTATTGTTCTTGTTATATTTTGTAAATATGGTTGTTGCTGTTGTAAAAAGGGTTCTGCTAAGCCTCTTGCTCCTGGTGGCGGTGGTAGTATATAAATAAAGCACCTCTTTCGCATGAAACAGGACAGCTCTCAAGGATTGTCCGTGAGTAACCGATTTCCGAATTGTCCAGAATGCATACTATTCCAATAGGATAGGTGTGAAGAGATTAATAGTTGCGTCCTTAATAGCAATCTTAGTCTCAGACTGTGGTAAGTCTGCTATACCTCAATTATCTGAGCCTGAGCTGCTACCACTATTTGAGCCACTACATAGTATGAGTCCGCTCGATTCAGACTCTGATGAGGATATTAGGACTGATAGGGACGCCTTCTTTAATAGCGTAATTAGAACAGCTGGTGTATATGCTTTTGCTTTGAATAGTGGCAGCAATGTTCCTCTATTAAATTTGGTTGTTGCTGTCTGCTTGCAGACAGGGTTTGCTCTTTGGGTGGCGTCTTTTGTATATGTTTATCTGTTTCCCAGTGATACGTCTTATAAGTACTCTTATTGATGTAAGTGTAGTACGCTAGCAAAATTCAGTGTAAGAGTATCTTTAGCAGGTATGGGCGTCGTCGAACACTAGAACACATCTCTCTGACATACGAGCAAAATGAAATCAAAGAAGAGACTATTAGAATGAAAAGAAATATTGTAATTTTGCTCTGTCTGGTATTCTTTACTCAAACTGCATTTGCTGATTGAGATATTTGGTGTGATGATTGCCAACGTCAGCGTGATGAGTGTTATGAACATAATCTGGGTCGGCAGCAGTTGCATAGAGCTGAAACAAGTAAAATTGGGAAGTTAGAAGCTCTAAATAGTGTGTTAGAAACTCAAAATGAGAAGTTGCAAGCTGACTACCAATGGACTAAAAAACGGCTTAAAAGATGAGCTGTAGTTTCCGGTTTTGTTGTTCTCTTGAGTGGCATTTTTCATTATCGGCAATCTCGCCGAATTAAATATTACAAATTGCACTCGACTGATATTAGTGACCAAGTCCAATAATCAAAGAAGAATTTAGGCAGTTCCAACCTCACTAATAATATAAAGAAATTTGTTATTACTCCTGCCGTCCAGATAGATGGGATAGATATGAAGAGATTAATAGCTGTGTTCCTAATAGCGAGTTTAATCGCCGGCTGTGGTAAACAGCGTCAGAATGGTATCAAATCCGGCACTGCTGTTAATATTATTGTTAAAGAGGTTAATCCCGAGCCGACATCATCGCCATCGCCAATTCCGAATATGAAAGACCTGCCAGCACTGCTAGAGCCTGTGGAAGAAACCAAGCTAAAAATCCCGTGGGCAAAGGTCATTATCACCACTGTGGCATTGGCATTTCTCTGGGGATTCGTACAAGAAAACAAAGAGACTCTAAGAGACCGAATCAGTCGGCTCGGTTTCTGGTCGGATGTATATTGGACGGATTTCAAGGAAAGATTGAAACATGGTTACTATTGGCTCTGCCTTAATGGTCCCGGAGTGCATAGTTGGCTACCAGAACCGAAGAACGACCCTGAATTTGATGAGTATAAGATGACTAAGTGGCTGTCAAGGCCTGTCCAACCGACCGTGATATATAGCAGTCAGCCGTATGTCAATGAGTACTGGTGGGACCCAAAGCCAAAGCCGACAGAAGAAGAGGTCGCAGAGCGTGTGACCCGAGATATGCAGACCGCAGGGAGAAACATCCAAGCGATATCGAAATGGGTAAAATGGCAGGAGATAGAAGAGAAGCAAGCCCTGGCCGAGAGCGTCGAGTTACCGCCAGAGCCGTTAAATCGACCCAAAAAACCCAGCGATGACCTGAGATTCGAGGACTTGTTCGGAAATGATGAGAGGGTGTACGACAACGAAGAGGTAAAACTGCAGAGGATGCAGGAGCTTTTAACAGAGATAGACGCCACTCTCGGCTGGATAGAAATCAAGTGTGACTCGCTGAGAAACTGGCGTTTGCTCGAGATAGTCCCCGTAGAACCAGACTTCGATTTCTTTGACTAAACTTGACAGTGGTATTCAAAATCTTGATGCAAGCCGAGCCAATAGAAAAACTGTGGATTTATTTACGGTGGCAGAGTTCTCTTTTATAGTTGTTATATTCGCTTTATTCTGGGGGCATCTTCATCGCCGAAGTTTATTGCCCAAGTGTAAGAAATCGGCTACATACGCCCGTGTTTTATTAACTGCACTGCGTCCGTACATGCCAATATCTGCAAGGTACAATTGGTGCAAAAAACCACTTGAATATACAGACAAACCAATGCCGCCGCCGTTAAAGTGGGTCAAAGACGAAAATGGTGTGTGGCGATTATCCAATGCCGTTTTGCTAACCGCAAAAAGATACACAAGTAAAGACAGAGATAATGGAATACTTATAAGCGTTTTGCCTATACCTGATAAAAATGCTGAAGAAGTAGAAACAAAATTTCCAAAACACGAGCAAGAAAAAACAGAAATAGGGATAGTGTGTATAGGATGATATCTATATTTGATAAAGATATAAAAGGTGCAATATGGAAATGAAAAAAATTATATCTGTATGTTTATGTATATGTCTTATATCTGGCTGTGATAAGTTGCTTAATCATGGAAGACCTGTGAATACTGCTGTTGAAGATAAAGCACCGCATTCGCTGACGTCAAATACTCCCGCTTCCGTACCTTCAAACACTCCCATTCCAACACCTGAGCCGAGTAAGTCTGCTCAGCCTTTGTCCGATACGGCTGATACAGGTAGTTCAGTTGTGAAATACGCTGTGAATATTGGCCGTTGTGCTGTTGCTCTTGCTGTTATTGTTGGCGGTTATGCGGTGTATAGATTTTTCAACCCTAAAATTGTAGTTGTTAAGACTGCTCCTGTTCCTAAATCTGATCCCTTAGCCTCTCCTTATAAGTCTGTTAGTCTTACTCGTAACCAAGTCAGTGAGCAAGGTTATAAAATTTGTTTGTGGGCTGATGAGTATATTGTTTCTTATGATTGGCGTATTTTTAAGAGGTTAACTCATCTCTATTTTTGGCAGGATTTTGATACAGAAAAACGGCTTAAGCCTAAAGAAATACCTTTTCATAATAGTCTCAGTGTTTTTAATAGTTCCGGAGGCGACATTTATGATACTCCTGTATATGTTTATAAGCCTGAACCTAGCCACTGGAAGCTCTGGTGAATACTGTTGCTAAGGATAGCTAAGGATACAGGAAAGCAAGGCAATGCCTTCGCTGACGTCAAATACTTCAAATGCTTCCGCTTCTGTACCTTCAAATACTCCCGCTCCGACACCTGAACCGAGTAAGACTGCTCAGCCTTTGTCTGGTACTGCTGATACAGGCAGCTCAGTTGTAAAGATTGTTCTTTGTGTTGCTGCTTTTATTGCTCTTATTGTTGTTACTGCTTTGGGGATACGTAGATATTTCGTCCCTGAAGTTGAAAATATTTATATTGCTCCTCTGGGTAATAGATTAGAAAATGTTAATCGTTCTACGGACGACCTTATTAAGGACGGTTATAAACCTTGTTATTGGAGTGCTGATGAAAGTATTTCTTTGGTTTGGTGTTGTTTCAAGAAGATAACTCGCCGCCGGGGTTATTATGATTTCGCTACGGAAAAGCTGATTAAAGAAATACCTGTTACGAATGATTACAGTATTTTTTCTAAATTTTATTATAAACCTGAGCCTAATCCTGCACCTAGCCAACAGGAGAATAGAATGCCTGAAAACGTTGAGAGCGTTACTGAAGATATTTTAAACGAAACACGTAATTATTTATAATTCTGTACAGTCGTTAATAGATCGGTTATGAGATAAGTCCGACGAGCCTCCGAGAGACCTGATTGATATGTGCAAAGATATAATAAGTTCAGTTTACAAGACTGAGGTTAATCTGAAAAAATGAAAAGAATAATAATTGTAAGTTTAATTTCTGGATTTATTTCTGGTTGCGTAACATATAGTACAGATGTTTATGACGCAGAAGGCTATTATAAACATAGCTTTAATAAAGTCGGTTATCGCACAACAAATCGCATAACAAGTAAATGGAGTTTTTGGAGGTTTTTAGATTTTCTGCGGGACATGGACATATAATGAAATTTAGATTAGTCGGTATTGATGAAAACGATAAACTGCATTATCATCTCGGCGAGGGAGTGTACAGCTCATGTCCCGATAAAGCGAAAGTTTACGAGGTTGAAGATAGGACATTTGTAAACGATAACGCATTCATGCAGACTGCTTTTTATTACACGCTCGCAAAAGAAAAAAAAGAGAGGTTCAGACGAGTGTTTAAAGAGGAAATAGAATGACAGAAAACGCCGAGAGCATCGCTGAAGATATTTTAAAAGAAACACGCAATATTTACATTTCCGCTCCGTACAGTCGCTGATAAGGCGGTTATGCGGTAAGTTCGACGAGCCTCCGAGAGAGTTAATTGTGATGTACGAAAATATAATAAGTTCAATCTAGAGGATTGAAGTCAACTAAAAAAATGAAGAAAATTATATACACGTGTTTGTGTATATTCTTGGCGTCTGGCTGTGACAGACTTCACAATGGCGGGAACGCTGCGAATTTTGACGCTGTTAGCGAAATAGTTGTTTCAACGCCACTCCAACACCTGAACCGACAAGAACTCATCCGTCCTTCCGCCTTGTTTTTCGCGGTTTACATTGTCCTCCTTATTCGGAAAATGGCTTAAAGACTGTTGATGTTTCGCCTGAACAAATCATCTCACAAGGTTATAAAAGTTTTTATCCTGATTGTAATGATTATTTCACTTCCGGCGCTTATTATTATCGTGATTCCACTACAAAAAAACGTATTAGAGGAACACCTTGTTTTAATGTCTTTAGGGATATACCTGATGAATTTGTATATATTTATAAACCTAAATCGATAAAAGAAATAAAATTCCTGAAATCTTCGATAAGTTGGTTGAGGAAAAAATTCAGAATTGCTAAGAAGCCGTATATAGAATAAAAAATCATATGCATATTTATATTTTTGGTGTCTGACTGCGATAGACTTCACAATGGCGGGAACGCTGCGAATTTTAACGCTGTTAGCAAAGTAAGTATTTCAATCTCCGAGCCTTCAATTACACCCACATCCACACCAAAGCCGGCACCCTTTCCAACACCAAAAAGCCAATGCAGAACAGAAAAGACATAACCTCACATCATGGAACAAAACGACATAGGAAAGACGCAGACGAAAAGCCGCAAAGCACAGGCAAAAGTTGTATCTAACCAGATAAAGGCAAAAAAGAACTACCTTTACCAGACAGGACTCCGAAAGAAGGTCGTAGAATTTCCTGAAGATGAGCAACCGACCGAACGACAGAACCCGCCCGAGAACACAGACCAGAACTCAGAACCAGCAGGAGGAGCGTAGGTGTATAATAAAAACAGAAAGGATAAAAAAATGAAAAAGAAATACCTGTTTTTAATACCTTTGAGGGCATACTTTTTGAATCTGCATATCTTTACAAACCCAATTCGTCAAAAGAGATAAACTCTTGAAATCTCTGAAAATTTGGTTGAGGAAAAAAATAAGAATGTTTAAGGAAATAGAATGAAAAAATTATATGTGTATGTTTGTGTATATATCTGATATCCGGCTGTGGTAAGCTGCTTAATAATGGAAGCACTGTGAATACTGTCGTTGATAATGAAGGAAGCGCAGGCGCTTCAACGCCGACGCCGACGCCGACGCCGACGCTGCCACTGTCACTGCCATCAACATCAAATTCCAGCGCCTTCGCAGAATGAAACTAAACCCGCACCCGCCCGATAATGGTAAGCCTTCCTCTTGGATTTCTTGGCATTGGTATTTTCCTATGGTCAATACAGGTAACTCAGTTGCAAATTGTGTTTTGAATTTTGTTGCTTATGTTGCTTTGCTTGTTATACCTATAGCGGTTATAGGTTGTATGAAGGCAGGAGCAGAACATATTATCACGCTGCTAGTGAGCTGCGTTCTTTTAAGCGCCGAATTAATCTTTTTAAATATGCCGAGCTTGATTATAGGATTTGTGAATTTTATGAATATCCTGCCGGTATGAAGCAGCCTTGCAGGTCTTTCCCGCAATGGATATTTTGTTGATAAGGAAAAGCCTGTAAGACCTCTTAAAGGAATTATTTGCAATGTTTACTATAAAAATCTTATAAAGCGCATTGAATTTATTTATATATCTGAGCCTGATTTGTAAAAAGAAAATAGAATGAAAAAAATATATGTGCATATTTTGGGTATCTGGCTGGCAGCCAAAAGAGCAGATTGTTCATAAAAGTTTATCCGCTGATTTACCTACTGATAATAATCTTCATAATGACAAGCCTCAACTGACAGAGGGCTACAGCTAATTTGCCTGTTAAGAATTCTGCGATTGGCGCCGATAATCATCTTGTCAGTGCCGAGCTTACAGCTTTGAGCTGGTATAATAAGCCGCCTAATATATTTGGGATTACTTTGTTTGTAATTTTGGACTTTATTATTTAAAAGATAAATTTGAAAGAAAGTTATCATCTGTCAAAAAAGTAGATATTAATAAAAACAAGTCCGCGTCTGTGACAGTGACACAAAACAAGCAAAACGTGAAAAAGAGGCAAGAAGTCGGGAGAAACAAGAAAAACAACTATTGCGGCGTCAGTCTATAGCCCGGTACTCATCTTGAATGGCTGATAGGGAAATTTTATACTATTCAATGTTTATTAGAAAAAACCGCTCAATATAAAGATAGACCCGTAGGCGACCCATAGGATACAAATATTAAAGAATGTAGAGCAAGATGCAGAATATTATGGATAGAAGTCTTTGATGGACAATTTGGACAAGGAACAAAAAAACTAATAGAAAACTTGCAGAAACTGAAACTTGATAATCCTGATAAGTATTAAGAAGAAGAAAAAATAATATGAGATAATAAGTTGGCAGAATTGAAACAGACGCTTTAGGCACTAAAAATACAACGAAAAAAAGAAAGGTATCGTAAAAAGTAAAGAAGTGGAACAATGAGAAAAATTATAAACAAAGACGTTTTATTTTTATACCAAATTGCGGGGGCAGGATTTGAACCTGCGGCCTTCAGGTTATGAGCCTGACGAGCTACCGGACTGCTCCACCCCGCGTCTTGTTTATATTCTTTTGTTCATACTCTCTTGATAATTGTATCAATATCCACGTCTGTCTGTCAAGCAAATCATTTTAGGACGGGCGTCTCGCCCGCGATGGAACCAAAATCATTGTTCAGCGTTTTGTCAAATTACCTCTTCAAGTCTTCTATTGCGCGCATACCCATACGGCGCCGATTATTTTAGCGTTTCTTTCCCTGCTAGCCAGATACTATGGCGTAAAAAAGCTCTTTGGGAGAAAGGATACAGCCTGTTCCGTTAAAAATATAACTATCACTTAAATTAAGATTAACATTTCTAAAACATCTTAACATTATTTATATCTATGGTCCCGCTCGTTATATTTCTAAGACTCAGTTCTTCTTTATCTTCTCCTTATCATATTTCCAAATAACGGGCAACATCTTTTAATCAGCCAATCAATACCTGCCACCACTAGAACGATGACTGTGATTACGGATGGTCAATCAATAGCAGTCTCTTCCTTTTTAGGGAATAAACTGCACAAATAGCTAATTTCTTCTTCTGAATAAATTTTTACTTTCTCTTTCTTTACTTCCTCTTTCTTCTGAAAATTATCGTGCCGCTGCTTTTGTCCACAACTCAAAGAAAGCAACGAAAATATAACTATCAAAATAAATATTCTCTTCATTTTTATCCGCTTTTTTTATTGCTTTCACTGCTTTTGTGATTCTCTTTTTGTATGTTCAAAAGATTTGTTCTTCAATTTATGCATGTCCATTGCCAAAAGTCCTCTCACAACGTCAATACAGCTAGATGAAACGCATATTAATTACAGTCCCTTTTTACTTCCTTTGGGAAAAAGATAAAACGATATTTTCCAGCCAGCCTTTTCTGAAAAGAACAATATAAAATTATATTCGTGCAATCGCTTGTCTCAAAAATTGAGAAGAGTTCCGCAAGACAAACGCAGATATTTTTAATACGCAATTTTTGTACAATTCTACAACTCGGTCTTTATATATACAAACGTTTTTTCAACGGTCTTTCATAAAAATCTTTGCCAATATACTCTTCTTGAAAATAATGGCTTTATGCGGACACATTTCGTGACAACAAAAACAGCTTATGCATTTTTTCGCGTCAACATGCGGATATTGATTAATCCCAGGACGTATCGCTCCTGCGGGACACGACCTGATGCAAAGCATACATCTCATACATATTTTTTCATTCACGGCTGCTTTTATCCATAAGAATTTCCCAAAAATGCGTATTATAAATTTTGGAAACAAATCCAACTTTCTCACGGACGGGAACTTAAATTCCTTTAAATTAAAGCTTCCTCGTTTTTCGCCTAAAATTTCAACCGTGCTGAAAACACTTTTTGTCATCTTTAAATTTTTTAATATGCCGCTGTTCGATATGTCGTAACCTAACATATCTAACAAATACGCATCAAGAACGGCAGCATCGCAAGAAGCGGCAATTAAATCCGTTTTTCTCACCTCGCCGGCGCTCGGACCGTTTCCTTCCATAGAAAGAATACCGTCGACAAGAGTAAATCTTATTTTACTTTTGAAAAACAAATAAATGTTTGTAAGTAAATCCGCAAAATCTTTGTTTTTAGACGCATACTTATGATATTCCACTTTCATAAGACCCGGAACTAATCCATAAAGATTTTTTATACCCGCAGAAAAACTCATTAACGTATGTGTTTTTAATTTCGGCAAACTGATTATTCCATCACAATCCAAAGCGACATTTGAGAAATTAACCCTTCGTATATTTTTATCGTTAATATCAAATTTTTTTGAACCTGCAGCTTCAAAACTCATGAGTTCAACTTTTTCTTCGCTGCAAACTTTTTCCATCTGTGTCACTTTCCATAAATTTTTTATGTCTCTTACATCGCCGCCCGGACTGTCGCCAACCACAGGAACAGCTCCTACTTCTTTTACAAGTTTTATAACAGCTCTTACAATTTCAGGATGCGTTGTCACAGCTTTGGACGGATCTTTAGGGGCTAAAAGATTGGGTTTGATAAGAATTTTCTCCGACGGCTTTATAAAAGCAGATACGCCGCCTAGGAGATTAACCGCTTCCTTGACAGCATTATTTACCTTATTGTAATCGTCACATTTTATGAGACTTATTTTCGTCATCGGCATAAAATTCCCGAAATAAAATTTCTTTCACAGTATCGGCTTTCATCTATTACATTTTAAAAGAATAAAGCAGCTTCTCCCTACAAATTCCTGAAAAAACCCGATATTTCAAAACTTTAAATCTTTTTTGTTTAGCTCTATAATCACAGACGATGAAAAATAAAGAAAACGACAAACGTTCAAATATTAAGATAAAAAACAACAGATTCGCTATGCGATTGCATCGTCCTGCTTATTCATTTTTACAGATATTATTTTTGAAACACCGTGTTCTTCCATCGTTACGCCGTAAAGAATATCCATCATCTCCATAGTACGCTTATTATGTGTTACAACCAAAAACTGCGTTTTAGCAGAAAACTCTTTGACCATAGTATTGTATCTGCCTACGTTTGCGTCATCTAGCGGGGCGTCAACTTCGTCTAAAATACAAAAAGGCGAAGGTTTAGCCATAAAGAAAGCGAAAAGCAGAGCAACAGCGGTTAAAGCTTTTTCGCCGCCGGAGCAAAGCGAAACATTCCGCAGTTTCTTTCCCGGAGGTTGAGCATAAATATCAACGCCACTCTCAAGTAGATTATTTTCATCAGTAAGCATTAAGTCCGCTTCGCCGCCGCCAAAAAGTTTTCTGTAAAGTTGTTTAAAATTTACCCTTACAACGCCAAAAGTCTCTTTAAAGCTTTCTACAGTAGCCTGATTGATTTTTTTTATAACTTGGTGCAAATCATCTTTAGCTTTCAACAGATCCTGTTGCTGCGTCAAAAGGAAATTATATCTTTGTTCCAAAGCGTCATATTCTTCCTGTGCCGCAAGGTTTACAGCGCCTAAAGATTCCATTTTCCTCTTTATTTTCGCAATTTCTTCGCTGTTTACTTCAACGCCGTCAAAGTCATTCTTAATCTCTTCATAGTTTTTGCCATACGTTTCGGCAAGTCTCTTTTTTAAATCATTTTTCTGATACTCAAAATTCTTCACATCAACCTGCGCGGCGTTTATCTGGTCGCTTAAACCGTCAACTTTACCGCGTAAATCACGCCATTCGTTTGTCTTTGCGTCCAGCGCGTCCTGCAATGTCTGCTTATCCGTCAAAGAAATCCGCATCTCGGTTTCTTTCTGCGCTTGCCGCTCGTATAACCGTTGTATTTTTACTGTTTCCTTTTCTTGAGAAGCAAGCAATTCTGAAAGCTTTTCACCGTTTTCTTTTATTTTACTTTCGGCATACCGCACTTGCTGGCTGATGTTGGCAATATTATCAAAGACATACTGCCGTCCTTTCTGCCTGTTTTCCACTTCGGCAACTTTTTTATCCCAATCGCTTCTGGCGTTCATCATCAGAGGGGTGACGAGTTCTTCTTCTTTTCTCGCCGAAAGTATATCGTTCTCAACAACTTTCAATTCTTCGTAAAGTCTATTTTCTTCATCTTTATAATTTGCAATTTTTGCTTCAAAAGCAGACATTTTTTCGTTAAAAGACGCAAGTTTCGTTTTTTGTGAATTTATTTCTTCTTTGTGTCTGTTCATTTCAGCGGCAATATTTTTTATACTGTTTTTCTTTTCTCCAATCCGAACGTGTTTTTCCTCGATCTGCGTTTTTATCTTTATTATGTCAAAACCTAATCTTTCCTTTTCAAGACGGGAATTTATTTGATATTCGTTTATTCGCTCTATCTCAGATTGAATAGAAGAAACGCTGCGTTTAATCTCGTCAGACTCTTCATGAAGTTTTTTTATCTGCTCTTCAATCAATACAGGTTTTTCAAAAGATATTTTTCCACCGCCTTGAACTACGACCTCTCCGTAAATTTTATTTCCAGATATAAGAGTATTAGAACACAAAAAGCGGATTATTTTTTCATCTTCCGGATTATACCTCAAATATTCTATAAGTTCGGTATATTCAAGAGGAAGTCTTATATTGGGCGTTTGACGAGAATCGGAAATTTTTTCGGCAACTATAAAAGAAAGTCTGCTCAAACCGTTGTCTTCCAAAAATTTAACGGCTCGTTCTGCTTTTTCTGAAGTCTCACACACAAGATAATTTAACTTTTCGCCTAAAGCCGATGCTATAAGTTCAATTTTATCGTCATCGGCGTCAATTAAACTGCTCACGGGACCTTTTGCAATATCTCCCAAACTTAATACCGCTCTTATAGATGATCTCACAGGATCCCGCTGATCAAATTCTTTTAAAGTAGTTACGCGAGCCTCATCAGAAGCAAGAGTTTCTTTATATTGCGATAAACTGTTTTCCAGAGTTTTTATTTTCTCTTCATTTTCTGAAACAATTTTGTTTATTTCTTCTCTTTTGGCTCCGAACGAACGCAACGATTCGTTGGCGGCGACAAGTTCGGTTTCAATATTTACAACCTCCAGATTCGCCGGTTCGATATCATTTTCAAGTCTCGTTATTATCCTCTCTAAAGAAGTCGCGTCTGCATCTAAATGTATTTTTGCTTCGGCAAGTCCCGTTTTTGAATTAAGCTGCCGCTCTTTTTCCGACTTAAGTTCTGAAATTTTTGAGCGAATCGTATTTTCTTTTGACTCAAATTCTAAAAGTTCCGCTCTTATCAAATTATATTGCCGTTCTTTCTCTCTATAAACATCCTCAAGACGGGCAGCTTCCACAGACAAAGAATCGTCGCCGGCGTTTAAAGTTTTAAGCTGCTCTTCCATCTGAACAACTTTATCGCGGTTCGTTATAAGCTCTCGTTCAAGTCTTTCCTGCTCGGTCTTTATTTCGGTTTCGCGCTGCGCTGCATTCTGTATTACTTGGTCGGCAATACCTATCTGCGTTTTTACTTCGCTTAAATCTCTATTTATATTCACATACTGTTCATTTTTTGTGTCTAAAACAAGATGCATTTCTTGAATTTCAGCATCAAGCCGCATCATAAAAGCATTATCTGATTCAAACTTTTCTATTTTAGGATTCAGCTCTCTCTTTATTCTTTCTATTTCGCTGATGTCGCAGGTTATTTGCCGTACTAAAGAAATGGTTTCGTATTTTGCAAGGTTTTCACGGCATTCTTTATATTGCTTTGCTTTTTTCGCAGCCGAATCTAAAGCCGTTATCTGCTGGTTGTGGATTATAAGAGCATCCGATAAACGAGACATATCAACATCAATTTTTTCAAGTTTCCTTAAAGTTTCTTCTCTTCTCGCTTTATATTTTGCTATTCCGGCGGCTTCTTCAAACATTTCTCTTCTGTCTTCAGGTTTTGCCGTAGTCAAAAAGTCAACTTTTCCCTGTTCGATTATTGAATAGCCGTCATGCCCTATACCGGTATCTAAAAACATATCTCTTACATCCTTAAGCCTGCACTGCGTTTTGTTTATAAAATATTCGCTCTCGCCGCTTCTGAACAATCTCCGCGTCACAGTAACTTCAGAATAATTTATAGGCAAAACATTCTGCGAATTATCAAAAGTAAGGGAAACTTCAGCCATTCCGGTAGTAGCTCTCGTCTGCGTACCGCCAAATATCACTTCCTGCATATTGGAACTTCTCATTGACTTCGCTTTCTGCTCCCCAAGACACCAGCGTATAGAATCCGATATATTGGACTTGCCGCAACCGTTAGGACCTACAATACCAGAAATACCAGGTTCAAAATCTAACACCGTCTTGTCGGCAAACGATTTAAAACCGCACAATTCCACTTTCTTTAAGTGCATTATATTATTTCCCCACAGACTTTTTGCCACCGCAGACGATTCAGATTCTTCGCTTTCTAAACTTCAGAACTTATGCTCAATATTCTTCAGATGAAAGTTCTTCATAATCCTGTCTCAATTTTTTCTGATAATCATCACAATCCTTGTCTTTACAAAAAAAAACCTTAATAAGAACAAAAACCGAACAGGCAACAGCAGAGACCAAACACGCTTTACCCCAATTTTTACATAGACAACTTTTTTCTTCTAACATACTTCACATTTCCTCATTCCCGTTTTCCAAACGACGATGTCTGGATATAATAATTCAATAATTCACGCGACAACATCATATATCAAATTGAGATATCGGATATCGATAAAAACCCGTAAAATCGCGCGATATGTTTGAACACAACCGCTCTCTAATCACATATTTTTATATAATCTTGCCGGTCATATCCGGTTCGGATATATAAACGCGCAACTTCTACAACAGTCGAAGTTTTCTAAAAAGATCAGCGGAGCAACACACACAAACATACTTAAAAAAACTCTAATTACCGTATATCAAATACCTTTTATAAATTCTGGCTTTCATCATTTCCGCACTACGCTGCGTCATTATATTGTCGTCAAGTATCCATGAAAGTTCACAGTGTTTATAGCCCATTTCAAGAGCATTTTTTAAACCTTTTTCATACATAATGGCTTCAATGCCTTTATTTCTATATTCTTTTATAACGCCCATAACCATAAGTCTCAAATTGTCTATTTTATTTTTGTAATATAAGAATTTAAAAATTCCAAAGGGAAAAAGTCTGCCGTTAAGTTTTTTTAACACATAATTGTAATCAGGAAAAGAAATAAGTATCCCTACAGGCGTCCCCCCTACCGTAGCTATTATTATCATTTGCGGTTTTATAAACTTTTTTAATTTTAAGGCAAGCTCAGCAAATTCTTCATTTGTCCAAGGTACAAAGCCCCAGTTTTTTTCCCACGCACGATTATATATTGACATCGCAATCTTCAAATCCTCTTCAAACGAATCTTTTTGCATAGTTCTTATTTCTAACGTCGGAAGTCTCTTTTTCGCCAAAATGACAGCTCTCTCAAGTCTGATAATTCTTGAATCTTTCGTAATGTCCATATCATAAGCGTAAAGCTCTTTTATTTTTTTAAGACCGCACTGTTCAGCAAGACGTAAATAATACTTCGGAGTGTAAGCCATCGCAAGACTCGGCGGTATATCGAATCCCTCCGACAAAAATCCACACTCATCATTCGTCGACGGATTCATAGGTCCCATCATCTTGTATATATTCTGCTCTTTAAGCCAATTTTCCGCCGCGGAGAAAAGAGATCTTGCCGTTTCAATGTTATCATGACATTCAAAAAAACCAAAAAAGCCTCGCTTATCGCCCTGAAAAGTTATATAGTTGTAATCTATTATTGCCGCAATTCTGCCGACGACGTTGCCATTATCATCATAAGCCAAAAAAAGCTGCTTTTTTGCGTGCATCCAAAAAGAGTTTTTACCTTCAGAAAGTATATTTGTGGCATCTGAAATTAAAGGCGCTACCCATGGGCTGTCTTTTGAATAAATTTTCCAAGGGAATCGGACAAACTGTTTGAACTGTTTTCGAACATCTACTTTAACTATTTTCATCTTATTTTTATGCACTCAGCAATTTTCCTCTCATATATTTAAACTGCTGCGTCAATTTATTCTATAATTTTTTTTAAATTTTCAAGAATAGAACCAATCACCGACAGAATGAACAATCGCCATAGCTCGTTCTTATTATCGCCTATTTTTCTGGAATTGTGGGAACCAGCGGGAAAAGTAAACACGCTTTCACTGAAAAATACCCTCAGCATTTTATTTTAAAACGACCAAACCATTTCCAAAGCTTAAAAGTATAACTTGTAAAAAAACAACTTCATCTTACTTAAAGCATAGAATATATAGAAGTTTTGTATCGCAAAAAAATTACAGTCCCCGCGTTATATTTTTAATAGTTGATAATTCCAGCTTTATTTAACCGTCAGTGCAAACCAGAGTTTAAAAGCCATAGCCTTAGAGATATCAATATTATTCCATAGTCGAAACGCTTTTCGACTACTTCACCGACTTTACTCATCACGGCATAAGAACGTATTTCACCAACAAACAACACCGTTTCGCACTTCCCTGCAAGTCTTGAAATTTCTCGGAAACTTACAATGTCACTATCCGCATTTAAAAATTCTGTCGACTCAACATAATTAATCCATTCCCTTCTACTCATTTTTTAAGATTATTTGCAGCACATAAACTAAAACACTTTTTGAAAATATCAGCGTTCGCTTAAAATTTTTCATCTCGTAAAAACAGTTTCAGAAAAATTTATTGTTCAAGTACCAATTATATGTTATTTCAGAAGCAACTTCAAGAGAAATAAACCTAATATTTAAATCATTTTCGGCAGGTTTGGTGACCGCAATCCAATACTTCTGGAGCATTTCCGCAATTTTCTGCCTGTTTAACACCGCAGGTTTTTTAGTTATATAAGATAAAAACTCCGCCGCTATTCCTACAAATTTAAAAATAAAATCCGCAATAGGGAGAGGAATCGTTTTCACACCGATAGAAGACGATATAATTTTGCCTATTTCCGACCATGTATATGCAGCGGAATTCGCAAGGTAATAAGTACTATTATCAGTTTTTTTGTTTTTTAAACACGCCGTCACGGCATTTGCCACATCTTTCACATAGACAAGCTGTAACAATCTTTTTGTAATTGTCACAGGTCTGAGGTGTTTGTATATCAAATTAAAAAATATAAAAATATCTTTGTCTCTCGGACCATAAACAACGGCGGGTCTTAAAACTGTGTATGGAACTTTTCCACAGAGCATTCTTTTAATCTCCGACTCCGCTGCAAGTTTGCTCAAACCGTAATCCGAAACCGGATTTTCTTTATCCGTAAAATTTTTAACACTTGCAGACGTCGACGGTCCCATAGCCGCTTGCGAAGAAATAAATATAAACTTTTTTAAAGCTGGATTTAATTTTAGAACTGCCCTGCATAGATTTTTAGTGTTTTCAACGTTCCCCTTGAAATATTCGTCTTTTCTGGCCGCGCGCACAACTCCCGCACAGTGAACAACAACATCAACATTTTTAACACTTATCTCTGAAAATTCTTTATCGCCTAAATCGCCATATCTATATTCTATAGGCAGATTTTCTATCCACCTCAAATTCGATGTCTTTCTTACGGCACACACAACGCTGCATTTCGCTTCAAGCAACCTCTCAACAACATGACTTCCTACAAAACCATTTGCACCCGTAACCAAAACTTTTAACATCCGCTCCTCGTTCAATCATCTATAGCTAACCAGTCTTTGTAAGGGCAATCGGCTACAAATTACCTTACTTAAAGCCGTATTTCTAAGGCAAATCTTCATTTTTCAACTATATCTTCGCTCTTTTCCAAAAAAACTTTTATAGCCTCCCCAGCAACTTTTGAAGCGCAAACCGTTGCATTACCACCGACACAGCCTCCTTCGCAACCCATCACTTCGACTAGGTTTCCTTCCGCGCACTTTTTATCTTTAACAATTCTTTTCAACTGTTTGATTGTTTCTTTATTCAAACCGTTAATTACATACGGTCTTGCCAAATCTTTTCCTTCAAGAAGTTTCGACACAGCGCTTACAACCCCGCCTGTAACACCAAAACCGCGTCCCTGTCTTGAACTTTCAATATCAAATTTTTCTTCTTTACACTCCCGAACTTCAATATCTTTCACGTTAAACAATGCCATCAGCTCTTCATAGTTTATTACATAATCGACATTGCCGTTTTCTTGCGCCTCTTTTTTCTTTGAAACACAAGGACTTATAAAAACAACTACAGCATCTTTGTGTTCGCTCTTAACTTTCTTCGCAATATAGTAAAGAGGCGTATTAGTATTTGAAAAAAACGGTTTTGCTTCGGGTAAATGTTTTTTTATAAGTTGATAATAACTCGCACAGCAGGAAGTCGTTATAAAAGTCTCGCCGGATTTTATTCTCTCTTTGAACTCCCTTGCTTCATTTATTGTGGTTGCGTCCGCGCCCTGCGCAACTTCATACGCATCTGAAAAGCCGGCTTTTATTATTGCGGATTTTAACTGATAAATATTCCCCGTAAACTGTCCAACAATTGATGGGGCAAGCAACGCAATAACTCTTTTGCAGAAAATAATATTTTTTAAAACGTCAATTATCTGACTTTTTTCGTGAACAGCACCAAACGGACAACTCATTATACACTTACCACAATATATACAGGTTTTGTAATCTATTTGCGCAGTACCATTTTCTTTTTTTTTGATTGCGTCGACAGGACATGCATCTTCGCAAGGAACGGTTATTTTTACAATAGCATTATACGGACAAGCTGTAATACACATTCTACAATTTTTACATTTACTGCTATCAATTACCGACTTTCCGCCAATTATGCTTATCGCACCGAATTTACAAGACTTAGAACAGAGATTCGCCACACACCCCTGGCATAAGTCCGTTACGTAAATTCTGCGGGGAACACAACCTTTGCAGGCAGCTTCGACGACCGCGAGAGGATTTTCTTCAGGTTTTTTGCGCTCAAGAGCTTCTTGCGCATAATTTGACAGGTCAATCGCTTTATCATCGTCCT
The DNA here is from genome assembly GCA_020328155.1 of Candidatus Endomicrobiellum agilis. GTDB lineage: Bacteria > Elusimicrobiota > Endomicrobiia > Endomicrobiales > Endomicrobiaceae > Endomicrobiellum > Endomicrobiellum agilis. The sequence goes on along the minus strand of JAIXMX010000002.1, from coordinate 103,560 downwards.
CTATTGCAAAGCCCAAGCCAGCTATAACACGGTCTTTCAGGACTGCGCGTTCTTTATAAATACAACACCTGTATAAAACCTTACTGCCTTTCGGTCGCATATCAAAAGGAATAAGCCGCACGTTTTCTTTAAAATCACGCGAAAAAAACGCTCTTATAATTTTTTCTAAAACCTCTTTTTTTAAATGTATCTCTTGATTATTGTTGTTCATTTTCTTAGTTTTCTTTTTATAATCTGAAATGCGTTAAAATTATCCTAATGCAAAATCACCAATGAGCATTTGACATTTTATTCGTTATCGGCGGATATTTTTTCAACGACAGTTTTAAATCAAATTTAGAAAATACTCCCTCTTTTGTCATAGTCCATTTTATCATTTTTTCGACTCTCCTTACTACTATAAATCAACTCAATACCCAAAATTTAGAGGTAAATATAAAATAGCAGCGCTTGGAATGTAAAAAAGACACTGCCGGACTATTTAATGAAAACAGGCTGAAGCGAAGATATGTGTGCGAAGTTTAGAAAAAAAATTTGAATAATATTGATAAAACCACGCGCAGAGAAGAGACAAGTATCAAACAGCAAATGATACACAATAGACTTGCATCACGACACAACAAGTCTAGAGAAATCATATTGAATTTCAGAAATCTGTAGAAAATAGCGGTTGCGCACAAGTATGCAAAAGAAAATGCGAGCAGAAAAGGGCTTGAGCGATTGGCAAAACATTAAGACAAAAGCAGCAAAATTGTCTTGAATGCCATAAAATGTTTTGATGATTAAAAGACTTCAGGGAAATTTTGATATTTCTTGAAAAGATAGAGAAGAAACACATAAAGCGGGGATGAGAATAACAACCAAAGAAGTATGGCGTTTTTAAAACAAAAATAAACTGCCGCCGCAACAGCGAAACAAACAACTGCAATATATACATTTGTTTGAACAAACGGTTAAGAAGCTATGGACAAGACAATAAAGGAGAAAGCTGGAGGAACGGTATAATCACCACAATTGAAAATTACGGCTAAATGGGAAAGTCAGTGATCATTTATTCGCTATTCAGTTTATTGCTGCAAATTTGATTTAGATTGACGCTTGTTTCTCTTACGGAGAATCTTTTTTATCTTTATATTGGTTAAAATTATAAATTTGTCGCTACTCCGATGAAAAGCGAACGCTTATTTTTCACAGCGAAATAATAATTAGAACAAGAAAAGGAGTACACTCTTGAAAATATCCCGAATCTGAGGTTAACATAAAAAGAGCGGTTTTCTGTATCGTTTATGGCAATGTTTTTTTGTAAATGTATAAAGAATTCGACATCAACTCTGTCCTCAAACATCGGGAGGACAATGATTGCGCACTGAGTCGGTGCGGAAAACATTTTTGAGCTGTTCGCCGACGATAACGACTATCATTTTCAGCGTTACAGTAACGCAGTCGGACATGATTTCCCATGCAAACGCGATGACAACAACTATCTCTCGGTGTTACGATAACCTTTTATTATGTATATACACAATGTTAGCTTCATTCACACTGTAGAGCAAAAGAAAAAAAGCTTGAAGAACGCAGAGTTGTTGCTTAGGTTTATGAATATCGTTTTAGCCGCATCCGTTTGAGATTACGCTTTATCTATCACACCGATAGACAATCGTTTCAAAGTCACTACTGTCACTTTTTAGAATGGCAACGACTTAACAGAGAGTCACTTTTACGCCAGCTTCAGACGACCGGCACTAAGCCGCACTTATATACAAAAAAAAACAGCTATTTCCCGAAAATTATTTAAACTTCTCCATTATAAGCCTTAATAAAAATATTTTTAATATCGCATATTAATGGATATACGGGATTTGTTCCGGTACACTGGTCATCAAACGACTGTTCTGCAAGTTTGTCCAATTTATCATAAAAATCTTTTTCCGATATCCCCACATCTTTTATTGAAAGCGGGATTTGAATACTTCTTTTGAGTTCTGTTATTGCGCTAATCAACAAATTTACTTTTTCGTCGTCGTCTTTGCCGCCAAGATTTAATTCGTCAGCAATCTGCCCGTATTTTGCCTTAGCATTAGGGAACTTGTATTGCGGGAATACAGCTTGTTTTCCGGGACGATCTGTCGCATTATAACGGATTACCTGATTGATAAACAAAGCATTTGAAATTCCGTGCGACAAGTCAAACGTCGCTCCAAGCTTGTGAGCCGCCGAGTGGCATAAACCGAGAAACGCATTTGCAAAAGCCATACCCGCAAGAGTTGACGCATAATGAACTTTTTCTTTTGCAACCGGGTCATCTTTTCCTTTCGCATAAGAACGCGGAAGATACTTGAACAGCAATTTCGCCGCTTCTAAAGCAGTCGGATTTGTAAAGTTTGTAGCAAATGTAGACACATAAGCCTCAATCGCATGAGTTAAGGCGTCAATACCTGATGCCGCGCACAAACTTTTTGGCATAGAATCAACAAAATCAGGGTCAATAATTGCCATATTCGGAGTTAGCGCATAATCTGCAATAGGGTATTTGATATGAGTCTCATCATCAGTAACCACCGCAAACGGCGTCACTTCTGAACCTGTGCCGGAAGTGGTGGGAATTGCAACCAGCTGCACTTTATTTCCCAATTTGGGAATTTTACAGATTCTTTTTCTGATATCCATAAATCGCATCTCAATATCTTTAAAATCGGTTTCAGGATGCTCATACATCAACCATATCATTTTCGCTGCGTCAATTGGAGAGCCTCCGCCAAACGCAATAATCAAATCAGGCTCATAAGTCCTAATTATCGCTAACGCTTCATTTATTGTAGAAATAGTGGGATCCGGTTTAACATCAAAGAATATCTGGTAATTAATATTAATTTCCTCTAACACTTTCGTAATATTATGAATTATACCGGAATTGAACAGAAATCTGTCCGTAACGATAAACGCGCGTTTTTTGCCTCGCAATTCGCGCAGCGCCAGATCCGTAACACCTCTTTTAAAATAAATCTCCGACGGAACTCTAAACCACAGCATATTTTCTCGTCTTTCCGCAACCGTTTTATAGTTTAATAAGTGTTTTATACCGACATTTTCACTCACGGCATTCCCCCCCCACGAACCACATCCGAGCGTCAACGAAGGTTCCAGTTTAAAGTTGTATAAATCGCCAATCGCTCCTTGCGAAGACGGCGTGTTAATCAGAATACGACCGGTACGCAATTTACTTCCGAACGCGTTAATCCTGGTTTGTTTTCTTTCATCGGTATAAAGCACAGACGTATGTCCCGCTCCGCCCAACTCCACAAGACGATAAGCCTTATCAAGCGCATCTTCAAAGCTTCCAGCTTTGTATATCGCTATTACCGGCGATAATTTTTCCTGCGCAAATTCCTCTTCCAAACTAATTTCAGAAACTTCACCCGCAAGAACTTTTGCATCTAAAGGAACTCCAACTCCCGCCATACAAGCGATCTTGTAGGCAGACTGTCCGACAACTGCCGCATTCAAGTTGCCTTTGATAATTATTATTTTTGCTATTTTTTCTTTTTCCTGTTCGTTTAAAATATACGCCCCGCGAAATTTTAACTCTTTAACAACTTCATCGTAAACATCTTTCACGATTATAATTGACTGCTCAGACGAACAAACCACGCCGTTATCAAAAGTTTTTGACATAAGAATTGAAGAAACTGCCATCTTAATATCAGCGGTCTCATCGATAATAGCGGGGGTATTGCCCGCGCCAACGCCAAGAGCAGGCTTCCCTGAGGAATAAGCAGCTTTAACCATTCTCGGTCCGCCTGTGGCAAGGATAGTGGCTATATCTTTATGCGTCATAAGCAAATTAGTTAATTCCAACGATGGAACGTCAATCCATCCAATTATATCTGCCGGAGCACCAGCTTTAATCGCCGCGTTGAGAACAATTTTAGCTGCCGCTACCGTAGATTTTTTAGCTTTCGGATGAGGCGAAAAAATTACAGCATTTCTCGTTTTTAAAGCAATCAAAGCTTTAAAAATTGCCGTAGAAGTAGGATTCGTAGTCGGAATAATACCGGCTATAACACCAACAGGTTCGGCAAAAACTTTTATTCCGTTCGCTTTATCTTCGCTGATAATTCCGCAGGTTTTAGCATTTTTGTGCTTATTATAAATATATTCGGAAGCAAAATGGTTTTTAATAACTTTATCTTCAACAATTCCCATACCTGTTTCTTCGACAGCCATTTTTGCAAGAGGGATTCTCGCACGGTTTGCTGCAATTGCCGCAGCTTTAAATATCGCGTCAACCTGCTCTTGATTGAAAGTCGAATATATTTCCTGAGCTTTTTTCACGCGATCAATAAGCACATTCAAGGTTTCGAGACTATCAATCAATGCCGTTGAACCGACATCTTTTTCTGAAGTTTCAATACCTTCTGTTTTTGTTTCTGACATTTTACGTTTCCTTTAACTACAAAACACAATTCTATTATTTTCTCAAAGGCTTCTTCAGCGCGAACGCGCCTTTTTAACCGCCTTTTAAAGACTTTATTTCTCTTATTATACACGGAATAATCTCGTATATATCGCCTTCCAAAGCATAAGTTGCGGACTGCATCATAGGACACGATGCGTCTTTATTTATTGCGATAATAATGTCGGACGAACTCATGCCTATCATGTGCTGGATTTGTCCTGAAATTCCGCAGGCGATATAAACTTTCGGAGCAACTGTTTTCCCCGTCTGTCCTATTTGATGAGAATAAGGTATCCATTCCGAATCAACCGCAGCTCTTGATGCCCCTATTGCCGCTCCTAAGAGATCCGCAAGTTCTTCAATAAGCTTAAAACCTTCCCGCTTACCCAGTCCCCTCCCGGCGGCTATAATAATGTTTGCCGCATCAAGATTGACGACGGCACTTGTATCTTTTATAGAACTCAAGAACTTTGTTCTGTTCAGCAAAGTCTGCACATTAACTTTATATTCAATAATCTCGCCCTTTCTTCCCTGTTCTATTTTCGCTTCCTTAAAAACTTTATGCCTTACAGTAGCCATTTGCGGACGATGTTCCGGTGTCAAAATGGTCGCCATAATGTTTCCGCCGAAAGCAGGTCTTGTCTGCTGGAGATTTCTCGTCTTAGGATCTACTTCTAAAGAAACGCAATCCGCCGTAAGCCCCGTACGAATTCTTGTCGCAACTCTTGAAGCAAATGAACATCCCATATTCGTAGCACCCATCAAAACAATTTCAGGTTTCTCTTTCTCTATAAGCTGTGTTAAAACGCTGGTATAAGGATCATCTTGAAATTCGGCAAAAATAGAATCATCGCAAACATAAACCTTATCTGCACCTCTGTCAATCAGTTCCTGAGCTTTTGACTTAATATTACTGCCTACTAAAACCGCACTTAAAGCAGTTCCTAGCTTCTCTGCAAGTCTCTTTCCCTCATTTAAAAGTTCATACACAACGCCCGATATTTCGCAGCGTCTCTGTTCGGCATAAACCCACACGCCTTTATATAGACTCTTATCAACTCCGGACTGCAGCGATTCTTTTTTAAGTTCTATAGCATTAAATTTGCAAGACTGGACGCAAGAGCCGCAATATGCACATTTATTTAAATCAATAACCGCAAGTTTTAATTTTTTAGGATGCTCCTGTCTTTCAACCATTGAAATCGCGCCGAAAGGACATACGTCTTCACATACCTTGCATCCCATACATTTGTCAGTCAATACTTTTATACTATTTGCCATTTAAAATAACTCCCCAAATAAAAGTTTAATGCAGGATGTCAGAATACCTTCAACAATAAAAAAACAGTTTCCGGATTAGATTACGACCATAACGACCGGCACTTATGTTGTCAAGTTTCTGTGCCGTCTTTTTCCAAATAGACTCAAAACGTCACTCCGAACTCAATTCAGCATCAATTATTAAAAAACAAAGGCAGGTTCTGCAGCCATGTCCGCAATGATGCACAAAAAATTTTTACATTTAACCCTGCTCTTCACAATTTACTCCGTTTTTATATGACCCCGACACCAGACAACTTTTTAACCAAAGCAGCAGCAATTTCTTTCGCTTCACCGCTGAATTTTTCGCCACCGGTTCTCTGCGTCGGCACAAATATTTTCATAACCTGCGTAGGAGATCCGTTAAGACCAGTCCTCTTAGTGTCGGCTTCTATATCGGCAGCGGTAAGAGTTTTAACAACCGCTTTTTTCGCAGCCATTTTGCCTTTAAGAGACGCAACTCTGGGAGTATTTATTTCTTTTACAACCGTCAAAAGAACAGGAATCGGACTTTCTATTAGGTCGTATCCGTCTTCCATCATTCTTTCAACTTTTATCGATTTATCATCAATCGACTCTATTTTCTTAACGTAGGCTATATGCGGTATATCGAGCATTTCCGCAATTCCTGGACCGACTTGTCCAGTATCACCGTCAGATGCCTGCCTTCCGCAAATAACAATATCATAATTGCCAATAAATTTTATTGCCGACGATAAAGCATAAGACGTTGCCAAAGTATCCGCCCCACCAAAAGCTCTGTCGCTTACCAAAACAGCTTCATCTGCACCTTTTGAAATAGCTTCTCTTAAAGCGGATTCAGCCTGCGGAGGTCCCATAGTAATAGCTATAACTTTTCCACCGATTTTCTCCTTAACTCTCACAGCCGCTTCTATAGCATATTCGTCAAAAGGATTAATTATCGATTCCACGCCATCTCTTTTAAGTCGTCCTGTTTCCGGGTCGATTTGCACATTCATCGTGTTAGGTACCTGCTTAATACAAACAATTATATTCATTTTTTTTCTCCATCATTCTCACTTTGATCACAAATTAAAAACTGCAACTATCGCGGATTCGTAATTAATAAACACCAATCTGATAACAATACGAATATTTTTTTACTTTCAAAATCTACTGTTATATCTGGCATATTAAATTTACACCAAGCTCCGGTTGTCATATCTGTCAAAAATGCAACACAATTGAAAAGTACGTCAAAAATAACCCAATCTGCCCGAACGATACTTCCTATATCAATGCTTTCAGTTACATAACCTTCTTTTTTAACTATAACAGTATGGTTATCTCCTCAAGTTAATGCGATAGAAACCATACCTTTGCTAACATCGTTACCGCCACAACATAAATCTCACTATCCTGCGACATCGATTTTATAGACACATCCTGCTTCGTCCCGTTAAAAATAAGCGCGCAAGAATTCATTAACAAAGCAGGTAATAATTTTTTCATTCCGACCTCTTAACTTGCTTACATTAATCTTACGATAATATTATGATAAAGGGCATGAACTTAAAAGACAAAGTAAAACTATTTAGACTTCGCCGCTGATTCTTTAATAAGGTTAAGCGCTATCTCATTTTTCTGAATCTGGCTTGTCCCTTCATAAAGCGTCGTGATTTTTGCGTCTCTCATCATCTTTTCTACGGGATATTCCCTCGTATATCCGTATCCACCGAATATCTGCACCGCATTTGTGGTAACTTTCATTGCCACTTCCGAACAGAAAAGCTTTGCCATCGCCGATTCCTTGCTGGTGCGTTTGACGATTCCAGAATCAATCATTCTTGCAGAAGCATAAAGCAACGCTCTTGCAGCTTCAACTTCAGTTGCCATTTCCGCAAGCATATGCTGTATCGCCTGAAAAGAAGCTATAGACTGCCCAAACTGAACTCTCTTTCTCGCATATTCAACAGCTTCATCTAAAGCCCCCGTCGCAATACCAAGCGCTTGCGCAGCAACGCCCGGACGAGAATTATCTAACGTCGCTTGCGCTATCATCAAACCATGTCCTTCTTTCCCGAGCAACTGATCTTTATGCACTTTGCAATTAGTGAATATAAGTTCTCTTGTAGACGACGCCCTGATACCCATCTTTTTTTCTTTCTTGCCAAATTCAAAACCCGGCGTGCCTTTCTCCACAATAAAGCATGAAATGCCTCTTGCGCCTCTGCCCGGATTTGTTTTAGCAAAAATGGTATACACTTCAGCATCTCCACCGTTAGTTATAAAACATTTTGTTCCGTTTAACACATAATAATCGCCGTCTTTGACAGCAGTTGTATCCATTCCGGTCGCATCTGAACCCGCTCCCGCTTCCGTTAAACCAAAAGCTGCCAACTTTTTACCAGACGCAATATCAGGCAAATATTTTTTCTTCTGCTCTTCACTGCCAGATATAAGAATAGGCAGAGTTCCCAGCGCCGTTGCGGCAAGCGACAAAGCAATTGCTCCGTCAACTTTACACAATTCTTCGACGACAAGCACGAGACCCATAATGCCTTTGCCAAAACCGCCGTATTCTTCCGGTATATATGCTCCACACAAATCAGCCTGTGCAAATTCTTTTACAATTTCCCAAGGAAATTCTTCTCTTTCGTCATAATGTTCCCTTAATGGTTTCATTTTTTTAACCGCAATTGTTCTTGCAGTTTCAACCATCATCTGTTCTTCTTCGGATAACCTATAATCCATTACCATATTAAAACTCCTCTTAATCTTATTTCAAGTTTATATCATGAAAAAACAGAATAAAAAAATAACTGTCAACCACAGACTCAAGAAATAAGCTTAGAAATGACATATTCTGATTTCCTTTTTTCACTGTCACTTTAAAATTCACTTAAAATACGTTTCTACAGGTTACTCCTCACTTCACTCTGTTTTTACTATATTTTTCATTGCTTGCTTGGCAGCGAACTGTTGGGCTTCCTTTTTGGAATTTCCCATGCCTTTGCCTAAAAGCTTATTTTTTATGTATACAGCAGCTTCAAACTTTTTACTATGATCATATCCGGATTCTTTTATTATTTTATATTCAGGAAGTTCTTTATAAATCGATTGTATGATTTCTTGAAGTCTGCTTTTATAGTCTGTAATTATTATTTCTTTATGACTGTCCAAAAATTTCAAAACAAACTTTTTTACATTTTCAAAACCACCATCTAAATATATTGCTCCAGTAACAGCTTCAAACACATCACATAACAGACTTTCTCTCTGCCTTGCTTCTTTTGTATCTTCATTTTTACCTAAATATACACAATCACCTAAATCAACCTCTCTAGCCCAACCACTTAAATTATGAGCTGAAACAATTTGAGATTTAAGCTGTGACAATTTTCCTTCGTTTTCATATGGGTATCTCAAATAGAGGGCTTCTGCGACAACCGCTGAAAGAATACTATCCCCTAGAAATTCCATACGTTCATTACAATTTTTTCTGCTGGTTTCAGTCGCATAAGATCTATGCGTCAAGGCCGTCGTTAAAACTTCAATATCATTAAATCTGTATTCAATAATCTCTTGAAGTTTCTCCCGACTTTTATTCAACATATCTTTTTACTACGACAGTCGCGTTATGCCCACCAAAACCCAGAGAATTTGAAATAGCGCAGTTGATCTGCTGGATTCTTGCGGTATTTGGAACATAATCTAAATCGCATTCCGGATCGGGTATTTCATAGTTTATCGTAGGAGGTATAAAACCTTCCTGCATAGCAAGAACCGTAGCCGCAAGCTCTACACCAGCCGCGCCGCCTAAAAGATGTCCTATCATTGATTTTGTCGACGAAACTGGCACTTTATACGCTCTTTCGCCAAAAACTTTCTTTATGGCAAAAGTTTCCGTTTTATCATTCAAAATAGTCGACGTACCGTGCGCATTGATATAGTCAACTTTTTCTTTAGAAATACCGGCGTCGATTATCGCTTTTTCCATAGCCAAAACAGCAGCTCTGCCTTCAGGTTCGGGAGCGGTAATATGGTAAGCGTCATCAGACGCTCCATATCCTGCAAATTCAGCATATATTCTTGCCCTTCTGTTTAGCGCATGTTCCAAAGTCTCAAGCACAATTATGCCGGCGCCTTCGCCTATGACAAAACCGTCGCGGGTTTTATCAAAAGGTCTAGATGCTTTTTGTGGTTCGTCGTTTCTCTGCGAAAGCGCTTTAATCGAACAAAAACCTGCAACGCCTAAAGGAACGATTGCTCCCTCCGAACCGCCAGTAACTATTACGTCTGCATCGCCGCTACGAAGCAATCTTAAAGCATCGCCCATAGCATTATTAGAAGATGCGCATGCGCTTGTAATTGCATAATTAGGACCCGTAAAGCCATAATTAATAGCTATTTCGCCAGGAAGCATATTCGTGATTATCATAGGAATAAGGAAAGGACTTACTCTTCTGGGACCTTTTGCCAAAAGAGCTTGTTCTTCCTCTTCAATTATGTCTAAGCCACCGATTCCAGTTCCCGTTATAACGCCAATTCTCGATAAATCTTCCTTAGAAGTATCAAGTCCTGAATCTTCAACAGCAATTTTAGCCGCAGCGACACCAAGTCGCGTAAATCTTGCCATTCTTTTTAATCTCTTTTTGTCAATAAATTTTTCAGGATCAAAATTTTTAATACTAGCCGCAAATCTTGTGCTATACGCGCTCGCGTCAAATAATTCAATAGCAGAAACACCCGATTTACCTTCTTTTAAAGCTTTTGTAAATTCAGTATTACCGATACCTATAGGAGTAACAACACCTATTCCGGTGATAACTATTCTTTTATTCATTTTAATGCCTTATTTTGCGGCGTGTTTTTTAACATAATCTATTGCATTTTCCACTGTTTGAATTTTTTCTGCCTTTTCATCTGGAATTTCAATGCCAAATTCCTCTTCAAAAGCCATAACAAGCTCTACGGTATCCAAAGAATCCGCACCTAAGTCATTAACAAATGATGCACTTAGTACAACTTCAGCCGGATCTACACCTAACTGCTCAACAATAATTTCCTTCACTCTAGCTTCAAAATCTGCCATTTTCGTACGTCCCCCTTTGATGTTCTTTACTTCTTTATTATTTTAGTCTGAACAATATTTTTTTATTCCCACCATAAAAGTTATGATGAAAAATGGAGTAGATAACAAATATCCTTTCTTATTTTCTACCGTCAATTTCACTCTTCAATTCCTAAAACTCCAAACCGCGCCGTTACATATACATTCCGCCGTTGACGGCTAAAACGTGTCCCGTTATATAAGACGAATCATCGCTTGCCAAAAATAACGCCGCTTTTGCTATATCGGAAACTTCTCCAAGTCTTACAAGAGGTATTACCGAAGTCATTGCCTGCCTTTGCCCTTCAGTCAATTTATCCGTCATTGCGGTGCGTATAAATCCGGGAGCAATAGCATTTACCAAAATATTTCTTGAAGCAAACTCTCTCGCACAGGTTTTTGTAATTGCAATTACACCGCCTTTTGATGCGGAATAATTTATCTGCCCAGCATTTCCCATCTGGCCTACGACAGAAGCTATATTCACTATTCTGCCATATCTTTGTTTAAGCATCGACTTGCTTACTGCCTTTATACAATTAAATACACCTTTTAAATTAACTGCTATAACCGCATCCCATTCTGCTTCGCTCATTCTTAAAACCAAATTATCCTTTGTTATTCCCGCATTGTTAATCAGTATATCTATTTTAGAAAATTTGTCAAGAGAGGTTTTGACCAAAGTTTCGCAGTCTTCTAATTTTGAAACATTCCCGGCAACTGCGATAGTTTCAACACCATATTTTGCTTTTATCTCGCTGGCCGCTTTCTGTGCCGATTCTTCATTTATATCGGAAATTATAAGCTGTGATCTTTCCGATGCAAAAATATCCGCTATCGCCCTTCCTATACCCTGCGCCGAACCCGTAATAACTGCCGTTTTACCTTGAAGTTTCATTTACCTAGTTCCTCCAATGTTTTTCGTAAACTTGCTGAATCCTCTATATTTAAATTTAATGCTTTTTTCGATCTGTCTATCTTTCTTAAAAGTCCGGACAGAACTTTTCCGGGACCTATTTCCACAAACTTATCACAACCCGCTGCAATAATATTTTGTATAATTTCATTCCATCTCACGGGACTTTTGATTTGTTTTACAAGTCTTTCCTTCACAGTTGAAGCATCCATCATCAATAAGGCGTCGCAGTTTGCGTACACGCCAAAAAACGGCATATTAAAATCATACTTCTCAAGTTCTTTTGACATATCATCTGAAGCCGACGTCATAAGAGAAGAATGAAAAGGTCCTGAAACATTTAAAATAACGGTCTTTATTGCTCCCGCAGCCACAGCAAGCTCAAGCGCTTTATTTACAGCTGCCACAGTTCCGGCTATAACAATTTGTTTAGGAGAATTAAAATTAACCGCTTCGCAAATGCCTGTACTTGAAGCCTGTTTGCACACATTTTCAACGTCAGATTTTTCTATACCTATAATTGCTGCCATCGCACCGGGCGTTTTTTCAGATGCTTTTTGAATAAATTCCCCTCTTGCTTTGACCATGGCCAAGCCAGTTTTAAAATTAAAAAATCCAGCCGCGCATAAAGCAGAATATTCGCCCAAAGAATGACCTGCTGCAACAAACTCGTTAACTGAAACACCACAATATTCTTTAAAAACTTCAAAAGCTGCCATGCTTACTGTAAATATTGCGGGCTGTGCGTATTTAGTAAGCTTCAAAGTTTCTTCAGGTCCCTCGAAAATAATTTCTTTAAGCTCATCGCCTGCCAAATTTATTATCTCTTTGGCTTTGGGATATTTATCATAAAGATCTCTCCCCATACCGACCGTTTGCGCTCCCTGGCCGGGAAACATCAACGCTATTTTTGACATCTCACACCTCTTAAAAAGCAGTTTGAACTGTTAGTTTCGACTTCGCACATATTTCACTCTACATTTTAATTACTGCCGCACCCCATGTAAACCCGCCGCCAAATGCTATCAGTTCCGCAAGATCGCCTTTTTGCAATTTACCGGTTTTTACGGCTTCGTCTAAAGCCGTAATTGTTGTTGCAGATGAAATATTTCCCGTTTTATGAATATTTACAAAAACTCTGTCCATAGAAATGCCCAATTTTTTGGCAACTGCTTCAATTATTCTCATATTTGCCTGATGCGGAATAAAAAGTTTTATATCTTTAAGTTCTTTCTCCGAAAAATTAAGCGCCTTTTCGGCAGCAAGCGCCATTTTCGGCACAGCAATCTTAAAAACCTCTCTACCCTGCATCTTTATTTTGCGTTCATTTATACTTGCTTTTTTATAACAAGCTGTCCCGCACGCAGCCAAATCAAGTAACCCCGAATACGAGCCATCGGCTCCAAGAAATACAGATAAAATATCATTATCTTCCGAAGAAGCTGACAAAATCATAGCCCCAGCCCCGTCGCCAAACAAAACGCACGTATTTCTGTCAGTCCAATCTGTAAATTTTGTAAGTTCTTCAGCGCCAACTAACAAAATCGTTTTATATAATCCAGACTCGATAAAAGCCTTTGCCATTGAAATTCCGTAGATAAAGCCGCTACACGCTGCGGATAAATCAAACGCAGGCACCGGATTAGCAAGTCCCAGTCTTTCGTGTAAGAAGCATGCAGTTGAAGGAAATAACATGTCAGGAGTAATTGTTGCCACAAGTATCAAGTCTATCTGTTCAAGTGAAATATTTGCGGATTTTAAAGCTTCAATTGAAGCTCTATAAGCAAGCTCCGAGGTCGGTTCGTCCTTTTCTGACACCCTTCTTTCTTTAATTCCAGTCCTTGTGCGTATCCATTCATCGGAAGTCTCAATCATTTTCTCCAAGTCCGCATTCGTAAGAATTTTTTCAGGGAAATATGATCCTGTACCTAAAATTTTTGTGCCGATTTTTTTATTCATTTATTTACATGACCTTGTTATTATACCTTGCTATAGCTTCTTTAATTTCAACCGCAAGATTGTGTTCTGCTGCTCTTGCTCCAGCAAGAATAGCATTTTTTACCGCTTTCCCGTTTGACTTTCCATGTCCTATTATACATACGCCGTCAACGCCTAAAAGTGGCGCTCCGCCTGACTCGCTGTAGTCAACTTTTTTCCTTAAATCTCTTATCGCAAGCCATAAAAAAGGAAGCGACGCCCATGTTATAGGATGTTGCTTTACTTCCTTTCTCACAAGTTTAAGCATCATTTCGGTAAGTCCCTCACCGAATTTTAATATTACGTTTCCCACAAATCCGTCACATACAGCCACATCAACTTTGTCTTTGACAATATCTCCGCCCTCAACATTCCCTATAAAGTTTATCTCTGCTTTCCTAAGAAGATCAAAAGCCGCCAAAGTAAGTTCATTGCCTTTCGTAGGCTCTTCCCCAATTGAAACCAAACCAATTCTAGGATTTTTTACACCGGTAACTTTTTCACAAAACAGACTCGCCATTATTCCAAACTGAAGAAGATATTCGGGAACACAATCCACATTCGCGCCCATATCGGCAATTATGCAATATCCATTAACGCTTGGAAAAGCCGTTGAAATTGCGGGTCTTAAAACGCCTTCTATTCTTTTTAAATAGAAAAGCGCCGCAGACATAGCAGCTCCGGAATTGCCCATAGAAACAAAAGCATCAGCTTTACCTTCTGCCACAAGCCTTGCGCAAACAGATAAAGAAGAATCTTTTTTCTGACGAATAGCTTTTGCAGGATGTTCATCCATAGTGACAAATTCTGTCGCATTTACTATTTTTATATTATCAAGTGATACGAAACTATATTGTTTGCTCTGTTTTAAGAGTTCTTCTGCTATAATCTTTTCCGAACCTACAAGCAGAATTTTATGCCTAGATTCTCTAGCCGCAAAAATTGCGCCCTCAACCGTTGAAACGGGTGCAAAGTCGCCGCCCATTGCATCAAGCGCAATTATCATTGTTTATCAGCCTCTTGCTGTGTCTTAGCAGGTTTTCCCGCCTTTTTAAGCGAAATAAGTTTACCATTATAAAACCCACATTCAGGACATATTCTATGCGGCAACTTTGCTACACCGCAATTTGAACATCTGCTCAAACTCGGCACATCAAGTTTTGAGTTTGCCGATCTCCTGCAATCCCTGCGATGAGGAGTATGTTTTCTTTTTGGATTTGGCATTTTCACTCCCTCCAGTTGCTTTTATTAACAATTCTTTCCATCTTTCACGTATAGATTCGCCATCGCCGTCGTCACAAGAGCATGAATCATTCTTTTTATTGCGCCTACCACAAGCTTTACATATCCCTAAACAATCTCTACTGCATACCGGCTTCATCGGTATTTCAAGCACTAATAGCTGACGCACTTCTTCACCGACGTTAAAATATCCGTTGACAACATCCACAACAATATCTATGACAATTTCCATAGAATGTCCATAAACAAAAAGGCAGCGGGAACATTCAAGATAGACCAAACCCTTTATTTTTCCGTTTACATATATTTTATCATCAGATATTTTAACAGCTCTAAACGATACGTAAATATCGGACTTGCAACCTATGTTGACTTTATATTCATCCGTTCTAATTTCAACAGCATTCGTTTTCAAAAAATCAGATAAACTTAAAATTAACCCATTCATAATAATTCTTTAGATTATAAATGTTGATTGCCACTTTGTCAACACTCAAAAAAAATAGAGCTTTTGCTATATATCTAACATTTCAGATATTATTGCAGTAAAATACAGACTCCGCTACTATTTAAGATTAAGAGTTGCGCATTACTTCTTAAAACTATAGCTGTCAAAGAAATCGCCAATTATTTCTTATCTCCACAATTTGGACGTCTCTTCACATATTTTCTTTTATTTGGCATATGTCCACTTTACAATTTTTACTCATCTATTTTTGCCATTAAAATGGAACAATACCCAAGAAAAACGATTATTTCTTTAAATTCCAAACAGCTAAGGCACCATCCACTCTGTTTACGCCGTTAAAGATTTTCATTTTTAAGCATGAATTACCTTTGTATTTATTTAATTTTTGTTGTATATTATACTAAAAAAAGCGACAGGAATTACCAAAAATGAAAAAAGAAAAATTTTTATTGGTTATATTGACAGTTCTTGTAGTTGTTTTCTTTGCAATTTTTATTTTAAACAAAGTAAAAGAAAAAAAGAATGCGCCTGTTTTACAGAAATTCGACGACGCTTACATTGCTATAATAGCACCACCCATGAAAAAAAGCATCCAAAATGAACATCTAGCAAAAAATACATCAAACAACAAGATTCATGAAATATCTTTTTACAAAGCAAAATATAAAAAAATCGAATATACTATTGTACACGTAAAATATCACCGCGAAGTAAATCTCAAAAGCGGAACAGAGTCAATTGTGAATACGTTTAAAGATAATAATTTTATCTATAAAACAATGGACAACGAAATTAAAGGTAATAAAGGCATACTTCTAGAAGGAACTTATGAGCTAAATGGAATAAAATACGCAATCAAAGAACAGCTTATAAAAAAAGCGAACATTTTTTGGCAGATAATTGTCATTTTCCCATACTCTGAAAAAAATAATGCTATCGCACAAAACTACATAAATTCCATAGATATTGTTATATGATTGAACCTCTCGCTAAATCCGATTCTTAAAAAACCAGCTAAAATATCATAATTTAGCACTTAACAATTTAAATTTGCCGGACAAGCTTCATTCTTTGCGCTTTTTTTACAGCAATGTTAAGAGTTAACTTAACTTCTATGTCTAATGCACAATTATATATACATAAAAACAGAAACGCTCATAATCATTCTAACCTACATTTACAAGCTTCATCTTATTCGAGAAACGTTTGTACAGCAGTTTTTTTAATACAGCATTTTCATCTTTGGAAAGATAGGGGTCGCTTTTTGCAACTTTAACGGCAAAATCTTTTGTAAATTCAATAATATTGGCGTCTTTTATTAAATCACCTGCTTTAAATTTATGGAAACCGTGCTGTCCCGTCCCCATAAATTCTCCGGGACCTCTCATCTTAAGGTCTTCTTCCGCAATTTTAAAACCGTCGTTTGTGGAAGTCACAACTGAAAGTCTTTTGCGAACACTTTCAGTTCCTAAATCAGCTATGAGATAGGCGTAAGACTGCTTAAAACCTCTGCCTATTCTTCCCCTAAGCTGATGGATCTCCGACAATCCAAACCTTTCGGCATTTTGGATTATCATAACCGTGGCATCAGGAATATCTATTCCGACTTCAATGACAGTCGTAGATATTAAAACATTAAATTCTTTGTTTCTAAATTTCTGCATTATCTCATTTTTTTCTGATGGTTTCATTTTCCCGTGCAACAAACCAACTTTAAAATCTTTGAACCAAGTCTGCGATAATCTTTCTGATTCCCGTACCGCAGACTTCAAAGCAAGTTTGTCTGATTCCTCTACGAGAGGATACACAACATATGCCTGATTTCCATTTCTAAGTTCCTCTATCGTATTTATATAAGCGAATTGTTCACTTGAAGAATAAGTTTTTATAGGAATTCTTCCGGGCGGTAATTGCCTAATTGTAGTAATATCCATTCCGCCGTACGCAGTCATTGCAAGCGATCTTGGAATAGGCGTCGACGTCATCATTAAAATATCAGGCGATCGCGCTTTACTTAACGCCGCAAATTTTTGCATAACTCCAAATCTGTGCTGCTCATCTACTATCACTAATGACAAGTTTTTAAATCTTATCTTGTTTTCTATCAGCGAATGCGTGCCGATTGCAATCTTTATGTCGCCATTTTCAAATCCTGCCAATATTTTTTTTCTTTCGCTTTTTTTCCTCAATGTAAAAGAAGTTGCCAAAACAATTTCAACATCAAGACCCGCAAGCATATTTGACACCGTGAGATAATGCTGTTCGGCTAAAATTTCAGTTGGAGCGATAATCATTGTCTGATAGCCATTTTCCACTGCAAGCAAAACTGCACTCAACGCCACAATCGTCTTCCCAGAACCCACATCTCCCATAAGCATTCTGTTCATGGGATACATGCTCTGCATATCAGAAAAAATATTATTTATTGCTTTTTTTTGGTCTTTCGTAAATTCAAATTTTAAATTGTTCTTAAAAGTCGTAAGTAGCGTTTTTTGTATTTCATATTTTTGTATTTTACGATTCTTTTCGATATTGTTTCGCGACAATGAAAAGGCTAATTCCAAAATAAAAAATTCCTGTAAAGCAAAAGATCTCCTCGCATTTTCGGCATTCTCTAAGCTATCGGGATAATGAATTTTTTGAATCGCAAGCGAAGAGTTTAATTTAGGAATACCGTCAAAATCTGGTATCAAACCTGATATGTCAGGATATGATTTACAAAACAACTCCAAAACGTTTTTAACCACTTCTCTTATAAATTTTTGATTTAATCCTTCAACTGCCGGATATACGGGTATAATTCTGTTAAATGATAAAGGGTTGTCTTTTTTATTTTTAACGATTTCATAGTCGTCTACATCTATAAAATTGCCGCCGATTTCCACTTTTACACCGCCGTAAATATAAGCGAAAGTTCCGGATTTAAAAGCCTTCTTTATAGAAGCAAAAACATCTATGTCGAAATAAGAGTTTCTCTTTCTGAAAAAACGGGCATACGTCAAATAAACGCCGTCAAATATTTCTATGCTTAAAATACAAAGTCCCTTCGAAAGTTGCTTCTCATATATTTTCCCTATTCTACCAAATATACAGCTTTGCGACTGATTATAGGCGTTTATGTCTATTATAGAAACAATTTTTGTTCTGTCTTGATATTGAACAGGGAAAAAAGTCAGCATATCATCAACAGTTTTTATACCAAGTTTTTCAAACAACAGCGCACGTTTAGGTCCGATTCCCTTCAAATATTGTATTCCACTGTCTAAATTTAACATAGCGATATTACTATAATAAATCAGTCTCCCATCATTGTGAGTCTCGGCAACGGTTTTAAATATTCAAAACCAATTTGACTATAAACATCTGATAATGTATAATTCCAAAATACTAGTATTATCGAAGGAGCGCAAAAAAATGTCTTACAAATGTGTAGTTTGCGGAAAAGGTTCAGCATCGGGAAATACAATTAGTCATTCAAATAAAGCTTCAAAAAGGCTTTTTAGACCCAATCTTCAGAATTTAAATATTATGCTTAACGGCAAAAAAGCCCGTGAATACGTCTGCACGTCCTGTATTAAATCGAATAAAGTCAAGAAAGCAATATAAAAACTGAAATAAAGAAAATAATGCAAAACCTTTTTATGAAAAACGATAAAGAGTCTGTTTTACAAGGATATATTTGAATAAAAATTTCTGATGATCGTATTGATTTTCTTATAGAATTACTTTCTTCAATAACCACCTTTAATTCGTTGCATGTTTTTACTTAAACAAAAGAAAGAGTTTTTTGGAGTTCCATCTCTTCATATTTCCATCTTTTTATCACAGGTATTTTAAAGAGTTTTTTTGCTAATATTCTTCAATTACAAAATTTGCTATAGCCTTTTTTTATTGTAGCACTTAATTGCCAATATCTGAAATTGATATTCTACTGTTTACAAGCGCTCTTTAAAATAATTTCAGCGGATCTCCTGCTCACCCCCGGCGTTCCCAGCATTTCTCTGAAAGCAAGCAGTTCTCTAACTTTCGGCATATAATTTCCCGCGTTTAACTGCTCTAACACTGACAATGCAATTTTTTGCGGTTTTGCATTAAATTGTATAAATTCCGGGACAATCTTTCTGCCGGCTAAAATGTTTATCATAGTTATGTATTTTATCTTCATTATTGCTCTCATAAAAAAATAGTCAAAATATGCCAATTTATACATCACAACCATCGGAATTCCCATTAAAGCATTTTCAAGACTTACGGTCCCCGACGGACAAATTGCGAAATCTACAGATTTTCTTTTTTCAAAATCTTCCGAACTTTCAAGCCTAATATATTCAGGCAAATTGAAGTCAATATTGTTGCCAGTGCTAAACATTACAAATTTTGCGCCTATTTTTTCTTTAAGTATTTTCGCAGTTTCAAGTACTATCGGCACATGGCGTTTAACCACACTTGCACGACTTCCCGGAAATAAACCTATAACAGTCGGATTTGATATCTTGAAACTCCGCTTTTCCGAAACTCTATCTATTAGAGGGTTCCCGACAAAGACTACATCAGCACCGTTATTTCTATATAGCTCTTCTTCGAACGGAAAAATTACAAGCATTTTTTTTACTGTTTTGGAAAGCTTTTTTATTCTCCCGCTGCGCGATGCCCACACCTGCGGACTTATATAATAGTAAACAGGAATATTTAATTTCTTTGCAAGTCTTGCGACAAATATATGAAACCCATAATAATCCACAAGTATAACTTTATCGGGACACTTTTCACTAAAATGATCCGCAAGTTTTTTTAAGACTCTCTTCAAATAAAAAAACTGCTTCACAAGTAAAAAGCCGAAGGCATTTATGCTTACTATATCTTCAAGAAATTCATCGGCAATTAATTTTAAATTGTCGCCGCCTACGGCTGAAATATGGCATGAAGGATTGATATTTTTTATTTCTTTTACAAGATTTGAAGCGTGTATTTCGCCGGAAATATCTCCGGCAGAAACAAAGATTTTATCATTTGCCATTTTTACCTTATTACGAGCAAATTTATTTTGAGAGCTGACGCAAAATTCATTATTGCAACCAACTTTTCACTTTTTATCAAAACACCATATTCTTCAGAATATCTAGTGCCAGTTCGACAGCATCTCTCCCGTGTTCGCCCGAAACAGCAGATTTTTTTCCTTCAATAACATTGCTTAAGAAATTATCAAGTTCATAAAAAAGCGGTTCATTCGACGGCAGTTTAGGTTTTTTAACATCTATGTCAGAAAAAGAAGTTATTTTTGTCTTCCCCTCTTTTTTTTTATAAACCTTAAGACTTTTTCCCGCGCAATTTATAGAAACATAACTATTGGACTGAAAGATTCTCATTTTTCTGTACTTTTCCGTTGAAACCCTGCTTGCAGATACGTCCGCTACGCAGCCGTTTACATATCTCAACCTAACTTTTGCAATATCTTCAGTGTCTGAAAATATTTTTGCCCCGTGCGCTTCAAAAGAAATAACTTTATCTTTTACAAGAGAAAATAAAATATCCAAATCATGTATCATCAAATCTAATACTACGCCTATATGCTTATTTCTGGGATCATAAGGACCGAGCCTGTTAACCTCAATAAATTTCGGATCACTTATAAATGGCACAGCGGCAACAATCGCAGGATTAAATCTCTCGACGTGTCCTACTTGCAAAACTAAATTTTTAGCTCTTGCCATTTCTATAAGTTCTTCAGATTCTTCAACACTTAAAGTAAAAGGTTTTTCGACAAGACAATGTATGCCGTTTTGTAAAAGCGGCTTTGACACTTGATAATGATACGACGGCGGAACCGCAATCACTGCCGCATCAATTTTCCCTATAAGCACATTAAAATCCGTTAAATGACTCGTTTTATTTGCTTTTGCGATTTTTCGAGATCTTTTTTCATCCGCATCGACAACAAATTCAAGCTTCGAATTAGGGTGCCGTCCTAAAATTCTTGCATGATGCTGTCCCAACGATCCCACTCCAATCACAGCAGTCCTCACGCTCACTTTTTGTAACCCCTTATTACCTCAATTATTTTATCAGTATCGGACTTTGAAAGAGATGGATGAACCGGAAGCGATAATACCTCACCTGCAGCTTTTTCCGCTTCCTTGCACAATCCGCTTCTGTATCCAAGCTGTTTATAAAATGGTTGCTTATATAATACAGTATTGTAATAAATCCCGCTTCCTATGCCATTATTGGATAAATAGTCAATAAATTTCTTTCTTTCAGAGGCGGAAATCCTTATTGTGTATTGATGGAAAACGTGTCTGCAATTTTCGGGGATATAAGGCGTCTGCAAGAAATCCAAATCCTTAAAAACTTCATTATATTTCCAAGCATTGGCAATCCTTTTTACAATACGACTCTCAAGTTGTTCAAATTGGGCTATACCTATTGCCGCTGCAAGATTCGTAAGCCTGTAGTTATATCCTAAAACGGTAGTCGCCGAATGTCTGTCTCTGCCGTGATTTATAAGCTGCCTTCCGTATCTGTCGGCTTTTATATCATTCGTAAGAACAATTCCGCCTTCGCCAGTCATCATATTTTTCGTCGTATAAAAAGAAAAAGCCGCGACATCGCCGAAAGAACCCACTTTTCTGCATCTAAATTCAGCACCGTGCGCTTGACAAGAATCTTCAATAAGTTTAAATTTATATTTTTTCTTAAGCTTAAGAATTGCATCCATATCGCATGGAAGCCCGTAGAGGTGGACCACCAAAACAGCTTTGATATTTTTCTCCATCTTCAACGTTTTCTCAAGCTCAACGGGATTTATATTAAAAGTCTTCGGATCAATATCTACAAAAACAGGCTCTGCTCTACAGAAAAGAATTGAATTTGAAGTCGCTATAAATGAAAAAGGAGTCGTAACAACTTTATCCCCCGGTTTAATACCGCACATCAAGAGAGACACATGAAGCGACGACGTTCCGTTTGCATTTGCAATACCAAACTTTACACCGCAGTATTTTGCAAAAGATTGTTCGAACCGCTCAACATATTCGCCGCTTGCAAGAATCCTAGAGTCTAAAACCTCTTTAATCAACTGCCTTTCTTTTTTCCCGACAATGGGAAGCGTTATGTTTATCACTGCTTTCCTTTCTTACAAACTCAATTTTAACACGGAATTTTACTCAATACTATACTATCTCACAGTTACTCGTATTGCTCCTATTGACTATATACACATACATGCATTTTGCTATTTATATCGCCAATATAGTGACACCTGCTTTTTCTGCTTTCTCTATAACTTCGTTTTTGTCCAATATTAAAGTGCCACCGGATTCTATTGCCATCGCCCGGACTTTATTTTCTTTCAGAGTATCGACAGTATTAACACCTATAACGGGAACATCAAATCTAAAATCTTGATTTGGTTTTGCAACTTTAACGACTATGGAATTTTCTCCGCCGAGTTTATGCGCGCGTCTGATACATTCATCTGTACCCTCGACTGATTCAACTGCAAGAACAGACTTATCTTTTACAACGACAGTCTGTCCAATATCAAACCCCGATATTCCTTTTGCAATCTCATATCCAAACCCAACATCCTCATTTTCATTTAAAGAAAGTTTTTTTCCCGATATTAAGCCCTTTTCAGCAAGCAAGTGTTTTAAATAAGTATGAGACGGCATAAGATGCATTCCATCTTTCTCAAATTCGCCGGCAATCGTCTTCAAAATCGTATCCGCTTTTTTATTAATCAAACTTCTCATTACTTTAACCGCACGCCAATCCATATTCACTGCAGAATAAATTTTAATGTGTTTTACCTGCCCCGCCATTATAACAGCTTTTACATTTTCATTCTTCAAAGCGTCTATAATTTTCTGAAATTTCCACATAGAGAGCCAATATGTTTTATCGCAGACTTTTTCCAGTCCGATATCAGCTTCTTCTTTTAAAGCAATGCAAACAACACTGCAACCTTTTCTTTTTATTTCTTCAGCTACCAAAAAAGGAAATCTGTTGTTTCCCGCTATAAGCCCTATGTTTTTCATAATTAATATTTTCTTTAATTCGCTATTTTATTCTTCATCATAACCATAAACGGCAAGGCAAACTCATATGTCGTCATTCGGGTCTTGCTATTCCTCTTTGGGAACTCTTTATAAACTCAACTATCTCCTGAACGCAAACGGACATGCTTTGTTCTATTTTTGCCAAAGCATCTTTAAGCAAAAGTTTCGACATAAAGAGAGTACGGTAAGCGTCCTTAACGGCGGCAATTTCCTCAGCAGACATTTTTCTTCTTTTCATACCGACCAGATTTAGACCATTGAGCACCGCCCTATACCCCATACATAAAGTGTACGGAATTATATCCATGCTAATGGCAGCTCCGCTTCCCGTCATTGTGCCTTTCCCGACTCTTGCAAACTGGTGAATTCCAACATTCGCACTTATAAAAGCATCATCGCCGATTTCGACATGTCCTGCTGCAGCAGAACAATTCGCCATAACAACGTTATCTCCTACGCGACAATCGTGAGCTACATGAGATGACGCCATAAAATAACAATTTTTGCCGACTACTGTTTTCTCTGTTTTTTTCGTGCCCCTGTTAAAAGTTACAAACTCTCTCATCACTGTACCGTCGCCAACATAAACTTTTGAAGACTCGCCATTATAACATAAATTCTGAGGGGGGGTTCCGATTGAAGCGGAATTATAAATTTTACAATTCTTACCAATTTCAGCGCACTCTATATAAGCGTTTGAACCTATTACAGTTCCCGATTTAATTTTAACATTTTCACCTATCACAGTATAAGCGCCAATCTCTACGTCGCTTTCTATAATTGCAGTCCTATCAATTATTGCCGTTTTATGGATCATTTTTTTTTACACTTCTAGCTTATGCCTAAGCTAAATTTTTAGACCTCGTTTATTATTTAGTTGCCCACATTGCTGGCAGATTCATAATCATCGCTCTAGTTTATCATATTCTTTAATAACCGAGAAATTACGCCAGATATCATTTCCAATGCATATGCTATTTTATAAAAAACTTTGTTTCGCTCTCAAGCGATAAGCAAAGTTTAAGAGATACTATATTTATGCCAATAGATAAATGCTTACTTAAGAACAAATTCTCTCTCTTTTTTGTCGAAAAACAAAAGAACAGATTAAATGTTTATTCAAAGTGTTACATCTTTTTCATACATGTAACAAAAGATTTTTCAAACAGACCCAAATCTTATGATGCCGTGAAGCAGAATAGTCAAAACGATGACAGTATGTTAAATCGCTATATCTTTAACATAAGGCAACGTTAAATCCTCAAGCTCCGTCATTGCATTTTCCAATGTCAGTTTTGACATAAACAATATTTCTACGAGCATTTTTTATATCTTCAATTTCAGCAAGTTTCATTTTTCTCTCTTTTTAACCCCACAAGATTTAAACCGACAAAAGTCGCCCTGTCCTCCTGCACTGTTAAATAAGAGACAACATCCATATTAATCATTGAACCTGCGTCTATCATTGTGAATTTTCCAATCTTACAAAATTAATGAACGACTATGCTTACACTTAAGATTATGCCATCGTCTATTTTAACATATCCCACAATTTCTGTTGAATATCCTATTATTACGCCGGCACGGTCTCTATATGCGCACGACATAAGCGAACAGTTTACGCTAACAACAGTCTATCCCGCGCATTAGTGCCTCTATTTAAAGTTGTACATTCTCTGATTGTAGCGACGGCGCCAACTATAACCTATGTCTCCTCACCCTGATATTTTAAATGGAGACGTTTATCACTGACGAAAAATTAAAAATCTCACAATTACTTCCTATTTCAGCATACTCAATAACCAACCGTCCGTATATTTTGCTCCATTTTTTATAATTGTCTCCGGGCATATAATTATATTAGGAACATATTTCCACATTTCCTTCAACAACTGCACTTTTACCGATCACAGCCCTCTGATGAATCATCTTATATCTCTCACGCTGACTCTGAGATTATAACAGCAACCGCGACCTAATACATATTCATTCCCCTTTTTCTACATTGAACAAAGAAAAGACAGATACCTTCTGTGTTACGTCTCTTAGTTTCTGTCAACAATAACAAACATAAACTCAGCTTCTGCAACTAATTTCCCGTCCACATAAGCCTCGCCTTTCACTTTTCCGCGTTTTCCTGCATTTTTTATTATCTCCGCGCGAAGTTCAAGAACATCTCCCGGTTTTACGGGCTTGCGGAATTTTGCTTTGTCTATAGACATAAAATACGCAAGACAATTTTTCATTTCAGGCTTTGAAAGAAACATAACACAAGATGTCTGTGCCATTGCTTCAATAATCAAAACTCCGGGCATTATTGGCGCCCCCGGGAAATGCCCTTGAAAGAAATTTTCATTTCCGCTTACGCATTTATATCCTACGATTTTTGAAGCATTTGCCGTATCTATTTTTACCTTATCAACCATAAGGAACGGATATCTATGAGGTATATAATTTAAAACTTCCTCAGTACTTAATATCCTTTCGGTTCCTGTCGACTCTGCGTTTTTAGTATTATTGTTCATTGTCACCTCCTGTAATTTCATCATTTTCAATAACTGCTTTTTTCAAAAACTCTTTCACAAAACCTATATTGTTTTGATGTCCTGGTTTATCCGCGATTATTTTAGCTTTTACAGGTTTTCCAGCTAAATATATGTCACCTATCAAATCAAGCATCTTATGTCTTACAAACTCATCGCTGTAATGCAACGACTTCTTATTGTGTACTCCATTCAAACCTATGACTATAGCACTATTCATAGATCCGCCCAGAGCAAGTTTTCTATTTTGAAGCGCTTCTATTTCATAGTCAAAGCAGAATGTCTTTGCCGGCGCAATATTGTCTAAATAAAAATCTTTGTTGAAATCTCTTAAAGACATCTGTTGAAACCGTAAAAATGGATGATCAAAACCTATAGTACACTCTATTTCAAGTTTATCAGATGGATAAGCAGATATCTTAGTTTTTCCAGATTTAAAATATACGGGATTTTTAAGAACGTAATACTCTCTTGGAACATCAAATTCCTTTACACCGCATTTTAAAAGAGTCTCTGCAAATATTTTTGCACTTCCATCTAAAATCGGAGGTTCATTATTATTTATTTCTATAATTAAATTGTCAATTCCGAGAGCAAAACATGCAGACATAATATGTTCAATTGTACAAACTTTCGCACCATTTTTTTCAATAACACTTCCTCTTACCACCATACCTGTAGAAGTGTTTGACCAAACAGCTTTAATCTCAGGTCTATTCGGCAAATCTATTCTTATAAATTTAATACCATATCCAGCATTGGGAGCAGGTTTAAAAATTACCATGCTTTTATTTCCGGTATGAAGTCCTACTCCTTCAACAGAAACTTCTCTCAAAACAGTCGTCTGCTTCGCCATATTAAGTCTGTTTATTTTCCAAATGTTTTTTCATTTTTTTCAAATCCCGATATATCTCAGGTAATTTTCTCATCAATACTCTCGCCTTTATACTTTGATTAATCGGTGCTATAGGATTCCCGCCAACCTGCTCGCCATCATTCAGATGTCCTGAAACGCATGACCAACTTGCTATCATCACATTGTTACCTATTTTCAAGTGTCCCATAACTCCGGTTTGTCCGCCGATTGTCACGTTATTTCCCAACCGTGTTGACCCCGATATTCCAACCTGTGCGACAATTAGACAGTTTTCGCCAATCTGAACATTGTGTCCTATTTGAACGAGATTATCAATTTTTGTCCCGCTTCCTATTCTTGTAACATCGACAGTAGCTCTGTCAATTGTAGTGTTTGCTCCGATCTCAACGTCATCTCCTATCTCAACTCTTCCCACCTGCGGAATCTTGCACATCTTACCGTTAACAGTCGTAAAACCAAAACCGTCTCCGCCAATAACAACCCCAGGTTGAATAACAACCCTGTCACCTATCGCGGTATCCTCTCTTATAATAACATTGGAGTATATAAGACATTCTTTACCGATTTTTACATTTTTACCTATATACACATTGGGAAATATCTTTGCATTATTACCAATTTCTGCTCCTGTTTCAATTACGACGTTTTGTCCTATATATGCATCTTTTCCCAGTTTTGCGCCATCTGCTATTGAGGAGGATGCATGCACACTTTTTCCTATTGAATCAAATTTCTCTTTTTCAATAATGGAAAGGACAATACCGTAAGCATAGCGGGGATCCGACACTTTTATGACATTTTTGTCTTTAAACTGTAGAATATCCGTATCTGCTGCAACAAAAATAATTCCAGCCTCAGTTTTTAAAGCTTTGGAAAGATATTTTAAACTCTCCAAAAAAGAAATTTCATTTTTTTTTGCTTCTAAAAGTCCGTTAGCCCCCGTTAAAACAATACTTTTATCGCCAATAAGTTCTCCTGAAACAATTGTCGCAAGTTCCAGCGCCGTAAGTTTCATTTATTTATCCATCCTTCACAACCATCTATATAATTTTGTCTGTAATATATTTTCATCTTTACGTTTTTACGTTAAATGTTCCACCAATTTAAAATTATGCCCGCATCATGTCGCATATTCACTAAAATAAATTCCCGAAACATCTTTACTTCTTATAATTGCCCCGCTCGCGGACGACTTAAAAAGCACAAATTGTCAACGATTCAGAAAAATATTTTAAAAAACACTTTCTCCGACACTAAAATATACTTGATACGTCTTTTCTCCCGGTTTCTGGTTATGATTTAGTCCGTATCCAAAATCGACCCTTACAGGAACAAAAGGATTTACAAGCTTTATCCCAAAACCTATACCAGAACCCAAATTGTTTTTACCGTTTTCTGAAGTTAATTTTACATTCTTATAATCACCCCAAACTCCGCCTATATCAAAGAATATGCTGCCTTGAACCACTGTTTTTTCATCAAAACTAATTATCGGAAATTTATATTCAAAGTTCATCAGTCCCATAATTTTGCCGCCCATGTCAGGTCCAATTTCAGTTCTATATTTGTAACCTCTTATAGTATCCGAACCGCCCAAATAAAACCCATCATAAATAGGAACAGTTTGACAATGCCCATATGGTACAATTATACCGCCTTGCAAATTAACACACAATACAAATTTCCAAAATGTATTAAAAAACCACGTTGACCTAGTAGATCCTTTAACAAAATCTATATCCCCGCCCAAATAAGAGCTCGCCAACTGTACGTTTGCAAAATGCCTGCTTCCTTTTGAAGGATCAAAAACATAATCCCTCGAATCATAAATAAATTGGGCAAGAATGCTAGATTTATTTTTCGATGAATCACGTTTAATATTGTCTCTTACAGATGAGTTAATATTGTCTAAAATAATACGTTCATAGTTATATCCAACCAACAAACTTATATAATCATTAATTCTGTGACCTACTTTTGCCGTAAACCCAGTCTTCTTTTCGTTATATGCGTCCGTTATTTCTTTAAAATCCCTTCCTTTACAAATTTTAAATGTATCCAAGCTTAAACTTAAGTTTTTATCAAAAACCCACGGCTCTGTCCAACTTATTTCATAATTCTGGCTTCTTTTGCTAAAATCCAAAAACAAGCCCAATCTTTGTCCCAATCCAAATATATTCAGATGCTGAGCCTGTGCCGATACGGTTAACTCACCATCTACAGAATATCCAGCACTCAAGCTAAGCAAACCATTTTCTCCCTCAACAACAGAAACTGCTAAATCCACAATATCAGGATCTCCAGTATTAAGCATCTTAAATTCAATATTATTGATAAAACCCAAACTTTGAAT
Organism: Candidatus Endomicrobiellum agilis; assembly: GCA_020328155.1. Classification (GTDB taxonomy): domain Bacteria; phylum Elusimicrobiota; class Endomicrobiia; order Endomicrobiales; family Endomicrobiaceae; genus Endomicrobiellum; species Endomicrobiellum agilis. The sequence continues at coordinate 74,276 of JAIXMX010000002.1, read as the reverse complement.
TTTTTCGCGACTTTTGGATATTTTTTCAGGTTCGAACACCTCTCCGGGTTTTATAAGAAGTTCTCTTCTTATAATTTTATCCTTTACCGAAACAAGCCCCTCAATATAAATATTCCCTATACGAACAACAGAATTCTCTTCAATTGATAAATTTATATGGACAAACCCACTATCATCCTTTTTTTTAAAAGACGGAGTAATCTTTGTTTTCATATATCCTTTATTTAAATAGGACTTATAGATACTCATCACTGTTTCGTCAACTTTATCCTGATTAAAAATCTGTCCTTTTTTAAATTTAATTATTTTTGCTATTTCCTTATCGTCAATAGCAAAATTGCCGTTACAAGTTACAGAACCTATTTTATATCTGTTGCCCTCGCTAATATCTAACGTTAAAAACATCTCCGTTCTGGCATTATTATATTCAACTGTCGAAGAAACAAACTGATAATCCATAAAACCGTTGTTTTTATATAATTTTTCTATTGACTCCAGATCTACATTATAAATATCTTCTTTAAATACTTTTTTCAGATTTATTTTCATAAGCTTGAGAATTTCTTCTTCTTTAAAGAAAACCGCACCCCTAATTTTAACTCCCTCGACAGTGATTTTATTATTTTCGGTTATAAGAAAAGTCATTGTCATTTTATTCGTATCCGCATTAACAGTAGGATAAATTTCAATCTGGCAATCGACGTAACCCGCTTCGCCGTACAAAACGCTTATCTTTTCTTTTGTTTCTTTAAATTTTGAAGAATCATAGTAATCTTTTTCTTTTAATGTACTTTCACTTTTAAGTTTCCTTTCAGAAAATTCCGAGTTGCCTTTGAAAATAATATGCTCTATATAAGGCTTCTCCTCAACGGTAAAAGTAAGATTTCCGTTAAGATTATCAAAACAAACTTCAACATTGTCAAAACATCCAGTTCCAACAATTGAACGGACATCCTCTCTTGCCTTATCGGCTGAATAGAATTCGCCTTTCTTAAGACTTACAACTGACAAAACGCTTTTCGGCTTCACATTTTGTAGTCCATCAATTAAAATATTTGAAATCGCATAAGTATCCGCATAAGCATATACAGAAAATAACATTAGGAGAAATGTTAAAATTGAACGAGTTTTCATCAAAGCCCTCAATAAAGTGCAGAAACATAATTACGATATACTAAAATTTAGTTTAGCAGCAATTGATAATTATAGATAATTAACCTTTGTATTTTATTAAAAAATACATAAAAATTCAATGTAATTGTAATATTTATTTAGACAAACAGTAACATTTTAAAATTCTGAAACATAACATATCTGACATGTCTGTCCCAATTACTATCATTTTTATATTAATCCCTTATAGAATGCCGCCATATACTATTTAGCTCTCTAAACGCAAACCTCCTTGACATTTGCTCCGTTCTAAAAATATCTCGCTATTTTTTTCTTTCGATCAACTTCTTTTATCTTTTAACAAGTCACACTCAGTTATTAAATCCGAGATTATCGAGATTATTAAAAGATATTGCTTTCAGCAATGCAAAAAGATACAATTTTCTACAATTATCGACCGACATTATACGCGTATAACAGATATGCAGGCACGATCAATTGTCGGATTGTCAGGCAAAGTCTCAAAGGATTTGTATTGCAATGGAAAGAAAATATAAGGTAGTAATTGTCGGGGCGGGACATGCCGGATGTGAAGCTTCTTTAGCATGTGCAAGAATGGGCTTAAAAACTCTTGTAATCACATTAAATGTCGATTCAATAGCCAAAATGCCTTGCAATCCAGCTGTTGGCGGGATTGCAAAAGGACAAATGGTAAGAGAAATCGACGCTATGGGCGGAGAAATGGGACAGACGACAGACTACGCGGGTTTACAATTTAAAATATTGAACAGTTCAAGAGGTCCTGCAGTTTGGTCTCCGAGAGCTCAGTGTGACAAAGAATTATATTCGGTTTTAATGTCAAAATCTCTGCAAAATCAGCAGAATCTTGAAATACTACAGTCTGAAGTTACATCTCTAATAGTAAAAAATGGTAAAGTCTACGGAGTAAAAATACTTACCGGTGAAACAATAGAGGCAGATGCCGTCGTGTTAACTACTGGAACTTTTTTAAAAGGCACAATATATCTTGGTAAAATGCATTTTGATGGCGGAAGGTTTAACGAAAGATCTGCTTCATATCTTTCAAAATCGCTTGCTGAAGACTGTGGATTGGTGCTTGGAAGATTTAAAACAACTACAACGCCAAGAATCAATAGCCGCTCAATAGATTATTCAAAAATGACCGAACAGTCGGGCGACGAGAAACCCATGCCTTTTTCCCACTTCACAAAAGTTGAAGAATGGAGAAAAAAGCTAAAACAGCTCTCCTGCTGGCTTACCTATACAAATACGAAAACACATAAAATAGTCGGCGATAACCTCGAACTTTCATCTATTAATATCGGCGAAGTAAACAGCAAAAGTCCCAGATACTGTCCTGCTATAGAAGAAAAAATAGAACGCTATCCCGAAAAAACAAGCCACCACATCTTTGTGGAGCCAGAAGGCTACAATACCAACGAAATTTATCTGAACGGACTCTATACAGGTCTTCCTTTTGATTTACAAAAGCAAATGATAAATTCAATAGCAGGTCTTGAGAATGCAAAAGTAATAAGATACGGATATGCTATTGAATACGATTATTCAAATCCTTTACAGATAAAAAAATCTTTGGAAACGAAAACCGTTGAAAATCTTTTTTTGGGCGGACAGATAAACGGAACGACAGGTTATGAAGAAGCGGCATCTCAGGGTTTTGTCGCAGGCGTAAACGCCGGCCTTAAAGTTTCGGGGAAAGCGCCGCTTATACTTGGAAGAAATGAATCCTACATAGGAATACTTATAGACGATATAACAACAAAAGGCATGGATGAGCCTTATAGAATGTTTACTTCTCGAGCAGAATACAGACTTTCAATAAGAAATGACAACGCTGATTTAAGACTTATGGACATAGGACATTCAATAGGTCTCATATCAGATAAAGCATACAAAAAATTCGAATTCTATAGAAAAGTATTGACAAATATATACGAAGGAAATGCAGAAAATCTGCCTAGTGATGAGGAGTTGTCTCCATGGTCTCTTGAAAAAGCGCAAGAAGAAGTTTATATCCGCAAAAAATACGAAGGCTATATTGAAATTCAAGATAAAATGGCAAATAAAATGAAAAAAAATAAAGACCGAAGAATACCGGAAGATTTTGATTACAACAAACTTGAATCGCTTTCTGCAGAAACAAAACAAAGGCTTTTTGAAGTATGCCCACAGACGATAGGACAAGCTTCAGAAATACGTGCAATAAAACCATCTGATATAGCAATCCTAACCGTCTATCTCGAAAAACAGAAAAAAGAAAAGAAATAAAAGAATATTGAAAAATAAATCAGTTCATGCATATTTTTAGGAGCGAGGGAAACGCGTAAATTTTGATTTGCGGAAATAGTGGAAAAAAAAGTCGCAAAGACAATTTTATTTTTTAAAATATGTTTTTTTATAATACCAATTTTTGTATATAGCCAAATGGTGTGGAAATTTATTTTAGAAAATGATTAAATTTAATAATATCAAAAAGTGCAGACTCTGCGTCAAAGAATATATCTTCTGTTAAAAATATTCCACTAAAAGACAAATATTCTATTTTAATGATAAAAATGTCAACCGTGAACAAAAAAAATGTATATCTGTATTTTCATTTTATGTGATATTTTAATAAAATATACAAAACGCTTGAGTCTAAAGGAGATAAAAAATGTTTTCTTACAAAATCATAGGCTACGTTGCAGGTATTATTTCTATGATATCTTTTACGCCACAGGTTTATAAAACGTGGAAAATGAAATCTGCGAAAGATGTTTCAATCCAAATGTTCATTCTTTATACAACGAGCACTCTATTGTGGATAATTTACGGTATAATATCCGAGCAACCCGCGATTTACGCACCAAACACAGTAGTACTCTTTCTTTCAATTACTCAAGTCATTTTAAAAATAAAATACGACTCGGAAGATAGGAAGAGATCCAAAAAATCATAACATATTACGCAGCTGCCAGCAAAAAGTCGAATTAAGAAAAACGCGACGCAATTTAAATGTGTCGCGAAAAAGTAAGACTTAATGATGTGTCAGCAAAAAAAATAAAAAAAGGGATTTAGTCGGTAATCTGTTACTAAATATCATACAATCAAAAAAGTATTTAAAGCGTATATATTCTTAACTTGGCGAGCAATATGCACTACTCAATTATTTCAATAATATAGAGATTCGACGAAAAAAAATAAATGGACGAAAAAAGAGCATGCCATCTAGTCGGATTCTCAGCAATTATCCTTATGTGTATTATATAGAAGTGACACCAAAAAAACAGATAGTTTTCTTAATAGCTATTTGTGTAACTCATACCAAATTTGCAAGAAAATTCGGAGCGGAAACTATGCTATAGCGAACCGCTCCGATTCAAAGTATTGCAAATATTGGCATAGCCGGACCTAGTCGAAAAGTCTTAAAGTGTTCTAACCCTGAAAAAGAAAAAGTTGAATGAACTATTTTTTGGCTGCTGAAGAAGCGAAGATTTTGACGAAAGTCGCAAAGATTAATGATATGAGAATGATCATACCGCTTAAAGGATTCTGATAAAAAAAGTTTATCCCTTTCCCCTTCTGTTTGGATTGTCTAAGGGAATGAGACAGCAACAGCAACAGAAACGACCGCGATACGCGACTGAAAACGAAGTCGCAACAAGGACGCAAAAGGAAGCAAACTTAATCACGAAACTGTAAAATCATTCAGTAAATAATAGGTTAATTGGAATAATATTGATAATCGCGATGTTGTGTAGCGACTGTATTAAATCATTGACTCAAACTGTGGATGATATATCGAATACGAACGACAATTCTTCTACCGTCGTCTTTAAGAGGAGTTAGCAAGTAGCTTTAATTATAGATTTAATCGTTTATTTTGGGGTGGTGTTTTTTGTTTTCTTTCTTTTTCGTTACCTGCCCTAATAAAGCAGATACGGACAATGACCGACTGACTCCGACATTAAGTTAAGAAAACGCGACGTGATAAATATAGAAAGCATTTCTTTGATGTCAGGTAAATAATCATTAGCAAGTTGCCGCAGGCAGCTATATGAAATATTGCTAACTAACATCTGTTCTACTTGAATTGACAAATATACAGGTGATATAAAAAACCGTTTTTCGCGTTATAAAAAGGCTGCTTATTTGATAGCCGATAGATTACAGTACAGTAGCTCTTCTTTTGATTATGTACTTTACAAATGATAATATTTTAATATTAATAATAAAATTCTTATTCATCTCTTTCCGTCCATATAAATATAAAAATGAAAAAGATAGTATCTCTGCGCTTGGTCGTAACTTTAATCGCCGGCTACAGTATGAAGTCTGCTGATATTGGAAAACATATGAATTCTGCTAGAAGATGATAAAAGTAAGTTGCCTCCAATCCTTTCACCTTCGCTCAAGCTTTCAAAAACACCAACACCCACACCTCCATCAAATGAAAACAATCCAAGAACGCCTGATAATGTTCCTCCTTCCTCTTGTGTTACTTGTTATTAGTATTTACTACGCTGAATATAAGTGACACATATCTCTCTTATCTCTCTGTATTGATGCTAATATTATTGCCTATATTACTTTGTATACGCGCAAGGAATTAAGCGTTGTTTTAAAACTTCAAAGCTAAAGCTGATGACGCTAACTCAAAAGGGAAAAAAGATGCAAGCAACAGCAAAGGAAGTGAAGACTCTAAATGAAAGTGGAGAAGCTCATTCGATGTCTTCTTATAAGTTAATGTTGCTATGGCTAAAGAGAATTAAAAATACCGCTATATTTGCTTACTGATACACCAAAAAAGGAGCGGTTTTACGGACGCTCCTTTTTTTAACTGATAAGATTAACTGACGAGATCGAGATTAATGAATAATTGTGTTTTACTTTATCCATAAATCGACAGGCATTCCAACTTTACAAGCCCTTAGAATGAATCTCTTTATTATAGATATGTTCGCTAATATATTGCATTAAAATTAGTTATATGCAAAGTTTTGCCATCTTTTATATATGAGGATATAGATATGAAAAGAGTAATCTGCCTTTCTCATACTGAAGGTAAAATTCGAGCGGACAATTATTTTACAAAATATTTGAGTTTTCTATTTAATTTGAATTATCATTCCACTCAAGTCAAACATCTGAAAGGAGTTAATGCGGGTTCGCTCTATGAAACCATACGATACGGATCATAAGCAGGTACGAATTAGTTCCTATGTACGTTCTTATTCGTCTTTGCCTCAGTATTTGTAAGGAGCGTCTCCGTTGCTTACTAATTTTATTCCTCTTGGAAATATAAAATCTCATACGGAACAACTTCAACCGCTTTTAACTACAGTAAATATTGAACCGATGTAAATCCGTGAAGCGGATACCGCCTAAAGCTGTTTAGCTATCTTATATGTCGAGTTTACAGGTAACTATAGGCTCTTTTTAAATGCCTAGCGACAGCAAAAAGGAGAACGGAGCGGCTTGATATCGCTTCGTCTTTATTGTTGATGAAGAAACATATCTCGCTTAAACGCTCGCAGAAAATGCATTTGAAAATTTAAGAACAAATAATATTTTAGTATGTTGAAACAAGAAATGGATTATTTATTTTGGGTTTCAAGAAGCATATCCTACGACACAATTTGTTCTGAAAAAAATATTATAACTGCAAAGCAAACTAAAGAATAAAAAACAGAAATTAAATATAAAGACAGATACAGTTTCATTTTGCAATTCCTACTTTATTGTCTTAAATATTTCTTTCATATCGTTTGGAAGTTCAGCGGTAAATCTAACTGTTCTTGAAGTTGATGGGTGTGTAAAAGCTATATTATGCGCATGCAACATCTGCCTCTCATATTTCATTCCCCCGATTACTTCTGGTCCGCCATATTGCTGATCGCCTATAAGCGGATGATTTATATATTTCATGTGGCTTCTTATCTGATGAGTTCTACCTGTAATAATTTTTACTTCCAACAAAGTGTAGCCATCTTTTCTTGCAAGAACCTTAAATTCCGTAATAGCCATTTTTTTTGCAAGAGGATTCACAGACATAAGCTTTCTGTTTTGAGGAGATCTTCCCAGCGGCGCTTCTATTCTGCCTTTATTTTCAGAAATAATACCTTTTACCGCGGCGTAATATATTTTATTTACAGCTCTTTTTTGAAATTGTTTTGAAATACTTATTTTAGCTTTTTCATTCTTCGCAAAAATAATAAGTCCCGAAGTACTTTTATCAAGTCTGTGCACTAAATAAGGGTCATATTTCCCACCGAAATATTTCATTAAAGCATTGAGCAAAGTTCCCGACGCATGGCCATAAGACGGATGAACTACAATACCAGACTGCTTATTTACAACAATAATATCATTATCTTCATATACAATTTCAAGTTTTATTTTTTCAGGTTTTATACGAAGCTTTTGTTCTTTTTCAAATTCAACCGTTATAACATCGCCATGTCTTAATTTACGACTTACAGGAACAGACTTACCGTTTACAAAAACTTTTTTTCTACACACAAGTTTTTGAAAATAAGAACGGGAATAATCCTTATGTATCGAAGCCAAATAAGAATCCATTCTTTCCATTTCGAATTTTTCATATATTATTTTTTCCTGCATATTACAAAAATCCCTATCATAAACAGAAAAACAGATATTACTTGCGATATAGAAAAACCAAAATACTGCATTCCCCTGTAATCATCACGGAAAAACTCAATGGCAAACCTTAAAACAGCATAACTCATAATGTAAATCGCAAAAGACATGCCAAGTTTATGCTCTTTTTTAGAATAAAAATGCAAAAACACAAATAATAAAAAATTTATAAAAGCTTCGTAGAGCTGAGTCGGATGCAGAGATTTTCCTATAACAGCCAAAGAATATTCGTTAGTAAATACTACCGCCCATGGAAGGTTGCTCTCTTTCCCGTAACAACAACCGGCAAAAAAACAACCGATTCTCCCTATGGCATGTCCTAAAGCTAAAGCCGGAGCAAAAAAATCGCTTAAATCAAGTAAAGCCACATTTTTTCTTTTCGCATATATATATAGATAGATTATTATGGCAATAAAACCTCCGTAATAAACAAGCCCTCCTTGCCATACTTTAAGAATATCTAGCGGGTATAAAATAAATTCGTTTAAATTTATAAGAACAAAAAGAAGTCTCGCTCCCATTATGCCAAAAATCATCATATATATAAAAAGAGAATATAAGTCATTTTGCGAAATAATTTTCTCTTTTGATTTTTTTATCAAATACGAAAGATAAAAAATAGCCGCGACAAAAGCCGCAGCCATAAAAAGACCATAAGTATAGATTGTAAAACTTCCAAATCTAAAAAGAATTGGGTGCATATTTATACCTTTTCTTCCTTTTGCCGCTTAGAAAACATCAAGATATCAACAAAAATAATAACTGCTGCTATAAAAATACAGGAATCGGCGACATTAAATGCAGGCCATCTTAAAGAATTAATCCCAAAATCAAGAAAATCAACAACAGCACCACGCAACAATCTATCTATAAGATTCCCAAGCCCTCCCGAAATAACAAGACAAAAAGCATATCTCTGAACTTTGCGAATTTTATTCCAGTTTTTATAAAGCCATATCGATACAGCAGACAAAAACAAAAACACCATAAGCGCAAATAATGAATTCCTGCCTTGAAACATGCTGAAAGACGCTCCTGTGTTACGAACGTTTACAATATTGAAAAAATCAAGAAACGAAATAACATTGACTGAAGAAGCATAGTCTATAAATTTATCCACTAAAGTCTTTGTAAGCTGATCTAAAATAAGTGCAATAATACCTATCAGCAGCGGTCTTTTCATCTATTCGACAACCTCTCTGCATCTTGGGCATAATCCGTCTTTTATACCATCGATATGTCTCCAGCATCTTGCACATTTTCCGTACTCTGATTTTGCAGCTTCTATTAGCAAATCATCTTTATCCGAGAAGTTACACTTTATATCCCAACTACCCAGCGTCAGATTCATAAGTTTCATATCTTTAAAAACTTCATTATATTTTTGTCCGTACGTTATATTTAACGAAGCCTCAAGATTTGAACCTATAACTTTGTTCCGCCTTAATTTTTCATAAGAAGCTAACGCTTCTTTTCTTACGTAAAATATCTTTTCCCATTTTTCAAGTGTTTCGACATTAAGAATACATTTACCGTTTGCCGCCGGAAAATCCGCAAGAAAAACCGATTGCGGCAGATCATGCACTAATTTTCTCATTTCTTTCCAAGCTTCTTCAGCGGTAAACGAAAGTATCGGCGACACAAGCCTTATTATAACGGAACAGATTTCGAGCATTGCAGACTGGGCACTCTTCCTTTCTCTACTGTCTTTTTTATCGCAGTAGAGAACATCCTTTAAAACATCAAGGTAAAAACCGCTTAAAAATACTATGCAAAAGTTATTTATCGCTGTCGCGACTCTATGGAACTCGTAATTTTTATAAGAGGATACAGTACACGATATAAGCTGCTGAAGCCTGTTCAACGCATATTTATCAGTCTCCTGCATATATTCAAAAGGCAAAGCCTGTGTCGCTAAATCAAAATCGGCGAGATTTCCCAATAAAAATCTTATTGTATTTCTTATTTTTCTATAAGTATCGCTTAAACCTTTTATAATCTCATCAGATATTCTTATGTCCTCTTTGTAATCGCTTGAAGCTACCCAAAGACGGACGACATCGGCTCCATATTTATTTATTAACTGTTCGCTTGACACAATATTGCCTATTGACTTTGACATTTTTTTTCCTTGTCCGTCGACAACAAAACCGTGCGTCAAAACACTTTTATAAGGCGATTTTCCTTTTATTGCCACAGACGGGATCATAGAAGTTTGAAACCATCCGCGATGCTGGTCACTTCCTTCAACATATAAATCCGCGGGATATTCCAAATCTCTATAGTTTCCACTTGACAAAACGGCTTCATAAGAAACACCAGAATCAAACCATACGTCCAATATGTCTTTTTCTTTTTTAAAATTTGAACAATTGCACGAAGAGCATTTTACAACGGTTCCTTTCAAAAGTTCTTCTGCACTCATTTCAAACCACGAATTAGATCCTTTCTCTCCAAACAATGCCGATATCCCGTCTATAACTTCAGAATCAAGCAGCGGTTCGCCGCATTCTCCACAGTAAAACACAGGTATAGGAACTCCCCACAAACGCTGGCGACTTAAACACCAGTCCGGACGTCCTTCAAGCATTGCCGTTATTCTATTTTCGCCATATTTTGGGATCCATTGGACGTTTTTCACAGACTCCAATAATCTCTTTCTCAAATCATTATGCTCCACCGACAAAAACCACTGTGGCGTAGCTCTAAAAATTATTGGATTCTTACATCTCCAGCAGTGTGGATACGAATGAGATAATCTTAATTTCGCCAGAATTTTTCCTTCTTTCTCAAGCTTTTCTATTATCAAAGGATTTGCTCTGTAAACGTGAATACTCTCAAATTCTGGAACTTCTTTTGTGTACAACCCTTTATCGTTGACAGGAGATATAATTTCGAGACCGTATTCCAATCCTGCTTGATAGTCTTCCGGTCCATGTCCCGGCGCTATATGCACTATGCCGGTTCCATCTTCTACACTCACAAATTCAGCCACAATACACTGTGACCATCTGTCTGCAATCAACGGACTTTGGCACTTCGCATTTACAAAATCAACACCTTTAGCTTTAAAAACAATCTCAAAATTTACGGCTTTTATTTTATCTTTAACGCTTTCAGCCAAATCTTTCGCGACTATAAGCTTTTCCTCTCTTAGATCTTCAAACTTATAAACCGCAGCGACATATTCATAGTCCTTATTAAAAGCCAATGCGACATTTGCAGGAAGCGTCCACGGAGTTGTTGTCCATATTAGCACGGAAAAACCTTCTAACACAGTTTCTTTGGTCTTAAACGCTTCAGGAAGCGATATTATCCGAAACTTTACAAAAATAGAATCCGAATTAATATCCGCATATTCAACTTCGGCATCCGCCATAGCCGTCTCGCAAGTAGGACACCAATAAACAGGTTTTTTTCTTCTATATATAAATCCTTTTTTTACCAAGTCGCCGAAAACTTTTATTATAGACATTTCGTATTTAGGATCTAGAGTCAAATAAGGATGATCCCAATCTGCTATAACACCAAGCCTTTTAAATTCACTTTTCTGTATTTCAATAAACTTTCTTGCAAAATCGGCAGCTTGCTTCCTGAAAACGAGCCTATCAACTTTACTTTTGTCGATTTTCATTTCCTTTAAAACAAGTTGTTCAATAGGAAGACCGTGACAGTCCCAACCGGGAGTAAAAGGCACATAATTTCCAGACATAGAACGATACTTTACAATGAAATCTTTTAAAACCTTATTAAGTCCAGTTCCTATATGTATACTTGCATTTGCATAAGGAGGACCATCATGAAAAATAAATTTTTCTCGGTTTTTATTTTTTTCACAGATTTTAATATAAAGATGCTCTTTATCCCACTCCTCAATAAAAGCAGGCTCTTTCCGCGCAAGATTTGCTTTCATCTGAAAATCTGTTCTAGGAAGATTTAACGTCTTTGAATAATTTTTTTCTTCATTCATTTTCACTTATCCCAACAAACTCTTTAACTTGTTACATTGACACTTTATATAGATTTACGGTATTGTATCCAAAACCTCGTTAAGCTCTTCTTCTAGACGTCCTAATATTTCAATAGTTTTTTCTCTGCCTCTTTCGCCTTTTCTCAAGAAAATCATCGATCTTTTCACGTCAAAAAATTCTGACAAAAAATCGCAAAGCTCTTCATTCGCTTTGCCCTCAACCGCAGGCATCGTAATCTTTACTCTTAAAATAGATCCAACCCTGCTCACGACCTCATTTCTCTTCGCATTAGGTATCACTCTAACTTTAATAATCATTATAATTCCCCCATCTCACAAATAGGTTGAAATTCACTTACTAAGTTTTTTAGACGTTTCCATAGCTTGTTCCATAGCTTTATAAACAATATCTAAAAGATTTCTAGACTCGAAATAATTCAACGCCGCTTCAGTTGTACCGTTTAAAGATTTCACTTTTTCTTTTAATGTTCCGGCAAATTCCTCTGTCACGTCAAGCATTTTGCCCGAGCCATAAACAGTTTGAACCGCAAACTTTTTTGCAATATCTTTGTTAAGTCCAAGTTTCTCAGCGGCTTTTTGCATAAGTTCGCAGAAATAAAATATGTACGCAGGTCCCGAGCCAGACAACGCCGTAATAACATTAAAATTTTTCTCGTCAAGAATCTCAGCTTTTCCTATAGCTGAAAATAAACATTTCGCCCTTTGAAGTTGCTCATCTGAAACGAATCTCCCTTTGCACAAAGCCGTAGCACCTGAAAGCACAAGAGCCGGAGTATTAGGCATTGCTCTGATAACCGCAACGTTTTTTTGAATATTGTCTTCAATAAACCTCGTCGTTATTCCAGCAGCAATTGAAATAACAATCGCCTTCCTTTTTATAAAATTTCTTATCTCATCAAATACTTTAAGCATATTCTGCGGTTTAACGGAAAGAAAAATTATATCGGCTCCTATTATAGCTTCACCTTTGTCTTCGGAGATTGATACGCTGAATTTTCTTTGGAGATTTAACACTTTTTCTTTAACTATGTCATTGCAAACAATATTTTCAGCCTTAACAAGTCTCGCACCTAAAAGACCGCCTATAATAGCCTGTGCCATATTTCCAGAACCGATAAAAAAAAGCTTTTTACTTATTTCCATAATTTCTTTTCCCAAATATTGCCGAACCTACCCTCACCATAGTAGCGCCTTCTTCAACGGCAATTTTATAATCGTCTGACATTCCCATAGATAAAATATTAAATTCGGAACTGCCAAAAGATCTTTTTATGTTTTCAAATAATTTATACGTTTGTTTAAAATAAGGTCTCGAATCTTCGGGATTATCGCTATAAGGCGCTATAACCATTAACCCTTTTATTAAAATGTTCGGAATTGACAGACACTGTTTATAAAAATCTTCTAAATCATCAGGACTGACGCCAGTTTTAGTAACTTCGTGCGAAACTTTTACTTCGACAAGACAATTCTGCAGCTTGCCCATACCCGCCGCATGGCGACCTATAGCAACAGCAAGGTCTATACTGTCTAAAGAGTGTATCAAATCAAAATTTTCTACAGCTTTTTTTGCCTTGTTTGATTGTAAATGTCCGACAAAATGCTTTGTAATACCGTCGAGAGAGGAGCCAAGTCGTCCAAATTTGAGCAACGCCTCCTGTATTTTACTTTCTCCGATATGTTCTATCTCGTGTTTCAAAGCTTCTAAAACATCCCAATAAGGAAAAGTTTTTGTCACTGCTACAAGTTCAACAACATCAGTAGAGGCATTTTTGACTGAATCTATGGCATTTTTAATGAATTCTATGTTTGCACGGATATTGTTCATTTATATTTCTTTAGTATTCTTTAATAATATCGTTATAATTATAGCATATTCTTTGCTATTTTAAGAACTTTAAAGTGAGTTGCTTTTCAATATTTATGTAATTGCCAAGAATTGAGTTTAATCTGTTGCGGTAATACTACTGTTAGTCATAGAATTCTTGAGTTTGCGGAGAGCGATATTTGCTTTGTGATGACGCGGATTAAATCTTAAGGTAAGTTCCCATGCACGTTCAGCTTCATAATATTTACCCTGTGCGTACAAGACTAGTCCTTCAGCATATTTTTTATCGGCCGACGCTTCGTCGTATTCAACTTTTTCTTCCTGCTGTCCTTCAGACTGGCTAGTCGTTTTATTCTTTACCGACAATGACTTTGAAAGTTCAGCTACGGATTTACCAATATATTCTCTTGCTTTGTTACAGTATTCCAGAGTTTTTGAAAAATTATTACTGCTTACAAATTTTTCAAGCTCTTCCATTTCCTTTACACACTGTAACCATTTCCTCAAATTATATTTTTCAATTCCCCTTTTTAGCATTTCTCTCGCCTGCATATCGAGTTTTTTCTCTCTCTCTTCCAATTTTTCAAGCTTAAGAATCGTATCTATTTTCTTGCTGTAATCTTTTATTTCTTCGGTCCCGCCAACAAAACCAATATTCTTTTTCCATTCGTTTAGCGCCTCTTTGTAATTGGCGTCGTAATAAGCAACATATGCTTTCGCATAAGTTAATTTCCCAAAATCCGACTCATTGGTACTATATGCCGTTTCTTTCATCATCTTAGCGATTTTTTCATAAAGATCCCGAGGCAATTCATAATCCGGACAAGACATAACTATAGCGGAAAGCATATCCGTAGCTCTTAAATATTCTTTATTATCATATAAACGTTTTGCTTCTACAAATTTTTTTTCGGCATTTTTAAAATTCATTTCCCTTTTGTTTAAAGCATCATACGCTTCTTTTGAAAGTTCGTCCGAAAATTCATCAGATTTTTTAAAATTCCATTTATAAGTAAGTCCAAAACGATTTATTAACCCCATATTTCCAAAATCAGCAGCATAATTCAATATAAACGAATAAAAACTTATCCCTATGCCAAAAGTAAAATGCTCAGGATAATATCCGGCACACAAAGTGTATTTGTCTGCAATTATGTAAGCTAAACCCCCGCAAAAATTCGTATAACCATCTTCACGTTTTAAATCGGCATAAATATTTATCGTATCTTTTGATTTAAATCTGTTGCACACCGGAAAAATAAAAGCAAAACTTAATCTATAAATTATCGGTATTCCATCTTCTCTACCGTCGCCATTGTTCAGCCGACTTACAGTAAAATTCTGCGCCGATATTCCCAGCTTTACTTTCAAAACATTGCCGAAATCAATAATTTTTGAAAGTCCGCCGTCAATTGCATATGTACCATTTTTAAAATTTAAATCACGAGGTAAACATTTAGCACTAAATCCGCAAGCTACATTTAAAAAATTTATAAAACAGGAGGCAGCGACAACAAAATCCCAAGTATTTACAGAATTGACTTTTTCAGGATTGCTGAATATATCTTTTCTCAGCTCTACATTTCCGCTCGACAAATTAGAAGCGGAAATCCCAATAAACGCTTTCTTTTCCGCTCCAAACACTGCTGATATTGAATTATGGGAACTTCCTTCAAACAAATTAAATCTTGAAAAACTTACAGCATTCACGGGGAAAAACACCATAAGCGACGGGTTGTACTGTAAACTTGCAGGATCGTCATAAGCTGAAAATACGCTTTCGCCAGTGCCGAAAGAAGTTACACTCGAGCCATGCGATAAAAAATGTCTCCTTCTTCCAAATTCAGAGTAAGAGATTCGCGTATTTACAATAATAAGCGTTAACGACAAAACAACTGCTATTATTTTACTATTAAGATTCTGCATTTTTCTGTTTCCGTTTTATTTAAATACCTTTTAGTTAAAACCGCTAGATAAGTGCCGCTATAAAGCATCCTGCCGGCGTCGTCCTTTCCGTCATACATTATAATTTGCGGAGCATTTCCTGGAAAGGATATAGTCGACGATTCCCATATTTTATCACCGTACTCAGAATAAATCGTTATCTGTGCTGTTCCATTTTGATACATAGGAAAAACAAAAGCAGTTTGAGCGACTCTTGTTGGATTAAAAGGATTTGGAGCATTATAAAATCTTTTTGGCAGGCCTCCTGTTATAAAAGAATAAACCTCAGTTTTAAGAGAAGCACCAAACTTATTTTTTACTATCATATACCAATAATATCGTTTTCTATGGTCGAGATTTGAAATGGTAAACGACAGCGAATTAACACTAGGTCCACTGTCAACTTCAGGTAACTTTGATTCCGATTGCTCAAACCCAAGATATAATTTATAAGATAGCAAATCATTCTCTTCATCGCTCTTTACACTCCATGAAAAGCAAACATTATCAGGCGAAACATCATTAAGCAGACTCGGAGATTTTCTAACGAAATTATAAGGTCTTGTAGTAACATGCCAACACCCTGATATTTCACAGAGTTTATCTGTGGTTATATATTTATAATTGTAGCTCCCTTTCTTTAAACGCAAACTGCATATACAGATATTATCTTCTACACTGCTTTTATTCATCGTATGAGTCTTTGTCGAACCATCTGGGGATGTTAAAATAAGTTGAGGAAGTTCTGATTGACCGTTATACTTTACCTTAAAAACTGCATCTTCGCCGTATATTGAAAAAGTATTTTGTTCATGCAACGGCTCTATAAGTTGAACTTTGTCAAACAAAGACGCAAAATTGCCTCCCATCCCATGATTAAATTCTTGAAAATAATCGTATGAAATTTCATCATAGTCACCTTTGCTGCCTCTAGATAAAACCTTTCCATCAAACGGAAAAATGGCACCATCTACGAAAAGTCCTCTATGACGCATAAAAAAATCACTCTGATCCAGATCTTGGTAACCTGTCGACTGTTCAGCAAAAACTACGACGGCAATAATCGCGCTGCAAAAAACTGAAAATAATAAAACACATAATATTTTTCTCATAAATTAAAGTACGTTTTAATATATATTAAAAATCAAAAAAACTAGTTTAAATAAAGAAACTCTTTATTTTCTCATCTTTAAATTTTCCACATTTTTCCCATCAACAACTCTGATAGGATATTTTTGCGCATAATATTTTTTTAATGCTTTTATCTTTCTATTTCTTGCAAAATAACTACGAGTTTGATGAAGCATAAAACCATGCTTTCTGTACTTATCTTCAAACAATAGGTACTTTATCACATTTGCTTGTATCTTTAAAGCCATAGGAAGCATTTTGTTCACTATTTCCTTATTGAATTCAGATAACGGCATAAAATTTGTAGAAAACTCAACTGAAGACGAGCTGCAGTTCTGTCCGTAAAAACCTATATGTTGAACATAACAATTTTTTGGAACCATAAGCCTTACGCCGTTGTCAATTAAAAAATCAGATAATATAAAATCCATACAGCCCGAATTTCCTTCTTGTTTTAAAACAAATTTTTGAAGAAGATCTTTTGAGACACAAATTCCAGCAAAACCAACGTTTTCTTTATACACAAATTCCCCGTCAAAATATATGTCCCTGTGAAGTTCCGAATTATATAATCCCAAAAAGCCGTCAGTTCTATCAAAGTTATTTAAAATATAGTCTATTGCGTCAGGTCTTAACAATAAATCAGAATCACAAATAAATAAAACTTCGTTTTCTGTATTTAAAAAATCAAGTATAATTTTATAAGTATGCCTATCAGCTTTTAAGTTATTTTCCCCGTCCACAATCCATGCATTAAATTTATTAAATAACTGTCTTAAATAATCACTATCAAATTCAGTGCTGCAATCGTTAAAAACCTTTATTATACTTTTATTAACATTTGAACACTCATATAAAGATTTTGCGGTAATCTCAAGATATTGTTTTCTGTTGTAAACAGGTATTGCAATCATCAGCTTCATTTCAAAACCCTTATAAAAGTTTTCGTAAAGCTTCCAAAACGTTGTCATTGGATATATTTTTTATATCATTTTCTAAACTGTTGTTTTTCGTATCAACAAAAATCTGAACAGCGTTTGGATTGTTAGGAGCCCAAATTATATCAACTCTCTCATAAGTATTTGAATAATTTAAATACAAAGCAACTGTCTTCTTATTAAAAGCTGTCGCAATATGAACTATAGACGTATCGGGAGTAATCACCACATCCGCGCATTTTATTAAGGCGGCACTTTTCAGTATCGATTCGAAGCTAGACACGAAAGTCCTGTCACTCTCCAAAGATATTATTTTCTTTTTATTTTTTTGCTGGCATAACACAAATACACAACAGTCAATTTCATTCTCTATAATGTCAATTAGTTCTTTAAGTTTCAAATAACTAAAACTTCTATGTTTGCTTGCGGCAAAAGGATTTAAAACTATCCTATATTTCGCATTACATTTCTTGATTAATTTAAGAGCTTCGCTCTCTTCTTTATAAGTAAAAGTTATATCGTATTTTAAATCAGGATTTTCAATTTTCAGGATTTTTAAAAGATGCTCATACCATTTTGAAATATGTAGCCTAAAAAAACTCACATCTATTGAAAAATCGTAAATATTATATGAACTCTTGTAAAATCCTATGAGAAATTCTGGAGCGATAATACGCAACATCAACATGTGTTTAAGACGAGGTCTGAATGGATAAAAATCAACAGCAAGACTTATATTTTGCCTCTGCAATTCTCTAAAAACCAAAATATCTCTAAAAAAACTTTTCCCGGTTTCATATATCTGATCAACATTACTATTGTATCTTATTATTTCTCTGTTACTTCTACCACAGAGAACTATAACCTTAATACTGGGATATTTCTTTTTTATTTCCCTAAAAAATAAGGTCGAAACCACAGTATCGCCCATCTTGTCGTCATTTCTAAAAAACAAAACAGACTTGGCTCTACTCGCATCTAAAACCTTGCCAGATCTACTTTTCTTATCAAAAAACTTTTTTGCCAACAATTCTCTTAAAGATCTTATTCTTGCTTTTAACCCGCTCTGCATTCTCTTGTTTTCCAATATTACTCATCAAGAAATTTGCACAATCCTTTCCGCGTTATAAAAATAATCTATCTGCCTTATGTCCTTATGTCCCTGACTGCCATGAATTTAAATACTCTTCCTGTTCTTCTGTGAGAGCGTCTATTTTAATACCCATAGAATTCAGCTTGAGTCTTGCTACTTCGTTGTCGAGTTTTTCAGGAACCACATATACAATGTTTTCAAGACTTACACAGTTTTCAACCAAATATTGCACAGAAAGCGCCTGATTTGCAAAAGACATATCCATGACACTTGCAGGATGTCCTTCAGCAGCTGCAAGGTTTATCAATCTCCCCTCGCCAAGCACGTATATAGTTTTATCGTTTTTTAAAGTGTACTCATCAACGAAATCTCTTACGTTTTTTACGAATTCGGACATATCCCTCAACGTCTTTAAATTTATTTCACTGTTAAAATGCCCGGAATTACAGACAATTGCGCCATCTTTCATTAAAGAGAAATGATCGCCGTCAATTACGTTTAAACTGCCTGTGAGAGTAATAAAAATATCGCCCTTTTTTGCGGCTTCTTTCATCGGCATAACTTCAAATCCGTCCATAGTCGCTTCAATCGCTTTAAGATGGTCAATCTCAGTTACTATGACATGCGCACCAAGACCTTTTGCTCTCATGGCAAAACCTCTGCCGCACCATCCATAACCCGCGGTGACAACAACCTTACCGGCAAACAAAATATTTGTAGCTCTTATTATGCCATCTACCGACGACTGTCCCGTACCGTATTTGTTGTCAAAGAAATGCTTTGTCAACGCATCGTTAACGGCAATAACCGGATATGCGAGAGCTTTACATTTTGCCATAGCCCTAAGTCTCATAACACCTGTTGTAGTCTCTTCTGTCCCACCTATAATATCTCTTAATAAATCTTTTCTTCCCAAAAGAATTGTCGTAATTAAATCGGCACCGTCATCCATAGTTATTTGAGGTTTTATATCCAAAACTGCATTTATATGTTTATAATAAGTCTCGTTATCTTCACCCTTAATCGCAAAAACAGGAATATTGTAATGTTCTACCAAAGAAGCGGCAACATCATCTTGAGTCGACAAAGGGTTTGATGCGCACAAATATATTTCTGCCCCGCCGCCTTTTAGTGCAATAGCCAGATTTGCCGTTTCTGCAGTAATATGCAAACAAGACGAAATTTTCTTTCCTTTTAAGGGTTTTTCCTTTAAGAATCTTTCCCTTATCTGCTTTAATACAGACATTTCTTTTTCAGCCCATAAAATTCTTTTGCTGCCTTTCTCGGCAAGCTTAATATCTTTTATATCGTATTTCATTTTATTCCACATTAAAAAATTGACGATATACTTCCACAGCGAACATTTTAGTCTCCACACTCTCGTTTCAGTTCACCAACTTTGTTGAGTTTTTCCCATGTAAAATCTTTTCCATTTCTACCAAAATGTCCATAAGCGGCAGTTTGGGCAAAAATAGGTCTGCGAAGCTGTAAGTAATCCGTAATACCTTTAGGAGTAAGTGGAAATATTTTTCTCACTGCAGATTCTAACATCGAGTCTGAAATTTTACCAGAATGATGCGTGTCAATCATTACCGAAACAGGATCTGCCACCCCAATTGCATAAGCAAGCTGTACCGTACATTTATCGGCAAAATCGGCCGCAACTATATTTTTTGCAATATGCCTTGCCATATAACAGGCGCTCCTGTCAACTTTTGTAGAATCTTTACCTGAAAATGCTCCACCGCCGTGCGCGGTTATCCCACCATAAGTGTCAACTATTATTTTTCTTCCGGTAAGACCGGTATCCGCCGCAGGTCCACCAAATAAAAACTTTCCCGTAGGATTTATATATACCCTTGTGTCCTCATCAATCAATTCTCCAAGAGCGTATTTAATAACCTCTTTTTCGATTTCCTTTTTTGATTTTTTTGTTATGCTATTTCCTGCCATATCCAGAATTGCTTCAGTATGCTGTGTCGACAAAACAACCGCATCTATTCTTTTCGGTTTCCAATCCACATATTCAACAGTTACTTGTGTCTTACCGTCGGGTCCCAAATACGGTAAAATGCCTTTTTTTCTTACTTCAGCAAGTCTCACCGCGAGCTTATGCGCTAACATTATAGGCAAAGGCATAAGTTCGGGGGTTTCTTTGCATGCAAAACCTATCATCAATCCTTGATCTCCGGCTCCGCCGATATCAACGCCCATAGCAACATCCGGAGACTGCGCATTTACAGCGTCTATAATCGCGCATATATTGTAGTCAAATCCAAAGGATATCTTATCATAACCTATCTCTTTTAAAGCTTTCTTTATAATATCTCTGATATTAACTCTTGCACTTGTAGTAATTTCTCCGCCTATAATAAGCAACCCTTTAGAAATAAAAGTCTCGCACGCAACTCTCGCCTTTGAATCTTGTTTTAAAATAGCATCCAAAATACTGTCCGAAATTATATCACACACTTTATCGGGGTGACCTTCAGTGACAGATTCAGACGTAAAAAAATAACCCTGTTTATTTGACATAAAAATCACCTCTTAATAAGCAGTATAAGTTAAGCCAGCTGGTTACAAATTACTTTTGCAACAAAGTCCGGCGAAATGGAATTCATGCATACAGCCTTATCAAAACCTCTAATGCATTTTAGGTCCCAGTCTTTAATTACCGTAAAACAATCTGAACATAATCCCGATGTAATATTTATATTATTTTCATAACCGACATATCTAGCATTAGAGGGACCGAAAAGAACAACGGATTTCACATTCAAAGCTCTAGCGATATGTACACAACCGCCGTCGGTATCAATATGAAGCGACGAATACTTAATAACCGAGCAAAGCTCGTCAAAAGAAGTTTTTCCGTTCAAATCTATATCTGTCTCTTCAAAACAATCGCTGCTTATACCGACCTGAACTATCTTAAAATATTTTAATTTTCTCTTTATGTTTTCCAACAATCTTTTCCAGCTTTTAGTTTCCCATATTTTTGTGTGCCATCTATTTATCCTCGGGACATAACCTCTATTTCCCCAACCATGCTGAAAAGTTATATATTTATCCCTTTTACTCAACCCAAATTTCGCAATATCCTGATATTTATAATTTAACACCAAATCATTTTCTTCAACGTCCTTAATACCGGCAGTCAGCTTCATAACAGAATTAATATTTAAACCGTTTTTAACAGCTTCTTTCTGAAAAAGATACTGGTTTTCAGGACCAAAACAGTATGGATATTCCTTCTTTATCTCCTCAAAATCGGTCGCAAACTTCTTCAAAATATCGTTTTTTAAATTATTTATCTTTAAATCAGCTATACCCGACGTCACTTTGTTTAAACTCAAATAATCTACGATAATATCATATTTCTTACGCGTAAGCTCTATAGAATAATCATAAAAGAAAAATCTTATATTTTTTACATCCGCTAAAAATGGTTTAGATTTTATATTATAAATATCAATTATCACCGATGGAAATATATCAATAAGTTTTAACACCGCACTTTTTTGTCTTATAATATCGCCGATACCACCTGCAAGAACTACAGCGATATAAATTCTTTTATCCTCGTTTTTCCCCGACATTAGATAGAAAGAATGAGGAAAACTTTTAAGGAAATCTTTAATTATTTTTCTTTTTTTGATTTTTTGATTTTGCCTCTTTATTTTCATGCTCAATGAAGTCAGCTCTGCATCGGCTTCTTCCAACGCTATTTTATGCGCTTCAGGACAAAACAAAATCATAGACCCCTCTCACTTTTTTTAGCAGACTTAAGCGATTTTCCTTTAGGAGGTTCTTCTTTCTTGACATCTATTTTTTTTTCGTTTTCCCCAAAAACTCTTTCCCTTATTTCAGCCTCTATTTCTTCGGCAACTGCGGAATTTTCGGACAAAAATGTTTTTACATTATCTCTTCCTTGTCCGAGTCTCTCGCCTTTATAGCTGAAAAATGCCCCCGCTTTCTCAATTATTCCGTCATTTACGCCCATATCTATCAAATAGCCAAGCTTATCAACACCCTGTCCAAATATTATTTCAAATTCAGCCTGCTTAAAAGGCGCCGCAACTTTATTTTTTACAACTTTGACTCTTACTCTGTTGCCTAAAATTTCTTCACCTTTTTTAATTGATTCGATTCTTCTTATATCCAGTCTTACTGAAGAATAAAATTTGAGCGCAAGCCCTCCGGGAGTTGTTTCAGGGTTTCCCCACATCACTCCTATTTTTTGTCTCAACTGGTTTATAAATATTATTGAAGTTTTCGATTTAGAAATATTTGAAGTAAGTTTTCTAAGCGCCTGACTCATAAGTCTTGCCTGAAGACCTACAAAAGAATCTCCCATCTCGCCTTCAATTTCAGCTTTAGGAACAAGAGCCGCTACAGAGTCGACAACTATAATATCAACCGCTCCGGAACGTATAAGCTTATCCGCAATTTCAAGCCCTTGCTCACCTGAATCCGGCTGCGATATTAAAAGATTGTCTATATCCACGCCAAGTTTTTGCGCATACTCAGGATCCATGGCGTGTTCTGCGTCAATATATGCCGCAATACCGCCAAGCTTTTGCGCCTCAGCAACCATACACAAAGCAAGCGTTGTTTTTCCTGACGACTCTGGACCATAAATCTCAATTATCCTTCCGCGCGGGATTCCTCCTACGCCGATAGCTATATCAAGAGGAAGAGCGCCTGTTGGTATTGAATCAACTTTTTCTTTCAAATGCTTCTCACCAAGTCTCATAATCGCTTCTTTCCCAAAATCTTTTTCAATCTGTAAAAGAGCTAAATCCAACGCCTTAAGCTTTTCATCTTTTGCCATAACTTCCCCCGACTATATTTCTATTTCCGCTCATAAGTTATTATCAACAATAAATCCCCCCCCTTATGCCAATTTCCTGTCTAAAAGCGATAAGGAAAGGAAAAGAATCATATTAATACTTTTACAATTTTGCCTGATTCAACATTCATAAACGCATTTTCTGTATCCACTAATATATGTTTTTTACTTCAGTCTAGGCTACCATATTTTTTTGCCGCATTATCAAAACTCTCTGCGCCGACGGACAAAATAACTATGCCGACTGTGCGTTTAAACATTCTATTAATAAAGCATAATTTATAGGTAAAATTGTATGATATAATATTTAACAGGTTTTGTCATTTCGCATATATGCGTTATTTTACAAAAAACCAAACTTTAAAATACCCTGATATTTTTGGATTTTTCAAGATTTTGTAGTAAAACTATCTCGTCTTTCAGAACAACAAAAGCATATTCTATTGTATTTTCTTTTCCAAACTTAAGCTTAAGAGACAAGAGATTTTAAGAATTGATGGATTTTTACCATTGCTAAAGTATCTTGGGCGCAATATTTAAGTAAGTTCTTTTTTGTTTCTTCAATTTTTTTATCGTCATAAAGTTTCATTGCCATAAAAGCAAAAGCAGCGGCGGCGGCGCCGCCGTCTCCTATTTCTAAATCTGCATAACTCATTGTAGGAATTAATACTGGAAGAATCTTTTTAATAGATGAACGACCGTGAAAATTTATATTGTAATAATTCTTTCTGACGACTAGTTCCAAATCGACAATTCTTCCGACTATCTTAATAAGTTTTTCGCATAAGTCAGGAAAAAGTCCCGCAAGTTTAGATATGGCAATACGTTCAAAATTTGCATAGGTTATAATACTACCTTCTACTCCGAGATACTTAATAAGTTTTTCTGCAATTTCACGACGGCAGTCTTTTGTATGATCCGCAATATACTCATAATGATTTAATATGTTTCCCACATCATCAGTTTCATCTATTGAAAATTGTGTCAAAAGCTGCGTATGTGGAGCAATATCCTGATATAACGGCATTATCATCGTCACCGACTCAAAATCAAGATAATAAAAAGGACGTTTTATATTCTCAAGTTCGGTCTTTAAATTTTCAGAAACATAGTTTGTATTTGTTAAAACACAATTTTTAACTATCCGCTGCATCTCCGAAAGCTCAAAATTGTCCGGAATTTTATCAATTGTATCCACACCCAACGATATTAATTCCTCTATTGCAAGAGCAGAAAGCCTTGGCAAATCAAATATATGGTTTTTCACATCCTTGTTATTAATACATATGTCAAATATCGGACAGTTTTTACAGCTTTTTTTTAAATAAGGTTTCGGCATATTTTCAGATTTAACATCTTTAAGAATCTCATCTGAAAGATTTAAAAATTCCTGAACTTTCATTCCAACTTTTTCAGTACAGTCTAATTCCTTGAAAAGCTGTGATACATCCATTCCAAGACGATAATCATTTGATAAATAAAGAAGACTGGTCTTACTTACGCTAAGTCCTAATTTAGCCAAAACCATTGCGTTAAAAGCCACATCATGAATGTGTCTAATCTTATATTTGCCGCCCGCTTTAACCTCAAATAAATGCCACGAATTATCAGCAAGTTTTCGTAATATATCGACCCTTATTGAATAACCACCGGCAGCAAAAGAAGCTCCGCAAATTGCTTTAACATCGGGATTTAAAACTAATTCTTTGGCATATAATATTGAATCATCAGTTCTTGATTTTTTGGCGTTTACCATATCCGAAAAAAGATGTTGTGAAACTTTATGGATATTCCTCAGTTCAAGCCTCAGAAGCTCATTATTTAAACCGCTAAGCCTTTGAACCATACCTCTCTTTGTCATCCAGCCTAAAGTAGGACATCTCAAATAATTGACAAAAATAGTTTTATTTATATCCATAGCTCAGACACTCGATGTGCATCATTATTGCACACGCAAGAGAAGAGATTTCCAAGTTTCACCACGCCCGCTATCTCAAAAGTTTCTCTCAACAATCTATCATTTATTTTAAAGCGGATACGCCCGCGACCGAAGATTGCGTTAAATTATATTTCCATAACTACGGAATATCTATTTAACAACGTTAAAAGCTGACACTAATCATAAGATAGATTTCCTTGTTATAAAAAACGACAAGTCTGAGACGCTTTGGAATAACAAACATCTTTCATACATCACCGCTAAGTCTTAACCATCTTTTCTTTAATCTTTCTAAGTTTTTCCACAACTGAATAAGGTATTCTCATTCTGCCCATAGTCGGAGGTTTTTCTTTATAAGGACCATGGCAGTCCGACCCTCCTGTTGCAACAAGATTAAACTTTTTAGCAAGACTTAAAAACTTTTTCACCATATTTTCCGAATGCTTTATATGCCAAGCTTCAATGCCCATAAGTCCGCTTTTGATAAGGAGTTTAAATATATTTTCATCATTATAATTAATATAATAAGGATGCGCGACAACAGGCACTCCACCGGTATTTAAAATAAGTTTTATTGCATCGTGCGCCGAGACATAATGTTTAGAAGCATAAGCCGGTTTATCGTTTGCCAAATATCTCCGAAACGCTTCTTCAATACTTCCCACAAGTTTTTCTTCGACCAATGCTTTAGCAAAATGCAGTCTTCCTATAGCCCTATTCCCGGCTTTTTTTACAAAACTGTCATCTTTCAACTCAGCGCCGTTATTTTTAAGGTTCCAAAGCATTTTCTCAGCTCTTTCATACCTTGCTTTTTTTAAAATAGTTAAAGTCTCTTTCAATTTCTCAGATTTATAATCTATATAATACCCTAAAATATGCATTTCATTCTTTTGCGAATTCGATATAATTTCAGATGATAATTCGATTCCGGGAATAACTTCAAGTCCAGTCTTTGATGCAGCTTTTAAAGCCTCATCAATGCCGTCTACAGAATCATGATCTGTTATACCTATTGCGGCAAGTTTCATTTTAGAAGCATATTCAATCGCTTCTTTGGGGGTAAATGCGCCGTCAGAACAATTCGTGTGAACATGCATATCAACATATAAATCACTGACATTTTCATCATTCATTATATAGTCTCCAACAGTAAAGCTATAATATCAATTCTTTCGCTTTTTGAAAACATTGCGTCTCTGAATATGTTTTGTTATTTAAATCTTTCCGCTATATATATTTTTTCAGAGAACATTGAATTCGCCACAAAAGAATCGAGATTTTCAAAATAAAAGAACTTTTCTCCCACTTTCAACACTAAATTTTCTAAAAGAATCCAATTCTTATTAAGCACACTATCTCAACATCTTTATTTAAAAGGGAAAATTATGTTGAGATTATGCACTAAAGCACCTGTATCCACAAAATAAGCATATTGTAGAAATCATTAAGTTTTTTCTATTGACAAAATCACGATAAAAATTCGCCATTAAAATATTTTTAGAGCTTTTAAAAACAGTACGCATATTTAAACAAAAAAAATAAAACAGCGGCGGGATTTCTTTTTCTTGTTTGCAAATTAACAAAAAAACGCTAAAATCCTGCAGACTGAAAAATTCATCTGCACAGCTATTTTTTTTGGTTTTTATCTCTTAGATATGAAAGTTGGCTTTCTTTGTAAGTTAAAAAAGCATAAAGATTAAGTTCTTACATCATAAAGTATTGCTTGCTACTACTTATTCTTATTCCTGATTTTTAAATGAGAATCTATACTCTATCTCCCCTGTCGACACAACCTTTAACTCGCTGCGCACCATTCTTTCAAGATAAGACGGTTCATTTTCAAGATAATATATCCTATTTTTCAACAAATCGTTTTCAGCCCGCGCATTCTCTATATCTTTCTTTAATTTATTTTGTTCAAAAAAACGTCTTACAAGAGTTCTATTGCCCTCGTTTAAAGTTAAAACCAACAAAGCAGGTATAGCAATGATAAAAATAATATAACGAACTTTAAATCTTCTCATTTTCAGGAATCTTCTTTTATCTGTTACTTCTACAATCTTTAAACAGAACAGTTTACTTTCCTTGAAAGAACAAAATTCCTGAAAGATTTGCTCTTTCTTCAGAATTCTGAAAAAGCACAAACTTCTTTTCAATGACATGCAAAGGCAACAACAAACTTTGGCTCACACATTGTCAAAACATCAAGGTTCTATATATTCACGAATGACACCTTCTCCTAATCGCTTTAACCAAATTCTTTAATATGGATACTTTCCCATCTTTTTATACGCGTCTTACCTGCCAAGCGGAGAGAAAAATACTCAATAGAAGACAGTTCCATCTTCCCTTCTCAAAAAGAAAAGGGAAGATGGGGAAAGCCGTATCACTTTATGCTTGAAAACGCAGATCTGCCTAAATAAGTTGCTTTGGATCCCAGCTCTTCTTCAATTCTTAAAAGCTGATTATACTTACACATTCTGTCAGTTCTTGATGCGGACCCTGTTTTAATCTGCCCCGTATTAAGAGCAACAGCTAAATCCGCAATAATGTTATCTTCAGTTTCGCCTGAACGGTGCGACATAATCGCCGTATAGCCAGCTTTATACGCCATCTGAACAGCAGCAACCGTTTCAGAAAGAGAACCTATCTGATTAACCTTTATAAGAATTGAATTTGCAATGCCTTTATCAATGCCATCTTTAAATATTTTCGTATTTGTAACAAAAAGGTCGTCGCCAACAAGCTGAAGCTTCGATTTCAATTCTTCCGTTAAAACTTTCCAACCGTCCCAATCGGACTCACTTAATCCATCTTCTATGGATATTACAGGATATTTTTCCAAAAGACCTGCATAAAAAGAAATCATATCTTTTGACGTTTTTACTTTATCTTTTACTTCGCCTTCAAGAGTATATTTGTTGTTTTCATAGAGTTCGCTCGCCGCAACATCTAAAGCAAAAACGATATCTTTACCAATTTCGTAACCGGCCGCTTTAACGGCTTCGCATATTACTTCTAAAGCCTGCGCATTGGACTTTAAATTCGGAGCAAATCCACCTTCATCGCCGACTCCAGTCGCATAACCTTTTTCGTTTAAAACTTTTCTTAAACTGTGAAAAACTTCGCAGCCCATCCTTAAAGCCTCGCGGAAATTTGGAGCGCTTACGGGCGCAATCATAAATTCCTGTAAATCAACATTATTGTCGGCATGTTCTCCGCCGTTGATAATATTCATAAGCGGCACAGGTAAAATATATTTGTCGCTTTTAATATTGTAAATTTCTCTCACATACTCGTATACGGGAAGTTTATTTGAATTTGAACCGGCTTTGGCACAAGCAAGCGATACTCCCAAAATTGCATTGGCGCCAAGATTACTTTTAAAATCTGTGCCGTCAAGTTTCATCATTACATCGTCGATGTCTTGCTGTTTCGTTATTTCAAAACCTGTGAGTTTAGGAGCAATTATATTGTTAATATTTGAAACCGCTTTCAACACACCTTTACCGCCAAATCTCCTTTTGTCACCATCTCTGAGTTCTAAAGCTTCCCTTGAACCTGTTGAAGCCCCTGACGGAACAGCTGCTCTTCCCAATGTGCCGTCTTCAAGTTTAACGTCAACCTCAACCGTAGGATTCCCACGCGAATCAATAATTTCCCTGCCTGTGATTTTTACAACTTTTGCCATACTTAATACCCCTCTAATTTAAGATTTGCAGCGACTTATACCCGTCAATTTATAAGCATTTCAAAAAATTTAACAGAAAACCTCTTAGACAGCAAACTGTTGTTAGAAATTACTTCAACTTTTATATTGCCATCTTCTACATCCGCTATGAAAACGCCTACTTCGGTCGAATCTAAACAACAATCAAAACTCTTTGAAAAATTGAAAGCCACTATATATCCGTCTTCAAAACTTTTATGTACAACTTTTGCCATGATATTCTCTATCGCGACGAGGCTTTTATCAAAACATTCTTTCTTTGACATCGCAAAAATTTTATCAATTCTTCCGGTTTTCTCATCTTTAAATTTTTCAATAGAAAAACCCAACGCACGTCCCGAATAATCCAATAAAACCGACGAGCATGACATTAAAAACAAAAAGGATATTATTAAGATAAAAAGAAGTCGTATCATAATTAGGTATTGAGAAATTATAACAAATCATATTTAACAAGTAAACCACCGCATGAAATGATATATAATACGACAGTTATAGTATAAAATGTAGAGAAATTTATGGGAAATTACCACCAAAATTCATATTACGGGAGCGGTGGTTTCAGAAAGTACGTTATGCATTTACGTATATACGTATAATGGTCATTTTATATATTTTTGTATAATACATTTATGAAAAATAGCTTGATACCAATTAATTTCTTAGAGACGCCGACTGACAATTCCGATACGATTACAGGGTTAAAAGATTTCTGGAAAAAAGTTTTTCCTCTTATTTCATACAGAGAAAAACATTTTGACGACGTATGGAAAAACGGAACTGAAGAAGAAATTTTTGCAGAACTTGTATTTTGTCTTTTTACTCCGCAGAGCAAAGCAGTATCGTGCTGGGCTGCAGTAAACGATCTCGCCGACAAAAATATGATATTTAATTCAAAAGAGGAAGATATAGCAAAAACAATTAAACAAGTCAGATTTAGAAACAATAAAGCAAAGTACGTCGTCAAAACAAGGAAATTGTTTACGACTAGCGGTAAAATAAGTATAAAAGAGAAACTTAAATCTTTTAAAGATACTTATGAATTGAGAGAATGGCTTATAAACAATATTAAAGGCATAGGGTACAAAGAAGCGGGACACTTCTTGAGAAATATAGGCATAGGAAAAGATCTCGCCATATTGGACAGACACATATTAAAAAATCTTAAAGTTTACGGCACAATAAAAGAAATACCTAAGACGCTTAATGCAAAAACATACCTGAGAATAGAAAAGCAAATGCAGGATTTTGCAAAAAATATCGGAATTCCAATGTCTCATTTGGATATGTTGTTCTGGTGTAAGAATACAGGAGGGATTTTTAAATAGGAACGTACGAGAATTTAAAAGCCTATAAAGAAAATATAACAGGAGATTATACGCTTTTATACGCGCTGACGATAAATTAAGCGTACAAACCGTAAATAATGCATAACCTTCTCTCATCATTAGTTGTTTACTTCAAAATCACCTATGGCAAACAAGTCTTAGAAGTGCATAATTTCTTGCGTACAAATTTGCTGCATTATAGCATAAATTGATAATGATACGATTGCTTTTTTCAGCTTCTTAACACTTTCTTGCGATTTCTCTTACAAGTTCCTCCGTCATAAACTCAAATTAATTCCTCAATTATCAAAATTGGTGCAAATGAGCTAAATGCTACAATTATCCATATCAAGATTTCTTCTGTAATTTACTTTCTTGCATTTCCGTTCCCGGACAACCTCGTACAACAGACTTTCGTTTTTTCAGTAGCTCCTATGGCGATTCTGCTTTCTTTTATAACATTTTTGCGCGAAAGTCTTCGTCTTTTGCAATCTAAAATAAGCACAACCGACTATCATAAGAAACCGCAATTACTTTTTTTCATTACTTGCTATCTTGTAATTTGCTTATTGTCTATCGCATTTTATCAATACGTGTTTACAATTTGTCTGCTAATTCTTACAATCCGGGTATTTTCATTGTGCCAGTAAGTTTTTTAGCTTCTTCAGCCATAACATTCTGCGCCTTTTTTCCCGCCGCTTCAAAAGCCGACAATATGAGTTTTTCTATCTTAGTTTTATTCTCTTTAAGCAAGTCTTCAGGAATACTAAAACTTAAAAATTCATTTTTAGCATTTACCTGTATTTTTATGCCCTTGTACTCCGCATCAATAATATGAGCTTTTAACTTCTTATCCATATCGCTCATTTTACTTCTCATAGCCATCGCTTCTTTTGCCATCTTAAATAATTCCATCTCAATCCCCTTTTTACATATTTCCCGATTTTTAATTAATTTTTTACTTTCTAATTACAAACTTTTACAGACATAAGCAGTATAGTCCTAATTAATATCCAGACTAAAATAACCGCTTATTTACAAAGAATATACTTTTCAAACTCCTCGTAAACAAAACTGCTCTTTTACCTTGATTTATTATTACCTACTTTCATCACCTTCAAAATTATAGTATAAACTGTTATATTCAAAGTAAGAAGAACAGAAGCTGCAGTAATTCCAGCAAATAAATTCATAAATTTTGCAACAATACAGCCTGCAAAAATGTCTAAAGCAAAAAGGATATAGAAAAAGATCTTAATTTTTTTCATTTAACTATAAATCTCGTTAAAGCTACTATTTTCAAAAAGAGAGTATCTTACGAGTTTCCCCGCGCGAAACCTTAAGACTAATCGACATATTGTTTAAAAGATATACAGTTTATATTCCCTGATACACTGCTTAGCATATTCTCAAGCATATAAGCTAACATACTATTTATCATAAGACTTCTATAAAGAAACACAAAATTACAAAGAGTTTCGATGTCTGTCCATTTCGCCGCCACAAAGGACGCCAAGCTGTTTGAAAGCCTATTCTATAAAATATTTCTTCGCGTATAGTAATAAAACAAATTTTTTGTTGTAATTACATCATATTTCTTAAGAATTATTTTACTAAAATCAGCAATGCTTGATATTTAAAATCCTTAAGCTCATATTGTTTTTAAAATTATAAGGCAATAGTATAAATTTATATTATTATTTTTTATTTTAGACAAACGTAAGAAAACAAAAATGGATACAAAACCAGAATCATATATTTTAATTTCATTTTTCTGCTTTCCTTAGAGTTCCAGATACTATCTTTTCAAGTTTATTATCCAACTCTAAGATAAGCTTTCCATTTTCGTCTATCCCAAAGTTTTTGCCAGTTATTACGTCATATCCGCTATCAATGGTTACAAACATACCTTTATATGCGATTTTGTTGTTATATTCTTCCAAAAACTGTATAAATCCATTTTTTTGAAAATCAAAATACAAATTTTCAAATTCTGTTAAAAATGCAGCCATAAATTCCGCCCTGTCAATTTCCTTTTTCAAAACTGTTTTTAGAGAAATTGAAATATTCTCTAAATTTTTGGGCAAACTATTATTAATATTTATGCCTATACCTGCGACAATCCAGTTTATTGCATCCTGCTCTGCGGACATCTCTATTATTATTCCTGCAACTTTCTTCCCGAATATAAGAATATCGTTAGGCCATTTTATTTCAGAACCGATTCCATATTCCTTTTCAAAAATTCTCTTTAATGCAATACTCAACAACAATGACAACTTTGAAGATTCATCAGGACTTATTACGGGCTTTAAAAGCATCGAAAACCACAGACCTCCAGCATTTGAATTCCACATCCTCTTAATGCGTCCATAACCTTTAGTCTGCTTTTCTGCAACGACAATAATCCCTTCGCCAAAACCCTTTTCGGCAAGCTTTTTAACGGCAGTCTGCGTCGATGTAATTTCCTCATAATATTTAATCGTTTTACATATATCAAGCTGTTTTCTTAGATTTGTTTTTATTTCATACTCGTTAAAAAGAAGTTTGCCGTTTTTGATAAGAATATAACCTTTAGAAGAGGACCCTATTGCATATCCCATTTTTTTAAATTCGTTGATTTGTTTGTGGACGGCAACTCTTGATACTCCCAGAAATTTACTTATTTCATTCCCGGAAATATATTTCTCTGTCGAGAGAATTTCAATAATACTCATTTCATTTTATTGTGATCTCAAGAGTAACGTCTAAGGCTGGAGAAGAATGCGTAATCATTCCGATGGAAATCCTGTCTACATCAAGTTTTGCAAATTTCTTTGCGGTTTTCAAGTTTATTCCGCCAGAAATTTCTATATCAGGTTTATATTCCTTTGTAGAGTTTTTCCTTATAAGAGCAATCATCTTTTTCGTATTTTTAAAATCCGTATTGTCAAGCATTATAATGTCGGCTTTTGCATCTAAAGCATATTCAACCTGTTTTATGTTCTCACACTCAACTTCAACAGGAATATTTTTATATTTTTTTCTGAATTCGCTTATCTCAACAGTTAAATCCTTTGTAAGCTTTAAATGGTTATCCTTTATAAGCACCATATCAGAAAGTCCTATCCTATGGTTAGTCCCACCGCCACATCTCACCGCATATTTTGCAAGTTCCCGATATCCGGGAATAGTTTTTCTCGTATCATATATCTTTATTTTATTGTTATTTACAGATGTTACAAATTTATTTGTCAAAGTGGCAATTCCCGACATATGCTGCAAAAAATTAAGCGCTGTCCTTTCTCCGGACAAAATTGCACAGGCAGGTCCCGTAATCTCAAGAATCTTATCGCCCCGTTTAACTTGCGAACCATCTTTTATTTTAAGCGACACTTTACATTTTTCATCTACAGTTTTAAATACCTTAATAAAAACATCAGTGCCGCAAAGAATCCCGGAATTATTTGCAATTAAAACTGCTTTAGCTTGTTTATCACTTGGAACAAACTCTTTGGTGGTGATATCGTCAAAAACACTATCTTCTTTCAGTGCAAGATCGATAAGATTGCTTACATTTATAAATTTATTCATAGTAATAATATTATACAAAATACTACATTAAAATTAAAATAAATGACCAAGTGCGAATCGCCTGTCCGAACCTACAGCATGCTTAATTGCAGGACTAAAGAGCAATATTAAGGAATGCAGCACGCTGGTAAAACATTTTCTTACACGCATAACACGCACACGCTAAATCAACATACCTAAAAGACACAACAACGGCAACGACTTACACAGATTGAACAGCGAAAATGAGTCATTTAGGTTCGCGACATCGCGAACAAGCAACTTAATATACGAGAAAAACGAAAGACAACGGCGGGCAGACAGCTTAGGCAGTATAGTATATATCCGCTTCGGATTTATATCTTTGAGAATATATTTTGCGCAATACAAACCGCCCCCGTTTCTTTGCGTAATTTCAACTAATAATATTAATCAATTTTAAAGATTACTACAAGCTTTTGAAATTATATCAAATGATTTTTCAAGAACTTTTACCGATTTTTTATAAAGCTTTATCAATTCTCTCTTATCTTTTTTGTCAAGCGTCTCAGCTTTTTCGATAAACTTATTATGCTCTTTGGCAATCTTATTATATCCTTCGACAAGCCCCTTATGAACACGTAAAGGTGCATAATACTTTAAAATGTCAACACGCCTTTCGCCAAACGACTCAACTTCTAAGTTTAAAAAACTAGCTAAGCTTTCACAAAGCACATTATATTTTTCAACAAGCACCTTATGTTCTTCGTCAAGCACCTCAGTTTTTTTGGCAAGAGACAGAACTCCAAACAACAAGCATAAACCTAAAAATAAGAAACAAACCAAATAAATACGGACATTCTTTGACATAAACCACCGTTTTTAATAAGAATAATAACAACAACAATGAGGACGACAGCGTATATTTAAATAAAGCATAAAAGTAACTAAAAAACCTATAAACATTGTAATCGCTAAAGGAACTAAAATAGGAAATTTTCTTTCGCCATAAAGCATAAATACATCGAATAAGACAATGCTTGTGCGACTGCATAGACTTCGCGAGTAGCAATACGAATATTATTCAACTTCCTTTCTATAATAATTTTATACATTTTTAATATCTACAACAATGGTAATGGTAATTATTTTTAAATGGACTATAAGGCTTTACGTAAATCCAAGCGGGCGCGTTTAAATCTTGATATGCAACTAAAGCCTCTAAAAAGCGAACAAGCGTCGTAAAAATACTAGCAATCTTACTCCAAAAACTGCTTTCAGTCTGAGCAACAGCTGCAGCTTTTTGAGTTTCTTCTAAACTTAAATTCTCATAAGAACGGGTAGTTACGCAGGAAGGAAGAAAAATTATAAATTATTAAAGACAAATAAACTAATAAAAAAAACACGCTTCAGCAAAGAAAGCGAAAGAAGCAAGGCAGCAACAAGGACATCTAATAGAACCACTTAAAGGATCTTTGATTTTAACATAATTATCATACGCTTAGCGTACAAACCAGAAGCTATCCCGGAGGTTAAAGCAAGGAACGAAAGAGATAATTTCAACAAATTACCCATACGTCTTTATATTCCCATAGCTTTAAGGTCTTCTTTTCTATGCCCATTCTCTCTCAAAAAATCAAGATATCTTTGCGACATTCCCAAACCTTTCAGATATTTAAGCGAAAAGTCCGAGGGCGCCGCCCTCTAAAAATAAGAGGACGTTCCGACAGATAAGCAAAGCAGGGTTTCATGTGTAACTTACCTTAAGTATATTGTTTACCGCTCCTAGACTCCGTGTGTCGTCTATCGCTTGCTGAACCGCAAGAATAATGTTTCCGTACTGTTGCAACTCGCAATTCATCTGTCTATTGACGCCTTATAGACATCTAAACTCCGTCAGTTTTATCTGTGCGCCGTTCTCAATAAACTGAATCATAATCCGGTTCCGGGCAAGTAGGACGCAATTGAGCGTTGCGTAAAAATTGCAATAATATACACTTCGCATTTGCGCGTTCTCAAGTCGCACTTCAAGCGAATTAAATTGCAATTCATACCAGCTAATCGGCTTCTTTTCTCAACGGATAAGAAAGGCATAAATACAAAAGTCTATAATTCTATTTCAAGAACATGGGTTTCCAATACGTATATGCCGGCTTTGACGGATCTATTTCTTCGGGCTTAAGCAAATCCTGCTGTGAAAAAAAATCGTATAGCGACTCCTTATTTTTTGCAGCGGCAGGATCATTTGTCTCAAAGCCTGTAGCAATGATGGTAACTTTAATTTTATCATCGAGCCTGTTGTCTATAGTATGTCCGAAAAAAACATGCCCATTAATACCGTAACTTGCAATATCTTGAAATATTTCCTGCAGCGTTAAAGCGTTGGCACTAGAATTTATTGTTACATTGACAAGCGCATTTTTAGCTTTTGAAATATCATAATTGTCAAGAAGAGGACTTGTTACCGCTTTTTTTACAGCCTCTTTAACGTTGGAACTCGTACTTTCGCCTATACCTATCAGCGCAGTGCCTGAATTACTCAAAATATTTTTTACATCGGCAAAATCTCTATTGATTTCGCCAGTAATGGTTATAACGTCAGTAATAGCCTGAATACTCTGTCTTAAAACATCGTCGATAATCTGATAAAAAGCATCAAGAGCGACTCTTTCGTTTATAATATTAAAAACTTTTTCATTTGGAATAACGATTAAAGCGTCCGTATATCCTTTAAGATTTTTAATTCCCTCTTCAGCTTGAGTCATTCTCACTTTACCTTCATGTTCAAAAGGTTTTGTGACAACACCTATAGTGAGTATCCCCTTTTCTTTTGCAAATTTAGCAACCATTGGGGCTACTCCAGTTCCTGTCCCGCCACCCATTCCCGCTGTGACAAAAACCATATCTGCGCCCACAAGCCTTCCTCTAATTTCTTCCGCACTCTCTTCAGCTGCCTGTCTGCCGACTTCAGGGTTTCCTCCTACGCCAAGTCCCTTCGTTATTTTTTCGCCAATTTGGAGTATATCTGGAGCCGAAGATTTAAGCAAAACCTGCGCATCAGTATTAATAGCTACAAATTCAACGTTACCGACATTCGCTGCAATCATTCTGTTAACGGCATTACATCCCCCACCTCCAACGCCCAGAATTTTTATTACTGCATGCTGTCCTGCGTTTGTTTTTTTTGTAGGCAACGCTATTTTTACGCTCATTTTAAAAAATTTCCTCAAACAACCTCAATATTCTTGACACTATGCCGTTTCCAGTCAACTTTTTCTGCACATAGTTTTCCGAACTCAAAAAATTAGAAGCTATTGCACCTATGCCTGTAGTATAAGACGGATTTGACAGCACTTCATCCGGACCTATAACTTTATCGGAATTAGGCGTTCCATTTCTTACAGAACAGTTAAATACCTTTTCAAATGCTTCAACAAGACCTGAAAGATTACTACCACCTCCCGTAAGAATTATTCCACCAGATAAAAATTCATACCCATAATTGTTCTTGTCCACAATCTGCTTTATTTCATACAAAATCCTGTCAATTCTAGGTGTGATTATACCGTTTACAAGTTCAAGTCTGTCGCATTTTCTTGCGCTTTGTCCGCTGGCACCGCTGTATTCAAATTTTTCATTTTTAAAACCACTATGGACAAAAGCCGCGCCGTACATTTCTTTAATTCCTTTTGAAACGGAGTAAGCTGCCCTCAGCTTATGTCCAATATCTCTCGTAATATAATCCGACCCGTCCAGAATTTCATCAGTATGCCTTATTATGCCGTCAACATAGTGGACAAGACCTATTGTAAGTCCGCCGAAATCAACTACAAGGCAACTCAATTCTTTTTCTTCTCTTGTAACCAAAATATCGCTTGCAGCCAGATATCCATAAACTCTATCGTCGTACTTTACTCCCACGGAATTCATGGCTTTCGTTATATTTCCTATATTGCTGCTTGAAGCTATAAAAGCACGCACATCAACCTCAATATACGTTCCTTCCATGCCAATAGGGTTTTGTATGCCTCTTTGTTGATTTAATATATATTCGCGAGGAACTATTTGAAGTACCTCCTGATCGGGATCTATTCTTATCTGCTTTCTTGCACTTTCCAAAGCATTCTCAACGGTTTCCTGCGTAATTTCTCTGTTCGAATGGTTTACATTCGCAACGCCCTTTAAGTTTTTTGACTTAATAAAATTGCCACGCATGGCAACAACCACTTTCCCTATCTGCCCACCCGCAGCTTTTTCAGTTTCTTCAAAAACCCTGCCTATAGACAACGCCGCTTCCTGTATATTGATAACCGCGCCCGCTTTAATACCATCGCACGGAACAGATGCCACACCTAAAACTTTGACAATTCTTGAATCTTTATCACGTATTCCAGCGACACAACATACCTGGCCGCTACCCACATCAAGACCTGCTGTAAGCGCTTGCTTTGTCATTATTTAAATCCTTAGATTGAAAGTCCACCGCATCCCATAATGATTATATATCCTGAAAAATACACACGACAGACTTAAATTATATCTATCTACCACATCAAAGATTGAGAAAACGCTCCCCATTAATAGGCACAGACTTGAAACATCCGTTTACTGCCCGCAACAATTTTTCGGTAAATACAATTTTAGTCCGCCATAGGTTTTACCATTGCTCTTCCAAAACGATAAAGAGTCATATCTACATACTCAAGCCGTTTGTACTTTGACATTGCATCGGCATAAATTTTCTGAAACTTTCTAAATTTATGCGATAATATTTCTTGTTCTTCGGCACCCCACAAAATTACCGTCTCGTTACACATAACAAAAATTATATCGCCGGTCTTGTTTAATTGCATTTCAGAAACATCGACAAAAAAACCGCCGCACACAGATTTAAACCTTTTAATAAAATCTAAAAGCTTTTTTCTTTCGGCATTGGATTTATAAGAAAGCTTCGGCACTTTCATCGTTACCATAAAACCACGCAAAGGAAAAGGAGTATTATCAAAATCTATGCCAAGCATTTCGTTACCGCACATTACAAACGCTGCCGGAGTTCTCTCATAAAGTCTGATCTTTACTTTCTGCCAATATCTATTGATTACAATGTTTTTCAATTCCGGCTTTAATCTTTTTATCTCATCCTCAGCTTTTGACGGATTGATTTTTAAAAGATTGTCACCTACTTTAAAAGGAAGCAGCTCTTTTATCTCGGATTTTGTGACATTTTTTGTCCCGGTAACTTCTATATCTTTGACAACTATCCTGTCAGATTTATAAGCGAGGTTTATCAACTTCTTACCGCCAAAATAAGCCACGAAAGCCACAGAAATAAATACTATAAGATAGAAAAACAATTTAATAAATTTTCTACCTTTCTTATGCGAACGCGAATAACCGCTTACCGTTGAGACATGTCTGTAAACGTAGCGCTTCTTTTTTGCCATATTATAATGCGCTCTCTAAAATTTTTAGAACCAAAGTCTCAAAACTATACCCAACAGTCCTGCCTTCGTCAGGAACCAAAGAAGTTTCCGTCATTCCCGGAATAGTATTATTTTCAAGAACCCATACTCTATCATCCTCGCTCACAATCATATCGACGCGACAAATTGCCCTGCATTTAAAAATTTTATACACTTTTTCAGAAATATCCTGTGCTGTTTTATAAGACTTTTCGCTTATTCCAGCAGGAATTATATGTTGTGAGCCGCCTTTTTGGTATTTAGACTTAAAATCATAAAATTTCCCTTTGGGAACTATTTCTATAACCGGCAACGCTTTACCGTTTAGAACACCTACGGTTATTTCTTTGCCCTTTATGAACTGCTCAATAAGAATTTCATCACCATATTTAAACACTTCATTTAGAGCGTCGACAAACTGCGAAACCTTTTCTACTATAACCACGCCTATTGTAGATCCTTGCGATACTGGCTTTACAACAACGGGATACTTTTTTATTTCAGGCACGGCTTCAAATTTCTTTAAAGTTTTCCATTCGGGCGTCAAAATACCCGCACATCTGAATATCCTTTTTGAAATATCTTTATCCATAGAAGCAGCACTTGAAAAAACACCGCAACCCGTATAAGGAACGCCCAATATTTCAAGCATGCCCTGAATTGTTCCGTCTTCGCCCATTTGACCGTGCAAAGCTATATATGCAATATCTATCTTTTCTTTTTTAATTTTTTCGGCAACATCTCTATTCACATCAATGCCACACACGTTCAATTTCAATTTTTTTAATGCATTCAAAACAGCCGTGCCGGATTTAATCGAAATCTCTCTTTCGCTTGAAAGCCCGCCATATAAAACGCCTATTCTTTTATTATTCAACTTTGCCAAAATATCAGAATCTATCATTTTATTATTTTTATCTCCGTTTCGAGATCTATGCTAAATTTTTCTTTTATTCTTTCTTTTACTAAATCAATCAGCGTTAAAACATCTTTTGCCAAAGCACCGCCTGTATTTACTATAAAATTTCCGTGAAGTTTTGATATCTGAGCGCCGCCCACGCATTTTCCTTTTAAACCGGCTTCTTCAATAAGTTTCCCGACGCTAAATCCGTTAGGATTCTTAAATATGCTGCCGGCGTTTGGCATATTCAGAGGTTGTGTTTCTAAACGTTTCCGTATATTTCCAGAAATTTTTTTTAAACTACCATTTTTCATGTCTTTTTTCAAGGAAAAATTGACTTTTGAAATGATACAATTTTCAAGTCCGCTCTTTCTATAGCCGAAAACGATTTCCTCTTTATTTACAAGCTCTTTTCTCAAGTTTTTATAAACCTCTACGGTCTTTATGGCAGCGCTTATCCACTCATCTTTACTTCCAGTATTTCCGTAAACTGCGCCACCAACTGTTCCCGGAATTCCCGCCATATATTCAAGACCCACTAAATCATTTTCAAGAGCGATTTTTAAAACATCTGAAAGCAATACCCCGCTACCGCACGAAATTTCATTCTCTAAAACGGAGATTTTTCTGAAATCTCCCGCAAGGCGAATAATTGCTCCTCTATAACCTTTATCGGAGAAAAGAACGTTTGTTCCCCCGCTTAAAACATAAAATTTACCTCCTGACATAACTTTTAAAAATTCCAATAAAGCCTGCTCGTTTAGTATCTCAATAAAAAAATCAGCCGGACCGCCGATTTTAAAGGAACAATATTTGGAAAGTGGCTCGTCTTTTAAGATTTTACATCCAAAAGAAGATAAAGTTTTAATCAAATCAGAGTTAATAACTCTTCTCCTTTTTTCCAGACGTCACCTGCCCCCAAAGTTAAAACTATATCGCCAGCGGAAAGATTCCTCGAAAATTCTTCTAATCCCGAAAACTTTTCTGCTTTGCACTTATTCATAACAAGACTTTTTAATATTAAATCTGAAGTCACGCCATCTATAGGACATTCGCCTGCGGGATAAATATCTAAAACTTTTACAAAATCTGCATCTGAAAAACTTTTGCCAAATTCATTGAAAAGTAGTTTTGTTCTCGTATATCTGTGCGGTTGGAATAAAACAACAAGCCTACGTTCAGCCCAAAAACATTTTATAGTCTTTAAAGTAACAGCAATTTCAGTCGGATGATGACCATAATCGTCGATAATCGTCACACCATTCTTTTCACCTTTTATTTCAAGACGCCTGCTGACGCCGTCAAATTTATTTATCGCACTTGCAATTGAATCAAACGGTATGTCAAGCCACAGTCCAACGCCTATTGCCGCAAGAGAATTTAATATATTGTGCGTTCCCAGAATTTTCATACATACACTGCCGACTTTTCTATCCATATAAACAACGTCAAAGCTTGTAAAGCTTTTTAATATTTTTATGTTTGAAGCTTTAATATTCGGATTTCCATTAAGTCCATAAGTGACGTATTTTCTAGTGATTTTAGGAATTATTTCCCTGGAGATTTCATCGTCGGAACAAATTATTGCGACGCCATAAAACGGAACGCAGTTAATATGTTTCACAAAAGCTTCTTTAAGATTTTCCATATTGCCGTAATAATCCAAATGATCGTCATCTATATTTGTCACAACTGCAATAACTGGTGAAAGTTTCAAAAAAGAACCGTCGGATTCGTCTGCTTCTACAACAATATAATCACCTCTACCCAGTCTTGCGTTCATCTTAAGATTCTTAAGGCTGCCACCGATAACTACCGTGGGATCAAGTCCCCCGTCGTCAAGAATAAGAGAAGTAAGCGATGTGGTTGTTGTTTTACCATGAGTTCCAGCTATTGCTATAGTATATTTTAGTCTTGCAAGTTCAGCAAGCATTTCTATGCGTGCGATTACAGGAATTTTTTTTCTTAATGCGGCAATAACTTCAGGATTGCTCTCACTTATAGCAGTAGAA
Organism: Candidatus Endomicrobiellum agilis; assembly: GCA_020328155.1. Classification (GTDB taxonomy): domain Bacteria; phylum Elusimicrobiota; class Endomicrobiia; order Endomicrobiales; family Endomicrobiaceae; genus Endomicrobiellum; species Endomicrobiellum agilis. Next base: position 31,799 of record JAIXMX010000002.1, on the reverse strand, counting down.
GTGACAACAACTTCGGCAGATTGTATATTTTTTGCGTTATGCCCTATATAAATTTTCGCACCCATTTCTCTGAGATGTTCTGTAACATCTGTGTTTTCTAAATCAGAACCCGAAACTTTATATCCTAAATTCATTAAAACTTCAGCTATACCGGACATTCCGGATCCGCCGATACCTACAAAATGTATATTCTGATTTTTCCGAAACATTTGTTTTTCTTTTACCGCCATTTTGAATAAACCGGACTCGTCGCAAGTAAACTTACTTACACAACAAAACTCTTATCATTTCTTTTTCGTTTCTTTACTTAAATACTCGGCGGAAACTGTTGTTGTTATTCCCCCACGTATTCCAAATTTAATATCTATAGACAGTTCTTTGGGTTTTATGATTTTTACCAAATCGTTTAAAATACTGTTTACAACGCTTTCGTGCACCATACCAACCATTCTATAACTCTGCAAGTATAATTTTAAAGATTTAAATTCTACTACGGTCTTATTAGGAATATAATTTATGACAATATATGCAAAATCAGGAAGCATCGTCCACGGACAAAGGCAAGTAAACTCTCCAGTTTCAATACAAACATTTATATCTTTTCCGTCGTATTCGTAGGGCATTGCTTCAAGTACAGATGGTGTTATTTTGTCAAAAACAGGGAACTTGTTTTTCATAAAAACTCCATTAAACACTATTTTATGGCGAATTAGTCTTATCCACCATAAAACTTTAACATTTTTATATGATTATCTAGAAAAGCTATTTTAAAAAGGAGAGTTGTCCGTCTGGATATTTTATCTATATTCTATTTCAATTTTTACAACTGCATGAAATTTCATTTGAATCTATCACATCGACATTATGTGGAATATCGCTCTTTTAAAGTTCGTACTTTACATCAGGATATAAGGTAATATTTCCTCACAGCAATCAAAAACTAAATCAATATCAGAAGATATTTTTTATCGCCTACTTTACCCTTAAATATTTTTTATCGCGAGTCAAAAACATATATGCAAATATCAGCACTTTCAAGATTATTTTCCCAATTCTATTACTATATCTAAAATCTATATCTTCATCCCACGCCGTTTATCCAGTCCTTTAAGCAAATACTTTGTATTTTCGGTAAAATATTAGCAGCTTTGTATATTCTAGTTCCTTTGCCTTATCATAGGCATACTTTTGACTCCCTGACATTTTTATATTAAATTAATATCGCATTTAAATGCCGCCCAAAATAAATCCTTCTTGGAATCAATTACTTTCATCTAAGAATTAAAATGCAAAATAATACAACGCTGTACAGTCTTCAACGTAAGTTCATAATTAAATTGAAAATTTTATAGCCAAGTCTCGTATAGAAGAATCTTTTTTTTCGGCACACTTATCTTATCATTTACCAATATATCTGAAATTTCAATAGTCTGCTTTAAAAGTTTAACCACTTTTATGAAACTCGATAAACTAAGTTCCATAAAATCTTCTAACTTATTTACCATTTTATTTTACTGATACGTTCCACAGTTTCTTTAATCCTCGGCACATTTACAGTAAGAGCAAATCTGACATATCCTTCGCCACTTTTTCCCATGCCGTTGCCCGGAGTACATATTATAGCAGCTTCATCAAGAAGTTTCGAAACGGTCTGCGACGACGTATAACCTTTCGGAACCTTTGCCCAGACATAAAAAGACGCTTTTGGTAGATTTACTTCCCAGCCTAATCCTCGTAAGCCCTCAACTAAAATATCTCTGCGTTCTTTATATATTTTTCTAGAATTTTTGACACATTCCTGCGAGGATGTAAGCGCCGTAATCGCCGCTTCTTGAATCGCCTGAAAAACACCAGAATCATAGTTATCTTTTACTTTTAAAATGCCTGCAACTACATCTTTATTGCCACAGACCCAACCTATACGCCAACCGGTCATATTATAAGTTTTTGAAAGCGAATGAAACTCTACTCCCACTTCCTTAGCACCTGAAAACTCAAGAAAGCTCAATGGTTTTTCGTTCTCATCATAATATATTTCAGAATATGCAGCATCTGCCACGACAATTATATTATTTTTTTTTGCAAATTCTATGAGTTTCAGGTAAAATTCTCTCGGAGCAACGGCGGCGGTGGGATTATTAGGATAATTTATAAAAATCAATTTTGCTTTTTTAAGAATATCCGCAGGAATAGCATCTAAATCAGGCAAGAAACCGTTCTTTTCAAGTAAAGGCATAAAATACGGAACACCGTCAGTAAAAATTGTGCCTGTGTTATACACAGGATAACCCGGCTCAGGTATCAAAACTACATCTCCAGGGTTTATAAACCCCAGATGCATATGTCCTATACCTTCCTTTGAACCTATAAGAGCACAGATTTCATCGGCGCTTAAATCAACTTTAAATCTTTTTTTGTACCATTCCACAATAGCTTTTCTGTAAGAAAGCAAACCTGATCCGAATGGATATTGGTGGTTTATAGGCTTTGTCACGGCTTCCTGAACGGATTTTATTATATGATCTGGCGTAGGCAAATCCGGATCACCAACACCTAAAGATATTATATCCGCTCCGCGCTCAATTGCTTCTTTTTTCTTTCTATCTATCTCAATAAAAAGATAAGGCGGCAGCTTCTTTAATTTTTCATTATAATGAATTTCCATTTTTTTTAATTCTCCTTATGAGATTATATCTGTATTAAATTTTTATTGCCACCTGCAAGCCTCATTTAAGAATTTATTTCAAAGAAAGCACATCAGTCATGTCATACAATCCAGTTTTTCGACCGACTACCCATTTTGCCGCTCTAACTGCACCTGCTGCAAAAGTATCTCTCGAATGGGCTCTGTGAGTCAATTCAATTCTCTCACCCGGTCCTGCAAAATACACTGTGTGATCCCCGACAATATCTCCAGCTCTTACGGAATGCACACCGATTTCGTCTTTTTTTCTCAGCGCATCTGCAGAATGTCTGCCGTAAACACCTGCATCATTAATATCTCTTCCTATAGAAGACGCCGCAACTTCCGCTAATTTTGTAGCTGTACCAGACGGTGAATCTTTCTTTTTATTGTGATGCACTTCAACTATCTCAATATCATAATCGGGAATTTTTTTCGCAACGGCTTCGACGAGTTTAAACAAAATGTTTACGCCCACCGACATATTAGGCGAAAAAACGATAGGAATACTTTTTGATATTTCCGCTACTCTCTTTTTCTGTTCTTCATTAAACCCCGTTGTTCCTATAACTACGGGTATTTTACATCCTTTTGCAATATCTAAATTCTTCAAAGCGCTGTCAGTGTTCGTAAAATCTATTAAAGCATCTGTTTCAGATAAAAATTTTTCTAAATTATTGACAGAAGATATTATTGGCTCGCCTGTGCCGATTGCTCTGCTTCCTTCATGCTCTAAAGCACCTACAACTTCAACATCTTCATCTGATTTTGCTATCGCAAGTATTGCTTGTCCCATTCTTCCAGCAGCTCCACAAACCGTTATTTTCATTTAAAAACTCCTAATATAACAATAAAAATATACAAATCTCTCCACTTTTCTGACAGTAGAAAGAGATCGCAACAACCGTATCCAGACACATCTTTTTTAATCAAGCTGAAATACAGAAATAAGAGGGGTTCGTTTACTCCTTTCTCTCCTTCCTGAAAGACTCGCTCTACAACTACTAAAATGACTCTTTAATATAGCGGACGACGGTTATTGTTTAGCTGAAAACTCATGTATGCTACTTTGAAATAGCATAAGATCACACTGTTTGCTTCGCTCTTATTTTAACAAATCAAAATCTTTTAATATTTTTTCAAGTTTTAGTCTATTTGCTTCTTCCATTTCACATATTGGGAGTCTTAGATCAGCCCTACATATTCCAAGCAAAGATGCAGCAGTTTTTACAGGTATAGGATTTGTTTCCATAAACATTGATTTTATTAGAGGAAACAATCTATAGTGGATTCTCATCGCCTCTTTAATATCACCCTTTTCAAAAGTTCTCACAAGAGACACCACTTTGGCAGGAACAATGTTAGATAAAACCGAAATAACTCCAACCCCGCCTATTGATAACGATGGAAGAGTAAGCGCATCGTCTCCTGAAAAAAGTTCTATGTCAGGCACTAAGGATTTTATAATACTCATCTGATCCACAAGTCCTGACGCTTCCTTTACACCTATAATATTTTTGCAATCTTCAAAAAGTTTTGCTATTGTCGCAGGTTCAATATTTACGGAAGTTCTTCCAGCAATATTATAAAGCACAATAGGAATATTTACCGTATCCGCTATAGTCTTAAAATGCAGATACAAACCTTTCTGGGTAGGCTTATTGTAATACGGCGAAACCACTAACGCCCCATCACAACCTGCATTTTTTGCAGATCGCGTAAAATATATCGCTTCATCTGTAGAATTAGAACCGGTTCCAGCAAGAACTTTCATTCTTCCCCTTGCATTTTTAACGCAAAATTCTATAACCGCTTCATGTTCTTCATAGGTCAAAGTAGGCGACTCGCCTGTAGTTCCGCACGGAACAACTCCATCAACTCCGTTTTCATACTGATTTTCAATCAATCTTTCCAATGCATCAAAATCAATTTTCCCATCTTTAAATGGCGTAATTAACGCGGTATATACTCCCGAAAACATAAATCCCCCATGATACGCTTCGTCAGTTGCGAGTTTGAAGTGTTAAAAAAAGCGTAAATTATCACAACGACGCTAAAACATCACTATCCAAACTCCAAACTGTTATTAAAACTACTTTCTTCTCGCCCACTCTATATTTCAATTACTCCCTTAAATACTATAAGGGCAGGTCCTTCAAGCACAACATCGCTTATTCTATCGTTCAAATTTTTTAAAGAAACCGACAATCTATCTCCACCTCTTGCAATTATATTGACTGGAGACCTTGCAAAACCTCTGAGGACAGAAATAATTCCCGAAGCGGTTATGCCGGTACCGCAGGCTAAAGTCTCGCCCTCAACACCTCTTTCATAAGTACGCACAAGAAGAGTATTGTCTTCTTTTATGACTTTGACGAAATTAACATTCGTTCCCGCAGGAGCAAAAGCTTTATGATACCTTACGGCTTTCCCGTACTTAAAAACATCGATTTTTTCAACATCGGCAACAAATATAATTGCATGCGGAACGCCTGTATTTACAAAATCAACGTCAAACTCCTCTCCATCAGCTTCAATTTTTATACCTTTCTTTAAGTCTTTCGGATTATATAAATCAAGTTTGATTCTGTCTTGCGGCAAAATTTCGGCATTTATAATCCCTGCATCAGTTTCAAAAACCATTTTTGAATTTGCAATGCCCAAATCATAAGCAAATTTCGCAACGGATCTCCCGCCGTTGCCGCACATTGAAGCATAAGAGCCGTCGGAGTTAAAGTATTTCATTCTAAAATCTTTACTAGCGCTTTTTTCAAGTAATATTAAACCATCAGCTCCGATTGAATATTTTCTATCGCAGAGCTTTTTTGCCAGAGTCTGACAATCTTTCTCTGCAATTATATTTTTCCTGTTATCTATCAAAATAAAATCATTTCCGGCAGCAGTGAGTTTTGAAAAATTTACGTTCATTCTTATCTCTCCACTTTATCCCAGTCAAGAAACTCTGTTTTCGGAGTACTTGCGCTCTTGTTTCTACCGCGTTATCCTAAAAAACAGCTTTTTTTGTAAAGTCCTGAAATATTTACCCTTTCTCTTTTTATACTCTCTAAAACCCTCAATTTTTCACAATAATCAAGCTTTTTTACCTATCGGAATACCTAAAACCTAGACTTCGTTTAACAATAAATCCTCGTATGTTGCTCTTTTTCTTATTAATACAGCTTTGTCGCCATCAATCAAAACCTCGGCAAGCAAAGGTCTTGAATTATATTCCGACGACATTGCAAATCCGTAAGCTCCTGCACAAGTTATAAGAAGATACCCACCCTGCTCTACAACAGAAAGCATTCTATCTTTGCCCATAAAATCGCCACTTTCGCATATAGGTCCCACAACGTCAGTTTTAACTTTTTTATCATCCGTCTTTTTTACAGGTATAATTTCATGATAAGCTTCATACAAAGTAGGTCTTATTAAATCGTTCATTCCTGCGTCGGTAATAAGAAAACTTTTCCCGCCTGAAACTTTTTTATATATAACTTTTGCAAGAAGATGCCCGGCGTTTGCGATTATTGAACGACCCGGTTCAAAAATAAATTTTTTATCCGCATCAAACACTGGAAATAATTCCGACATCAGCTGTTTAGGAGATGGAGCTTTTTGCTTTTTTGTATATTCGACGCCAAGACCACCACCACAGTTTATATACTCAAGTTTTATGCCGTTCTTTTCTACGGCGTCAACAACTTTCTTTATTTTCTGCGCCGCAAGTTTGAAAGAACCGACATCTAAGATTTGTGAACCAATATGTGAATGTATACCGAGAATTACAATATTTTTCTTTTGTTTTGCAGTTAAATACGCGTTCACCGCATCTTCATAAGGAATGCCAAACTTTGTTCCTTTTTTACCTGTAACTATATAAGAATGAGTGTCCGGATCAACATGAGGATTCACTCTGAATGCAATTTTTGCCTTGACTTTAATTTTGCCGGCTATTTTATCTATTGCGTCAAGCTCTTCAAAAGATTCGACATTAAACATAAAAATTTTGCTTTTCAAAGCATATTCTATTTCTTCTGCAGTTTTACCGACACCCGCATAGACTATATTTGACGGATCAAAACCCGCTTTTAAACATCTGTATATTTCGCCGCCGGAAGTTGTATCCGCTCCGGCTCCGAGTTCAGCAAGAAGTTTTAAAATCGCGCCGTTTGAATTCGTTTTACAGGCAAAACATATAAGTCCCTCTTTGAGGCTTAACGCTTTTTTATAGTTTTCAAAGTTATTTACAATTTGACTCTTTGAATAAATATATGTGCTAGTTCCGTATTCTTTTGCAATATCCGATAATTTCACCTGCTCGATGTATAAGTCATCTTTCTTGAATTGAAGCATTTTTCTTCCGACTCCTCTTATTTTATAATATTTTATCAAAACCTTATATTCACTGTCAAAGTGCCTTTTCAGCACAAAACGTGCTTTCCTGCCGTTTCTTCATTTCCGCAAAAGAACTTGCGGTCGACAAATTTCGGCAAGCTTGTTCACAGCTTTTGTCCTTCAGTTGCAATAAACGCTTTACATATTGAAAATTTCGTAGAATTTAGAATAATATAAATCTTTTTATCCGTCAAGAAGACAAACAGAAACCGCGACCGCTCTATTAAATATTATCATAGATTTGCAATTATTGAAGCAGGCAGGCTTAAACCTAAAACAACATTTACAAAACACAGCAATCTTATTTTTCAATTCTCCGCTCTGCGTAAATATTACGCGTGCATACATGCACTAACCGAAATCCATTACAAAACCATCTGGACATTCGGCAACTCAGTTAAAATAAGCAAGACTGCAAACTTTTTTATTCTAACTTTTGTTTGATATTGTCTATCTGGCGTAAAACAGATTTTTTTGAAGTTCCGCCGTAAGAAGTTTTCATCTCGGCAATATTTCTTATATCCAAATGTTTGAATATATCTTCCTTAAATATCTCTGAAAATTTGCGGTATTCCTCAAGAGAAAGCTCATTCAGCGTTTTTGAATTCTTTCCGCAGTATAAGACAATGTCTTTAACTATACCGTGAGCCACTCTGAAAGGCACATTATTCCTTGCAAGATAATCAGCTATCTCAGTTGCCGCAATAAAACCTTTTTCTGTGCTTTTTAAAGTTTTTTCTATGACAAATTTTAAACTGTCCGCCATTTCATTCATAACCTCAAGGCACATTTTGATATTATCCAAAGCATCAAAAACAGGCGGCTTATCTTCCTGTAAATCTCTATTATAAGCAAGCGGCAAAGATTTTATTATTGTAAGAAGCGCAATTAAATCTCCAAAAATTCTTCCGGATTTTCCTCTTATAACTTCAGCGCAGTCAGGATTTCTTTTCTGCGGCATTATCGACGAACCCGACGTGAACTTGTCATCTATCGTTATATAACCAAATTCCGGATTCATCCATAAAATTATTTCCTCACAAAACCTAGTTAAATGCAAAGCTGTTAAAGATATACAGAATACAAATTCTACGGCGAAATCTCTGTCGCTTACAGCATCTAAAGAATTTTCGCTTACATTTTTAAAATCCAGAAGTTTTGCTGTATATTGCCTGTCGATATCGAAAGAAGTTCCTGCCAAAGCGGCGCTTCCTAAAGGCAGAATGTCAGTTCTCTTATAACAGTCGGTAAGTCTTTCTTTGTCTCTTTGCATCATCCATGCATAGGCGAGGAGATGATGAGCCGCCAAAACAGGCTGGGCAGGTTGCAAGTGTGTAAAACCGGGCATTACAACATCAATATTTTCATCGGCCTTTTTAACAAGTACTTTCTGAAAATCGTTTATAAGACCTTGAATAACTCCTATTTTCTGTTTCAGATAAATTCTTAAATCAGTTGCAACCTGATCGTTTCTACTTCTTGCGGTATGCATTTTTCCACCGACAGAACCTATTCTCCGCATAAGCTCTTTTTCAACGGCATAATGCACATCTTCCTCATCCGGAAGTTTCCAACCTTTCTCCATATCTTTCAAAATAGACGTCAATCCCGAAACAATTTTCTCGCCGTCTGAAGAATTTATAATTCCAGTTTTTATAAGCATTTTCGTATGAGCTATTGAGCCGGTAATATCAACTTCCGCAAGTCTGTCATCAAAAGAAAACGATCCAATAAACTGATCAAAATTTTGCATTATTACTCCTCGATATATTTTTTGTCCATTATTTCTTGTTTGCCATTACGGAAATCAACGCCCGCTCTGTTTCTGAATGTTTTAGGAAGTTCAATTTTAATGAGAATCTATCTTTTATCTCCCCGTTCTCCCCGTACATTTGTTTGCAGAACCAATTAATCTACGCTAAGATAAGTGCGTATATGAATCCCCATTGCTGAATATCTCAGTCAGTCACACAATTTTCCAAGAATATTGCCTAAAACTCCAATAGAAGCTTTCTCACCATATACTAAGAAAATGTCAAAAGGATCCGTCGACGGTAGAGCGGGAATATCAGCGCTGATATAATCTATCATAAATTACAAATTTTGACTTGCAACCCCTCTTTTAGAAATTCTCGATTACAAAAACTTTGATATACAAATCTCTACATTGGTCAGATGCAATATTTTAGTATTTTGGAATATAATCTTGTAAAAACACTATGTTAAAAAACCAACTGCTACGAACTTTCCCATCATTTTTTTATCTTCCTCATTCTACTCTTTTGCAGGCGATCCGAAACGTACCTGATACTGAAGCATCAATCTTCTGTCAGGTTGACGCAAATATTCGTTGAAATTAAGTTCGTAACTACCAATCAAAAACAAATTATCCGTAAGCTTATACCTAACTTCTATTTCGTGACGCAAGTCAAGCTCCTTATGCAATTCGTCAAGAAGAATTGAGTATCCAAAAAGAATTTGACTTGTAAGATTTTTTTCAATTGAATATTTGTTTCCAATAAATAAATTTGAAAACGCATCACTCTGAGAAACATCGGTGTCAATCTGAGAGTAAGAAACTCTAAAATCATCGACGAGTCCAGTTTTGCGTAAAACTGTTTTCGCAAAAGGCATTGTAAGCAATTGATCAACTAAACGTAAAACCCGCTGTTTAATCATAAAATTCGATATAATTCCAAGTCCCGGCGCATTTATATCTGTGTCCCGTTTAGTTCCCACAATTTTTTCAAGAGCTGTATGCGAATCTATATTTGGATTGTCTTTTGAAGAAAACTTTATGGACTCCGTTGATATTTTAGATATTTCAGTTCTGTCAACAATCAATTTTATAGTTTCCGGTTTGTTCTCCTTTTTTAAAAATACTGCTGTTTCTCCTTCGGCAGTGACATAAACCTGATTTTCATGCGTTCTATCCACTACTTCTACTTTAGCATTTACTATGTCAAATCCAATCCCAAAATAGTTTATTCTACCTTTTGAAGCTTCAATTATTCCGTTTGTTCTCAGATTATTATAAGGACCTCTGATGTATAAAAAACCATTTATCAACGCGTAAACAAAAGAATTCTCAAATCTCGTATTCTTTGCAGTTAGCAATTTCAAATCAAACTCTGTGTTTTTAGGAATAAAAGAACCTATATCTTCGTCGTTACCATCTCCCGGAAATGTAAAACGCGTATTTTCAAGCAAAATCGATCCCGCAACTTTAGGCTCTTCCGGACTACCGTGTACCCTAATGTCAAAACCGAGTTCGCCGGCAGAATAATCCTGCAGCAATGATTTATCCCCCATAATGCTCGTTATAGGCAGTTGAGGAACGCGTAAAAAGATCCCTTTATTACCGGTAACAAGCCTTATGTCAAAATCCCTGACATTAAATTTGTTGAGCCGCAACTGACCATAAGCATTCAGTTTTCCGGGTCCAGATTTAAAACTAAATTTATCAATTTTAACCAAATCTTCAATAAGCGACATTTCAATAGACATATCTTTTGCTTTATCAATGTAATTCTCTATTTCAAAGGATCCTCCCATTGCCGAAAGTCTGCCATTACTGCTGATTTTTGCATAAGTCCCTTTAACAGATCCTTTTATAAGCATTTTTCCGCTATAGGGCTTAATATAACCTCCAGATAAATATTTTAAGATGCTTAATTTGCTATCTTCTACTTCATAAGTTACATCTATAGGTTTATTTTGCATTTTTTCAGATAAAGTTTTATCAAACCACAACGGAAAAGCGCCTTGGACAGACATACTGATTTCATTCCGCTTAAACACAACGGCTTTTTTTATATGCGCATAATTATCCGAGAAATCAACTTCAACATCAAAATTGTCGTACGGAGTTTCCATCACAGACCCGTTTACCGACGTTATTGATATGCTCCCTTTAGGTTGACCGATACGTCCAGATAAGCCGGCATTTATATTTATGCTTCCTCTTACGGCAATCGGCAGATTTAAAACGTCAGTTATAAAGCGCCAGTCAATATTTGAACCTTCGACTTCAACATCGACAGAATTATTTGAAAAATCTGCTTTTAAATCTAAAGAAGTTTTATCTTTTGAAATATTAAATTTCTTTACGGATATTGTGTCGCCGAAAACAATAAGCCCCGAAGAATCATATAAATTCACACCGTCCGCTTTTTGCAGGAACTCCAAAGTTTTGTCTTTAATATTATAGTCAAAGCGACAATAAGACAACTTATACTTGTTTATCCATAAATTTTGCAAATCGATCGCGCCAGTATATATAGAACCGCCTTTCCTCTTTATTATTTCGCCTGATAATTTTATGCTGCCAAACAAATCAAAAGGACCCGCATGAGCGTTAATCAACGATAAATTAAGCCCATATTTCCCGTCTTCAATATTAAAGAAACCTTTATCCACTTTTATTTCGCTATCCAGAATTCCTGCGGAAGCACTGTTTATCGCAATATTGTCACCGTTTATTTCAATGTCTGATTTAACATCATTTAACTTTAATGTTTTAACATAAGCCTTTTTAGCTTGTAAAGACATTTTAAGACACTGTTTTCCGTCCTTTGCCATAAGAACGCCGTCGCCCGAAAAACTTCCTTTTAATGGAGTTCTAAAACCCACAAATGTATTGATAATCCTTTCAGTTAAATTCTCAACAGTTAAAGAAATAATGCCGCCATTTAAATAATTTCCTTTCAGTGAAACTTTTGTTTTATCCGCCGACAGCACAGCTTTATCCACTTTAAAGACACTGTTTCTGTATTCCAAATCGGACAAGAAAGAAAAAGATTGGAATAAATATTTCCCTTTTTTTACGCAAGCCGCAATTCTGACATCGGGATTGTCCAACTCGCCAGAAAACTTTACAGTAGAGTTCAACAATCCGGATACGCCGTTATAAACGCCTTTAATATCCGTATTTTTAAAGGAAAGATTTCCCGACAATTTATTTTCCTTGAAATCTGCTCTTACAGACGCTTCTATGCCATTGTTGGATTTTAAATTGGAAATTTCAAACTTTTTTGTTGAAATTGTCGCATTTGCCAAAAGATTCCCAAGAGATACTCCGGATACATTGGACCCCACACTTTCAACGATGCCTTTAATCTCATCATTATCGCTTAAACTGCCCTGAAAGGATGCGTACCCGCTCACTTTTACCCCGCCGACGTCGATGTCTCTTACATTAACATAAACCGAAGAAACTGAATTTGCTTTCGTGAAACCAAGCAGTCCCATTATATCGGCTGTGATTTCGTCAGAATCATTTTTAAGTATAAAACGCTCTATATTTATCCTATCTAAATTTACGTCGCCTTTAGCTTCAATTTTTTTAAATTTATTACCATATAATATTCCATTAAAAACTTTAATATCAAATTCCGCTCCTGAGTTTTTTTCATATTTCACGCGTCCGCTGACCGTTCCCAAAACGCTATATTTTGAATATCCGCAAATACGCAATATATCTGAAACATCAATACCGGCAAATTTAAAGTCTGCTGAAACTATTTCACCGCTTTTTATAACGCTATTTAAGACAAAGGAATTGTCATTTTTATAAAAATTGAACACATACATATCATTGCTTCTGTTTATGGTTCCCGTCACATTCGCGCTGTTTATGCCCGTCGATACATTGAGACTTTTGAATGCAAAATCAATTTGTCCAGACACCTCATCTATTGCGCCTGAAATGTTAACGATTCCTTTGGCATCTTTCCATATAAAAGGAATTACGGGGACGTATGCAGCATCGACACTCTTTATATCCACCGCAACTTCGCCGGTTTCCGTATTACCTTCAACCGTCCCCGCAGTTTTATTTCCAATTACGAGGCATGCCTTATAATTCCCATTTCTTGTATAGCCGATTTTGATTTTCCCGCCAGTTTCATATATACATGACATATCGTAAATGCCGTTATGATTTTTCATTCCCGACAAATTAAAATTTCTGAATCTAAAGCCAAAAACGACTAAATCTACTATATTCAATCCAAAGACAGCCGTATCATTTTGTCTTTTAAAATTTAAATTAATATTTCCAGACATACTTTTGTTGATTTCTGAAATATCAATTTTGGATTTAGCTTCAGCCACACCGTCCGCGAAAGAATTAAACTCAAATTTTCCAAAGCTGCCTGATAAACTTATTTTACAAGCATTTCCTGTTTTTGAAAAAATACCCGAAGAACCGTTTAACTTAAATCCGCCATATATCAGTTTTTCAACCGCAATATTTTGAGTTATATCCAAAGACGATAAATCAACAGTTCCGCTTGAGTTCACAAGCATATCTAATTTATTTTCCGCAGCAAGGATTGACGAAATGTTAAAAATGTTGCCTGCCGCGCGTTTAATGTGCGAATTGATCTTTATCGGAATGCCTAAGGCATATATCATAGACTCCAAGTTGATTTGATTTGGACCCAGCAATATACGCGCATCTATAATCTTCAAAATCTCTTTATTATTTTTAATTACAGCTTCATCTACAAATATTGTAATTTTAGACTCAGGAAGTTTAAAAGCAGTATTGTTTTTATCCGATGAAACGTTTTTATCTTTAGAATTTGCGTTTAAAGAAACCTCCAGTTTTGATATATCTATTCGGCTTATACATTTCATCGGAGCAGCAATATAAGCAAAAAACTTTATAGGATTCAAATTAAACGTTATTTTCTTTACCGCAAATACATTATCTACTTTTACATTCGTAAACGCCAAACTGAAAGTCTGAGGCAAAATATAAAAATTATCAAACTTTATTTCATGTCCTATTTTAGCGCGAATGTATTTTTGTATAAAAGGTACAAATATGGAAGCCCTTGCATAGTATAATAAAGAAACCAGCACAGCTAAAACAATAAGCATAGACATAATGTATTTCAGAAATTTGCACATACCTCGCACCTTTGCCGTCATGTCAAATAAACTTATTCGTAACTTGTTTTAGGATATGCTGTTGCCTGTCATTTTGAAAAGTAAAACAACTCTGTTGTGCAGTATAAAACCTTTAATATGGCAGATGAATGACAACTAACTATTTAATCGGCGTGCCAGTCAATCTCGTAAGATTTTTAAATTCTTTTATAAGTTTCACCGTCATTTTGCCCGGTTTGCCGTCAGCAATTTCTCTTGAATCGGCGGTAACAACAGGTATTATTTCAGCTGCGGTCCCGGTTAGGAAACACTCGTCTGCAGTATATACGTTGTATATGCTGATACGTTCCTCTTTCACTGAAATTTTCAGTTTATTTTTTGCAAGCTCTATCACAGCGTCCCTTGTTATTCCCATTAAAGCTCCTTCCGAGCCGGGAGGCGTATAAAGAATCCCGTTTTTCATTAGAAAAATATTGTCGCCGGTACATTCAGCCACATACCCTTCGGCGTTTAACATTATGGCCTCCATAACTCCAGCTCTTGTAGCTTCCATTTTTGCAATTATGTTGTTTAAATAATTAAGCGATTTAATATTCGGACTTAAAGAATCCTGTCTTATTCTTCTTGTGGAAACCGTTATTACATCCATTCCTTTCTCATATAGTTCTTCAGGATATAAAGAAATATTGTCCGTAATGACTATTATTGATGGCGGCAGTGTGCATTTTCTGGGATCAAGACCCAAATCCCCTCGGCCTCTTGTAACTACAAGTCTTATGTAGGCATCGTAGAGTTCGTTTGCCAAAAGAGTTTTGATTACTGCTTTTTCCATATCTTTTTGCTGAACAGGAATTGTAATGTTAATAGCTTTTGCAGATGCCCATAATCTGTCCAAATGTTCTTTTAATCTGAAAATTCTCCCGTTATACGCCCTTATACCTTCAAAAATGCCGTCTCCATAAAGTAATCCATGGTCAAAAACAGAAATTTTTGCATCTTCTCTTTCAACAAATTTCCCATCAAGATAAATCTTCATCCATCTCTCCTTTCAGTATAAGATTTAATATCGTTTTATAAAAGTTTTTGCCCCTCTCAAAAAAAAACAATATTCCAAATTTTCAATTTTCAGCATGGCAAACATACATTGCGTTTGCTGCTTTGTTTACACTATTTTTCCATCAGTCATTTTTATTACTTTATCGGTTTTGGAAGCTAGATCGTCATTATGCGTAACAAGCACAAGTGTTGAACCCGTTTGTGAAGAACTTTCAAATAGCAATTTTTCTATTTCACACCCCGTAACTCTGTCTAAATTACCGGTAGGTTCATCGGCAAAAATTATCTGCGGATTATTTATCAATGCCCTTGCAAGCGCTGCCCTCTGTTGCTCTCCGCCAGACAGCTCGTTAGGAAAATGATCTTGCCAGTGTAAAAGTCCTACTTTTTCCAAAATATTCTGAGCTTGTTTGAATTTTATGTTCTTCTCACCCCATACTGGAAGTAGAATATTTTCCAAAACAGTAAAATCCGGCATAAGGTAATGAAACTGAAAAACGAAACCTATATTTTTCTTTCTCATAATACATAAGTACTTATCATCGCCCTCGAAACAATCTACATCATCTATATAAACTTTACCCGATGTAGGTCTGTCCATAAGTCCTAAGATGTGAATTAAAGTACTTTTACCAGCTCCGGATGGACCCGTCAAAGCTATTTTCTGCCCTGAAATTATCTCAAGATTGACGTTCTTCAACACTTTAACGTCAGGCGAATCTTTTTTCTTATAGTTTTTATTTAAGTTTTCTACTCTTATGTTCATTCTACGCTTATTTGTACTCATATTATACTTTGAGAGAGTAAAGCAACTAAAGTTGCGAGCTATGGAATATTTCAGTCTTTCTGGATTTTCAACTTTACAACTTCGCTGGCTGTTCGTAACGACAAGCTAAAAACAACACTAGCTCACCGCTCTCTTCCGTTTACCCATATCTTATCGCTTCAAGCGGCTCTAATTTTGAAACCTGATAAGCTGGATAAATTCCAGCTGCCACAGTAATAATAAACGCGCTTGCGGCAACCATGACTATATCTGCAGGTATTACTGTTACAGGCAGCTTATCAACATAATAAATGCCTTTCGGCAGCTTAAATATATTAAAATATTTCAAAACAAAACTCACTATAAGCCCAAATGTAATTCCTAAAGCAGTCCCGGACGAACCTACAATAAGCCCTTCGTAAAAAAATATTTTTGAAATTGAAAACTTTGAAAAACCCATTGCAGACATTATGCCTATTTCCTTTGATTTCTGAACGCTTAAAAGCAGGAGATTGGAAATAATGTTAAATGCAGCTACAAGTATTATAAGTCCTAAAATTAGAAACATCATTATTTTTTCAAGCTTAAGGGCTGAAAAAAGATTTCTATTCATCTCAATCCACGCTTTTACCCTGTATGGATAGGACAAATCTTTCTGCAGCTGCGACGCTGTCGTTACAGCTCTGTCAAAATCATTTGTATTTACATCAAACCCCGTTATCTCATCTTGCATTGAAAAGAGTTTCTGTCCTTCTTCCAAGTCGATAAAACCCAGAGAAGAATCAAAATCATACATTCCAGACTGTACAACAGCCGACACCGTAAACTTATACATTTTAGGAATACTTCTGAAATCGCCAGGAAACATTAAAAAAACTTCATCACCTGCCCCGACAGCAATACCTTTTGCGAGTTCATTCCCGAGAATTATTGATTTTTCCCCTATTTTCTTACCGTTAAAATTTATATCTGCAATTGTTATTTGTTTTGAAAGACCAAGCATACTATCTTCATTTTCATAATTTATGGCTTTTATTACTACGCCCGTTGAAGCTGCCGAGCCGAGACTTCTGATTACTCCCTGTTTATATATAAACGGAGAAACATTTAGAACTGCATTGTTTGTTTTTATTTTATTTTCAATCTGAAGATAATCTTTAAATAATTCACCGTCAATTCTTATAACAACTATATGCGGCTGTATGCCCAGAATTTTGTTTCTTATATCGCTTTGGAAACCACTCATAACAGCCAGAGTTACAACAAGCGCCGCAACTCCCAAACTAGTACCGCCTATAGCAATAAAAGTAGTGAGTAAAGAAAAAAAACCTTTCTTCCTCGCTTTTAGGTACCTGAATGCTATAAAAAACTCCACAGGCAACATATTCATAAATATTTATTCGGGCCTCATCGCGGGAAACATTATCACTTCCCTGATTGATTCGACACCAGTTAAAATCATAACAAGCCTGTCTATACCAATACCCAAGCCGCCTGTCGGAGGAAGACCCTGTTCAAGCGCAAAAATAAAATCTTCGTCATAAGGCATAACTTCTTCATCGCCCTTTTTTTTTGCTTCCATCTGTTGTGCAAATCTTATTTTTTGCAGTTCCGGATCATTGAGTTCGGAATAGGCATTTCCTATCTCCATTCCATTTATATAAAGTTCAAATCTTTCGGCTATTTCAGGCTGATCAAATTTAACTTTTGAAAGCGGCGAATAAACTGCGGGGTAATCCATAACAAAAGTAGGATTTTTTAAATTCGGTACAACTTTCTCGTTAAAAAGACGATCTAAAGTCTTTTCATCACTCGCATTTTCGGGCAAATCAAGATTCAAATGTTTTACCTGCTCAAACATCTTTCCGCTTTCAATATACGAGAATAAATCAAGTCCCGTGTATTCTTTTATTAAATCAAACATCTTTGCTCTTTTGAACTCCAAATTTATAGTTGAGCCAATTTTTTTTGCAGCTGTCTTGATTAAAACTTCACTAACATCCATCATATCATTGTAATCGGCGTACGCCTGATAAAGCTCCAACATAGTAAATTCAGGATTGTGGTTTTTATCTATACCTTCATTTCTGAAATTTCTTCCGATCTCAAAAACTCTGTCCATACCTCCGACCACAAGTCGTTTTAAAAAAAGTTCCGGAGCAATTCTCAAAAACAAATCTATATCTAAAGCGTTATGATGCGTTATGAAAGGCCTTGCATTTGCTCCCCCTGCAAGAGACTGCAAAACAGGAGTTTCCACTTCTATAAAACCAAGTTCTTCAAGTTTGTGCCTTACAGCTGAAATTACCATACTTCTTTTTACAAAAATATCTTTTACTTCGCTGTTTGCGATTAGATCCAGATACCTCTGCCTGTATCTCGTCTCCGTATCCTTAAGTCCATGCCACTTCTCAGGTAACGGTCTTAATGCCTTCGTAAGCATAGTCCATTTTTCAACCATTACGCTTAGTTCGTTTGTTTTTGTTCTAAAAGGCACTCCTTCAACAGCAATGATATCAGAGGTGTCAACTGCATTTTTAAAAAGCTCGTATTGGTCTTCTCCTATTTTATCTGCACGAACATATATTTGAATTTTCGCAAATCCATCCCTTATATCCAAAAATGCCGCCTTACCCATATTTCTATAAGTCATGACCCTGCCTGCAGCTTTAACTTTTACATCCGCCACTTGCTCCTTTTCAAGATAAATAAACTCTTTCTGGATATCAGCGTTGTTCTTATCTAAAGCATATTTCGCAGGATAAGGATTTATTCCAGAATTTGTAAAATCTCTCGCCTTTTGTTTTCTCTGCCGAATTATTTGTTCGATAGGAGCCGGCTGCCGTTTAATCTTTTCCATCTACTGCTCTTTCCTCTGTGTAAAATTAAAACAAAACCCTAATAGTTATATCATTTTCCTGAATTACAGTCAAAACAATAAATCTATTTTTTTACTTAAAAATCAATCAATTTCTTAAATGCTTGCAACGCTCCGACGTCAATAATACCTGAAGGAATCTCAAGAATTGAAACCGCATTTTTTACGGGCAACACTATCCTGAAAGGTTTTAAAGATCTTATAACTTTTACAACTCTTTTTTTGTCGTCTAAATAGACAATATCCAAATCAAAGCGCATAAAAAAAGTATGCACAGATTTACATTTGTCAAACAAAAGAGCATAATTTGCGCTTCTTTTTAACATAAATCCTCTAAATCTTTTCCAGAATGTTTCCGCTCTCAATATAGTTATATTTAACTTTATATCTTCCATTCTTAAAATCCTTTAATATAGAAAACCGACAACACGAAAAAGCAATTCCTATACTGTTTAAGTTAACGCTGCCGGTCCACGATGACAACTCGTTACAATTTATGTTATAATTAAATTTATCATGAGAAAAAATATTATATTCCTATCGTTTTTATCACTAATAGTAGTCTGTGGAGTTTTTTACCCGCTTGTTGAATTCCTTTCAAAAGACAAAGCAAGAGATATGGAAATTATGGCGGTGGAAAAAGCCAAATCCGCCTTAAAAGTAATCGTCCCGTCTCTTAACAAAGCTCTTGAAAATTCAGACGATATAAATCTTCTTATAAATATTGAATCAGTTGCAAAAATAGAAAATATTACAACCTGCTTTATTTTGGATAAAAACAGCAAGGTAACCATACATAACAACGTAAGTGAATGGAATACAGAAAGAACCAGCGGGATTTACAATAAAGCAATAAAACAAAAGGCTGAATTTTTACAACAAACGTCCGACAAAGATTTTTTACTATTTTCAGAACCGCTCACGGATAACCACACGCTGTTTTGTGTATTTTCAGTCCAAAAAGCAAAAGAAACTGCAAAACATTGGAAAGTAAAATACTACGCCGTCGCCTCGTCCGTTGCATTACTTATTGCAACAATTCTCTATTTTCTTTCAAAATTACTTATAATGCTGCCGTTTAAAAAAATAAAAAAATCTTTGGAGAACAAATCTTCGGAAAATATAAAAGAAGGCAAATACGATGAAATCACAGATATTTTTGTGACAGAAAGAGAAAAAATTGTAAAGAAAATAGAAATACTAGAAGAAGACAGAGAAAGCTTAAGCAAAATTATTGAGTATTCACAGGAAACGTCAGTTAAAGATAGTCTGACATTTATAATCTTAAATTCACTAAACAGAGTCGTATATGCTTACGACAATACTGACAATATCTTGAAAAAAGATTTTGAAAAAAGTGGACATATACTTGAAATTTCAGAAAACCAAAATCTGATTAAGGTAATAACTAAAGCTAATGAAAACCCAGGAAAAGAAGTCAATGAATCTTTTGATAACTACACAATCACCGCAGTTTCAATAAGCACTGACGATAAAATTGCAGGAACAATCGTTAAAATAAAATAGTATTTTTTCAGACCGACTTTAAAAGATATAGAATAAAATGATAATGTCTTACATAAAATATATATATGTTTTCTTATAACAGCGTGGTTTTTTTGGTGTCGCCATTTTCTGCGGACAGACCGTTTTGATGTGCTTCCGTTTTCTCTATTTTTAAAACCCTTCCTGAAATACGTTTCAAAAATTTGCATGTTTCGTACACAGCAAATCTTAAATCCTGTAAATTACTACAACATCACTGCTATTCTGCCTTATTTCTGCTTTTGTTTCTTTTTTAACATAAATTTATTCTAAAATCTGAAAGAAAGCGCTATCCTATGAAACCAAGCAGGTTTTCTGCACGCATAATTTCCTTTTTCTTCCCCGTAAAACGCATATTCAAGACGAATTACATCGGAAACAATCCCTCCTCCAATTGTAGGATAACCAAAATTCAATCCTCCTCTTATAACAAATATACCAAATTTATACTCAGCACCGACATGTCCGCCGATACGTAGTAAATTTTTAATAGTAACCTCGCCAAAATCTGGATTCATTAAGTCTGTTAAGTCAAATGCAAAAACAAATTTGCCATTTATATATGCTGCTCCAAAGTTTAGCTTCGGATTAACTTTTGCCGTATAACAAATCTCTGAAGACCTATATGATGCTAAATTAAATTTCTTATACTCTATTTCAGAACCATAAAAATCTGCTATACTCAAACCGAAATTCCAGTGCGAATTCAAATGATATATTGTTCCCAAATCTATTCCAAAAGACTTTCCGCCAACAAAAACATACTTATCGTAATTCTCAACAATCATCATACTATCGCCAAAACTCTTTGCTCTGTACATATATTTAAAATTTGCTCCCAAAGACAATGATCCGGGAAGTTTTATTGCTTTAAGCGACTTAATTTTAAAAGCGACGGGAAGAATACCCATCGCAGCAGTTTCCATTTCAAACGACAATGGACGAAGCTTATCAAAGCTTAAATCGGCATAAGAAAAAATGCCAAAACCAAAATTCAAAGAGTTCTCGGCAACATCTATAGGTTCGGCAATAAATAAAATTTTTGGACCTGAAATAAAAATATAATTGACATTCTCCATCGCCTGTATCAATAATCTACTCTTGTCCGCAAGTGGAAGATTACCAAAATTATGCAAATCGACTTTATTGTCCTTATAGAAATTATAATAATCAAATTTCTGACTACTTACGGCAGCTTCAATAGCAGAAAACTGAACTAAACAATCACTTCTTTTTCGAGTTATACCTGCAGGGTTGTAAAAGAATACATTTTCATCATTAGAAACCGCAGTAAAAGCACCGCCCATACCCATAGGACGTAAACCTTTTATTACTGCTTCTTTTTCCTTCCGCGGTTGTGATGCAAAAGCTATTGAGCTAAAAACTAATGTTAAAACCGTTAAAATTACTATTTTACTTTTCATGGTACACTGCCCATTCCCAAATAAATTTTTATAAATTATATGCAATATTTACACTTGAGGCTTGTTTATTTACAATCTTATTTATTTTTCTTTAGGATTCTTGCCCAGTCTGCTTTTTCTCTGGCATTCTATTGCTATATACAACAATTTGACAGAACTTATCATATCTTAGAGCAAATCAGAAGCCTGTTTTTATAAAATTGATCACTATCGGTCCGAAAATAACTATAAATATAGTCGGAAATATTAACAATACTAAAGGGATAAGCATTTTTACGGGCGCTTCCTGCGCTTTTTTTTCGGCAGACGATGTTCTTTCATTTCTCAAGGAAATAGTCAAACGTTTTAAAGTATCCGACATTCCCGTGCCTGATTCAAGCGACATATTTACTGTCCTGACAAAAAAACCCATCTGTTCAACTTCAGTTTTCTGCACCATTTCTGTCAAAGCAGCTTTTTTATCATATCCGAGAGAAACTTTTGCCAAAGCACTTCTAAATTCATCTGCTAACGGACCTTGCAGTATTTGTATGACTTTTTCAGCAGCTCCGTAAAAGTCAAGACCTGCGTCAAGCATAACCGAAAGTAAATCCGCCATATCTGGCAATTGTCTTGCTATAAGTTCTTTTCTCTTCTTGACTTCTTCTCTAATTTTCAAAAGAGGCAAAAAAAAGAAAATCAACCCAAACAACAATATTACAAAAATATCAGTACTTATAAGAATAACGACAAATAATACTCCGGCGATCATTGTAAACAATTGAAGTGCAAAGAACTGGTAAGGATTAACTCTTTCATAACTGCCGCCGATAGATTTTAAAATTACTCCAATTTTATCAATCTCAACTGTAAACTTCCTATATTTTACATAGGCTATAAGTCTGCCGAGTTTTTCGGCATTATTCATTATCACGGGTAATATAAAACTTTTACTCTCTCTTTTTTCAACAGCATTATGCACTCTTCCCGCAATTTCCATTATTCTGATGTTTACAAGCAGATAGTAAACCATAAAAAACACAAATAAACCTGAAAATACGCAAGATAATACAATCATTAAAAATCAATCTCCGTCATTTTTCTTATAATAAACGAGCCTGCGAGCACCATCGCAACTACAATCAAAAGCAAAATATTGCCCGGCAAAGTAACAAATAAAGATTTCATCATATCAGCTTCAATTATATACATCATAAATATAACTACAAACGGTATAACGCTTACAATATTTCCGGACATTCTGCCCTGTGCCGTCAGAGCAACTATTTTTGACTGTATTGCAACTCTTTGGCTTGTAGAATCGGTTATTCTGTCAAATATGCCGCTTAAACTCGCTCCCGTGTTTTTAGATATCCTTATGGTGTCTATCATAAGTTTAAATTCCTTACTCTTAGAGTTCTGTGAAGTGTCTTCCAAAACTCTATCAAAACTCACTCCCAAAGCCAATTTGTCTGCCATCTTTTCAAATTCGCGCTTTATAGGATCTTTAAGTTCATTTTGAGCAGTACTAATTGCATTCTGAAGAGATTGCCCCGCCTGCACTGCACTTTTTATAACAGTTAAAGCTTCAACAACCTGTTTGTCCATTAAATTTACAAGTTTACGCCTGTTTTTATCCTTTATATACCAGTCGAAATACAGATAAAAAATACATAAAATAAATGCAAAAATAATATTATGCAGCAAAATCGCCGATAAAAGAAAAATAAACAGCGAAATAAGCGCTCTTTTCCTCTTAATAGTTAAACTCTTAAAATCAAAAGATTTTTTCTTTTTTTCTCTTATTTTTATCCCAATTTTACTTACAAAAAAATATACAAAACAAAATATAAACGCAGCGAGAGAAATAAGAAAAAATATTTCTGTCATTTGAAAATTCCCATATCTATATTTACTCCCTTTTGCGAAGCCGTATTCACAAATTCCGGAATATATCCTGAAAAAATAAAACTGCCTTTTTGGATACCGTTTTCAAAACCTCTTAAATCAAACGCAAAAACAGGTTTAATTTCATACATTCTGTCATCATCCGTTTTATTTAATATGGAAATTGAAGATATTTTTCTTGAACCGTCGGAATAACGGGTAAGCTGTACTATAATATTAATTGCAGATGCAATTTGCGAGACAATCGAGCGTTCCGGCAAATCCATCCCCGACATCAACACCATTGTCACAAGCCTTGAAACTGCATCTTGCGGCGAATTTGCATGCAAAGTTGTAAGACTGCCTTCATGTCCTGTTGACATCGCTTGAATCATATCAAGCGCTTCGCCCGAACGACATTCTCCCACAATTATTCTGTCAGGACGCATTCTTAAAGCATTTACCACAAGCCTTCTTATGTCTATTTCGCCTGTTCCCTCTGTTGACTTCGGTCTGCTTTCAAGCCTCACCACATGCTCCTGCTGAAGTTGTAATTCTGCAGAATCTTCAATGGTAACAAGTCTTTCTTTTTCAGGTATAAACGAGGATATGGCATTTAAAAGAGTAGTTTTCCCGGTTCCTGTACCGCCTGAAACAATAATATTTCTTTTTAAAATAACCGACGTTTTTAAAAACTCAACCATTGATTTACTGACGCTTCCCGACGAAATCAAAGAATCTGTCTGAAGTTTATTTTTTAAAAACTTTCTTATCGTAATTACGGGACCGTTCAAAGATACAGGTCTTATTACCGCATTTACTCGCGAACCGTCCTTAAGTCTTGCGTCAACAATAGGCGACGATTCGTCAATATGCCTGCCGACCTGAGAAACTATTCTATCTATAACGGTTTTGAGTCTGCCTTCGTCAGGAAAAGATATATTCGTCTTTGATATTTTTCCAGCTTTTTCAACAAATATGCTGTCAGGACCGTTAACCATTACTTCCGTAATTGAAGAATCGTTTAAAAAATCTTCCAAAACGCCGAGTCCTGCAATATCGTCGCAAAGCTCCTTGTAAAGCTTATCTGAAACATCTTTCGGTATAATGAGTTCTTTCTTTTTAATGATTTCGCTTATTTTATTCTTTGCTATCTGTTTTAATTTTTCACTATCTGTTTCATCGGCATAATCTTTCATTTCTTCTAAAAGCACTTTTTGAATACTATCTCTTAATTCCTTATATACGGTTTCATTTTTATAATAATCGCCGGCAGATACATTTACAGTTCCTATTTGTGTACTGTAAATACCAATTATATTTTCCAAAGCTGAGACGTAAGAATTTGATTTATCTCTATAAGAAAATTTCGGAGATAGCACCTGTTCTTGCACATGAAAACTGAAATCAGAGCGAATACTATTCTTAAAAATTTCAAAACCATCTAACACTTTATCCGTATGAAAATCATAGCCGACATCAAGTTTTAAAGTTATAAAATTTACATTTGACAACACAGAATTATACTCTTTTGAAATGAAAATCGCGTTCTTTTCAGATACCGCGTCTGACATATAAGGAAGAAGTACGTATCTTGATTCTTTTATAAGATCTAACGCATTACCGCTTAATTCGTCAGGCATAACAACAAAAACATATTTAAATCCGATTTCGAGAGCTGCAATAAGATATAAAATCCTTTCAATATTTATATCGCTTACCTTTGTATCTTTCAGTCCAAGCACCATACTCGCCCCGAAAGGGGACAAATAATCTCTTAAAATTTTAGGATTTATTCCAGACAAAACAGGCAGTATGTCCTCGACATATTTCATTCCATTCTTGTATATTGACCAAAAAGCTTCAGTTCCGGGAATGGAAAAATCAAGAATAATGTTTTCTTCTCTTTTATTTGCGCTTATGCAAGACAAACCATGTGCGATTATATCTCGCTGCACTATATTACATCCAGGAGCTATTAAAAGCATTATTTATTCCTTAGACGAGGTAAAGTACATCACCTTTGGACGTTTTTATTTGAAATAATTTTTTATTATTTTTTAATATTTGAATATTTTTTCATTATTTCTAAGATTTCTTTTTGGTTTATCTGTCTTGGATCTTTTGTATTTTTTTCAGGCGTCGTTATTTTTGAAACATCTTTCACAATTGAAGAAAGTTTTAAGGGTTTTATATCCGATATCTCAACATCGCCAACAGGCCTTATTATATATTTAAGGCTTCCTTTTTTCGAAGCTATAAGAATTTTCTGCGCTTCCTCAACAGATACAGCTAAAGTTACAACATTGGCATTTCCAGAATCATCATCCCGTTTTCTTACAGTTCCTATGCAATTGTTACCCACTGCTAAGACGAGAATATTTTGTGCGACTGCAAATACTGATTCCTGAAATTCTCTACTCGTATCGGAATAATCTATTATGCTGAAAATATCTATTCTTGATCCGGGAGTTAAAATATCCGATGTTTCTATATCAAAGTTTATTGATAACGCTTTTTTGCTTTCAGGAATTAAAGTGCCTATTCCGGTTTCTTGATTCGTTTTCGATATTTTCGTTGAAAGTATTTGCTCGCCTTCTTCAATCACATTCAATGATATATAAACTGCAGTACCATCGCTGGTAAATAACTCCTTTATACTTTGAAACGCTTTCGGTTGTACGAATTCCTTCGGAATATGTTTTTCAGCAAGCATATGCGACCTTATAACTGTCCCTTGAGGGATTTTCCGCGTTGCAATAACCGCTCTCACAGGTTCAGCCATTGTTTTATACTTAATTTCCAAATCGGATAAATACATATAAGCAAAAAATGCAGAAATAAGGGCGAAAATAAGGGCAAACAATATTGTCTTTTTCATAATTTTTAACCATATTTATTTAAGTTTATCTGCTTTCTGCACCGTTTTCGTAGCTACTTCAAATTTCTCTTTAACTTTTTTTCCGAAAGCTTTATAGGCGACAAAAACAATCCCCACTATTACCGCAACAATAAGAATATACTCAACCATTCCCTGCCCTTTATGCCTTTTAATCCAACCAAAATTTAACATCCTTTCTTATCCTCTCTTTGATTTTTGGCGTTTTGGAGCGCCTTTGCTTCCAGTTCCGGACAACACCTCCGAGCGCGCTTTTATTTTTATGCTTTCTCTATCTGTTATTTTTAATACTTCCGGGATTTTATATGAGTATGTTATCTCTACAACAGACTTTTCGCCAAACACAGTTAATCCTTTTAACGTATTAAAGAAATTTTTAGGATTAAAATTTGCAACATTAAAAACATGTTCAACATCAAAAGGTTCATAATCATTTATTTCAATTTTAATATCAAGCTTTTCCGGATCAAGAGTTCTGCCGATTATATTTGTATTGCAAAGATAATTTTTAATATCGTCTTCTATATATTTTTTGCTGAAAGGAGTGTACGCAATCAAATCCGTACCATATCTAGCAGCCGTGGAAATCTGCTGCCACGTAAGCATAATACGGACAAACCATATAATCGTAAAAAGAAAAAAAATGATGAGAGGCGCAATTAAAGCAGCTTCAACAAGCGCTTGTCCTCTTGGCTGTTTAAAACGTTTCAAGCAAGACATATAATCCTAAAGCCATTTGGTTACTTAATCATCCATATATAAAATATCAGTTTACAAAAATTTAGGGGAAATGTCTATTATCAACAACATTAAAACGCTATTGCGCTCTTTTCCTTAATAAATCCCAAATAATGCGCCTTTCTTTTTTACTGCTTTCCATAATTTAAGATGAATAAGCCAATATTTTAAAAACAGCTTAATAAACGATATCCTACTAGTAAAAAATGAAAATTTAAAATTCTCTCCTCAATTTGTCATCTTTATATACATAATATAGAAATCTCTAAAGGATACCGACATAATGAATTTCACAGCTTTGACTATTAGTAAATTATGACAGCATTCAAAATACTCTGACCGTAATATCCAATTTTTCAATATTGTCTTCAACGCGCCTCTTCTACTTGTCATAGAAATTGAATTTCCTTAATTCGTAATGAGTTCAAAAGCATTATTTCAGAATTAAAATAATTGCTGCCAATATCAATGCAATCGGACAAATAATTATCAATGCTTATCCCGCAATTTTGATATATCTCTATTTGCTATTACATCTCAGTCCAAATAAATTGCTTTACTAACATCGCCCAAAGAATTTTAGTTATCAGCAACCAATAGTCAGCTAATATTGTAGTTTATAACTAAACAGGCAGATTTTTGAAATCTTTTTACTTTTTCATAATTAACGCTGAACTTTTATTTTATAATTGGTTTTATCTTATTAGCGCAGTATTCCCTTATTTTGTTTATATAGTAATTGTTTGGGCAAATTAACGATAATTCGCTAAATTTTTCGCTATATACCTGCTCTCGGATTGGACTAATCCAATCCTCATACTCTGGTTTTGGCAATTCCTTTTTCAATTCTTCAGCAATTTCTTGCCGCACTATTATCGTCTTTATTTTTGTTTTTTCGTTCTTTAAAAAATTTGAAAAAAATCGTCCGGCGGACGTTTGTCGGACTTAGTATTATTAG
The DNA here is from genome assembly GCA_020328155.1 of Candidatus Endomicrobiellum agilis. Lineage (GTDB taxonomy): Bacteria > Elusimicrobiota > Endomicrobiia > Endomicrobiales > Endomicrobiaceae > Endomicrobiellum > Endomicrobiellum agilis. Next base: position 3,691 of record JAIXMX010000002.1, on the reverse strand, counting down.
TATATCAGATAATTAGTGAGCGCTCAAAATGTTGAAAAATCAATTAGTTTTAAGATGAATTAACACGTACCGACACATATATAATAACATATTTTTAATAAGCAAAAAGCGCAACGAGAAAACTCATTGCGCTTTTCTTAAATTTTTGTACAATATAAATCTCAAATCGTGAACAATATACGATTTGAGGTTAATTTCCTTTATAAACAGCGGAGTGCTTTTCCATCACTCCGCTGTTTTCATTTTCTTAGTTGTCCCCCAATCCTGTAAACTGAACTTATTATGTCTTCGCACATATCAATCAGCTCTCTCGGAGCTCGTCAAACCTATCACATAACCGCCTTATCAGCGGCTGTGCGGAAATGTAGATGTTGCGTGTTTCCTTTAAAATGTCTTCTGTAACGCTCTCAACGTTCTCGGGCATTCTAGGCTCCTATTTGCTAGGTGCAGGCTTATAAACATAAAAATTAAAAAGATAAGAATGATTCAAAGGATTACACAATTGATAAATAGGTATTTTACTATCAATTTTCTTCATCTGTATAAAATCAGTCCAAAAATAGCGTTTAATTTTCCTTTTAGCAAAATACCAAGTATAAGAAATGTCGCTGTTATACCTACAATAACAAAATTGGTAAACTTTAGGGTCAATTTGGTCAAAAGTAGAAGGGACATAACCTGCAATCTTAGGCGCAGGTATTTCTATTCTTTCAGGTTTGAAATATCTAAACACATCATAACAGCCAACAATAAGAGCAATAAAAGCAAAAGCCCAAAGACCATATTTCACAACCGAGCTACCTGTATCAGTAGTATCAGACGGCTGAACAGACTTACTCAGCTCAGGTGTTGGAGTGGGAGTGTTTGAAGGTTCAGGAGCAGAAGCATTTAAGGTATCTGACGTCAGCGAATGCGTTGCTTTATCCTCAACAACAGCATTCACAGGTCTTCCATGACTAAGCGACTTATCACAGCCAGACATCAGGCATATACATATACATATACATATACATATAGTTTTTTTCATTTTATTAGTTGTCCTCAATTCTATAAACTGAACTTATTATGTCTTCGCACATATCAATCAGCTCTCTCGGAGCTCGTCAAACCTATCACATAACCGCCTTATTAACGACTGTGCGGAAATGTAGATGTTGCGTGTTTCCTTTAAAATGTCTTCTGTAACGCTCTCAACGTTTTCGGGCATTCTAGGCTCCTATCTATCAAAATAGGACTTCGGTACTTCAATTCTGAATATCTTTCTTAACAAAGTTTTCAGAAGGTTCAGCATTAACGAATTAGGTTTATAATAGTAAGTAGGTAATGAAGATTTAAACCTTTCTTCTTTTACATTAACAGGAATTTCTTCAATAAATTTATCTGTATCCCAATCAAAAAAATGACCATTACTAAAATAACATTCTTTACAACCTTCAGGCATATTTTTAGCAGAAGGAATTTCATCTAATAAATCCTCAAGAAAAGGCTTAATATCTGCAAATCTATAAAGCGGCTTATAACCGCCATAACATACGCCAACAAGAGCAAGAGAATAAGCAACAATATTCAAAACATAATTCGCAATTATATTACCTGTATTAATCGTAGGAACATACCCATGCCAAGAAATCCAAGAGGAAGACACAGCACTATCAGACACAGGCTGAGCCTCAGGTGTTGAAGCGGAAGCATTTGAAGTATCTGACGTCAGCGAATGCGTTGAAACGCCTTCGCTTCCTCTATCCTTAACAACAGTATTCGCAAGTCTTCCATGACTAAGCGACTTATCACAGCCAGACGTCAAGAATATACATATACATATACATATACATATACATATACATATACATATACATATACATATACATATACATATACATATAATTTTTTTCATTTTCATATTAAAGAACTTCCTCAATTTACTACAGGATTAGGAAGAATGAGTATCAACAAACTCATAAAAAAAATATCCAAGTAAAAAATCAACAGCCAAAAGAATAACAATATAACCGCCAATTTTACAGACCGAACAGAATACCGACCAAAGTAATGAAGAACCTGCCGATAAAACAGACATTACCGACGAGCTAGGTGTAAGCGTTGGGCTTGGCATAGGCTGTAATTCAGAAGCGGGAGCATTTTTATTTTCTTTGACTTATAATTATTCTCTTTGTATTATCTATTCTGGAATAGTATGCATTTAATCATTTGTCATCTTTAGGTTTATTGCTCCTGTTTTTTTTAGTAATATCTGTATCTATATTTTTTATCAGCAGGTATTTGTTTTAGCTCGTCCATATGCCTTTTATATTCGGCTTTGTCGCCTTCGTGCAAAGCTTCCCGTGCTGCTTTGTATCTCGCTGAGTATTCTTTGCTTACGCCTATATACCACCTTTTTTTTTGTTCTTTTGGCTTCGGGGCGGGTAGGGCTTTTGGTGCTTTATAATTTAATATGAAAATAACATGAGCAGACAACAATATAAAGAAAGCACTAGCATATATAACATACTTAACTTTTTGAGGAATTTCGCTCCATAGCATTGCCCGCTTATTACCATTGAATTCAATGAGCTTATTGTTAGTAGCTGGGAAACTTTTAGGGTCTAATACAACCTTATTACCAATTGTCGGCGAGGACGGCAGAACGTTAATCGGAGCCTGCTCGCCAGCTGGTTGCTTAGCACAACCTGAAATTGAAGTATCTGACGGAAGCGAATGCGTTGAAACGCCTTCGCTTCCTCTATCCTTAACAACAGTATTCGCAAGTCTTCCATGACTAAGCGACTTATCACAGCCAGACGTCAAGAATATACATATACATATACATATACATATACATATAATTTTTTTCATTTTTATATTGCACTTTTAAAATGTCTTCTGCAACGCTCTCAACGTTTTCGGGCATTCTAGGCTCCTAAGCTTCAGGTAGTTTAATTCTGAATATCTTCAGCTTCAGGTAGTTTAATTCTGAATATCTTCCTCAACAGAGGTTTCAGCTTTGACGGATTAGGTTTATAAAGGTACAGGTCAACTTCAAATTCACATTCAGGAATGTCAGGAATAGAACGATGAACTCTTACATGAACAGGTATTTCGTCAATATATTCAAATGTCTCTCTATCAAAACAATAAGAACAATGCAAACCAAAATTCCCAAAAAAACAACATTGTTTATAATCTTCTGTTATATCTTTTTCTTCAAGAGTATCCAATTTATTTATAAAGATAGGTTTAGGGTCTGCAAATCTATAAAGCAACTTATAACCGCCATACACAGCAATAACGAACAGAATAACAGCAACAGCATAACCGACATATTTCGCAACTGAGCTACCTGTATCATCACTATCAGACGGCGGAACAGACTTACTCGGTTCAGGTGTTGGAGCGGGAGTGTTTGAAGGTACAGAAGCGGAAGCATTTGGAGTATCTGACGTCAGCGAATGCGGTGCTTTATCCTCAGCAACAGCATTCACAGGTCTTCCATGCCTAAGCAGCTTATCACAGCCAGACATCAGGCATATACATAAGCATACAGATATTATTTTTTTCATATTAAGGAATTTCCTCGCTGTCGGTAGAAATGCTGGAAATAACGGGAGCTGTTTCGCCGTCTGATAGTGATGATACAGGTAGCTCAGTTGCGAAATATGTCGGTTATGCTGTTGCTGTTATTCTGTTCGTTATT
>JAIXMX010000018.1 GCA_020328155.1 Candidatus Endomicrobiellum agilis | reverse complement strand
AGATAGAATGAGTTCCGTATCTATAATTTCTATATCTCTCAAGGGGTCGACTACTTAGTCAAAGACGGCGATATAATAGAATTTCTAAAACCTATAATCGCTTGCGCCGGAGGCGGTTACACGTTAAAACGAAATTCTATTATATCGCCGTCTTTGACTAAGTAGTCTTTCCCTTCGCTTTTCAATAGTCCCGCTTCTTTTACGGCTTTTTCGCTGCCGAGTCTAAACAGGTCGTCAAAACTCATAACTTCGGCGCGTATAAAACCTCTTTCAAAATCAGAGTGTATTACGCCGGCAGCCTTCGGAGCGGGAGAGCCTTTTTTTATAGTCCATGCTCTTACTTCGTCTTCTCCCGCGGTAAGAAATGTTGCAAGACCAAGTAAATCGTATCCCGCTCTTATTAGACGTTTAAGTCCTGCTTCTTCCAATCCCAAATCTTTTAAAAAAGTTTTTTGGTCGTTTTCGGAAAGTTCGGAGAGTTCTGCTTCAATTTTTGCGCATATGGGCATTGCCCGCGCCCCTTCTTTTTTTGATTTTTCTTTTACAATTTCCGTATATTTATTTTCCATTTCGGGTAAATCGCTTTCCGCAACGTTGCAGACGTATAGGACGGGTTTTGCGGTTATTAAGAAAAAGTCTTTTAATATTATTTTTTCGTCGTCGGAAAGCTGGAGTGTTCTTGCGGGATTTCCCGCGTCGAGGTGAGTTTTGACTTTTATTGCGAATTCTCTTTCCGCCAGTACTTTTTTATCGTTGAGTCTGACGCTTTTTTCAAGCCTTTCAAGTCTTTTTGAAACAGATTCTATGTCAGATAGAATGAGTTCCGTATCTATAATTTCTATATCTCTCAAGGGGTCGACTCTGCCCATAACATGCGTGATATCTTTGCTTTCAAAACATCTTACCGTATGGACGACCGCTGCAGTTTCTCTTATATGCGACAAAAACTGGTTGCCAAGTCCTTCTCCCTGCGAAGCGCCTTTTACAAGTCCCGCAATATCTAAAAATTCTGCGGAGGCATAAACTTTTTTTTTTGATTTATAAAGTTTCTCGAGGAAGTCTAACCGTTTATCTGAAACCGTAACCGCTCCGATATTTGGATTAATAGTACAAAAAGGATAGTTTGCTGTTTCGGCGCCCGCTTTTGTTATAGCGTTAAACAGCGTCGATTTGCCTACGTTAGGAAGTCCGATAATACCGAGTTTCATATGGCCTCTGTGATAAAATAAGTTTAATCTTGCTTGTGTATGATAAAAATTAACGCTGTAAATTCTCTGCGGTTTCTTCATTTTCGTTGAAATCGCGATGAGCGTTGCTCTTATTGCTTATTTTATTTCTACTTCTGGCTGCTCCCTGTTTCTTGCCGCTCCTTGACAATGGAGAAGCTTAGCGGAGTACTGCCGCGGTAGCGGTTTTTTCATTCCTGCAATTACTTACGGCTCTTTGCGTTCTATTGCTTCTTCTAAAAAGTTTACTGTTTTAATTGTCGCTGTAAAATCAAGATGTTTGGCGTTTTAATTTTCGTCGGCTGTTTTTGACGAAACTTTATAAGCTGTTTCTTTATGGATAAGCGGCTTTTCCGTTGCGCTGCATACGGTTTGCTTTTGCCGCGCAGTGTCGACGCCTATATCAATGTCGGCGTTTTTGTCTATAAATAGGCGTAATCGCAAACATTTGCCGTGGGATAAAACGGATATCTTAGAGAAAGGGTTTTTATAAAACTGATAAAATCTTCACAGGCTATCGCCAATATTGATAAATCGATAAGATTATCTAATTTTATTTTATAAGTTCCTGCCGTTTTATTTCATTCTGTCTGTTCTGATTTGTGAATATATAATGCTATAAAAAATACGTTTAATAATCAAATCGTTCGGGTTTGGCGCTGATTGCCGCAATAATTTTTTTGTCAGTTTTTCCGCTTTTCTCCAGTTTATAGTTTTTTTATATTTTACGCGGGTTTACAGTGAAAAACATTTTCCTTTTCAGAGGATTAATGTCAACCGAAACGCGGAATGTCTGTTTTTGTTTTATTGACACATTGATGAATTTTTATTAAAATCTTAATCATGAATTCTATAGGATGGATATTAATTAGCATAACGGCTGCTTTAATAAGTCTATGTATAGTTGCAGCGACAGTTTTTCTGGCACTTGTATTAATCAGAATAAGAAAAGCTGTAATAGAGTTTGAAAATACAATAAGAAAAGCAACCGGCAGGTTAAATATTGTCAATAAAGTTTCCGGTAAGGCCGCGTCAATAGGCTGGAGGTTGTCGTCTTTGGTTATTTCGGCTATTTCATTTCTATTTTATGTTTTTTTGAACGTTAATAAAAAGAAAGACAAAAAATAGACGAGAGAAAGAGATGGGCGGTAATTGAAAAATACTAAACTAAAGCAACGCTCCGCAATAAATAAAAAGCATTTCTGTGCGTGTCGGCGGAAATAAATATCAGACGTAAGCTGCCAAGACAGCTAAAGCTAAAAAATATTATACTGAGCGGTTATATGTCGCTTGATAGCAATAGCGCCGCCTGCTCAAAAAGCGGACTTAAAAAGGATTAAAAAAAGTCTTATACTTTCTCTTCCGTCCGGATAGGCTGGGAATGGCATGGATGAAAAAGATAACAGCTTTTCTTTTTGGCAGCAGCGTTTGTCTCAGGCTGTATGAAAATGAGTTTACCTGCAAAAAAGGGATAGTCTCCTCAGGGCATGCGCTGTACGCTCCATCTCCAAGATGATAACGCAGTTTATCGTCTTCGTCAACGCCGACTAATCTAAATTTCATTAGTCCTCTCACGATAAGTACCATCAACGAGATAATTCCAATAACAACATTTATAACCTTGCGGAATGACTTGTTCAGGAGTAAGGTCAACAGTATCTAAAGTAAAAGGCATACAATAAAAATTTGCAGGTCTTACATATTCATCAACTTATAAACGCCGTAAGATACACCCGTAAGAGCAACAGCACGAAGACCAATATTCACAACATATTTTATAAACGAATTACATATATTAATCACAGGAAGATATTCATACCAAGCTGCAGGATTATCATGCCAAGAAAGCCGAGAGGAAGGCACAGCATTATCGGACAGGCTTGGAGCAGTTCCTTTCAGCTCAGTCGTTGATGTTGGTGTGGGAACAGTCGTAAATGTCGGCTCAGGCTCAGGAGCGTTTTGAGACTTAGTGCAGGACTTACACTGTCAGTCTATTACAGCCAGAGATTAAGCTTGCAGTTAAGAACAGCGATATTATTATTCTTTTCATTTTCTTACAGGATTTTCACAACGCTTTAATTCCTCTTGAGAAATGCAAGTACCGCCATATTTACAATAACCATATATGGCATAATCACATTTGTTATAACCATCTTTATTATAGCCAAGCCTATCATAGCCATCTCTATCACAGTCAAATATATCATAGCCATTTTATCATAGTTATATTTTAAACAGCCAGAGGCTAAAACTGCTATTAAGAGCAGTAATCTTTTCGTTGACTTATAATTATTCTCTTTGTGTTATCTATGTTGGAATAGTATGCACTTTCAAATAATTCGGCAAGCGGCTGCTCGCGGACAATCCTTGTATTTTCTTCTTCGTCATCTTTTGTTTCTTCTTTGATAGCCTATCAGCCATGCGGTCAATTTTTCTCTTTTGACTCCCCTATATTTGGACACGTGTAACATATATGAGCCCGGGTACTACTGTATTTCTCTTGCGGTTTCTGGCAAGGTCTTTTACATTGCTTCTTTATAGTCTTGTCTAACGGAAAACATTCAGGATAATATCTGTTCTTCAGGCAAGGACAAAGGTCATCAATACTCATTATATGCCTCCTTTTATCTTGAGATTTATATCTGACGTCGCTTTTGAAATTAGAGTCATTTGTTCTATTAGAGTCTTTATACTTCCGTTTGCGCTTCCGCTGCTTCTTGCGCTCCTTGATTTACAATGGTAAAAGTTACCTCCGAGGTATCAAACAACAATAAGAGGCAATCACTTTTTTCATTTTTTTACCTCTTCCGCTTTATCTTTCTTTGCATTCTGCTCCTGCTGAGCATATGCTGCTTTTAATGTATCTGCGCTTATGCCTCTCATTGCAGCAGCAATCGGTTCAATCATTTTTACAGATACCTTTGCGGCAACACTGTCCGATAACTGGTCACAACCTATAAACATCATACAGCATACTGCCAAACTAACTGCTTTTTTCATATCTATCCACACCTATCCTGTCCTATGCGGAACGGGCAGGAGATTTTTACAACACTATTCAGACGCTGAATCGGCAGTCTGAGGACTGCCTTTCGGCTCAATTTCAAATCAATTCATGCCTGTGGTTGAACCTTATTCCACCTCTTCCTTGAAAATCAAAGAGGAAGACGCAGCACTATCGGGCAAGACTGGTACAGTTTCTTTCGGTGAAGATGTTGGAGCGGGAGTAATTGAAGGTACAGAAGCGGAAGCATTTGAAGTATTTGCCGTCAGCGAATGCGGTGCTTTATCTTCAGCAACAGCATTCACAGGTCTTCCATGACTAAGCGACTTATCACAGCCAGACAACAAACATATACATATAATTTTTTTCATTTTCTTAGTTGTCCCCCAATCCTGTAAACCAAACTTTTTATATCTTCGCACATATCAATCAGGTCTCTGGGAGGCTCGTCAAACCTATCGCATAACCGCCTTATTAACGACTGTGCGGAAATGTAGATATTGCGTGTTTCCTTTAAAATGTCTTCTGCAACGCTCTCAACGTTTTCGGGCATTCTAGGCTCCTATATTGCTAGGTCGCAGGCTCAGGTCTATAAAGATAAGAATAATCAATCCCGTACTTTTCTACCTTGTCTTCTTCAACACAATTCATAAAAATAGGTACTCCTTTAACCTCTTCTCCTGTCTCTATATCCCGATAAAAAATGCGAAAAAGTCCCCTATCAAAAATATACCAACTATAAGAACTAATACACTCATCAATCAAATAACAAACTCTATAACCTTGCGACTTAATTTCTTCAAAAGGAACGATAAGATACTCATCACTCATCGTATAATCTTCAATAGTCACGAATTTAGGACTTAAAAGTCTAGACAAATACCAGCAACACAAAAAAAGAGCAACAACACAAAGACCAATCTTTATAACTGAGCTACCTGTATCAGCACTATCAGACGACGGAGCAGACTTACTCGGCTCAGGTGTTGGAACGGGAGTATTTGAAGTATCTGATGTCAGCGAATGCGGTGCTTTATCTTCAGTAACAGCATTCACAGGTCTTCCATGACTAAGCAGCTTATCACAGCCAGACATCAGGCATATACATATAATTTTTTTCATTTTTCAGTTGACCTCAATCCTGTAAACTAAACTTTTTATATCTTCGCACATATCAATCAACTCTCTCGGAGACTCGCCAAACTTACCGCAATAACCGCCTTATTAACGACTGTGCGGAAATGTAGATGTTGCGTGTTTCCTTTAAAATGTCTTCTGTAACGCTCTCAACGCTTTCAGGCATTCTATTCTCCTATTGGCTAGGTGCAGGATTGGGTTTATAAAGATGGGAACACTCAAACTCGTTATCGTATGCGTTAACATTATCATTCATTAAAATAGGTATTCCTTTAAGCTCTTCTTTTGTCTCTCTATCCTGATAAAAACCGCGACTAGTTACCTTCTTGAAAAGATACCAAGTATAAGAAATAGTATCCTCCTGAGCCACATCACAAATTCTATAACCTTGCCTGCCGACTTCTTCAAAAGGAACGTCAATATCCTCATCACTTAAATCGTAATCTTGAATATACTCCCCTTCCAAAGGGCTTACAAGTCTATACACAACCACACAAAAGACAGCAATAACAGCATAACCGACAGCATTCAAAGTCCAATATAAAACTGAATTATTTACGTTAATCGTAGGAACACATCCATACCAAGAAAGATAAGAGGAAGACACAGCACTATCAGACGGCTGAGCAGACTTACTCGGCTCAGGTGTTGGAGCGGGAGTGTTTGAAGGTTCAGAAGCGGAAGCATTTGAAGTATCTGACGGAAGCGAAGGCTTTGCCTCGCTTGCTGTATCCTTAACAACAGCATTCACAGGGCTTCCATGATTAAGCAGCTTGCCGCAGCCAGACGACAAGGATATACATATACATATACATATAATTTTTTTCATTTTCTTAATTGACCTCAATTCTGTAAACTGAACTTATTATATCTTCGCGCATATCAATCAACTCTATCAGAGGCTCGCCAAACTTACCGCAATAACCGCCTTATTAACGACTGTGCGGAGATGTAAATACTGTTTCTTTTAAAATGTCTTCAGCGACGCTCTCAACATTTTCAGGTATTATTTTGTTCTTGCTTTTCTTATTGCACTATTTTACATTATATAAAAAAGCAAACGAAATAAAACCATTTTCATTACTCAGCAAATTAAGATAATGGGATAACTCCTTAACCTTACGAAATAATCTTTGATAATCAGCGTCGCGCAACCGCTTACAACTAAGTTGAATAGATAGCTGTGAAACTCTTACTTCTTCTTGATTTGGAATATTATAATTTTCTTGCTTTTGCGCCAAGTTTTAAACTTTTAATTAGCGCTGAAAAAGCGATAAGCAAGATTAAAAAGAGCTTTAAAAGCAGAGAATTGCGGCAAGAATTGGTTTGACAAAAACTACGATAATTTTATATCATGCTTACAGCATTATAAATTATAACAGCGACGCAGCATATCTATTCTATTTAAACTTTTAATAAAAAATAATAATTTGGAGGCGTGTTATGGCAATTAAAGTGGGTATCAATGGTTTTGGGCGTATAGGACGTTTAGTGTTTCGGGCCGCGCAGAGCAGAAGCGATATTGAAGTAGTTGCCGTCAACGATTTAATCAGCGTTGATTATATGGCTTATATGTTGAAATACGATTCTGTTCATGGATCTTTTAAAGGAACCGTTGAAGTTAAAAATGGCAATTTGATTGTCAACGGCAACGCTGTCCGCGTGACGGCGGAAAAAAATCCTGAAGATTTGAAATGGGGAGATATAAACGCCGAATATGTTGTGGAATCGACGGGGTTATTCCTTTCCAAAGACAAAGCTCTGGCGCATATTAATGCCGGCGCAAAATATGTCGTTATGTCCGCTCCTTCTAAAGACGACACTCCTATGTTTGTCTGCGGAGTAAATTTGGATTCGTACAAAAAAGGCACGCAGTTTGTGTCTAACGCTTCTTGTACGACAAATTGTTTGGCTCCGATCGCTAAAGTGTTAAACGATAACTTTGGCATTCTTGACGGTTTAATGACTACGGTTCACGCTACTACAGCTACTCAGAAAACTGTCGACGGACCGTCTGCTAAAGACTGGAGAGGCGGTAGAGCCGCATCCGGCAATATTATCCCTTCTTCTACAGGCGCTGCTAAAGCTGTGGGGAAAGTAATTCCTCAGTTAAACGGCAAATTGACGGGTATGTCGTTCCGTATTCCTACGCTTGATGTTTCGGTTGTCGATTTAACGGTTAATTTGGCGAAATCCGCTTCTTACGACCAGATTAAGGCTGCTATGAAGTCAGCTTCTGAAAACGACCTCAAAGGAATTTTAGGTTATACTGAAGACGAAGTTGTGTCTTCGGATTTTCTCGGCGACGCGCGCACTTCAATATTTGACGCGAAAGCCGGAATTGCTTTGACGGACAAGTTTGTAAAAGTTGTTTCATGGTATGATAATGAATGGGGTTATTCCAATAAAGTTCTGGAACTCATTGCTTATATGAAAAAAGTAAACGGATGAAATTAAGAAAATAAGTTTTAAAAACGCCGTCCCGCGGAACGGCGGGTTTAGTTTCATTTAAAAATAACTTGTAAGACCGCACGTACACATGATTTTGTGTGGTGCGGTCTTCGGTCTTAATGAGGTATAAAATGAAAAAGACGCTTAAAGACATTGACGTAAGAGGCAAAAAAGTTTTAGTCCGCGTGGATTATAATGTTCCGCTTGACGCGAATCTTAAAATTACAAACGATAAAAGAATAGCTGCAACTCTTCCGACTATACAGTATCTTTTGGACGAAAACGCCGCAATAATTCTTATGGCTCATTTGGGAAGACCAAAGGGAAAAAATGTTCCCGAACTGAGCCTAGAACCAGTTCCGGCGCGTTTAAGCGGACTTCTCGGCAAGTCTGTTAAATTTGTCGGCGGTGATTGCATAGACCGGCAATCAAAAAAAGCGGCTGCCGATTTAAAGTCCGGCGAAATACTTTTATTGGAGAATCTTAGATTTCATCCTGAAGAAGAGGGTAAAAACGCTTCAGGCGAAAAAGATAAAGCCGCAATGGACGGATTTGCGAAAGAGCTTGCTTCAATGGGCGAAGTTTTTGTCCAAGACGCTTTCGGGACGATGCACAGATCCCATGCTTCAACCGCGGGCATTGTCAAATATGTTAAAGATGCAGCGGCGGGATTTCTTGTTGAGAAAGAATTGAAATTTTTAGGCGAAGCGCTTGAGAATCCGGCAAGACCTTTCTTGGCAATTCTCGGCGGGGCAAAAGTGTCGGATAAAATAAACGTCATAGAAAATCTTTTGAATAAAGTTGATGCGATTATAATTGGCGGAGCAATGGCGTACACTTTCTTAAAATCTCAGGGAGTAAACACTGGAACTTCTTTGGTTGAAGACGATAAACTTGGCTTGGCGGCTGAGCTTCTTAAAAAATCTAAAGAGAAAAAAGTTGATTTTTTGCTTCCCGTCGACCATATAATTACGGATAAGGCGGACTTTGCAAATAAAAGGGTGCCGTGTGACGCGGTGGTAGAAACTACTGGCGGCGCGTCGATATCTGAAAAATTTATGGGTGTTGACATAGGTCCTAAATCGATAAAAAAATTCTCTGAAGCAGTTAAATCCGCAAAAACTATAGTCTGGAACGGACCGCTGGGCGTATTTGAAATAGATGAGTTTTCTAAAGGAACGGTTGAAATTGCGAAACTTGCGGCTGAAGCGACTGATAAAGGGGCGATATCCGTGGTTGGCGGCGGGGATTCTGTCGCTGCGGTTAAAAAAGCAGGCGTAGATAAAAGGATAAGCCATATTTCTACAGGCGGCGGAGCGTCCTTAGAATTCCTTGAAGGCAAGGAACTTCCCGGAATCACAGCTCTTCCTGATAAAAAATAGTTTGTTTTGCCATTCCGGGCAATTGATTTATAATTGCAATAAAGCTGTAGAGCAATTGCGGCTGTGGACTTTATATGTTCCGTAATGGCGGCAAAATATTTAAAAAGTTTGGTGCTTTTTGTTGTTTTATGTTATAATAAAAAATTATGGAAATATTGTTTTTTATTTTTAAAATCACTCATTATGTGACGTGCGGCGGATTGATTCTTGTGGTTCTTGTACAGGGCGGAAAAAGCGGCGGTATGGCAAATATTTTCGGCGGAGGCGGAGCAGATCAGGTTTTCAATGCTCCTTCGGGAATGGCTTTTATAAAAAAGTTGACCATCTTTATGGCATGTGTATTTTTGTTTACTTCTTTAATGCTTACAAAGCTTTCTCCAGCTCTGTCTGTTGTCAATTAGCTCTCTAGTAATTTCAGTAAGTACGCCTATAAGCAGATGGTAAAATGGAGTTGCTGGGGTGGCGGAATTGGCATACGCGCACGTTTGAGGGGCGTGTCCTTAACTGGATGCGGGTTCAAATCCCGCCCTCAGCATTTTAAAAAATAAATACGTCTGGTTTTTTATAAAAACTTTTGCGGGTGTAGTTCAGCGGTAGAACGTCTCGTTGCCAACGAGAAGGTCGTGGGTTCAAGTCCCATCGCCCGCTTTTGTTTTAATAAGCGGTCTTAAAGGGTCTTAAAGGCTGGCTTTTTTTATCTCTTATATATTACAACCAAACAAAGCAAGTCGTTTTTATTATCAGATATGCCGTTTTAGATGAACTCGTCGCGGTGTGCGTAGCGATAGGCAATGTAGTTAAGCATACTATGCAGATAGTGAGAGACGAACTCGGTGCGATGTGCGTAGCGGCGAGGCGATAATCTGCACGGCATACGTTTAAAACGCACGGAAGAAAATTTGCATTATAATCGTTTTGTCATGGTTAACCTTAACCAGCTAAACGGCACCAGCGAGCTTAAAAATGGATTTTTGGAATGCGGAAGAGAAACCAAGAGGCTGGTATCACACATATATACGCATAATCACGGGATTATAATTGTCTGCAGTCCACGTTTTGGGGAGGTAAGAATGAATCGAGACGAGTTGCGTATGAGGACTGTTATCTTTGTACTTTGTTTATTGGTATTAGTTCCTGTGATATTGGCTTCTCAGCTTGGTTTTTGCATTGCTTTCTTGGAAACATTAGGAATAATAAAATGAACGAATGGAAAGATGACCGCAAGGACATCGCTGGCGTGTGTTGGCAAGAGGCAAAAAAAGGCGTGCATTTTTGGATTGGGTTGCCTCTAATTCGTTAGAGGCACCGCAAATCATACGCTTTTTTTTCCACGCACAAACCAAAATTTGACTTTTTTGCAGCTTTTCGGCTAAACTATAATTACCATGTAAAACGGTCTCAGGTTTTGGAAAAAAAGGCGACCTTCGGTTTTTGAATAATTAATTATCATGATTGCACCCGAGCGTGAGGCTAGAAAAAAGCAATATGGTATAATCTCCCGCCTGTCCGCATAGGATAGGATAGGATAGGATAGGATAGGATAGGTATGAAGAAAGCAATATCGGCTGTTTTAACGCTGTTGCTTATATCGGGTTGTGTTGCCCCGCCTCGTCAACTGTCCAAGTCGGACGCTGTTGTAGAAGTTGCCAAATCGTCGTCAGAATGCCCTGTCTGCACATGCCCAAAAGCACCAGAATGCGCCGTGGTGCAAAAAGATTTTAAGTCTTGGCTTGTTGTATATGGATACTATGGATACTGTTGGGGAGTTGTGTTATCTTTGTGGATTTTTGGTTGTATTTGGTCGAAGGATTTGTCGTATAGAAACTACGTAAGATATTTTAAAAAATATTACGAAGCTGTCAAAAAATGGCGGGAAGTCTGCAGAAAGCAATACGCAGAAATACAGAGGCTCAACATGATAATTGCCCAGATGCAGGAAGATTAGGAATAAAACCGCCCTTGTGGTATAGAAAGAATTTTAGATTTCATTATTACTTCCGTCTGTCCAGATAGGATTTGTGAAAAAATTAATAGCTGTGTCCTTAGTAGCAATTTTAATCTCAGGCTGTGGTAAGTCTGCTATACCTCTATCTGAGCCTAAGCCGATACCACTATTTGAGACTGAGCCGCTATATAGTATGACTCCGCTCGATTCAGACTCTGATGAGGATATTAGGAATGATAGGGACAACTACTTTCAGCATCTAACAATAGTAGTAGCTTCATTTGGTGTGACTGTATTTATTTCGAGAATTAAGCATTTAATTGATGGGAGTATGTCTCTATCCGAGTTGTTTACTGAGGTCATCTTTGCTTCATCAGGTGTTTTTTGGGCGTTCTCTAGTTTATATGGTTTATTTCGCAGTGAGTTGTTATCTAGTTTATGTAGTTCATTTTGCAGTGATGAGTCTTATAAGAAATCTCATTGGTATATGATAGCAAAAACCAGTGCAAGACTGTGTTTATTAAGTAGTGGCACCATCGGACTCTTCTAGAACACATCCCGACATACGAGCAAAATGAAATCAAGGAAGAGACTATTAAAATGAAAAGAAATATTGTAATTTTGCTCTGTCTGGTATTCTTTACTCAAAGTGCATTTGCTTGGTTTGGTAATGATTGCAAACGGAAGCGTAAAGCGTACAAACAGGAGCGTAATACCTGTTATCAAAATAATGACCGTTGTCAGGAGTTGCGTAAAGCTGACGCAAGGAAAATTGCGGAGTTAGAAGATAAAGTTAAGAAGTTGGAAGCTCAAAATGAGAATTGGAAAATTGGCACGGGCGTGGCAGCTGTAGTAATTGGGATAGGTGGGGGTATTGCTTATGTCGTTTGTCAGCCATTTCGTATACTTCGAGACCTCATCGTTCAACTGCTAGGAATTATCCAACCCGCGGCCGACGAAGACCAAGCCTAATAATCAAAGAAGGATTTAAGCAGTTCCAATCTCATTAAAAAATTTATTATTACTTCCGCCTGTCCCGATAGGATAGGATAGGATAGGATAGGATAGGATAGGATAGGTGTGAAGAGATTAATATCAGCTGTTTTAACGCTGTTGCTTATATCCGGTTGTGTTGTCCCGCCTCGTCAGCTATCTAAGTCGGACGCTGTTGCAAATGTTATCGAATCGTCGCAGTTCTCACCCGTACCTGCGGAAAGCGTAGAACCTCTTAAAGCACCAAGCACGCACGAAAATCAAGTTTGGTATAGAAAGTACTCAACCCATATCTTCGTTACAGGTGCTGTGGTTCTTGTCGCCGCTTTAGCTTATATAGGATGGACATGGCGTAACGAAATGCTGGACTTACAGAAAAAGCTTATCACTGCGATAGAGAATGCGAAGAAGAAAAAGCAAGAATAAACAAAGAAATAAACCGAATTGCTTCCGAAGGCTAGGAATGAAAAGATTAATATCGTTATTATTATGTATAGTCTTAATCTCAGGATGTGGCAAACAGCTTAACAATTCTCAACCTGACAAAATTGATACCAAAACTGCTAATCAGGTTAGTCCAAGTCCATCGCCAAACCCAACGCCTACACCTACACCTACACCTACACCTACACCAACGCCCAGCCCAACACCAATACCATAGGAACAGTTCTCAATCCCTGTTTTTTCTAGTATATCAAACACTCAAATCGGTATCGGTATAGTTGTTGCTCTTATTGCTCTTGTCATATTTTGTAAATGTGGTTGCTGTTGTTGTTGTAAAAAGGGTTCTTCTAAGTCTCCGCCTTCTGGTGGTGATGAATAAAGCAACTCCAAACAGTTTTCCTCTTATTGGTGGCCAAGCCCAATAATCAAAGAAGGATTTAAGAGGTTCCGACCTCACTAAAGAATGTAAAGAAATTTATTATTACTTCCGACTGTCCGCATAGGATAGGATAGGATAGGATCTTGGTATGGATGTGTTCCTACGATTAACGTAAATAACTTAGTTTTATATTGGGCTTTGAATGCTGTCGTTTATGCTTTTATTCTTGCTGGTATTGTTTTCAGTTATGCGTTGTATAGAGAATCTACAATAAATCAGCCGCCACCTGTACAGCCCGCACCCCCGTCACAATTCCCACCACCACAACAGCCAAACCCAGTGCCGCCGCCTGTACAAGCGCCATTGAATCTTGCTCATCCGCAGAATCCACCTGTGCCGCTTAATCCGTCGCCTAACCCTAACGCAGGGCATCCAAACCCTAACCCTTTTATAGCACAGCAGCCAGCACCGTCGCCACAGGATAACCCATTTGCTAACCCTCAGCCTAACCTATTTGCGCCTGCTCAGCCAGCACAAGCTCCACACCAGAACCCATTTGCACAACCAGCTCCGCCGATTAACCTTAACCCAGAGCCACCGCCGGACTTATGGAGTCCGAACATGCCAGTGGGAGTGATGCAGGGCGGAATAGGAGCGTCACCACTCAATCCTCCGCCTCAATTCAATCCTCCTCAGGGCAATTCGAACCTGCCTCCTCATCAGGCAAACCCCGATTTTGTGGTGCCTGAACCCGTGCCGTTTCGGGTCTTGCCCAAAAACGAAGTCCTCCAGCCTAATGAGAACCAAAGCAGAGGCAGAGGCAGAGGTGTCAGAGGCAACTTAAACTAGACTTTGGTATCTGCAAAAGATACATAAAGGATACATATGAGTGTAGTTAAATTCTAAGGTAAGCCGAGCCAATCACACCTTTCCCATTTGTGACAATCAAACAGTTTTCCTCTCAATAGTTGTAAAATTTTAGTAAATGCTTGTATAATAATGATAAGCACTCTTGTTCTCACAATATTACAAGATTACGCTAATAACCTTTATTATTTTTTCAGAATAGACGCAGCGGGTAATTCCGTTGCGTTTATTTTTTTTGTAGCACATGAGAGGGAAACTCAAAGAGGACATTCGTTGTTTTCTTACTCGTCTTCTTTAAAATAATCAAATGCAGGGTAATACTCAAAAGACGTAGTTGTCCATGCTTTATAAAATCTATTTTTTAAAATGACAAGTTTTACATCTCTCGGATTTTTATTTTTGGCTTTGTTGATTTCGTCGGGCGATGTTCCCTCTATGGCTAGCTCCAGAGCGATTACAACGTCGGCAGAGTACTCGATTGCCCCGCTTTCCTTGAACGCCTGAAAACTTGCTGAGTTGTTGTAATTTTCTCGATTAAAAGATGAAATGACTATTATCGGCAGGTTGAAGTCCCGTGTCATGCGTTTCAGTTCCAGCACATTTTTATCTACAATTTGCTTATCCAGCAATCGGCTTTTTGTGTCTGGCGACGACATAAGTTGTAAATAATCAATGATGACTAACGGACGGCTGTTTGTATTTACTTGCATAAAGTTTGCAATTGTATCGCGGATTTGATTATGACCGACATCACCGATACCCTCTTTGATATAAATTCTCTCGCTGGCTTTCGCATATTCTGTAATTGCATTCTCGAGTACTTCGTTTTGTTTTTCGGTTAATTCTTTTCTGTCTGTTAGTAGTTTCATAGACGACACGGCGCCCACATTAGCGGCTATATTCTCATCTACACACCTCTGATAAGTTTGTCGCGATAGACTTTTTATTTGCCACTCAACTCGGCTCATCTCGAGACTGAAAATTAATACATCTCGTCCCGCCTTCGCAACGTTATCAGCAATGTTCAAAGCAAATGTTGTTTTACCTAAACTGCTTATTGCTCCCAAAGCGTACAGCCTGCCGTCTCGCACGCCTCCGCCAAGCACTTCATCAAATCTTTTAAAGCCTGTTTCCGTTGCTTTGTATAGCGATTTGTCCTCAATTATACGCAGTGTATCCCGCAAGCTTGTTACAGATTGTATATCGTGTATTTCCTGTTGTATATCTTCTATTTCCTGTCTCGTCGCGGCTAGTTTTAATACTTGTTCTTTGACTGCTGTGATACCTTTAGAGAGATTGCCGTTTTTGTTTTTTCTCATCATAGAACACGACGTAGAGATAAAGTCAATCTTAGTCTCAGCCTCAACCTCAAGATTGGTAAATACTTTTTCAAGTTCTGTTTTTATAGCGAATTCATTTTCGTTGATGTCTTCGTAAACCAAAATTATCGGATTAAATTTTTTATGGTCGGCTTTATGGTCGATTGCTTGAAGTTCCATTACTCTATGCAACTTTCCTACATCACTTTTGTTGCTTGCAAGCATTACGCGACAACCAGCCTTGTGCAGTGTTGCGAGTTCAGGGTTGTCCTTTGATGTAATAGCTACCGCTGTGGGAGAATCCTTATCTTTACCCGTCGAATCTTTTTCTGTTTTTACTTCCAAACACTTTTCAATTTCCGCGATATCTTCGTCTTTTGATAAGTCCATTTTGCTCAAATCAGTCGCTAAGGACTCCGCCACCTTATTTAACATGTTATCTGCTTGTGTTGTCATAGTGTACTCCTATAGTTTTTTTGTGTTGCCGTGCGATACCGCAATAATACCAAAAAAACAAGTTATAAACAAGAGTATGTATAATTCTTGACATGCTACCACTTTTTTGGTAGCATGGTAATTATAGCAAGCAAATAAACAGATTGGCGGACTTAGAAAAGCAGGAAAAGTTAGGTGGTGAGGACAATGAAAATAATAAATAAAGCACTTGCGTATTTGTTTAATCTGGTTATAGTGTTTATTTTTTTATTTAGTGGTTTTACGTTGTTGGAAAAAATTGGCAAGGCGATTTATAGAATAATAAATTAGTGAGTGTATCATGCCAAAAAGCACGAAAAGTTAAATGGTGGTGAGGATAATGATACAGAAAATAATAGATAATATTTTGGGATTTGTGGGGGTGTGCATATTTGCGCTGGGCTTGTTTCAGGTCGTTCTGTTTGTAGCAAAACTGTTGTCTAGGGTAATATAATAAATTAATAAATAAAGGAGTGTAGATGATACAAAAGCGTACAACGAAACAGCCAACTCGGAAAGAACTAAAAGAAATAATAAAAAGAGCGATGGCTGAGAATGAGGACTGGGAAGAGAGATATAAACAAGTGTCTCGGGAAAGCGGATTAACACTGCATGAGGCAGAATGCGAGGTATTGAGAGCAAGAGAACGGGAACTGATGAAAGAGGAAATAATAGAAGTGTCGGACAACAGGAAAGAGTTTGAGGAAGCGATAGAAGGTGCGAAAAAGCAGGCAGAAGAAGCGAAAGAAGAGCTGATAAAAAAGTGGTTTGGAAAAGTTCCCGACAAAGATAAAAATCAGAGCTGGCGGATATATGACGAGCAAAAAAAATCGTTTTTATTATTTGATATAGAGAGCGGAATGTTTTCGTTTGTGGATATGTTTTTATCGACGCAGTTTGCCAATCCGTACGATGTTGTTTTGGCAATGGGAATACTGACAAAAGAATATAAGGGCAGTAAAAATCTGAAGATAGTAGAAGCGGGAACAAACGGGTTTTAAATGGTGGTGAGGACAATGAAAATAATAATAAATAAAGCGTATTGTGCGGTTAAGGAGTGGTTTGTTTTGTTGTTGGGGATATGGGTGTGTTACAGCGTGGTGCAATTGGTTGTAATGAGTATTAAGTTAATAATAAAATTAGCATTTTAAAAGGAGTTTGAAAGAGAGCAGGAAAAGCTAGGTGGTGAGGATAATGACACAAATAATACAAATAATACAAATAATACAGAAAATAGTAGGTAATGCCGTGGGTCTTTTGATATCCGCCATAATTGTGGTGGTGGGTATATATGTGGCAGGGTATGTGATAAGTTCGGTTTTAAAAATAATAAATTAATAAAGGGAGTGACAAGATGAAACACACACAAGATGAAATTGACGAAATATTTAAAAGTTTGGAAGGTAAGGATAATGAAACAGAAAATAATAGATAATCTTTTAGGCTGGTTTTTGGGTATATGTATCGGTATGGGCTTTAAACTTTTTTGCGACTTGTTGCTTATAATACTTAAAGGGGAGTAAACAAGATTTAATTAAAAGAGTTTACCAAAGACAGACAAGAAGCACCCACAGGGAATAATTGAAGAATATAGAGATTTTGTATAAATAATAATTAGGCAGAGGATACGCACATGGGAGCGGCAACTGAATTGATGGTTGTTGATGGCGTTGGCAGTAAAGTAGAAATTGCAGAAAAAGCAGAAATAAAAGAAGAATGGTTCAGCAGATTTATCAGCTATTTGGACGCCTCGCCGACTACTGTAAAAGCGTACAAATACGAATTAATTCACTTTGCAAAATACCTGACTGACACACAAAAACCAACACCGACACGGGAAGATATTATCGGATATCGGGAATATCTGAAAACGAAATATAAACCAGCGACAACGATTTTTCGGCTGGGAGTAGTGAAGCTTTTCTTCAGGTGGCTGGCAAGCGAGAACTTGTACAAAAACATCGCAGACCATATTAAAGGCGTGAGAACAGATAAAGGACATAAGCGTGATTATCTTACGTCAGTGCAGGTCAAAAGTGTGTTGGATAAAATAGACAGAAGCACAGTTATAGGCAAAAGAAATTATGCGATAATAGCGTTATCGGCAACGTGCGGATTGAGGACGATAGAACTTGCGAGAGCGAATGTTGAAGACTTGAGAAATATCGGCGACATGGAAGTATTGTAT
>JAIXMX010000017.1 GCA_020328155.1 Candidatus Endomicrobiellum agilis | reverse complement strand
AACCGAGCAACAGATGGAGGTTAAGAAAGAAGAAACCCCTGTAAAAAAGCTTCAAAAGGAGTCTTCCGAAACATTGGAAGAGACTAAAAGTTATATCTCAAGAGCTTACGGATATACGAAAGAGCATTGGGTTCCAATCACAGTTATTTGTTCTTCTATTATTCTTGCCGCTGTTGGTTATCATTATGATGTTCACGGCATGGCATGGGGAAATGTAAAATTCTACTCTAATAAAGGCTTCACTAAATCACAGCAAGCTTGGGATTGGATAAAGAATAAGTTCAAAACGGAACCTGAGAAGAAGGCTCCGCCAGCTGAAGAGAAGAAGGACGAATTTAAACCATCAGACCCTAATCCGCCTAAAGAAAAAGGTAGCGAAGAAGAGGATACAAGTGACAAAAAGAAGCATAAAAAGCCTAAAAAAAAGAAGGGTAAAGAAAAACCTTCAGGTGAGTTAGGCGACGTTTTTACCGACCCTTCATCTATAGTTGATAAATATGCCGCCATGAACTTAAGCGATACCTCATCATCTATGACCGACAGCGATTATGAAGAAGAAGAACCAGAACCAGAACCTCCTACATCAGAAGATATTTCTTTCGTAGATTCTTCTAAAACTGAGAAAGCTCCTCGTAAACATAAAAGGATTAAGATAAAAGGATATATAAGTAAGCACCCTAGTGCTGCAAAAAAAAGTAGAGTAAACTCTGACGCAAGTACAAGCGACGAGGACAGTACAAGAGGGGAAGAAGATGAGCAAGCTGTTATATTACTTCAGAGACAAGTTATAACAGCTCAAGAAATAACTCTGCAACAGAACAAAATAACGATAAGCAATCTCGGGAACATGATAGACCAGCTAAAAATTGCGGCAGATTATCACAAACAAAATGCTGATAATTTTCAAGAAGGTTATGAGAGTGTGAAAAGAAAAAATGAAGCTTTACAACAGAATTTAGCTTGGGCAGAGAAGAATATTAAAAGCTTAGAGACTTCTAACCTTATGATACAAGGCGAATTAAAAGATGTTAAAAACCAAAAGAACGCTGATATATTAAAGCTCAAACAAACTATAGAAATGCAAGATAACGAAATAAACAAACTTAAAACAGATTTACAGATTAAAAAAGAAGCAGTCCTTTTTTATAAAAATGAAATAGAGAAACTAAAAAAATGAAGAAGA
Organism: Candidatus Endomicrobiellum agilis; assembly: GCA_020328155.1. GTDB lineage: Bacteria > Elusimicrobiota > Endomicrobiia > Endomicrobiales > Endomicrobiaceae > Endomicrobiellum > Endomicrobiellum agilis. Next base: position 14,393 of record JAIXMX010000017.1, on the reverse strand, counting down.
AATTTGACGTTGACAGAAAGAGATGACGAAAAAAGATTATGAAATTATTGACATACAGTTACGCCTGCTGTGCGACATATTTGAAGCGTGGCAGGTGTACCACTTTGTTACGTATCCTCATTTTCCTCACATCTTGCCATGATGTAAAAAGTGCAATATAAAAATGAAAAAGATTATATGTATATGTATATGCTCGTCGTTCGGTTGTGGCAGGCTCCAAAGCGGCGGAAACGCTGAAAAATTTGATGATGTCAGCGGAGTAGGCAAAACACACACCTCTGTCGTCCGACCCTGCGAATTTGCCCGTTCCAACACCACCGACTAACCCAGCAAAGTCACCCGCTCTTGCACACAGTCCTCAAATGCTTCCGCTCTTAATTGTCCGCCTTGCTATTGCGTAACACCAGCACGAACCAGAGATGAAATTTATATTGATACTTTAGAGGAAATTTGCGGGAAGGGAAATGCTGTCTTGTATCTTTCTCATTCTGCGTTATCTGGTCTGGCAAATTTAGTTTTCCTTATGACGATAGATAAGTATCCTTCTAGTAATAAGTTTTTTACGATATTAAGAATGGTTTCTGCTTTTAGTTTTCTTGTACATGTGTATCTTACAAATCCCTCTTTCTTGTCTAAGTCAAAAATGAGCTTAACCGCTTTGGCTGTAGATACATGTTTATCGTTATTTAGGTTTATAATAAAAAACACTTTAACGTTTTCTTGTATTGGTATAATTCAGACTGTTCTTGAGCTTGTCCGATTTATTACGTATCCTCATATCTTAATATAAAAAGTGCAATATGAAAATGAAAAAAATTATATCTGTATGTTTATGTATATGTCTGATGTCTGGCTGTGATAAGCTGCTTAGTCATGGAAGACCTGCGAATGCTGTTGTTGAGGATAAAGTAAGCGAAGGCGTTCCAACGCATTCGCTGACGTCAGATGCTTCAAATACTCCCGCTCCGACACCTGAGCCGAGTAAGTCTGCTCTGCCTGCGTCTGGTAATGTTGATACAGGTAGCTCAGTTGGGAAGATTGTTCTTTGTGTTGTTGCTCTTGCTGTTATTACTTGTGTGGTGATATATAGACGTGTAAGCCCTGAAATTTTTAGAGATGTTAATGTTGTTCCTAGGGCTGAGAATGTATATATTTCTTCGTGTACTTCTGAGCAATTGGAGTCACGTGGTTATAAACGTTGTTATTATGGTTATTCTTCCTCCACTTCTTATATTTGGCGTTTTTTTAAGAAGGTAAAGAAGACAATTTGGCATTGGTCTTATTTTGATTTTGAAACGAAGCTACCGATTGAAGGAATGCCTGCTTTTTTGTGTGAGGCTGGTTTGTCTCTTGGGTTTCCGCTTTATTATAAGCCTAAGCCTCAGCCTCAGCCTGCACCTGACTAATAGGAGCCTAGAATGCCCGAAAACGTTGATAGCGTTACAGAAGACATTTTAAAGGAAACACGCAACATCTACATTTCCGCACAGTCGCTGATAAGGCGGTTATTGCGGTAAGTTTGGCGAGCCTCTGATAGAATTGATTGATATGTGCGAAGATATAATAATTGCTATAGGCACGATAGAGGTTACTGTGAAAAAAAGCTTAAGAAAATAGCGGAGTGATGGAAAAGCACTCCGCTACTTTATTTAAAGGAATTAACTTCCTCAAACGTGTGTCGTTCACGATTTGAGACCTACATTATATAAAAATTTGAAGAGAGTGCAATGAGAAAATTGTTGCACGAAACGAACAACAAGCCACCTGACGACTTGGCTACGCTGATAAAAAATGTAATGATATAAGTCAGTGAGTAGAACAGATACGAGCGTACACAGAGAGATGTTTTGTTGCAGGTACAAAAAGAGAGCGGAGTAAGATTGTAGTCTTGCTCCGCTATGCGTTAAAAATATACCAATGATACAAGCTCGGATAATAATATCACGAGACCTGCGTGTGCTTTATTATAGCAAAAAAGGAAAGGATTAAGCATGAATTCAGAAGATGAAGAAAAACATATTCAAATATTGAAAGTTCCTCAGGAAGACAATACATCGGGACAGGAATTCAATCAGGCACTTGATGGACAAGTTTCCCAAATAGAGAATGCATACCAGCTATTCTTACAAATCGACTCTCTTCCTCAAAAAAAGAGAAGATACCCAACTGAAACAATAGAACTCGTGCAACGGACATATACTATTCTCAAAAGTCTTTTGAGAGAACAAAACGAAAAGATAAAAGAAATTGAGGCTATAGCAACAACGTTTTCGCGTGTGTCGCCTCAACTGAGTACAAAAGAAATTGAGGCTATAGAAACAACATATTCGCCGACTTACATAAGAGAACTAGACAAATCTATAGAAGAATTGACGGATAGAATAAGAACGTATGTGACAACGCTTCTGATGTTTAATGTTAATACATTTGATGCATATACAGTGTATACTGGGAAACGACTTAAATATCTTCACGGGAAAAAGCAAATAGAAAAAGTGGATACGGGAAAAAAACACCTATCCTACAAGCCTGACGATAATAACAGTCAATTAAAATTCGCCTTTCTGGACAACAACTTTAAACTTACATCAAAAGAGATAATCATCACAACTTTGGACAAAAATAAACAAATAAAAATTTCTACAATACTAAAAGACCCGCGATTTCTTATCTATGCCCTAAGTAAGCTACAAAAAGATGAGAACGCTACAACAAACGTGAGAATAGATATCGATGTTAAAGATTATCAAAAAATGCGTAAGATATCTCGTACAGAAGCAACAAAACAAATGCATACACAAGTACACTCGCTTTTGAATGCTTGGGTTAAAGTGGATATTACTGAAGGCGCCAAAAAAATAAAAAGAAGTATAGATATACGGTTGATAGTCGCGAAAGAGACAAGTTTCAACAACGGGAAATTATCCTTGTGGTTTACTCCTGATGTAGTCAAATACCTGCCAGAATACCAAATGCACGTGCCTAACTATTATTTCACTACAAGACGCATTACTGAGACTCAACTTATATATTATATTCAAGATAGGCAAAACACAAAAAAATATAAAAAAGAGCAAGACGCAAATGAGTTTCTCGTTAACACGGTAATACTGCTGGAAGCTACCAATTTGCCAAGTTACAAGGAAGTGATGGAGTCACCAACTCAATGCCCACGCAGACAAATCATCGCTCCACTTGAAAAAGCGTTAAACAACCTTCAAAACAAAGAAAAACTGTACAGTTGGGAATATCACAAGAAAGGGAAAGGGAACGAACAAATACCAAAAAGTCTAGATGTCAAGAAATGGGACGTCTTCCAAAATCTCAACATAAAAATTAAAACTCTATGGAGACCTGTAGAACTGCCAAAACAATTACCAAACGGCAGATAATACATAATAAACGACAAATAAAACTGTTGTAAGTGGGTACCTCAACTCAGGTTGTTCCCTCGAGAAAAATGCTCTTAAGAACATTTTTTAACGAAAATTCAAAAAAGGATATAAATACTGCAATAAAAAAATTATTTGGATATACGCAGAGTAATAGGAAATACCGCTGAGACCGGTTTTTATATCAATACAAATTTTGAGACGCTTTACAGCATGACATGGAAAGGTAAGGAGTTTAAAGCTATTCTTTCAAAAGATAATTTCAAAAACAGAGATTTAGAGTCCTTAAACCGTCTTGCAACAATAGAGTACTTTCTGAACTTAACACCTTATATAATAACGAAAATCTGCAGAAATTACAACTTTATCAATATAAATATCCCAAAATTGTCTTTTGCATATTATATTTTAAGACTCAAATTTACAAAACAACCGGTGCTTATATTTTGTGAAATGCCCGTAAAATATACAAAGACAGGAGCTGAATTTGACAGACAAAATATTGAAAAACTCTTAAATAAAATATACTATATACTATGCCGATGCAACTTTGCGGACAAATACGAAAGATATTCTGATTAATATTAAAAATGCTTTAAGAAAACCGCGTATGGCTGAGAAAGCGGCGGGGCTTTTAAAGAGAAATAACTTTGATGTTTTGGACTGGAACAATTTCCTTGTAGCTTATAATAAAACCTTGATAAAAGACTATAAGGGAAATTTTACGCAAGCCTTAAAAATTGTGGGAATTTAAAAGACTGGGAAAGTGATAATTTCATACGATAATTATATTTATTCCGATATAGGCATATTCGTGGGTAAAGATTGTGCAATATACGGCAATCTTGATAAAAAAGAGAGACAAGGTGGCAAAAATTGATTTTTTCGCATTGACAGTTAAAGCGGCAGAAATAGCGGACGATAAAAAAGCGATTGATACAATCATTTTAGATATGCGCAAAGTAACTGCAATTGCAAACTATTTTGTTATAACCACAGCGCAGTCAACGCCACAAATAGATGCAATATCGATTGAGATTGAAAAAACTTTTAAAGAACAAGATATAAGACCATTGGGAAAAGATGGTGTATTCTCATCATCATGGAAAGTCATAGATTACGGCGGCATTGTCATACATATTATGTTGTCTGAAATAAGAGAATCATATAAACTTGAAAAGCTTTGGGATAATGCCGTCGTCGTTAATATTAAAAAATTAAAATCCAAAACTGAAAAAATAACGGCGACAAAAGAAGTTAAAAAGAAGACTGCTGTAAAAAAACAGCAAAAATTATAAAAAAATTGTAAAAAAGCAGTTGAAAAATCAAAACAGTAAAGAAAGAATCAAAGAAAACTAGGGCGTTAACTTAGAACAAAACCCCAAAAAATAAGCATTTAAGTTATGCTATGAAACTAAAAGAATTTCAAATCAAATTTATAAGATTAAGAGAAAAAGGATATGTGCCTTCTAAAAGAAATGGTCCTACTGGTATAGGATATACTTTGGAATCTTTCCTTGGGATTCCTGAAAATAATAACGCTAGACCGGATGTAGAAGTCGCAGAATTAAAAGCTCATCGTACAAAAAATAAATCTCTTATTACGCTGTTTACTTTCAATAATAAAGTTTGGAAAATACCGCCTATAGAGGCAGTTAAAAAATATGGCAGTCCTGATGTAAAGGGAAGAAAAGGACTATATTATACGATGTCTTTAAAACCTAACAGCGCCGGATTGTTTCTTGAAGTTACAAAGGCAGCAATTTCAGTAAGGCATGTGTCTGGAGAAATAGTTGCTTCATGGTGTTTACAGAATTTGGCTGATAGGTTTATTAAAAAAATACCAGCTCTGATTTTTGTTTCAGCCCATACTGAAGAAAGAGCTGGAAAAGAATATTTTCATTTTTATCGAGCACAATTAATGAAAGGAACTTCTCCAGAGTTGTTAGAAAATCAGTTTAAAGAAGAAAATATTTTAGTAGATTTAAGATTACATGATAAAGGAACAAGTGCTCGGAATCATGGCACAGGTTTTAGGGTTTATGAACATAAACTACCGTTATTATTTAAGAGCATAAAGGATATATGTGGGATATCTAGTAACTAGAAATGAAAAATATGATTTTTTAGGGCAGTCTTACGCCACTAAGTATCCGAATATTCATAAATATCCTGCTACTATGATACCCCAAATAGGGATAGAGCTGTTTAAAGAATTAAATATTAAAGGAAAACTTCTTGATCCATATTGTGGTTCAGGTTCATGTCTTACCGCAGGGTTAGAAAATGGTTTTTTGGAAATGGACGGTTTTGATGTTAATCCTTTAGCTGTTCTTATCTCAAGAACAAAATTCTCAGAAATTGACATTGATAAGGTTGAGATTGTAAAGCAGAATTTACAAAATGATATATATGATTTTATAAAACAGGAAAATAATATAAGCAACATACAGATTGTACAGTATAATAATATTGACTATTGGTTTTCAAAACCTGTTTTGCAAAATTTATCTATACTGAAGCATTTTATAAATAAGATTGATAAAGATATTCAACAAATATTTTTGGTTCCTTTTTCTGAAACAATAAGAGAGTGTTCTTATACTAGAAACAACGAATTTAAGTTATATAGAATTAAGCAAGAAGAAATTTTACAATTTAATTCTGATGTGTTTAGTGTCTTTTTTAATAAATTAAATAAAGTTATCGGAATATACAGCAAATACTATTTGCCTAAAATAAATAATTTAAAAATTAATGTGCATTGTTCAGAGTTTAAAAATATCAATAAGAAATATGATGTCGTATTGACGAGTCCGCCATATGGCGATAGTTTTACAACGGTTGCCTACGGTCAATTTTCAATGTTTAGTAATCAATGGCTTGGTTTTGAAAGCGCAAGGCAACTAGATAGAATGCTTATGGGAGGGCATACTGTTAAACAAATATACGATGGCAGTATTATAACTGATTACGTAAAACAGATTTCAATAAAATCTAAAAAACGAGCGTTGGAAGTTTCATCATTTTATTTTGATTTACATAAATCAATAACAAATGTTGCAAAAAGTGTGAAAAAGAAGGGAATTGTTTTTTACATAGTTGGAAATAGAAGAGTACAAGATATTCAATTGCCAACGGATCAATTTGTTGCTGAACAATTTGAAATAAACGGGTTTAATCATCTCTTCACTTATGAAAGGCTTTTGTCAAATAAGTCAATGCCGTTAAAAAACTCGCCGTCTAATAAAGCAGGTTGTACAAAAGGCACAATGACAAAAGAATATATTGTCGCAATGTCAAAACAATAACAGTGTCTAGTTTGTCGTTAATAATTTGTAAATAATCAACAAAAGGATGAAAATGATGTTTAAGCTAGGGAAAGAATTATCAAATATGGAACCCGAAGAAGCTGTTTCTTTATTTAAACAAATTCTTCTTCTTGAAGCGAGAGAAAATAATATTCCTATAACTAATATTAATTGTCCTGGAAATATAACGTCTCCCGATGGCGGCATTGATGCCAGTATAAAAAGTGTAAATAGTATAAGAACTGATATTATTATTGCTGATGACGTTCGTTTCCAAATAAAAACAGGTAAGGAAAAACCTTGGAACGAAAGTACTATTGTAAAAGAATTGTTCGGTTGTAGCGTAGAAGAATTTAGTAAATTAAAAGAAGAAAAATCTAAGAAATTAAAACCCGCTATTAAAAAATGTTTAGATGATGGCGCTGCTTATGTTTATGTGACATTTAAACATGCATTTGTAGAAGAAAATTTAAATAAAACGACTGCTTTACTTAGACAATACTTTGATCAATGCGGTTATTCTGGTTGTAATGTAGCTGTATGGGGATATGAACAGCTGAATAACGTTATTGAAAAAAATTATCTAGCCTTATTGTTAAATATAAAAACAAACTCAACAAATTCAGATTGCACTTTATATAAAACTATATCTCAACGGAGTGATTTGAGAAACAAATATTTTGAAGATGAGCGTAGAGAAGATATTATTACCAAAGTTCGAAAATTATTAAAAGCTCAAAACAAAAACGATAAAGCTATGCATATGAGAATATTAGGGGCGTCAGGAATAGGTAAAACAAAAACAGTCGTTCAAATATTAGACGACAATGATTTAAAATGCAATTGTATCTTTTTTGAATCTCCTGAAAAATATGACAATTCAAAGCTGGAAAATTATATTAGAGAAAACAAGAATACATATTTAATTCTTGTTATTGATGAATGCGACAGCAAAAATGCAGAAAAAATACTCAATGCTATTGAATATAACGCTAGCAACATGAAACTCATTACTATATATAATTCTAATGGTGTTGATATGACAAGAGGTGAAACATTTATAGTAAAAGAATTATCAGAAGAGGTTCTTCCGAGACTTATTGAAGAACGTTGTCCAGATCTACGGCCTGACATTCGTAATAAAATAGTGAGACTTTGCGAAGGATTTCCTAGGGTAGCAATGATTGTCGCGGATAATATTTTAAAAAATCCGGAACAATATTTAGAAAACCTTGACAATATTTGGCTTAAATATGTAAGCGATGAAAAATCGATTGATTCTAAAGACAAAATTAGAATTTTGGAGTACTTTAGTTTGTTTGAACGAATTGGTTTTAAAGGGACATTTAGTTCTGAATTTGACTTTGTTTGCTCAAAAATAAAAGAAGATTACTCTGCTATTTGTAATGGAGATATTAAAGAGCATATTGCTAAATTGAAAGACAGCAATATACTGCGCGGCGAAACTACTTTATATATATCTCCAAGAATTTTCCAAAACTGGCTCCAAAAAAATTGGTGGAAGAAAAATGCTGATACGTTTAAATATGAGAAATTTGTAGAAAGTATGCCAGAGCTTTTAATTAAATTTTTCAATAATGAATTGTCAGGATGTCCTCCGAATATTAAAGATATTATTCTGCAACAATTTAACAATTACAATGACATAATGACAAAAAAAAAACTGTTTCAATGTATAGCCTATCCAAAAAATAAAAATGTTTTTAAGAAACTAAGAAAAATAATTGAGGATTTAAATATTGAAGAACTTTCAAATATAGGTAGGGGCATACAATCTGTACTTGCATATTACGCTAAAGATCCTAGTTATTTTATAAAAAGTTGTGATTTACTCTTTAAAATTGAAATCTCTAAAAATAGAAATACATACGAATCCTTTTTCACAGATTTGTTTACTATTTTTTATAACACAAAGATGGCTAATACATATACTCCACTAGAATGTAAGATTAATTACTTAAATGGCTTAGCTGAATCAAGGAAAGAAGAAAAAGAAGTATTAATAATATTAAGAGCGATTGAACAGGGCATGCAAGATCCTATGTGTGTTAACAAACTAAATGACTCCGCTGAGATTGCTATTCAACTCCCAAGACAATTCAATTTCACAAATATAGAATTAAAATATATAGACGATTTATTTAAATTAACATTAACAATTCTAGACAAAAATACTAATATTGAAATTATAAAAAAATGTAATTACATATTCAACTCAACAGCTCTTTATTTATTAAAAACGAACGAAACGTGTGAAATTGCATTAAACCATTATAAAACGCTAATAAACACTAAAAAATATGATGTTCTTGAGCTAATAAAAAATTTAAATAATATGCTTGAAGAGCATAACTATAAAGAATTGAATGAAGAAAATATCGTTAAACTGCGTGAATTTTTGGGAGATTTAAAGAAACTAAATAAAATTGATGATTTTAAAATTTTTTGTATGCAGAATCGGTGCGTATCAGACGAAAAGAAAGAATTATTTAATGATTTGGTAGATAATGCAAATTTTAAAGAAGATGAAATGCTTGAATTTTTGTTTTCTGACAAATCTAAATTGTCATTTGATGTCGGTATAAAAAAATCGGCAAGCGACAATGATTTGATTGCATATAAAAAAATTATAGAGAAATATGTCGAGTTAAAAACTCCTAAAAATACAGATTTAATAGTCGGATATTTTTATGGTTTATGCGAAAAAAATCAAGATATTTTTGACGATATAGTACTTAAAATTGACTGCAAATCGCCGCTGTATGCAATTTTGCCGGATATTGTCAATGTAAGCCCCACAGATAAAACTGTAAACTATTTATTTAATTTGATTAAAAGCAATAAATTTTCCATTACTGATTTAAAATCAAGAATTAGTAAGTGTTCAAAACAATTATTGACTGAAATTATTGAATATATAATAACAAAGGAAAAGCCAGTTATTTATCTTTGTTTGACCCTCATCTCATATAATAAAGATAAAATTAAGTTTGATGAAGAGTTAGTTCTAAAATGTTTATATATTTCGATAGAAGAGGTTTTTAAAAAACACATTAATACTGTTTATATCTATTTATGGAATGAAATATTAAATAAATATGTCAATTCAAAGTCGTCATTAGAGCGTTTATTGGAAATATTTGAAAGAATTATAATAATCAGCAGCGACTTGAGGAGTAAATTGGAAAAAGATAGTCTTCTATTTTTGGCAAAATTACATCCGCAAAAAATGTGGGAAAAACTCTCCAGCATTTTAGACAATAACGAACAAAATATTTCTCGTTTATTCAACATTAAAAATTGCTGGCTTAGCAACGGTTTTTTATCTATATTTGATGAATCTTCAATCCTAAAATGGATTGAAGAAAAAGAAAATAGTAGATTAAATATAATTTCATGTCTAGCCCCGTATTATTTCTTGCCGACGAAAAAAGAATCTGATATGGCTTTTTACAGGAGATTGCTTATTAAGTATCCCGAGAATAAAAGATTAAAGCAGGAATTACGCGCGCAGGCTATGAGTGGCTTTTCTTGGGGAAAAGCAATTGATAACTTAAATGAAAAAATTTCAAATATTGAAAATTTAATGGAAGATGAAGAAGAAGAAATTATAAAAGATTGGTTAGATGAGCTATTAGACTGTTATAACAAGATCTTAAAATGCGAAAAAGAAGTAGCGGAGAGAAGAAATTTTTGATGGGTATTGTTTTATTCTTTCACATACCGAAATTTGACAATATACTAATTTTATTTCTTGTCGGTTTCTTCCGCCCATGAGCGGCGGATATACAGTGGTTTAATTTTTGTATAGTCCGTACTTTCTAAAGAGCGGTAAGCCATTGCCGCTAACACCTGCGCTTTAGGCATATGCATAATATAAGGTAGAGAAACACTGTATTTGCCGAGTCCTTTGCAAAGTTTTTCTCTATAAGATATCGCGGCGTTTCCTATCACCAAGATTTTATTTTTATACTTTTTTAAATCTTTAACAAACAAATCTATATTTTTAATAATAATTTTCTCGCCGTCCTTAACGTAAACTTCACGTCTTAAAGCATCTATTGCAGAAATTGTTTTCACTCCTTTTATTTCAACAAAAGATTTTTCCAGAATTGACAGGCTGTCAACAACAGCAACAGGTTTGTTTAATATTTGCGCAAATGTTTTTACCGCAGTCATGCCGACTCTTATCCCCGTGAAACTTCCGGGTCCTGTCGACACTGCAAATTTATCTATATTTTGAAAAGTATTTCCTGTATCTTTCAACAATCTCTCTATTGACGGAACAATCATCTCAGAATGTATGTAACCACAGTCATAATAAAACGATGCGGTGGATCTGCCGTCTTCATTTAAAGCTACGCTAAATGTTTTTCCCGAGGTTTCTACAGCTAAAATTTTCATTTTTTCTTCTCTATTTTTACCTCTCTGTTTGATCCCGTACTTTCAATCTCAACATTCCAGTAACTGTCATTTTCAGCTCCTACAAGTCTGTCCGCCCATTCAATAAGCGAAATATTCCCGCTGAAAAGATACTCTTCTATCCCTATATTCCAAACGCTTGACGGGTCTAGTCTGTATAAGTCTATGTGAAAAAGTTTCAAACCATTTGCATCGTATTCATTTACGAGCATAAAACTCGAACTTCTTGCAAAACCTTTATTGCCAAACGCTTTTACAACGCCTTGTACAAAAGTCGTTTTTCCGCTTCCTAAATCGCCTTTCAGGAAAACAATATCGCCACTTTTTAATAAGGCGGCGAATTTTTTGCCCAGATTACTTGTCTGTTTGGGTGTTTTAGTAATAAAAAAATTTTTTTTAGAAGTGTTTATATCCAGAATACTCAACTTTCTGTTCTTTGTCATTATAAAAATATTTTACCTTTTTTGACGAATTTATTTTGCCTATGTAGGAAATTTGCGGAACTAACTTTTTTAAAAGCTTTGCTTTTGAAACGGGTACGGTAAAAATAAGCTCATAATCTTCTGCGCCAAACAATGCAAAATCCAGCTGTTTTTTATATTCTGTGAAAACTCTCTTCAAGTTTGATGAAATTGGAATCCTATCTATATAGACATTTGCGCCTTTGCCGGAATCTTTTGTAAGCAAGCCGACGGAAACATACAGTCCATCGGAAGCATCCGTTAAAGAAGTTAAATATTCTGATATTTTCCACGCTTCCTTAAGTCTTGCTTTTGGATTATTTTGTTTTGAAATTAAAAAACGCTCATACTTATTATATTTGCGCTCTATGCCGTACTTATATAAAAGTGTAATTCCTGCTCCGGCATTGCCAAAAGTGTTTGTTACCCCAATCAAATCGCCAACACCTGCACCCATTCTCTTAACTACCTTTTTTTTTCCTATGCCGACAATCGTAATAGAAATTATAATTTTATCAGCCTTTACGATATTGCCACCTGCTATTATCATTTTGTATTTGTCACAGGTTTTTTTAAAGCCTCTATATAAACTTTTAATAAATATTTCCGATGTTTTCGGCGGAAGTCCCAGACCTATAAACGCATATTTAGGTTTCACATCCCCCATTGCGGCTATATCACTTACGTTTACTTCAATGGATTTTCTACCAATTTCCTGTGGGGTTGCCCAATTTCTTTTAAAGTGGATATCTTCTATCAGCATATCTTTTGTTATACAGACATTGTTTTTACCTGATTTAAAACAAAAGCTATCGTCACCTATGCCTGCAACGATATTTTTATTGTCTTTCACGTTTGCGAACTGATTTTTTATCATATCTATCAGTCCAAACTCGCCGATTGATGAAATATTTATGCTTTTCATTATTGGTGATTATACCAATTTTGATATAATAAAAACCACTCATGAATTCCATAATAATAACATTGTGCAAAAGACCAGTCATAACAATTTTTATTATTTACGCTTTTACCCTAATTTTGCTAGACGCTTTTGGATACTTTTCCTATGAGAAGCAAAGTCGTCTTTATAAGTTAACTGATAATAATACCGCCGTTTCGGTTGAAGGCAGAGTTCTCGATGTACCGCAATGCGTAAAAAACGGCAAAAGATTTATATTAAAAACCAGCGCTGTAAACGGTAACGCAGTAAGTGAAAAAATCATCGTAAACTCTCCCTTTGGGTATTCCGTATCTTATGGTGACATAATAAATATTGAAGGAAAACTAAAAAAACCTTTCTCATCTGCTTTCCCTCTTGTTTTTGATTATCAGAAATACCTTGCAAGAAACGAAATATACACTGTTTTAGACATATTTTCTTTTGAATATATAGAATCAAAACCAAACATTGTCAAAAAGCTTGCTTTTGTATTTAGACAGGATATAACCCAAAAAATTGACACCTATTTTAAAAGACCTTATTCCGATATTTTAAAATCATTGATTATGGGCGACAAAAGCACGCTTACACAAGACACCAAAAATAGTTTTTCAGATTCAGGGATAATGCATATTTTGGTTGTAAGCGGACTCCACGTAGGTTTTATAAGCATAATTGTTCTTTTCATTTTAAAATTGACGGGATTGTCTTTAAAAAAAGCTTCGCTGTTAAGTATTCCCTTTATATTTTTCTATTGTCTTGCAACTGGTGCAAATCCTCCAGCATTGAGATCAGCAATAATGTTTTCCTGTATAATATTTTCTTTGTCACTAGACAGAGAACCTTTGATATACAATTCTCTTGCTTTATCTGCGTTGATTACACTCATATTCCAACCGCAACAGCTGTTTACAGCATCTTTTCAGATGTCTTATGGTGCGACAATAGGAATTGTCCGTTTTTATAGAGATATTTTCGGATTGTTCCAAAACGTAAAAGGTAAAATACTGCGTTTTTTCTGCGGAGTATTATCAGTTACAGCTTCAGCTCAACTGGTTTTAATACCAGTTTGTGCATATTACTTTGGCAAAATTTCAATAATATCTTTTGTCACAAACATAATAGTTGCACCGTTCACAGGAATTATTCTTTATCTCGGGATTATTTTTTATGTTTTAACTTTTATATTTCAATATGCTGCAGTACTGTGTTCAGTCATTCTTTCGTTGATTCTTAATTTTATCTTGTCATCAGCAACATTTTTAGGAAATCTTAAATTTGCCGTAGTATTGACGGCAAAACCTACAGTTACACAGCTTCTGCTATTTTTTCTCTTTCTGTTTTGTATAACATACTTCAAAAACAAGAAAAGATTTATTTTCTCAGGAATTATTTTAGCATTAAGTCCTCTGTATTTTATTTTCCCGGCAATATACGAAAAAAACAAAATATTTTTCAATATATATCAAGGAAATAATATAATCACTTTACATGTAAAAAACAATTCTACAAATGCGTTTTTTCTTCGCAACAAGAGTAAATATTATGACAGGTATTATATTGATTCGTTTAAACAGTTTATAGCTTTTTCGGGAATAAAAAAAGCTGATATAACGGGTGTCGGCTTTGATAAAGAAAAAATATCTTTCGACCTAGCAGATTTCAATATCAACGTGACTGAAAGCACAGGAACAGGAATTCTTGATTTTCATTTTAATAATAATTTAGTGTGTATTGATAGTTTTGCCGAAAAACTTTACATTGATAAAACTGAATTTAGTTTTAAAGACAGACCCTCTTTTTATTACGATAAAGAAAAGAAAGTATTCAAATAAACGGGGGG
>JAIXMX010000016.1 GCA_020328155.1 Candidatus Endomicrobiellum agilis | reverse complement strand
CGGCGTATGTCTCCCTCCTTCCTCTTTCGTCAACACATACACCTGTCCTTTGAATTTCTTATGCGGGTTTATCGATCCGGGAAACGCTATCACCTGCCCTCTCTCCACATGGTTCTTTTCTATCCCCCTCAATAACATCCCTATATTGTCCCCCGCCTGCGCTTCATCAAGCAACTTCCTAAACATCTCTATCCCCGTCACCACAGACTTCCTCGTCTCTTGTATCCCTATTATCTCTACATTGTCTCCCACTTTCACTTTCCCTTTCTCTACCCTCCCAGTCGCCACTGTCCCTCTTCCTGTAATAGAAAATACATCCTCCACGCTCATCAAAAATGGCTTGTCTATATCTCTTGCTGGCAACGGTATCGTCTCATCTACCGCCTCCATTAACTTCATTATCGCATCCTCTCCCCCTCCTTCCAACGCCTTTAACGCACTCCCTCTTATTATCGGCGTCTTATCCCCAGGAAAGTTATACTTATTCAACAAATCCCTTACTTCCATCTCCACCAAATCGAGCAGCTCTTTATCCTCTACCGCATCGCATTTATTCAAAAATACCACTATTCCGACGCTTTCGCTACTTCATCATAACTTACGTACTCCGCCAATCCTTTCTCTCCCAACACTTTTGTTATCGCCGCTGTCAATGTTGTCTTCCCATGATCAACATGTCCTATCGTCCCTATGTTTACGTGCGGCTTGCTCCTGTCAAATTTCGCTTTCCCCATTTCCTTTTTACCTCTTATTATGCTTTAGTAATCCTTTCCAATATTTTATCAGCAATTTGCTTTGGAACTTCTTCATAATGCGAAGGCTCCATGCTATAGTTCCCTCTTCCTTGAGTAAGAGACCGGAGTGAGGTTGAATATCCGAACATCTCCGCAAGAGGCACGTTCACTCTGATATGCTGCACTTTATTCTTTGCTTCCATATTTGCAATTTTGCCGCGCCTCGAGTTTAAATCGCCTATTACATCGCCCATATATTCTTCTGGAACAGTTACTTCGGCTTTCATTATAGGTTCTAAAATAATAGGATTTGCTTTTTTGCAAGCATCTTTAAAAGCCATAGAGCCAGCTATTTTAAACGCCATTTCCGACGAGTCGACTTCGTGAAACGAACCATCAATAACGGTAACTTTTACGTCAACTACGGGATATCCTGCCAGCGTTCCCGAAGTCATCGCTTCCTTAACGCCCTTATCTATTGCCGGTATATATTCTCTCGGTATCACTCCGCCGACAATTTTATTTACAAACTCATAGCCCATGCCGGGTCCTTGCGGCTCAACAGTGAGAATAACATGTCCGTACTGTCCGCGTCCGCCGGTCTGTCTAATATATTTTGATTCGGCTTCCTGCGTTTTTTTAATCGTTTCTCTATAGGCAACCTGCGGTCTTCCCACATTTGCCTGCACATTAAACTCTCTTTTCATCCTATCAACAAGAATTTCAAGATGAAGTTCTCCCATACCAGCTATAATAGTCTGATTGGTTTCTTCGTCCGTTCTCACTCTGAACGTCGGATCTTCCTCCGCAAGCCTGTTTAAGGCTATGCCGAGTTTTTCTTCATCAGTTTTAGATTTAGGTTCAATTGCGACGTCGATAACAGGGTCCGGGAAGTCCATAGATTCAAGCATTATAGGCTTTTCTTCATCACATAGAGTATCGCCGGTACTTGTGTTTTTTAAACCCACAGCTGCCGCAATATCTCCTGTACTAACCGATTTTATTTCTTCTCTATTATTTGAATGCATGCGCACTATGCGAGAAATTCTTTCTTTTGTATTTTTTCCGGGATTGTAAACGTATGAACCACTTTCCAAAGTTCCTGAATATATTCTAAAATACGTAAGTTTCCCTATGTAAGGATCCGCTTGAACTTTAAATGCAAGTGCGCTGAAAGGCGCTTTGTCGTCAACTTCTCTGTTGTCTGCGTCGCCGGTTAAAGGATTTATTCCTTTAAACGCCTTCCTGTCAAGCGGTGACGGCAAATAATCGCAAACTGCATCAAGCATAGGTTGCACGCCTTTATTTTTAAAAGCTGTTCCGCAAAGCACTGGAATTAATTTTATTTGGAGAGTCGCATTCCTGATGGCCTGTTTTATCTGGAACAGAGTAGATTCTTTTCCTTCCATAAAGTCATTCATTACATCATCGCTATAATCTGCAATAAGTTCTATCATCTCGCTGCGCATCTTATGAGCTTTTCCTTCTAATTCTTTGGGAATATCCACTATATCAAATTTTGCGCCAAGCTCTTCGCCCGACCATATATGAGCTTTCATTGTCACTAAATCAACTATGCCTTGAAAATTTGATTCTGCGCCTATAGGAAGTTGAATAGGAAGAGGCACCGCTCCGAGTTTTTCTTTTATATCATCTACAACCATAAAGAAATCTGCCCCTATTTTGTCCATTTTATTTGAAAAAACAATTCTCGGAACGCCATATTTATCAGCCTGCCTCCAAACAGTTTCAGATTGCGGTTCAACTCCGTTCCCAGAATCAAATACCACAACCGCTCCGTCTAAAACTCTTAAAGATCTTTCAACTTCCGCCGTAAAATCAACGTGTCCGGGCGTATCTATAATATTGAACTGCATATCTTGCCATTTGCAGTAAGTAGCGGCAGAAGTAATTGTGATGCCTCTTTCTTTCTCCTGCTCCATCCAGTCCATAGTTGCGGCGCCTTCGTGAACTTCGCCGATCTTATGCGTTCTTCCCGTGTAATATAAAATTCTTTCTGTCGTTGTCGTCTTGCCGGCGTCAATATGAGCCGCAATTCCAAAATTCCTAACCTTATTTAAAGGGTATTCTCTAGCCATTTTTTTAAGCCTTTATATCTTTATTCTTATTTTTAATGCACTTCCATTTTCGCAGAATCTGATTTTATGCTATCTAAAATAACCAACTTTGCATATGATTCGATATTTCATTCCTCTTTAAGAATGCAGCGTCGGAATATCAAAATAACCAACTTTGCCATATGATTTAACAATCCCATTAACTAAACGAATAAAATAGTCGCTCTTTAGACAGTAGGAAGCAGCACGATTTGTTTCGTACAAATAATAAATTAAATACTCAGCTCCATCCTTTGCCGCAGAAGTATTTGGTTTCCCCATTGTATTAAGCACTTCTTTTTTTGTCATCCCTACACTAACGTCATTCATTCTGCCAACCGTAGCACAAGATCCTAACAAAACTAAGAACAAAATTAAAATTATCAATTTTTTCATATATGATATCTCTCTAGAATTACAAACTCTTCGTAAGCAACACAGGACATAGTTTACTGAAAAACTCTACTCATAATATTTTTACAAAGAAATTGCTATAATATAAACACAAAACACTCTGCATTCACGCCGAACAAAACCAGACATATTTCATTAAAAAAGTAAATAAGTGAGATTTTACAACACAAAAATGCAAAATAAAACTGCCGTCAATTACCAACGATAATGGGCAAATGCTTTATTTGCTTCCGCCATTTTATGCGTATCTTCTCTCTTTTTTATCGCGGCGCCTTCTTTCTTGCTGGCATCAATAATTTCTTGAGCAAGTCTTTCTCTCATCGGTTTCCCAGTTTTTTTTCTTGCAATTTCTATAAGCCAGTTAATAGCAAGAGTTGTCGAACGAACCAGAGGAACTTCCATAGGAATCTGATATGTGGCTCCGCCGACCCTGCGAGGTCTTACTTCGAGAAGCGGCCTTATATTCTCTAAAGCTCTATCAAAGACTGAAACGGGATCTTCTCCCGTTTTTTCCTTTACTATATCAAAAGAGCCGTACATTATTGATTCCGCTATACTTTTTTTGCCTTCAAAATTGAGTTTACTTATAAATCTGGCTATTACCACTGAACCAAATCTTGAATCCGGTTCGGGCAGACCTCTTTTTTCTTTCGGCTTTAATGCTTTGCGTGGCATATCATCCTCTTAACATCTAATTTAAAATTTAACATGCCGAATTTTGATTCAGCATTCGTTTTTTACCGTTTTTTTTAAACGACAGACTATTTCTTTCTTTAAACAACAGTTTCTGGCTCGACTCAGTACAAAAAATATAACTATAAAAATAATGAAAAGCATTATTTCGCAGCGGGCGTTTTAGTCGCTTTAGCTACTTTAGCTTTTTTAGCTCCGTATTTGCTTCTTCCCTGTTTGCGACCTTCAACTCCAGCCGTATCCAAAGTTCCTCTTATAATATGATAACGAACGCCCGGCAAATCTCTTACGCGACCACCTCGTATAAGCACGAGAGAATGTTCCTGAAGATTATGCCCCACTCCCGGTATATATGAAGAAACTTCATATCCTGACGTGAGTCTAACTCTTGCAACTTTTCTCAAAGCAGAGTTAGGTTTTTTAGGAGTTGTAGTATAAACTCTCGTACAGACGCCTCTTCTCTGCGGGCAACCCTTAAGCGCCGGCGATTTTGTTTTCTTTATTAGATTTTTTCTTCCGTCCGCTATCAATTGATTAATCGTTGGCATTGTTTTGTTTCCTTGAATAAAATTTATCGCTACGGCTCATTTCAACCGACACAAGTCCTGTTCCCGCAGGTATCAAGTGACCTATAGAAACATTTTCTTTCAATCCTCTCAAATAGTCAACCTGTCCTGAAACAGCAGCTTCAGTTAAAATTCTGGTTGTTTCCTGAAAAGATGCAGCAGAAATAAACGAATCCGAAGATAACGAAGCCTTCGTTATGCCTAAAAGAATGGGATGTGCGACGGGAGCTTTTCCTTTTTTCACCTTAACGTCTTCTCTATCTATTTCGTATTTGTATTTTGAAACAATTTCACCGTTAAGATACCTACTGTCTCCCGAATCCGTTATTCTGACATTAGACAACATCTGTCTTACTATTATTTCAATATGTTTATCGTTAATTGACACACCTTGAAGTCTGTAAACCTGCTGAATTTCATTTACAAGATATTCCTGAACTTCTTTCGGTCCTTTGACTTTAAGAATGTCGTGCGGATTTATTGCTCCGTCGGAAAGGGCTTCGCCCTCGTTAACTCTGTCGCCTTCATAAACAACCAAATGTCGTCCCGCATGTATAAGATAACTCTTTTTCATCTTTGTTTCAGGATTTTCAACTTCAACTTTTACGCTGCCTTTTGCAGTAGGTCCGCCCAAATGAACTATACCGTCAATCTCCGAAACAACCGCGGCGCTTCTTGGTCTTCTCCCTTCAAACAGTTCGGCGACTCTCGGCAAACCGCCGGTAATATCTTTAGTTTTTGAAACTTCCTGCGGGATTTTTGCCAAAATATCGCCGGAATTAACGCTGTCTCCGTCGTATGTGACAAGAGTCGTATCCGCCGGAAGAGGATATTCTACAATGCTTTTATTGCCCCTCTTAACAACAATTCTCGGACTCCTCCTGCCAGAAGGATGTTCAATAATAACCCTTTCTATTTGTCCTGTTATTTTTGATTTTTCTCTCTGAAGCGTTACGCCTTCTTTTATATCTATAAAATGCACGATTCCTTCAAATTCCGAAATAATAGGTTTTGAATGCGGATCCCATTTTGCTATCAACACGTTCTTTTTTATTCCTGTCCCGGGATCAGCTTTAATTTTAATTTGCTCCCCGTCACGCACTTTAATTACCGCTCCATAAGGTATTTGATAAACCTGTCTGCGATGAACAGGGTATTCCGTATATGCAAGTTCCGCATTTCTACTCAAAACTATGGTCTCGCCGTTTTTGTTTTGAATAGCTTTTAAATTATAATAATCGACTGTTCCGTTATTCTCAGCGTAAATTTCCGAACGCTGAACGACGCGACTTGCGGCTCCGCCGATATGAAATGTTCTAAGAGTAAGCTGCGTACCCGGTTCGCCGATTGACTGTGCCGCCAGAATACCAACCGCTTCACCCACTTCAACTTGTTCTCCTGTAGCTGGATTTACGCCGTAACATTTTGCGCATACGCCGTGACTGGATTCACATGTTAAAATACTTCTTATACCGATTTTATCAATGCCCGCTTCAACAAGCTTCTTGGCTTTTTTAGGAGTAATAAGTTCTCCCTTTTCTATTATAAGCTCATCGTGAACAACATCCACAATGTTATCAAGCGCTATTCTACCTACAACACGTTCGTCTATTTTTTCAACCACTTCGTCACCGCTCCGCAGCGTTCCGATAAACACCCCGTTTACAGTTCCGCAGTCTTCTTCTCTTATTACAACGTCATGCGCCACGTCGACAAGCCTTCTTGTAAGATAACCCGCTTCCGCAGTTTTCAAAGCGGTATCAGCCAAACCTTTGCGTCCTCCGTGAGTTGAAATGAAGTACTCAAGCACCGTAAGACCTTCTCTGAAATTTGAGATAATAGGAGTCTCAATAATTTCGCCGACTCCCCCCGTAAGTTTTTTCTGAGGTTTCGCCATAAGCCCGCGCATACCCGCAAGCTGTCTCACCTGCTGCCTTGAACCTCTTGCCCCAGAATCCGCCATCATAAATATTGAATTGAAACGGTTCTGTCCTTGTTTATAGACTTCCGTTTCCTCTTTGCTCATTTCGTCAAACATTATATCCGCGATTTCATCGGTAACTCTCGTCCAAACATCGATAATTCTGTTGTAACGCTCAGATTCAGTTATCAAACCAAGCCTAGCTTGCTTTTCGATCTCATTGATTTTTGCTTTTGCTTCTCTCACCATATTCTCTTTTTCAAGCGGAACTTTCATTTCATCTATAGAGATAGAAATACCCGCAAGAGTCGCGTATTTATAACCCATTCTTTTTATCTCATCTAAAAGAACGGTAGTTTTAAACTGTCCGAGTTCTTTGTAACATCTATCGACAAGTATGCCAAGCTCTTTCTTTGTCATACTTTTGTTCTGATACCCTAAAGCATACGAACCATCGTCATTTTTTGGAAGCTGTTCATTAAATACAATTCTTCCGACAGTCGTATAATTAATAACTTCTTCGCAGTTTTCAGATTTGTAATTTCTCCATTTTTTGACGTCTGACTGTTCGTTGTCTTTAAGTTTTTCGTCTCTTATGCTTGTAATTCCCGCAACTTTAATTCTCGCATGCAGGTCCACTTTCTTCGCTTGATAAGCGCTGATAACTTCATCTACCGATGAAAAGATTTTCCCTTCGCCGGCAACTCCGTACTTTTCTTTCGTAAGATAACAGCTTCCTAAAACCATGTCCTGCGAAGGAACGGCGATAGGTCTTCCCGACGCCGGCGATAAAATATTTCTCGTAGCCATCATCAAAACTTTTGCCTCAAGCTGAGCCTCAAGAGATATAGGCAAGTGGACAGCCATTTGGTCGCCGTCAAAATCTGCGTTAAAAGCGGAACATGTAAGCGGATGGAGTTGTATCGATTTCCCTTCAACTAAAACAGGCTCAAAAGCCTGTATGCCCAATCTGTGAAGCGTCGGGGCTCTGTTTAAAAGAACAGGATGACTTTGCGTAACTCTTTCTAGTATGTTCCACACTTTTACATCGCCTCTCTCAAGCATTCTTCTTGCAGATTTAAGCGTTGCATTTTCCTGTTTTATTAACTCTTTTACAATAAAAGGCTTGAAAAGTTCTAAAGCCATTTCTTTGGGAAGCCCGCATTGATTTAATTTTAGATTGGGTCCTACGACTATAACGCTTCTTCCAGAATAATCAACTCTTTTTCCGAGTAAATTCTGCCTGAAGCGACCCTGCTTGCCTTTAAGCGTGTCCGACAGAGATTTGAGCGGTCTGTTGCCGGCACCCGTCACTGGTTTCGTTCTTGAATCGTTATCTATTAAAGCGTCGACGGCTTCTTGAAGAAGTCTCTTTTCATTATTTATCATAACAGCAGGAGCTTTTAACTGTTCAATATGGCGCAATCTATTATTTCTGTTTATTATTCTTCTATATAAATCGTTTAAATCAGAAGTTGCAAATCTTCCGCCGTCCAAAGCAACTAAAGGTCTTAAATCGGGAGGTATAACAGGAAGAACCGTAAGAACCATCCACTCCGGTCTTGTCTGAGAATTTAAAAATCCTTCGACAACTCTGAGTTTTCTGATAAGTCTCGCCCTTTCAGCATCAGATTTTGTTTTTTTTATTTCCGCATGAATATTTTTCGCTTCTTTGTCCAAATCAATTTCTTCCAGAAGTTTTCTTATGGCTTCCGCGCCGATATTAACTTTCAAATTATTGCCAAACCCGTCTTGAATACTCTTTATATCGCTTTCCTCAAGCAAAGCAAAGTTTTCCGGCTTTGAAAAATTCTTTATAAAAGGAATTTCATTTTTTGATATTTCAACTCTAAGATGCCCTTCATATTTTTTTAAGGCATCAGTATCTTTTCTGAGATTATTATAAACCCCGTCTTTTTCAATATCAAAAAATTCTATTCTGATTTTTTTGTCAGTCTCCGCTACCGAAACCATATTGTCTTTTCCAAATCTCCCGGAGAGAATTTTCTTGATTTCACTGCGTTCTGCCGAACCTAATCCGCTATAATAATATACTGAGTGAGATTTAAAATAAACTTTACGATAAACGTCGCCCTTTTCAATGTTTGCAAGCACCTTCTTTGCGGCTTCGTCAATAGACATTCCATCTAACAAATCAGCTTGATTTTTCATCAGAACCTTAAGCTGCTTCAAAGCTTTTTCTGAATTGGAATCGAGCGCTATCTCTTCAGAAACAAGCCCGTCGAACACGTTTTTAAAGCTGTCTCTCACTGCGGGATTGTTTATTCCGCACTTAAACAAATCAAACTCTTCCACCTTTAAGAGTGTGTCTTTCTTGATAAAAAAGGAAACCCCCGCGTGGTCTTTTAAGCTTTCCGTCGCCACATATTTCGCATAGTAAATAACCTTTTCCAAATCGGAAATCTTCATGTTCAAAAGTATTCCTATTCTTGAAGGCGGCTTTCTTAAAAACCATAAATGAACTATAGGAACCGCAAGATTAATATGACCGAATCTCTCTCTTCTTACTTTAGATTCAGTCACCTCAACGCCGCATCTGTCGCAGACTGTCCCTTTGTGTTTTATATATTTATACTTTCCGCAGTGGCATTCCCAGTCTTTTGTAGGACCAAAAATTCTATCGCAGAACAAACCGTCCCTTTCAGGTTTAAACGTTCTATAATTGATTGTTTCAGATTTTTTAACTTCGCCGTAAGACCAACTCTGTATCTGCTCGGGATTTGCAACGGTTACCCTAACAGCGTCAAAATCAATAAAATTCAGATTGCCCGCTTTTTTCTTTTTGGTTTGAAAGTTTATTTTAGTCATTATTTTTTATCGACACCTTTCATTTTCTTCTGATTATCCTTCTGGCACTCACCGTTAAAAAGTTCAACGTTAAGAGCTAAAGCCTTAAGCTCGCTCACCAAAACTTTAAACGATTCTGGAACGCCGGGTCTGGATATCGACTCGCCTTTGACTATTGAGTCATACATTTTCACTCTTCCGTCAACATCATCAGATTTCACAGTCAAAAATTCCTGTAATATATGAGCTGCACCATATCCTTCTATAGCCCACACTTCCATTTCTCCAAATCTCTGTCCTCCAAACTGCGCTTTTCCGCCCAAAGGCTGCCGCGTAATAAGAGAATAAGGTCCTGTGGATCTCGCATGCATTTTATCTTCCACAAGATGGTTCAGCTTCATGACGTACATAACGCCTATCGTCACTTTTTCCATAAACGGTTCGCCGGTTCTCCCGTCATAAAGCGTAATTTTGCAGTCGCTTGTCGGCAGGCTTTCAGCAATAAACTTGTTCAAGGATTCTTTAAGTTCTGCGCCTTTTAGTCCGCGTTCAACCAGCAATTTCTTTTTTTCATCTAATATTTTCGCTTTCGCTTTTTCTATATAATCTTTTATCTGTTCTTCATTCGCGCCGTCAAATACAGGAGTTACCATTTGCATTCCAAGCTCTTTTCCAGCCCAGCCCAACATAATTTCAAGAAGCTGCCCCACATTCATACGCGAAGGAATTGCCAGCGGAGAAAGAACGCAATCAACCGGCGTTCCGTCCGGAAGATGCGGCATATCCTCAACAGGAAGTATCCTCGCAACAATACCTTTGTTGCCGTGCCTTCCCGCAAGTTTATCACCAACTTGAACTTTGAGTTTCGCAGCGATATAAACCTTTACCGTCTTATTTACCGAAACAGGCAAATCATCGCCTTTTTTAAATCTTTCTTTCTCAGTTTCATAATCGCGCCCTAAAATTTCTTCTTTTGACGCATAAAGAGCTTTTATTTTCACAATTTCGGATTTATTCGCCTTTGCAAGACGTTCCTTTTTTTCTTTGCCCAACTTTGCTTTTGCCGCATTGTAAACATCGTGCATTTCTTCTTGTTTTTTCTTTTTTTCCTTGTCCGTAAGTTTCTCAAGTCTCACGAAAGTTCTCACAGCTATAACTTTACCCGATATACCCGGCGGCACTCTAAGCGATGCATCTTGCACATCTTCCGCTTTTTTACCAAACAGCACTCTTAGCAGTCTTTCTTCAGGAGTCGTCTGCTGCTCGCCTTTAGGCGCTGTTTTTCCCACAAGTATATCGCCTCTTTGAACCATTGACCCAACTTTAATTATTCCGTCTTCATCAAGATTTAAGAGATCTTCAGAACCCACGTTCGGAATATCTTTTGTTATTTCTTCAGGACGCTCTTTTGTCTCTCTTGCTTCCACCTTAAATTCTCTAATATGGATAGAAGTAAACTTGTCTTCCTGTATTAATTTCTCGGACAATAACATCGCATCTTCAAAATTATATCCGTCCCAAGGCATATAAGCCACAAGGAGATTTTGTCCAAGCGCAAGCTGTCCTTTGCTTGTCGCCGGACCATCCGCTATTATTTGTCCTTTTTTGACATTGTCGCCCAAAGTGATCAGAGGTTTTTGGTTCATGCATGTATCTTGATTTGAACGCCGATATTTTTTTAATTTATACACTTCTATTTCTTTGTCTTTGGAATAAATTATTATTTCATCGGAAGAAACGGACACAACTTCGCCGTCTGACTTTGAGACTACAACCACGCCAGAATCTCTTGCAACCTTTTCTTCAATGCCGGTTGAAACTAAAGGGGCTTCCGTAAGTAACAGAGGTACTCCCTGTCTTTGCATATTGCAGCCCATCAAAGCGCGGTTAGCGTCATCGTGTTCCAAAAAGGGAATCAGCGCGGCTGAAACCGATATCACCTGCATAGGTGAAATATCCATATAATCAACTTTAGCGGGGGGTTGGAATAAAAAATCATCCCACTTGCGTCCCTGAACTGAATCCGGTAAAATATTTCCTTTATTATCTAAAGGAGTGTTCGCTTGAGCAACAAAAAATTCATCTTCTTTATCCGCGGTCAAATATTCAATTTTATCCGTCGCTCTGCCATTTTCCACTTTTTTGTAAGGCGTTTCTATTAAACCGTAAGAATTTACTCTTGCAAAAGTCGAAAGAGACGTTATTAAACCTATATTCGGACCTTCAGGCGTCTCAATAGGACAAACTCTGCCATAATGGGTATGATGAACATCTCTGACTTCAAAGCCTGCTCTTTTTCTATTTAAACCGCCGGGTCCCAAAGCGGAAAGTCTCCTCTTATGAGTGAGTTCTGCCAGAGGATTTATCTGATCCATAAATTGCGAGAGCTGCGAAGTTCCAAAAAACTTTCTCACTTGGGCTATAAACTGGGTAATATTTGTAAGAGACCTAGGAGTGACATTAGCTTTGTCTTGATTATTCATATGCTCTCTTACGAGCCTTGCCATCTGGACAAGCCCTATTCTTATTTGGTTCTCCAGCAATTCTCCGACTGATCTCACGCGTCTATTGCCTAAATGGTCTATATCGTCTAAACCTATTTTAATGGTCTGGTTATTTTCGGTAAATTCAGTCTCTCCATTATAAAGCATAAGCAGGTATTTCAATGTCGCTACAACATCTTCTCTTGTAAGAGTTCTTCTGGTTTCAGAAGGAATGTTCAAATTAAAATTCTTTTCGTAATATTTAAAAACAGGAGCAAGCTTTTTTAAGATTTTATATCTTCCGACTTTCGTCAAATCATATCTTCTGACAGACTTAAAAAGAAGTTCTTCCAAAAAACCCTGCGCCCTTTCCTGCATAACAAATTCTTGAGTTTTTAAAACTTTATATATCTGGTTAACAGCTTCTTTTTGACTTTTTATAGCATCCTTCTTCAAAGTCAAAAGAATTGAAATATCTTTAAAAACCGTTATTTTAGTAAAACCTTTTTTCTGAAGTTTTTTTATTAAATCTTCTTTTAGCTCTTTGCCGGCATCCGCGATTATTTCGCCCGTATTTTCATCGGAAATATCTTCCGCAATATATTCGGTCGTAAGAGAAGCCATCGCCTTATCCAAAGATATCTCTTTAACTTCTTTGAAAAGATTTAAAATTTCCTCATCTGTCCCAAAACCTAACGAACGCAGAAAAGTGGTCACAAATATTTTTCTCTTACGGTCGATTCTAACATACAAAATGCCGTTTTGGTCAAACTCAAACTCAACCCATGCCCCTCTGTAAGGTATCATTCTTGCAAAATATAAAGGCTTGCCTAAAACGGTAACTTTTTTTTCTTCATCTTCTTCAAAAATTACTCCCGGAGAACGATGAATTTGACTTACGACAACGCGCTCCGCTCCGTTTATAATAAATGTAGCCGTATCGGTCATTAAAGGAATATCGCCAAAGTATACTTCCTGTTCTGAAAGCTCCCTTTCCATGCCATCTTCTTTCTTATGCATAAGCCTTAATTTTACCTTTAGAGGGAGTGAATACGTGGCATCTCTGGCAATGGACTCCTCAACAGAATATTTCGATTCGCCAAAAGAATAAGAAACATATTCTAAAACCAGACTTCCGTCGGAATTTATCAAAGGAAATATATCCCTAAACGCTCCTTCAAGCCCTTGAAATTTTCTTTTTTCAGGAGCAACATCCTGCTGCAAAAATTCAGCAAAAGAATCTTTCTGCATCTTCAAAAGAAGCGGCGGATCTACCGGAACTCTGATTTTTCCAAAGTCAACTTTATTCATTATTTTTCAACCTGTTCTTTTTTATACATAAATGACAAATAAGCATTCATTATATAATAATAAATATAATTTATCAACTACCATTTGATTTTTCCGACATTTTTTCAGGTTTACTTAAGTTCAACAGTTGCTCCCGCTTCAGTAAGCTTTTTCTTTATTTCCTCAGCTTCGGCTTTTGCAACATTTTCTTTTACAGTCTTAGGAGCGCCGTCAACAAGATCTTTAGCTTCTTTAAGTCCTAATCCCGCAACCTCTCTAACAACTTTAATGACATTGATTTTGCTCGCTCCTATGCTTGCAAGTATGACATTAAATTCTGTTTTTTCTTCAGCAGCACTGCCTGTCTGCACCGCACCCGCCGCAGGAACCGCCGCGACTGCTACCGGCGCAGCCGCTGATACGCCAAACTTTTCTTCCAATGCCTTTACAAGCTCTGAAAGTTCGATAACCGATAACGAAGAGATTGCTTCAATTAATTGATCTTTTGATAATCCTGCCATTATACTATCCTCCGATTATAACTTTTTTTCACTCTTTATCAGCTGTTTTTCTGCCTTTTTATTCTTGCTCTCACTCTGTCAGGCTGAATCTGATATGCTTCTACTCTGCTTCTATCCGACATAGTCTGAAGTTTTCAAACTCCGACTATTTATACGATAGTTTCTTCTCTTAAATTATGAGAAGCAGTAAAATAAGGATTTATTCGCTATTTCGCACTGGCTATTTCTTTTATTAGTCTCAAAGACACATGCACACAAATCTGTCCTCGCAAAAAGAGAAAAATAAACGGTGTAAATCATGCCGCTTGTTTTTTTGCCGCCGCATCTAATACTGTCACAAGACCTCTGATGTTTACCGACAACACATTTACAAACCCTGTCACAGTCGCTTTCATACCGCCCAACATTTTTGCAATAAGTACTTCTTTTGAAGGAAGCACTGACAACTGTTCAATGGTTGCTGCGCTGACAAATTTCCCTTCCAGAAAACCCGCTTTGACTTTTAACTTTGTGTGCGCTTTTGCAAATTCCATAACAACCTTTGCAGGAGATATAATATCTCCACTTTCAATGACAAGAGCTGTCGGTCCTGAAAAATTTTCATTTATTTCAATCCCGATTTCTTTAAAAGCTATTTCACTTAAAGTATTTTTAACAACAGTGTACTCGCTGTCAAAAGGACGGAGTTTTGAACGAAGATCCGAAATCTCTTCCACCGTAAGACCGCGGTATTCCGTCAATATCAAACCTCTCATAGTTTTAAATTTTTCAGTTAAACTTTTTACAGTCTCTTGATTTTTTACATTCGGCATACTTTGCTCCCTGCGTTATATTTTTCATATAACAAAAAAAACTTCCCATGAGAGAAGTTTAGATTTAAAATAATGAGTTCTTCGTCTCGGTAAGACAAGGACACACCGTCCCTTTTTAATATCTTTGAGATATCTTACTGTCTTTGACTTTAAATTTTTTTATCCGTCGTAATTAAATTTGAGTATATGGGCTTTCTAGATTATTGTCCACTACGTTCTCAGGAATAATTGATAAAAAAACCTTTCCTCGCAGATTAAAATCTGCGGGGAAAGATGTAATCCGGCAGCAACCTACTCTCCCGGGACCCTGCGGTCCAAGTACCATCGGCCCTGATGGGCTTAACTTCCGAGTTCGGAATGATATCGGGTGTGTCCCCATCGGAATAACCACCGGAAATAATTTTATGAACATCACTGAAAAACTTAATAGCTTTTTGTCGTGCTGAAATATCGAATCTTTAAAGCATTCGCTTTTTTTGAACAATGTCCATCAGATTAAGATTTCATAACAAGACTGTTCCATCTTTCAGAATAACAAACGCTCAGGTAAATCTGTATTAGTAAATTTAATAACTTCAATCTGTTCCCGCAAAATACTCTCATGCTGTCATTCAGACAATATTCATGGCTGTAAAATCTGCGATGACAAATAATCTATCGTCATAAAAAAATCTAATCACAAAATATAAAGCGTAAAAAGTCTTAAAAAAATGCGACCAAGCCAGACGGGCGATTAGTACTGGTTAGCTACATACATTACTGTACTTCCACTCCCAGCCTATCAAACTTGTAGTCTACAAGTGCCCTTCAGGGAAACCTTATCTTGAGGCGAGTTTCACACTTATATGCTTTCAGTGTTTATCTCATCCATACTTGGCTACTCGGCAATGCTCCTGGCGGAACAACCGAAACACCAGAGGTATGTTCATTCCGGTCCTCTCGTACTAAGAACGAGTCCTCTCAAGTTTCCTGCGCCCACGGTAGATAGAGACCGTACTGTCTCACGACGTACTGAACCCAGCTCGCGTACCCCTTTAATTGGCGAACAGCCAAACCCTTGGGACCTACTCCAGCCCCAGGATGGGATGAGCCGACATCGAGGTGCCAAACTTTCTCGTCGATATGGACTCTCGGAGAAAATAAGCCTGTTATCCCCGGGGTAGCTTTTATCCGTTGAGCGACGGCAATTCCACACTGAACCGCCGGATCACTAGTTCCTGCTTTCGCATCTGCTCGACCTGTTTGTCTTGCAGTTAAGCACCCTTCTGCACTTGCGCTCTATAGACCATTTCTATTGGTCCTGAGGGTACCTTTGAACGCCTCCGTTACTATTTAGGAGGCAACCGCCCCAGTTAAACTGCCCACCTAGCCATGTTCTCCCTGTCGATTCAAACATAGGAGTTAGAATCACAGAACTAAAAGGGCGGTATTTCACATTGCCCCTCCGCATAGCCCAAGAGCTATGCTTCAACGGGTCCCGCCTATTCTACGCATTTACTTCCATAATTCAAGACTAAGATACAGTAAAGCTCCACGGGGTCTTTTCGTCTAGCCGCAGGCAACCCGCGTCTTCACGGGTACCACAATTTCGCCGAGTCTTTCGTTGAGACAGTGCCCTCTTNGGTCCCGCCTATTCTACGCATTTACTTCCATAATTCAAGACTAAGATACAGTAAAGCTCCACGGGGTCTTTTCGTCTAGCCGCAGGCAACCCGCGTCTTCACGGGTACCACAATTTCGCCGAGTCTTTCGTTGAGACAGTGCCCTCTTTGTTACGCCATTCGTGCAGGTCGGAACAAAGAGGGCACTGTCTCAACGAAAGACTCGGCGAAATTGTGGTCCCGCCTATTCTACGCATTTACTTCCATAATTCAAGACTAAGATACAGTAAAGCTCCACGGGGTCTTTTCGTCTAGCCGCAGGCAACCCGCGTCTTCACGGGTACCACAATTTCGCCGAGTCTTTCGTTGAGACAGTGCCCTCTT
>JAIXMX010000015.1 GCA_020328155.1 Candidatus Endomicrobiellum agilis | reverse complement strand
CCAAATCAAAATAAGACCAATGCCGAATTGTCTTCTTTACCTTCCTAATAAAAAAACGCCAAATATAAGAAGTGTCAGCAACAACAGAATGATAATAACACTTTCTATAACCTTCCGATAACGCTTGCTCGAAAGAAGTATGCCTATCTATATCTAAACCTAAGTTCCCAACCTTAGGAACAATATAAACATTTTCAACAATTTTAGGGCTTACACATCTATACACCGCCATATAAGCAATAACAGCAAGAGCAGCAACACAAAGACTAACACACACAGCATATTTCTTAACTGAGCTACCTGTATCAGCACTATCAGACGCAGGCGGAGCAGACTTACTCGGCTCAGGTGTTGGAATGGGAGTGTTTGAAAGCTCAGGAGCGGAAGCATTTAGAGTATCTGACGTCAGCGAATGCGGTGCTTTATTTTCAGTAACAGCATTCACAGGTCTTCCATGACTAAGCGACTTATCACAGCCAGACGTCAGGCATATACATATACATATACATATACATATACATATACATATACATATACATATAATTTTTTTCATTTTCGTATTAAAGAACTTCCTCAATGAAGAACTTCATCAACCAATTCATAACAAAAATGTCCAAATTCAAATAAACAATAACCAGCAAAAAGAATAAAAATATAACCGCCAAATTTACAGACCGAGCAGAATAACGACCAGAATAACGAAGAGCCTGCCGACGAAACAGGCATTACCGACGAGCTAGGTGTAAGCGTTGGGCTTGGCATAGGCTGTAATTCAGAAGCGGGAGTATTTGAGGACTGTGGTGCAAGAGCGTGAGCATTTTGAGACTGTGGTGCAGAAGCGGAAGCATTTAAGGACTGTGGTGCAGGACTGACGTTGTCAGCCATTCTACCACAGCCAAACGACGAACATATACATAAGCATATACATATAATTTTTTTCATTTTCATATTAAACTTTTTAAGTCCTGATAAATATAAGAACAAGCAAGCAAAACATGAGGATACGTAACTAATCGGAAAATCTCAAGAGCAACCTGAATATTACAAATGCGAGAAATCACCGAAGGATTTTTTGTTATAAGCCCGAATAACGATAAACATGTATCTGCAGCTAAAGCGGTTAAACTTAATTTTGACTGAGACAAGAAAGAGGGATTTGTAAGAGCCACATGTACAGGAAAACTAAAAACGGAAACCATTCTTAATATCCTTAAAAAATATAAAGAAGGAAAATCTGCCGCAAAAATAACAAGCATTGCATTTACAAAAAAAGATAACGTAGAATGCGTAATATAAGAGTTAATATTTTTACCGAACAATTCTTCATCTACAGAATTTAAATCAGGATTAGCGTATGCTGTTGGATTTGGTATCGGCGATGTTGTTGGAACGGGCAAATTCGCAGGGTCGGACGACAGAGGTGTGTGTTTGCCTACTCCGCTGGTATCATCAAATTTTTCAGCGTTTCCGCCGCTTTGGAGCCTGCCGCAGCCAAACGACGAACATATACATATACATATACATATAATTTTTTTCATTTTATCAGCGTCCTGCTCTCCTGCGGGTGCTTCTTCCTAGAGGCGGCTGTCAGACCCTTTATTCTCTCTCATACTGCTATAAGTATGCACGACATTATAACTGCAAGTATCTTTTTCATGGTTTAGTCGTAATTCTGTTGATGGTTGTGCTGATTCTGTAGCCCAAACGGATTGCCATGATAGTTCTGATTGCTTTGGTAATGAGCGTTATGTTGTACCTGATTAAACGGATTAGGCTGTTGAGGCGGATACTGCGGGTTAGGCGTTTCGTGCGTTTCTGCGTTGCGTGAATACAAGTTAGATAACACATAGACTACTCCCTCAATGACCGAATTAAGGGTAGGCGCAAGGTTGCTGTAATATTGGCACATGCACCATTTGTATGCTTTTCTAAGCATGCCTGCTGACTCTTGCGATTGCACCATCTCTCTCTGCTGAGCCTGCGGACTGTTGGGCTCTGGCAGCGGTTCGCATTTAACCCTGAGATAATCTGCGAATCTCAACACCTGACCTGCCGTACCCACAGCGTAAGGATAGACAATGCCTATAAGCTTAAGCCCTGCTATTGCAAGCACTGTGTAGAGTGTGTATTTGAGAGGAGTGATTAGCGACGACAACTTATCCTCAAAGTCCGAGCTAAACAACTGCGAGTTGGTTTCGTTATTGTGGATTACTATGTCCTTCTGTTTCTTTACTATGTCGGGTGTCTCTTTAGATTCGGTCGCTCTTGCAGGCTCCCTCATGTTTTGGCACCCTCCTGCTAGTGTTACGGCTAAAACTAATATTAATAATCTTTTCATTTCGTTTCCTCTTCTGTTGTCTGTTTTTCTTATTTCCCAGCTGTGCTTTCAGTGTGTTTATTTCTGCAGTTTGCTGAGTGATAATATCTGCTTTTTCGCCTACTTGTTTTTGAATAGACTCTATCTGGTCTTGTTCATTAGTTTTGGTCTTCGGGTATTATCGAGCTAGTATCTGGTTCTGGAGGTGGAGTGATATCTTCGGAAAACTCTATTTTTAGTCTCTTTTTCTTGTTAGTTTTTGTACTTGGCGTGGATTTAGATTTAGGAGTTGTACTAGATAACTTAGATATTTCGTCGTCGGTATCCTCGTCCACTGATATATCCGCCTGTAGTTTAGCCAGAGCTTTCACGATTTTAGCGGTTTTGCTTACTGTTTTTGTGATACTATTACACCAGTCATTTAGGGTTGTGCCTTGGTCAATGTTTACAGGCACTGCAATGCCTTTTGTATTGTCAAGGGGGATACTAGCGTCTTCAGCTGGTCTCGCTACAAATTCACCCTCTGCTTTAGCCACAAAGGTGCCGAGAGGAGCAACGCCAACCGTGCTACCAGGTGCTATCGCTACCGTTTGACCGTGAGCCATATTAACTATAGACTTTGGGTCAAGTTTTACATTGCCCTTATGTTCTATCTCGCAAGATGTCTTAATTACTTGATTTTCAGCTAGTTTTACTTCCCCATCTAAATGCACCGTTGCGTCTGGGTTTATGCCCACATTCCCAGAAAGAACATGGTTAACTGTAGTTTCCACGTTTACACCTATAGGGTTAGCGGGTGCGTTAAGTTCAAAGGGTTTATCTTGTTTGCATATAACTTCATTCACCTGTTGTTTACTGAAGAACAAGTATTTGCCAGCACAAAGTGCAAGCAACGATAAGGCTGTAACAATACCAAAATTTACGCTCGAGACAGTCCACCAGCCTAGTTCAAACGTTGGTCTGGGCAGTCTGTATCCCTTTATCATCGGTTCGTTCGTCATTTTCGCCCAAATCTTTGGAAAAGGGATACTCAGCGTTTCCCTCTCTGGGGTAAAATTTACGGGAGTACCTACGTGCGGGTCTTTCTCAATTACCCTCTCAATTATGGGCTGGGTCGGCTGTTTACCGCAACCTGCTAGTAATGATATACATATACATATACATATAGTTTTTTTCATTTATGCATCCTTAAATTAAGCGCTGTCATAATAACAGCGATATCATTCTTTTCATTTTTTTTTGTATAATTTAGTTACAAGAACATTCTTCTACTTACAAAAATAAAGAGCATAGAGCATAGCCGCAAAGCGTACAGGGCAATTCCATCCCATAGAGTTGCCCTGTTTTTTATTATCATTTTATTGTTGTTTTGCTTTTGATTATGAATTCTCATCTTCAAAACCACAATAACCATATTTAACAAATATGCCAAGAATAGCAAAAACAATCGCAACACTAACAGCAGTGGTTATAATACTGCTTTGATTTGAGAATTCAGCGGTTATAGCCTGTCTCGATAGTGACAGCGGCGGAGCTGACTGATTGGCATTTTTGTCAGGTTCAGGTTGAGTACCACAACCAGCAATTAAGACTACAGCCAATAATAACGATATTATCTTTTTCACACCTAGCCTATCGGGACGGCAGAAAATTATGTCGGATTATTTGTTCGGCTTCCCGACATGCCTCATTTCGTTCTTCTTATACTCAATCATTTGCTCTTCAAGTATATTCATGCACAGCGAACTCAGCGACATATTCTTCTGCTTTGCTCGCACCTGCAGCTTTGCCCAAGTCACATAATCAACTCGGCACCCAATACGATGTTTCTTATCATTTTTCTCATTGGTATCACGCTCTAAATATCTTTAAAAAAACTGCTGCAAAACTCCGCTGACAGTTGTATTTTCCTGCTCTTTTGCAATTCCTTTTAGCCAATCAAAAGTCTGGGCTGTTCCCCAGACCTGCACTAATTTGCTCAGATTTTTTCCGCTCCTGTTCCTTCTCATTGGCTTAACTCGCTTGCAAATATTGCCTTTTCGAGTTTCCCGCTAGGCTGAGACCAAAATAATTAATTATCTTTTTGCCGAAGGTCGCCTTTTTCCAAAAAACTGAAATCGGATTGCTCTGCTTTGCATGTTTGCAACCAAAAATAAACACAACGGAATCACTCCCTGCGTCTATTCTGAAAAAATAATAAAAGGTTATTAGCGTAATCTTGTCATATTGCGAGAACAAGAGTATCTGTCACTATTATACAAGCATTTACTAAAATTTTGCAACTATTCAGCCGACATGCCCCAGAGAGCAGGCTAATGCTTGTTCAAAGGGGCTTTTCTTGTCTAGATGTCACAATCTATAGCCATCAGGGCGTCTCTTAATTCGTTCACCAGTTTTTGCAGGGAGTAGTTTATCTGCTGTTGCTGGGCGAGCGAGTTTTCTAGGTTCTCGTTAGCCTCCAGAGTAATTTTAGTAACTCTCTCGGCTTCAATGACCCTTTCAGCCTGCTCAAGTTTTCCCTGTTCTGTTTCAGCTTCCTTAATCAGCTCTATTTCATAGGCTAAAGCGGCTCCCTGTTCTTTAGCCTGCATTAACTCGTCTGTAACCAAGTCTATGTGTTGACACAGGGCTTGTTTATCTTCTTCGCCGTACACTGTTTTCTTTTCAGCCTTTTTAAGCGTATCTAATTCTTCTGCGAGCCTTAAAGCCTTAGAATGCTCAGTCCAACCTGCGTAACACAGCCAAGCTATAGCTGCAAAGGAAAGCACAGACCAAGCGACGGCAATGTGTTTTGAGTACTTGACATACCAGCGTTGATTATCGTGCGTGTTTGGTGCTTTAAGAGGTTCTACGCTTTCCGCAGGTACGGGTGAGAACTGCGACGATTCGGTAACATCTGCAACAGCGTCCGACTTGGATAATTGACGAGGCGGGACAACACAACCCGATATAAGCAACAGCGTTAATACAGCTGATATTAATCTCTTCATACCTATCCTATCCTATCCTATCCTATCCTATCCTATCCTATCGGGACGGCAGGAGATTTTTACATCTAGCGGACTAGTTCAATTATTAGCAGATTGCTATCTTGGAATAGTACACACTTTCAGGTAATTCGGAAATCGGTTACTTGCGGACAATCCTTGAGGATTGTTCTGTTTCATTTAAATCAAATTTTATCACCATTCTGCTGGGTCAAGGTCATAATAAGGATAAATATCATGTGCGAAAGGCTTACAACAACAACGTTTAACAGCTATAGCAATAACAGTAAAAAGAACTAAAGTAATAACACTAATAATAATGCAAGTGTCTGTTGACAATTCAGAAGGCGACCATGACGAAGACTGTGCCGATGGTAATGGTGTTTCTGTTGGGCTTGGCGTTGACGTAGGGCTTGGCGTTGGCAACAGCGAAGATGACGGCGATGGTGACGGTGACGGCGACGGAGCTGGCTGTTTAGCATTTTGTTGAGTATCAGTTTTGTCAGGTTCAGGTTGAGATTTGTTAAGCATTTTATCACAGCCTGAGATTAAGATTACAGATAATAATAACGATATTAATTTTTTCATTCCTATCCTATCGGGAACGGATTCCCTTTTTTTTAGTTTCTTACCGCTATATGACCAAAATAATCAATTATCTTTTTCCCGAAGAGCGCCTTTTTTTCCAAAAACTGAAAACGTCTTTGCTCTGTGCCTATGCTTTAGCCAAAAAGCCGCAATCAAGTCGAGTTTTTGATTTGTGTGCGTAAAAACACAAGAGAGCGCAAAGAAGCATAAAAAGCGTACGAAATTTACGGCGCCTCTAATGCAATTTTCAGACTATGCATATTTTTTCTTTACATAGACAACTAATAATACCGCTTTCGCGTATGTCATTAACCGAACGGCTGACTATAAGCAAGTATTATTCGACGAACTATTGATTGCTAAACATTAAAAGTTGTCCGCATGCAAGCCGCCGCTAAACTATCTTTCTACAGAGAACCTGCTAAGATAATACAATATTTCTTTTTATTGTTAAAAATTCCGAGTACGGCGCATTGATTTTTATATTTTTTATCTTTGGTAAACGGCAATCTCATATACCTGTCAACCTTTTTCCGCGCCGACTCTTTAATAACCGCAAAAGACAAACCTGAAAGTTTAAATTACCATATTCCGTGTACAACCATAAAACAACCTTGCTCCGTCACTTTTATTCCTGCAGCTTTCGCTTTTTGCGCCGCAGCTTCAGATTGAGATCCCGGCTGCATCCAAACTTCTTTTATGCCAAGAATTATCGCGTCATCAATCGTCTTATCAGTACCGGCAGGCGGAACTACCGTCAAAACTATATCGGGTTTTACCGGTAAATCTTTCAACGACTTATACACCGGTTCTCCCGCAGCCGCGCCGCCGCGTATACCGACAGCCAAAGTCTTAAAACCTGCTTTCAGCAAATCAGTAAAAATCCGGCAGCCGATCTTATCCGGATTTTCAGAAACGCCGACAACGGCAATTAATTTACTTTTATCCATATTACTCTATTCTCTTTTTCCTATTACTAAGTTTTTTTATAGTTGTTTTTTTATCCTTCATCAGCAGGCTCGATTTTACGGCTTTTTTAACTTACTTTTTATGAATTTTCTTAGAGTCAGACTCAAAGAACGTCTTATCGTTGCATTTAGAATTGTCAAACGACATCAAGACAACAGCAGGTTTTGCGCCCATAAGTCCAAAAAGCCCGGTTGTGCCTTCGCTGACGATTTTTATTTCCACATCTTCTTTATTGCAGCCAAGCTGTGTTAAACCTTTAGTTATCGCTTCAGCTACATCTTTACCTCTAAATTCTATTTCCGACATTTATTTTACACCTCTGCGCAGCATTCTTTTTTTACCGCCGGCTCCGCGCGATTTGCAGCGCTAAACGCGTTTTACGCGAACTGCATTCTTTTTTATTATGAAATACTGCTCCATCATTGAAATTATGCTGTTAGTAAGCCAATAGATAACAAGTCCCGACGGAAAAGACCAAAACATAAACGTAAACACTACAGGCATTATGTACATCATTTTTTTCTGCGTAGGATCCGATGTTACGGCGGTCATCCTCTGTTGAAAAAACATTCCTATACCCATTACCAAAGGAAGAATATTCAAATTGAAAGACCCCAACTGCATAAACTGATCTGCAGCGGACAAATCTTTTACCCACAAAATCCAGCCTTCGTTTCTCAATTCATAAGCGTTTCTCAACATTGTGAAAAACGCCCAGAAAATAGGAAGCTGCAAAAGCATAGGCAGACAGCCGCCCAAAGGGTTAACTTTCTGCGATTTGTAAACATTCAACATTTCCGCCTGAAGTCTTTGCGGACTATCTTTATATTTTATCTGAATATCCTTTATTATAGGCTGCACTCTCTTCATTGCCGCCGCAGATTTAAAACTTTTTAAAGTTAACGGCAAAACTAAAATCTGTATAACAACCGTAAGCATTATAATCGCCCAGCCGTAATTGTGCGTAAGTTTATAGAAAAACGACAGAATCGAAAAAGCAATTTTACCTAAAAATCCAAAGAATCCGAAATCTACGGTTTTTTCAAAACCTAAATCGTAAGTTTTTAGATGCGTATAGTTCTTAGGACCTAAATAAAAGTTGACTGAATAATCCTTTTTAGCGATATTTTTAGGAGCTGCCGCCGTGAGAACAATAGAATAAGGATGGTGTTTGTCCGCCTTTGACGGTATAATTTTATCAAAATCCGCGGGTTTTTCGGGTATAAATGCGGCAAGGAAATATCTATTATCTACAGCCAGCCACTTGTAAAGAGAAGCAGATTCCACAGTATTTTTAAGTTTTTTGAGCTTCCCAGGTTTTAACGCAGCGCAAGCCAAAGCTCTTGTCAACGATATGTTTTCTTTCAATTCTTTGACATCAGTACCGAGTCCCGGTCCCCATCTGAAGTCTATCTGCGGAAACGGCGTTTTACCTTTTCTTTCAATAGAAATGTTTAAATTATGCATATAGAGGTCTGATAAGTTATATGTTTTTGTAATTTTCCAACCGTCTTTGGAAACGTATTCAAAAACTACTTTTTCATTGGATTTTGAAACAATTTTATAAATTAAACCGGGAAAATTCGCCATAACAGGCGCCGATTCTGGAAACACCAAATCCACCCATTGTCCGCTTCTTTCTTTAACAGACCAACTCAATATCCCCGCTCCCTTATTTGTTAAAACGGCTTTGTATTGTTCGGTTTCAATGTTTACATGTTTTTCTTCGGCGTATGCGCTACTTATTTCAGATGATCCGCTTAAATCCGCGTCACTAAGTTTAGGATATTGAGCATCCAGCGCATCAGTCATACTTTGAGCCTGCGGCGGCAGTTGGGACAACTGTTTTTGCTGCGGAGTAAAGAAAAAATACCATATAAAAACTGTAAAAGCCGATAATATTACAAATAAAATAGAATTCTTTTGCATTACAACTTCCTTTTAACGTTAATCTTTCTTTTTAGGCATAGGTACAGGATCAAAACCGCCGCCGCAAAAAGGATGGCAGCGAATAATTCTTTTAAAAGCTAAAAAAAAGCCTTTAAAAAAACCGTACGTTTCTATTGCCTGATAAGCATAAGTAGAACAACTTGGCTGGAAACGACATACAGATGGAAGAACCTGCGAGACAAATTTATAACATTTAATTAAAAAAAGCGCGATTTTCTTCATATATATGCAATTATTCCGGATTATATAACTCTGCACTTTTGAGCAAATCCAAAATAACTTTTTTTAGACTACTATAATTCAGCAATGCGGTTTCAGGTTTGGAAATAAAAATCAAATCTAAACCGGGCTCAAAAAAATGTTTATTAGTTCTAAACATTTCCCTTAGTCTTCTTTTTGTTCTGTTCCTTACGACGGCCGTCCCTGTTTTTTTAGGCGTAATCAGCCCAAGTCTTCTTAT
This sequence comes from Candidatus Endomicrobiellum agilis, assembly GCA_020328155.1. GTDB lineage: Bacteria > Elusimicrobiota > Endomicrobiia > Endomicrobiales > Endomicrobiaceae > Endomicrobiellum > Endomicrobiellum agilis. The sequence continues at coordinate 10,080 of JAIXMX010000015.1, read as the reverse complement.
AATATGTCCGTCATTTCTCTTGTAAACTAAAACCTTTATATTTTTATTTTCAAGTCTAAGCCCGTTTTTAAATACTTTGTTAAAATCTTTTTGGATATGCAGCCGCTCAAAATATGTAAAAGAAAATTTTTTCCCAGCACTATTTTCGGGAAATAAATTTCCTGATGAGTTTTTCCTGTCATCTGTTTGCATAAATTGTTTTATGCGCTGATTGTTTTACGTCCTTTTCTTCTGCGCGCGCTCAAAATTTTCCTTCCACCGGGCGTTCCCATTCTCGCCATAAAACCTAACTTCTTTTTTCTTCTTTTTTTATTCGGCTGAAACGTTCTTTTCATTTTTATAAATCCCTCTTTTCCTCTTTACAGCGACTCCATTCGCAATTTATACTGTTATATTGTATCTAAAATTTCAAGATAGTGTCAAATTAAGTCCGCGCGATAGTTGTTCGGGACAACGCTCGGCAAAAAGGACGCAATATCTTTGGCAAATTACTTAACCAAACATTTTACGCAAAACAATTTTTTCACATAAACCGTCATATGCGCATATAAGTTATGCCGTTGTTATGTATATAGTACATATATTGATATATTGCCGCCGACCGAACACACAATTCTTAAAAACCCTGCAGGATATCTTGCCAAAACCATCGGAACTTGGACTTTTGAGACGCTTTTGGGCTTGATTGACTTTAATTAGAAAAAAGAGATATAGTGAAATGTCCACAGTTGTAATAATCTTGAAAAACGCAGATATTTAATTATGAAAAATTTTTGGATTGTTTTGTCGTCAATATTTATTATAAATTCTTATGTTTTTGCTGAAGAAATTACCAGAGAGACGGTTAAAATACAGACTTTAAAAAATAACCCGTCTATCGCGGCTGCAAAGCTTAGCTTAAAAAATGCGAAGCAGGAATATATTACTTCTATCGGCGCATTTTTGCCGGAAATAAATTTTGAAAGCAATGCCTTGACAAATAACTTTGAAAAAGATTTTTCATATTCTCATAAATTAGAAGCTTCTCTTAATCTTTTTTCAGGATTTGGCACATATAGCGATGTAAAAACTAACGCTCTTAAACTTAAATCCGCACAAGCGCATTATAATAAGATTGTTTCCGATGCGCTTTATAAAGCTGCCGCAGCGTACATAGACCTTATATGGGCATATGAAAAAGTCAAGTTATTGGAATGTATAAAGGAAAAGAAAATAGAAAGCAAAAATATGATAGAGCTTAAATATAATTCAGGCAACTGCAATATCACTTCGTTAAAGAAAGAGGAAGCCGATACCGCAATTGTAGAAAATGATTTAAAAACAGCGCAAAGATATATAAAAACCGCCTCGTCGAACTTGCTGGAAGCTATAGGCAGGAATGATATTACATCAGTTTTGGAAACAAACGAACGGCTTGACTGTCTTGAAAAGTTACCGCAAGAACCTGACTATGACAACCTAATAATCGCGATGCCGGAATTTTTAATGGCGCAGTATAATCTTGATTCCTGTAAAATTCAAAGTTTAAAAGCTAAAGGACAATGGCTGCCCTCACTGCATCTTGGCGGCGAAATTCCTCTATTTGACAACAAACAGATAGTCTGCAAACAGAACATGGCTGCGAAAATATCGCTTTCTTTTAAAATTTTTACCGGCGGAGAAAGATACTCAAAGACACAAATTGCTTCAAATAATCTGAAAATCGCTTCCGAAAACCTAAAGAATACCGCCAATCTTTTAAAAGCAGAAGCAGTAAAATATTATAACAGCCTGCTAGATGCTTATGAACTTGTTGCTGTAAAAACGCAGTATTTAAGCGCCACAAAACTTCAGGCGGAAATCTCGGCAAAAGAATACGTAAGCGGACTTGTAAATTATAATAATTGGCATTCAATAGAAAAAGATTACATTCTTGCACAAATAGAATTGCTCGACGCCAAAAAAAGCGCAGCCTCGAAGAGAGTGCATTGGGACACTTTCACAGAAAAGGAGTCTCAAGGAGAAATAATATGAAAAAATTCATTCTAATTTTAATACTATCTGCAGTTGCCGCGACTGCAGTACTTTTTATATTTAAGTTTAAATCGTCAAAACAAGTGATAGATGAAGAAACTACTCTTAAATTCAGAGATTTGGCTGTAGAACTCAGGGAAAACGGCTGCGTAAAGCCAAGAAATAGGCTTGCTGTTAAGCCTTCATTTGGCGGGAGAGTTGAAAAAATCCTCGTAAACGAAGGGGATAAAATAAAAAAAGGACAAATTATTGTTTGGATGAGTTCCAGCGAAAGAGTATCAATAGTTGATATGGCAAGAGCTGTAGGCGAACAAGAATACATGAAATGCCAGGAAATCTATAAACAGACGCCCATTGTTGCTTACATGGACGGTTTTATTATTTCAAGACAAAAAGAGCCGGGTCAAACCGTGCTTCACGATGAGGCGATTTTAGTTATGGCTGACGATTTGATAGTTGAAGCAGTTATAGACGAGACTGATTTGAGATATATTAAAAATGGCAGCAAAGCTAAAATGTATTTAGATGCATACCCTAACGAAAAGTTTGAAGGCATTGTAGAACATATATCTTACGAATCAAAACTTTCAGATAACGTTACGATATATGAAGTACGGATAAATCCTATAAAAAAACCTAAAGTGTTTAAATCAGGAATGACTGTGACGGTAATGATAACAATAGAATCCAAAAATAACGCGCCGTCAATCGATAACATCTTTATCAACGAAGAAGGGGACAAGAAGACAGTAACCGTAAAAACGGGAACTACAGACAAACCGAAATTTGAAACAAGAGAAATAGAAACCGGCATAAACAACAGCATATTTACCGAGATTTTGTCAGGATTAAAAGCAGGCGAAACTGTTGTCACTTTCAAATCTTCTAAAAAGTAAAACCATCAACTGCATCATCTCTTTAAAAACTGCCTCTCTTTCAACGCTTTTATCAGGAAACTGAAACGCAAGCGGAGGGTCTTGTCGGCAGAAACCGCGTGCCGCAAAATTTTCAGCTGCAGTTGCCTTGAGAAAGTGAAAGAGAGAAAATTTATTCATGGCGACTGCGCTGCGGAGAGAAAGCGTAAAAACGGAAAATTAAAATGAAAGTAATTGAACTCAAAAATCTCGCGAAAACATACCACATGGAAAAGCTGGACGTTCCGGTATTACACGGCATAAATCTGGAAATTACACAAGGCGAATTTGTCGTCATCATGGGACATTCCGGAAGCGGGAAGTCCACGCTTTTAAATATATTGGGACTGCTTGATAAGCCCTCAGAAGGTTATTATAAACTTGCGGGAATAGAAGTTTCAAAGTATTCCAATAACGAACTTGCCGCTTTGAGAAACCAATATTTGGGATTTATTTTCCAGCAGTTCAATCTTCTGCCGAGACTCACAATTTTAGAAAACGTCGCCTTGCCCGCAGTTTACGCGGATTCAAGGGATAAAGAACAGCGAGAAGATCCCGCAAAACTACTCGATATGGTAGGCTTATCCGAACGTATAAACCATTGTCCAAATGAAATTTCCGGCGGGCAGCAGCAGAGAGCCGCTATTGCAAGATCCCTTATAAATAAACCGTTAATAATTTTTGCAGATGAACCGACAGGCAATTTAGATACAAAATCCGCAAAAGAAATCATAAAAATACTCAAAGATTTAAACAATGCAGGCATAACAATAATAATGGTTACCCACGAAGTGGAACTCGCCGCCTGCGCGACAAGAATTATAAATATGCAAGACGGGCTTATAACATCCGATAAAAAAACTGAGGAAAAAGACAGTTCAATAAGTCCAATCCTTCAAAAGAAACCATTCAAGTATAAAACTTTTTCGTCAACAGGATTTAGAGATTATTCTAAACAGGCTCTGAGGTCTCTTGTGGGAAACAAAATGCGCTCCATATTATCGGTTCTGGGCATTACCATGGGAGTTGCAAGCCTGATTGCAATGCTTGCCGTCGGCAACGGAGCGAAAAAGGATATTGAAAAAAATATTTCAAGTCTGGGAGCAAATACTTTAATAGTAGTTCCCGGCAAGCCGCAAAATGGCGCATATATAAAACTAAATGTCGGCGATATAGACGATCTTAAAAACAATGTTCCGGGCATACAAACCGTCAGCGGCTACGTATATAGATATAATCTTGAAAAAATCGCTGTAAATAATAAAAATCACAGCACAAGACTTGAAGGAGTTTCCGCAAATTATGCCGATTCAACCAATTCTAATCCAGCTATCGGCAGATTTTTTACGGAAGCTGAAAACAGAGAGAGGAAAAAAGTTGCGGTATTGGGAAAAACCGTAGTAGAAAAAATTTACGGCGATGAAAATTTTAACCCTATAGGCAAATATGTAAAAATTAATAGAGTAGACTTTCAAGTTATAGGGGTTCTGCCCGCTAAAGGTTCAAATTCGTATCGCGACGAAGACGACAAAGTTGTTATTCCCTTAAATACCGCTATGCACAGGATGTTCGGCACTAAACTCTTAGTCCATATAGGAGTACAAACACAGGCAAAAAACGATTCGGATACGAAAAAAGTTTCTGAAGCTATAATAAAAAGACTTTTATTTACGCATAGAATACCCGCGGACAAAAAAGATGCTGTGGAAGTGATCAACATGGTGGAAATTCAAAAAACAATTTCTTCGATGTCGCAAACATTCACTCTTCTTTTAGGATCTATTGCTTTCATAACTCTGCTTGTCGGCGGAATAGGCATAATGAACATCATGTTTGTTTCCGTCTCTGAAAGAACAAAAGAAATAGGACTGAGAAAAGCTATAGGCGCAAATAACACCGATATTTTATTTCAGTTTATTATTGAATCTGTCTTCGTATGCTGCTGCGGCGGCATTATGGGAATACTATTTGGGGCTGGAGCATCTGCTGTGATAAGCAAACTTGCCGGATGGACAATTTATATAACGTTTTTTTCTATAGGACTTGCTCTCTGTTTTTCAGGATTCGTCGGCTTGGTTTTCGGCGTGTGGCCTGCAAGAAAAGCAGCGCTTCTAAACCCTATTGAAGCTTTAAGGCACGACTAAAAAAATCAAAACTTAAAAAAATTCGCGCATCCATTCTATAGAATATTTTTGATTAAAACTTAAAGAATTATCTAAGAGCGATTGATTGTTCAACACAACAAATTACGGCTTTATTTATAATTCAGCTATTGTCAATAAAACAAAAACTCTAAAATTTGAGATTTGCTTAAGGATAAATCCTATTAAACTTGCAGCATTAACTAAATAAAGTCTTTAATGTATGATTCTCTTCTGGACTTCATTTTAATTCCCGCTATATTTCATTTAAGGTTATATGCATAAAGCGATAATTAATATCATAAGAGATGAAATTTGCGTCTATATGTATCTTAGTATCTTAAAGCTTAAAGAAATTTAAATATGCCTTATATAAAATATTATATAATTATCCTATGAGTGATAATAAACTTTTGTCAGCAAATGAAATAAAAATAAAATTTATAGACTGGTTGCTTGACAACAACGAAGGCGCTATTTTAAGCAACGAATTATTATTTTCTAAAAATAAGAGAAGAGCGGATTTAGTATTACTTTTAAAAAATCAAACGATAGCTTTTGAGATTAAAGGCGACTTAGACAATCTAAAATGCTTACAACAACAACTTAAAGATTATTTAATAACTTTTGACGAAGTTAATATTGTTTGCACAAATAAACTTTTTAAAAAAATATGCGACTTATCTCCAAAAAGAGTCGGCATAATTTTATTTGATAAAAAATTTAAAACTATCAGGTCTGCAAAAATTAATAAAAAATTATCTAAGATTTCGCTTATTCAATTTTGTAAACCCAACGCGATCTCAAAATTTCTAAATAAAAACCAAAAACATTTACCGACGGAAGAAATGAGAGCTATAGCGGCAAATAAACTCACTCTTAAAGACGTGAAAAACATTTCGTATCAATCTTTAACAAAAAAAATAAATCCGATATATAAAATATTTTTAAAAGATAAAGGAAAATTCACAATAAAAGAAGACCTCTTAAATCTTATAGGGGAAATTAAAGTTATTAGATAGCGTTTTTTAGAGTTGCTTGCACTGTCAGATGAATATTTAATCTGACTGATATCCAAAATGACGGAGATAATCCAGTCTTTTCTCCTCGAGATGTTTTTTCTATTTGCTCAATCCCCCAGCAACGTATAAAACTGCCGAGCGATTTATATCTTAAGTCATCTACGACTCTTTTAGCTACATTGGCATAAGTTGATAGATACGTATCGCCTTCTTTTCTTTTTCTATAATAGAACAAAATATCATTTGTTGAAACATCAATTCTTGGAATCCATCTATTTGTTACGATATCATTTCTTTCTTGATTTACCGAACCATAATCTCCATATATAATATTGAGATCTTTTATAGAGTTAACAACCTTATCCCATACGGCTACTTCTTCCAGCTTTACAGTAACAGAGTCATCAGCGCTGCAATCTGAAACGCTTTTAGGAAAAGACGTTCCGGCTGTAGAAAAGTTAACTATATTAAATTTTTGATTAATATCTCTAATCCTTTCAATCACTTCTTTTGAGACATCTAAAGCTTTATTTTGATTAATAAAAACAGAATCTATGCAACAGTACAGTTTTTTCTTAATATCACTTTTCCCCAGTATGCTATATACGATAGATAAGTCATCTTCATAACAATCGTCAGTTATTCTGTTTTGATAGAAAAAAATATCAAAGTTTAAAACAACGAATTCAATTTGTTTTTTTAAATTGTCTCTGTTTTTCTCAACAGTAATAGTTTCATCTTCTACAATCTGCAGCATTGGTATAACTTTAGGGAACCTTTTTTTTTGGCGGAATAAGAAGTCGCACCAGTTTTTATATCCGTCAACTGAATTTTGCAAACTGCGAATTTCTGTATTTAACAGCCGTTCGTCGCTGGTAAGATCCAATATAAAAGGTCTTGTCACGCCAAAAATTTCTTCAATCTTATCAAGTTTTTTAAATATAGGTCCTTCAGATAATTTTGTCTTTCTTGAACGCGTTAACTCAAAAATAGGAGTTATAGTATCTTTTATTGAGTCGTCTAAAAAGCCGACGCCTTTAATCTCTGCGTTTCCAGTTTTAATTATCGGTATATACTTCATCACAACCCATGTCCGCTAAAACCTAAATTTTTAGCCCTTACCCTGACAGCTAAAGAAGAGACTTGAAATAAATCGGATAACTGTTCTATAGAATTTTTTCCTTGAGCTACCGCTTCTCTGAATTTTTTTTCAGGCATTACGAGCTTTGAAGCAAAATCATTGGCTTGAATTTCCTCTATTGATTGATCTGCGCCCCTAAAAAAAACAACGTCTTTAAAAGCAGTATTTAAATGTCTATGTAAACAGAAATGCGCTAATTCATGCGCAAGGGTAAAACGTTGTCTTCTCAGATGATTTAAAGAGTTTATTTCAATTATATAATTATTATCTTTTTTAAAAAGCATACCTGAAATATCATCCTGGCGTTCTATTTTTTTAATCTTAATTTTTAGAGAACTCGCAAGCGACTCTAAGTCCAGAGGATCCGTTTTAATATTATTTTGCGAAGCATAATCTAACAGCGAATCGGAAGTATTAAGAGTATTATCGCTTCTCGTCGTTTGTCTCAATATCCTTCTTATTACTGCCATTTGACGTATTTCCTCTATATAAAGTATCAGACGCTTTTGCACTTGCCAATTTTTCTAAAAATTCAATACGCTTTTTCAAAGAATCAACTTGTTCGGATAAATTCCCACACGCCTCCGTTATATCCGCAATATCAAGATTTTCATCAACAGTTTTTCTCACCATTTCAGATAAATATGATTTGAAAAACTCCTCTTTTAAACTTTCTCTAATTTCTCTTTCTATATCCCGCTTTGACACATTTCTAACATAAAGAAGCCCCAAACTAGATATCAGTCCTACCATAACAATTAAGACAGTGATTATAGTTGTGTAAAAATTTGTAATCGTCGATAAAAACGCATCTTGCGAGACTTGTTTAGGCAGAATTAAATTATCCGTTAAATATAACAGTTCAACAACAAAACTCTTCAGAAGTTCTTTGTGACCAAAAAAGCACATACAAATAAATACAGCAGCTAAAATAATTATTACAGCCAGAGTACATTTAACAATTCTATTAAAACACGCGTGTTTAATTTCTTTATTCATAGCAAACCTTGATTAAAATATAACAAAAACTAAATATAAAAACAATCATTAAATTTTAAAATTCGTTTAAATGTCCGCAAAAATGAGAATAAGAAATTTACAGCTTTAATTGTCAGTCTCTTTTTATTTTTTTGCCAATATAAAAGACTGGCAGCGGTTAGTTTTTCGAAGATTTTACTTGTAAACTTGATAATTTGTACGCTTTTCGGTTCGTTCGGCATAACGATAAAAGGTAAAAACTCTTATAAATAATACAGATATTCAGGCAGGACAAATGCAGAATTTATTATTTCAATTTTATTGTCATCTACAGACGCAATGTCAAAACGAATGTCATCTTTAATGCCATTCTGTTTTATATAGACTACCGCTGATTTTATAATTTTTTGCCGTTTTTTTACGGTTACCGCCTCTTGAGGAGTCCCGCTATAAGAAGATTTCCTGTATTTCACTTCTACAAAAACTATAGTATCGCCTTGTCTCGCTATTATGTCTATTTCGCCAAAGTTCGTTTTGAAATTCGTTGTTAAAATTTTATACTTGAGCTTCTTAAGGTATTTGACAACCTCTTTTTCTTTTTCAAAACCGATATCTCTGGTATTTCTCATTTTATTCCCGTAATCGCCACGCGCACAAGCTGTAACCGCAGTTTCAGAATTAAACCACAAACGGCGCGATGAAAATTCGCCGACAAAATTATATTGACTTTCCCGCCACATTCCACTTCAAAGCAAAATATGCAAAACTTTAGATATTTAATTTAGTTTGAGAAATAATATCGCTTACAGGAGTAAAAGTCGCTCTGTGAATAGGACAGATTCCGTATTTTTTTAAAGCTTCTATATGTTTTTTTGTTCCGTACCCTTTATGTTTTTCAAACTCATAAACAGGATACTGTTTTGCATATCCAAGCATCATTCTATCTCTGGAGACTTTAGCAAGTATTGAAGCTGCGGCAATGCTTGCGCTTTTTGCGTCGCCGCCTATAATTGTTTCCTGATTAAAAAGGAGTTCGGGAACTTTGCGGTTTCCGTCTATAAGACACAACTCAGGCTTTATTTTTAATTTCAGCACGGCGCGCGACATTGCAAGAAACGTTGCCTGCAAAATATTTATTTTGTCAATAATTTTATTGTCAACGCTCGCAATAGCATAAGCCAGCGCTTTTTCCTTTATTATTTCAAAAAGAGTTTCTCTTTTTTTTTCCGATAATTGTTTGGAATCATTTAAATCAGGGATTGTTAAATCTTTGGGGAGTATTACGGCTGCAGCTGCTACCGGACCTGCTAAAGGACCCCGTCCGGCTTCATCAATACCTGCAACTAAGGCAAATCCCTTGTCATAAAAATTTTTATCAAAAGAGAATATATCCAAAAGCACGTTTTTCACCAGTGCGACAAATCAAAGTTTTTAATAACGGCATTTTATATTACCCACCATTATCAATGGAGAAACAAGAAAAATATCCCACTCTACGAGAGCGTGCGTATTATTAAACTGCGACAAATTCAGATTGCAGCGGGAACTTCGTTCCTGCGCAAAGATATGAACGATTATCTTCTTCCTTTGTCTTTATCGCGCAATTTTGATTACAGAATAAAAACGCTATGCGGCAAGCTCGAAATCCTGAGAGACGAAGACGGCAGAAAAAAAATCTCTACTCCCGCAAGCAGAGAGAAAAATAGAAAATCCCTCTTCAAATAGGAATAGAGAAAAAAAATAATTTCTTAATTTACTGCGGGAGGTTTCGCCGCCGTTTCTTTTTTAATATCTCTTCTTGAAGAATCTTCGGAGATTCTCGCCGCTTTACCTGAAAGATTTCTCAGATAATAAAGTTTTGCTCTGCGCAC
>JAIXMX010000014.1:1583-31015 GCA_020328155.1 Candidatus Endomicrobiellum agilis | reverse complement strand
TAATAATAGAAGTGCATCCGCGTCCGGAGGAAGCGCTTTCAGATGGTCCGCAAAGTTTGCTGCCTGAACAGTTTAGGAGTTTGATGAAAGAGTTAGACCCGATTGCGAAAGCGGTGGGAAGGGAATTATTAGATTGAAGACGAGAGTGGGCATAATAGGATTAGAACAGATAGACGTTAAATAGAGACTATAGATTTTCTTAGTCGAGATAGAAATTTTAAAGACATAAGAATGAAAGTACGAGTATGACTTTATTGAGAGAAATTCTGCAGCAGATTGAGTTTTAAAGATGCAAAAAAAGCTATGGATATAACTGGAACAATTAAGGGGATAAAGTATAAAAAAACACTTAAAAGAAATCTGGATAAATTTGATTTAGAATGCTTTGATATAAACTCGTCTCCGACTAGCTCGTTGGTTTTTGATAGGGAGAATTTGTTTGCAGTTTCAAAGTGGGTGTCTCCAAAAAGAACGCGTTCATATCCATATAAAAGAATATACGATATTTGATTATGAAAAGCTGCTTATGAAAAACGGCAGTTCTGTTTTTATTTTTTTAGATCCGCCGTATTTCTCGACAAGAAAATCGGCTCTTTATGGAAAAAACGGGAATTTACATAAAAATTTTGACCATAAACGTTTTGCTGAAAGTATGAAAAGGTGTAAGCATAAGTGGCTTGTGACATATGACGATAGCGATTATATAAGGAATTTGTTCTCTTTTGCCAGTATTTTTCCTTGGGATATGACATATGGAATGCGCAATGTGTCTGGTTTGGGAAATCAAAGCGGCAAAGAAATATTTATTTCAAATTATTTGACTGTTTTACCTGAGCAGAAATATTTAAATTTTTTGAAGAATACTGATTGTAATACGATAAACGGAGATATTTGCGGATTATGGAGATAAAACTTAATAAGATCAACTGTATTTCAGGTATGATTGAAGTTCCAGCGGACAAGTCTATAACGCACAGAGCTGTCATGCTTTCTTCTCTTGCGGAGGGCAATTCTGTTGTCAGAAATTATTTGCCGTCTGACGATTGCAGCAGAACAATTGAAGCGTTTCGCCAAATGGGCGCAGAAATTAAAATTGATGACGATGATCTTTACATAAAAGGGGCAGGATTAAAACTTACAAGTCCGCATAGCGGAAAATATGATATTTACGCGGGAAATTCAGGCACAACGACGAGACTCCTTTCTGGTATTCTTGCCGGGCAAAATTTTGAAACAGTTATTACGGGCGATGACAGTCTTTCAAAAAGACCTATGCAGAGGGTCATAGAGCCTTTGTCAAAAATGGGGGCTGATATAAAATCAAATGACGGATTGCTTCCTTTGATAATAAAGGGCAAGAATCCGCTGAAAGCAATAAATTATGAAAATGATAAATCGACGGCGCAAGTAAAGTCTGCAGTTCTATTTGCGGGTTTGTATGCTGACGGTGCGACAACTTACAGAGAATCCGTAAAGTCAAGAGATCATAGTGAAAGAATGTTAAAAGCTTTTGGAGCAGATGTCAGTGTCGACGGCAATTCTGTTACAATTTGTCCCGCAGAAAGACTTACGGCGCAAGATGTAACGGTTCCGGGCGATATTTCTTCGGCGGCATTTTTTATTGCTGCAGCTTTAATCGTTCCCGGTTCAAATTTAATAATAAAAAATGTAGGAGTCAATCCTACTAGAGACGGATTAATTGAAGTATTAAAACAGATGGGTGCAGATATAGCTTTAACTAATATGAGGGAGGTTTCGCAGGAACCCGTATGCGACATAGTTGTAAAGTATTCTAGACTTAGAGCCATAAATATCGACGCTTCTCTTGTCCCACGGATGGTTGACGAGATACCTGTTTTTGTGCTTATTGCGACGCAAGCGCAAGGTGTTACGAAAGTTTCCGGCGCCAAAGAACTTAGAGTAAAAGAAAGCGATAGAATAGAAACGGTTACAAGCCAGCTTAAAAAGCTTGGCGCTCAGGTGGAATCTCTTGAAGACGGATTTATTATAAACGGAGACAGCGGGTTTAACCTTGCTGGCGCTGTTGTTGACAGTTTTGAAGACCACAGAATCGCTATGACTTTGGCTGTGGCTTCTTTAATCGCAAAGGGCGAAACCGTAATCAATGATTCGCATTGCGTTGACATATCTTTTCCCGGTTTTTATAAGTCTTTGAAGGATATATGCAGGTGAGAGAAAAGCCCTCGATTGTATTTTTAATAGGTAAGCAGATGTTTAGAATGGCGTTTGGTTTGCTTTACAGATGGCATATTGAGGGTATGGAAAATATACCTCAATCGGGTGGCGCGGTTATCGCCCCTAATCACATAGGTTTTTTTGATTCTCCGTTAGTCGCTTCTGCGATGAAACGTCCTGCGTATTTTATGGGAAAAAAAGAGTTATTTGATATACCTATTTTTGGATGGATAATTAGACGGACGAATGCTTTTCCCATTAAAAGAGGTTCGCAGGATATAATCGCGATGAGAAATACGTTTTCTATTCTGAAAAACGGGCATTTACTTTTAATGTTTCCTGAGGGAGTGCGTTCAAAAGACGGTAAAATAGGAAAAGCGAAAGCTGGTGTCGGGATGGCGGCATGCAATACTCAAGTGCCTTTAATCCCCGTAAAAATAGAGAACACAGATGCAATGTTAAAATTCAGACAGATAAAAGTAAAGTTTGGACAACCGATATATCCTCCAAAGAATTTTGTAAAAAACGACTATATTAGCTTGTCGAAGAAGGTTTTGGATATAATAGCAGAAATGTGAGCGGGTTCAATTGTTAGATTTATTGCAGTTGTTGCAATATTTTTGTTATTGATTAATTTACCTGTATTAGTTTGCAATTGATATTTATTTGACTGCTGCGCACACGTAAATGATGGTTGATAATGATAAGGTGAATAATTAATTGCGATGGATATAATTTTTTGACTGTTGGCATCCTCTTGATAAGACACAGACATGTAGGCGTTAAGTCGCGGGATGAATTAAGCGTTTTATCTTATGCTAAAAGTTGAAGAGAAAAGGACTGAAAAAAAACTTATAGAAGAAAAATTTAGAACGAACGGCAGCGATGGATTTACAGTCGTAAAGTTTCGCGATGGTTGCTAGTGTGAGTTTCATTTCGCCCAGAGAAACTTTAGTAAAAAATATGGAATACGAAGTAAAGAAAGGTGTTTTGCGAGGCAAATTGAAACTCGTGGAGTTAAAGACAAAGTTAAAAATTAAAATAGCGGAAAATGCGGGTTTTTGTTTTGGCGTTAGAAGGGCTATAAAATTAACTGAAAAAACTGCTAGTAAAGAATGCAAAGTATATACTTTAGGTCCTGTTATTCACAATCCGCAAGAGGTTGAAAGACTTGAGAAAAAAGGCGTAAAAACTTTAAAAGATCCGAAAAAAGTAAAAAGTGGCTCTATAATTCTGCGCACCCACGGCATACCTTTTAGTCTTTATAAGAAACTTGAAGAAAATAAAAAAATTGACGTAATAGATGCTGCATGTCCTTTTGTAAAAAGAGCGCAGGATACTGTAAAGCGGTTGAGCACGGATATAAAGTCTAAAGATAAAACGATAATAGTGGTTGGTGAGAAAGTTCACCCTGAAGTTATTGCGCTTGTGTCTTACGGAAACGGCAAGTGCGTTGTTGTTGAAAATGTGAAAGCAGCTCGGAAATTTAAAGGCAGCGGGGACTTAAATATTGTAAGTCAGACAACGCAGACTCCTGAAAATTTTAACAGCATTGTAAAAGTTTTAAAGAAACGCTATAAAACAAAAGTCTATAATACTATATGCAGAGCCACTCTTGACAGACAGAAAGTTGCTGAAAAACTTGCAAATAATGTTGATTTAATGATAGTAATAGGCGGTAAAAATTCGGGTAACACTACAAGACTTGCGCAGATTTGCTCGGCTAAGACAAAGACATATCACATTGAAACGGCTGATAGCGTAAAAGAAAAATGGTTTAAAAATATTGACAGCGTGGGCTTGACCGCGGGAGCGTCGACACCCGACTGGATAATAAAGGGAATTGAAGTGAAGATAAGAGAACTCGCCGCGAAAGTGTCCTCTTGACTTTATTCAGCCGATGTCAAAAGCAGTGAGCGAGATTTCGGTTTGCACCTTAATTTTAAGGAGAATAAGCGAAATGACGGAAGATAAGAATTTAGGTAAAACATTGACAGATTTTGAAGACAGCGAAGGTATCAATATGGCTGATTTAATGAAAAATTTCTATAAAACCGGCGATACTGATTTTGAGAAAGAGATTGAAGTAACGATTGTTGAAGAAAATGAAGAAGGTTTTATGGTTGATTTGGGAATGAAGTCCGAAGGAATGATTCCCAAAAAAGAATTTGAAGAAGGACAAGTTCCGCCTGAACTGAAAGTCGGCGCAAAAGTAAAGGTAAAGATTGTAAGCACTTACGGACAGCCCGTTCTTTCTTATAGAGAAGTTATTGAGAAAGCAAAATGGGACGCACTGCAGGAAGCTTTTAAAAACGGTAAGCGTATTGCCGGCACAGTATTAAGAGCCGTCAAAGGCGGCTTTCTTGTAGATATTGGCGTGGACGCCTTTTTACATATCTCTCAGCTTGATACGAATTTTGTAAAAGAAACTGAAAAATATATCGGACAATCATACGAGTTTATAATAACGGAATTTGACCGGAGAAAGAGAAAGGTAGCTGTTTCCCGCAGAAAAATTATTGAAGACGAAAAAAATATGGCAAGAATGTCCGCTTTGGAAAATATTGCAGAGGGACAGATACTTGACGGGGCGGTATCAAAAATTACTAGTTACGGTGCTTTTATTGATATAGGCGGAGTTGATGGGCTTTTGCATATAGGCGATATAGCGTGGTATAAAGTTAAAACGCTTGACGATTTATTGCATGTCGGGCAGACTGTAAAAGTGCGTGTTTTAAAAATTGATCGGGATAGTGGAAGGATTTCTTTAAGCATGAAAAATCTTGCTCCGCATCCGTGGGAATCTGTGACTGAAAAGTTCCCTATAGGTCTTGTTATGAAAGGCATTGTGACATCGGTTATGAATTACGGCGCTTTTATAGAGCTTGAACCCGGAATAGTCGGATTGCTCCATGCTTCTGAATATGCGTGGAATGACAGCGAAGCGACATTTAAAAGAGAACTTAAAAAAGGGCAGGAAATAGACGTAAAGATTATAAATGTAGATAAAGAAAATAAAAAAATTGCTTTATCGGTTAAAAAGATGTTTACAAATCCGTGGGATGAAGCGCTGAGACGTTATGCGCCGGGAACTGTTGTTAAAGCCGTAGTGCAAAACATTATGCCTTTTGGCGCATTTGTGAGGCTTCCAGACGGAATAGAGGGGCTTGTGCATATAAGTGATTTTTCGTGGACTACAAAAGTAAAACATCCGAAAGATTTTCTTAAAAAAGGCGATGAGATTGAAGTTGTCGTTCTCGAAATAAATCCGCATAACGAAAAGATTTCTTTTTCATTAAAACACACCAACCCCGATCCTTATAAGAATTATAAAGTCGGCGCTGTGGTAAAAGGCAAAGTTGTAAGGTGTACCGATTTTGGCGCTTTCGTAAAACTTGAACCCGGAGTGGAGGCTTTGGTAAAGAATAAAAACGCTTCTTCAAGAACCGACGAATATCAATCCTTGCCGAAGGAAGGCGAAGAAATTGAAGCTAAGATAATAAAAGCTGATATGAAAAATAGGAGAATAGAGGTGTCAATAAAGAAACTTGAATTTGAGAGAGAAAGAAAGCTTATAGAGGAGTACTCAAATAAAGATGATAAACCGACATTGGGCGATATATTGACTGAGGAATAAATCATTTACAAGTAGCGTAATGTCGCAATAGTAGAACAATATGTTGGCAGATAACTTATTTGAGTTTTGTAATTTCCCAGTGTTTTTTATTGGGTTTAGGTGGACTTTAATTTGGCATTTAGTTTTATTTATATCGCTCGGATAACCTTTATCTTAATTTTGCATGGTTTTTCTTTTTTGGAAAGATAAATAACAAAGCTATTTTTAAGCCTATGTCTCTTAATCTCTTGCGAATTGACAGCGGAAAAGCAGATTTAATGTTTAGTTTCAGCATTTTCCATGATATTGGCGGATTGAATATTGTCGTCGCCTTCTTCTTTTAGAGCGCCTTTTGTATAAACGCACCTTGGGTTCCACAATAGCCAGCTGCCTACTTTGTTGTCGTAGCAGGCCTGCATTTGCGCTTTCACTTCATCTTCGCCGTATTTGTATCCGAGAAGACTAAAATCTTGGAGCCACGGACGGAGTTTTTTATTAGGTATTCTTTTTAGTGCACCCTTTAAAGCAAAATAAACGATTTTGTAAGGCTCTTTGTTCGGCTCTTCGATACCGTAGTTCCCTTTTCCGTAATGCGACGGATAAACCATAGGACTTACGTAATCGACACATTCCGTCATCTCAACTATTTTTTGTCCTATGCCCATATCGTTTGTTGCCGTTGTCGTTAAACCGAAAACGTCGATGGATATTTTTGCGCCTTTGGTTTTAAGTCGACTGTTGGCCTCTCTTAGGAAACCTACTAAAGCTTTTAAGGCTTCAGCTGAGGAATGCGGCTTGCTATAACAGCAGTTTTTTGTATTGCCGTCAGATGGGAAACGTATATAATCAAACTGTATTTCGTCAAAACCTATATCCACCGCTTTTTCGGCTATCTCCAAATTGTAGTCCCATGTGTCTTTGTTATAAGGGTCTAGCCATGCGACGCCTTTTCTGTCAGTCCAAATTGTGCCGTCGGGATTTTTTACCGCAAGTTCAGGTTTTTTTCTTGATATAGTATTATCTCTGAAAACGACAATCCTTGCTATGGTATAAATGCCTTTTTCTTTTAAATCGGAAATGTACTTTCTAATATCGGGTATTGCTTTTTCATAAGCGTTGTTTGCGTTTACAGTCTTTATGCCGTCAATGTAAACTTTTCCTTCGTATTCTTTTATATCTATTACGGCAGTGTTTAATTCCGTGTTGTCAAAAAGGTTTGCTACAATTCTTCTGCGGTTTTCAGAACCGCTTACCATTGCGGAGAGATGGATACCTCTTATATATTTTCTTTTTACTTTTTTTTCCGGTTTTATATCGGTTAAAACTGTTATGGCGACGGTATCTATAATCTCTTGCTCTCCTTGAGGCTGTTCCAATATTGCAAATTTAGAGTTTAACGCGGAGTCTGCGCATCCAGAAATGACAAAGAATGAAAAGACTGTCAAAGAAGTAAAAAAATTTGTTTTTTGTTTTTTCATAGCGGGATTAGTATTATATTGAAATTAACAATTCTTGTCAATAATGATATAATCAATGGTGATATAACAAATAGCTAGTTATGAAAAAATTTATATGTGTCATATTATTTATGTTTTTAAGTTCTGTAACTTTTGGCGTGGGAAATAAATATATAGTTTTTTTCGCTGAGAGTTCGGATATACTGCAAGCTATTGTTGATAAGATGCTTTTATCTAGTCGCTTTTGTATGACTGTTCCCATAAATCCCATAATAGGCATTCCGGAAGATTTAAAAAAACTTGTTTCATGCAGAAAAATAGAACCGGCAGTTTCTTTCAGTCCCGAACCTGTTTTATCTGTTATTGCGGCGTTTCCCGGAGTAAAATTAAACAAGCAAAGTATTTTTGAAGGATATATTTCGAGTAATTTAAATGATTTTGAAACTAATACAAACATAAATGCTTTCGGTATCTTTTTAAATTTTTCCGAATTATCGCGCGATATACTGTATTATTTTGCAGGTTTGAGTCTGCCATGGATAAATGCCGACAATATTGAAGAAAATATTGCAGGTGCTTTTGACGTTGACGGAATCGCAGTATTTTCGCTCTATAAAGACTTTCCTCACAATCAAGAAAGTATTATGAGATGGCTTGAAGCGAAACATGAAAATATTATCCCCGTTCTGCTTACGAAAAAACATCTGGAAAATGTGAAGTTTATGGAGTACCTAATAAATTTTTTTGACAACAGCAAATACATAAAACCCGCTGTGCCTTTATATATAACTGAAGTTGAAAGAAATCTACTTCAGCAAAGAGACGTGCATTTTAAACAGTTTCCCGTAAGCGTTGCGATAATGGAAGAACTTTATTCTGCGGCGAATTTGATTGGCGATTATGCGGTTTCTCCTGATTTTAAAGAATATGCTTATCATAACGCTTGTAGCGAGCTGGTCTATCTTTGCAGTCGGGATCTGCTAATAAATGCGTCCGCGAATCAAGCCGGCGGGAAGAGAATATTCGATGCCGCGTGCGGAAATATTTATCGTCTTTTAGGCGCTGTAAAACCTGAAAATAAAAAGTCGGATAATTCTATGTCTAGCGCTGTTCGAGCTGGAAAAAGGGATATTTCTGTCTCAAACGGACAAACTGTTGTTGACAGTATTTTGAACGGAGTTGCAATATACAATATAGGACTGGTGAAATTAATAGAAATTGTTTCAGAAAACAACAACATAAAAATAAGTTTTTCTTTTGAAAATGGAAAATGGAATGAAAGCGTCGCTTTTATAGATTTCTATATAGATTTAAATAATATTGAAGGCGCGGGATCTACGTCGTTGCTTGCTGGCATAAACGGTTTTTTAACGGCGGAATCAGGATGGGAATATGCTTTGAGAATATATAAGGATAAAGCTGTTTTATACAAATATTCTTCAGATGGAGCTTCAGCGATTTCAAACTTGCCGGTTAAAGACGGCTCCGTTTTAATACCGCAGAAATATATAAGGGGAAATCCCGTTAATTGGGGATATCAGGCTGTATTTGTCTCTGATGTTGACGGCAAGAAAGTTATCGCTGATTTTCTAAACCAAAGCGCTAAAACTAAAGAAGCAGTTCTATCTGTAAACCCTTTTCAATCGTCCGCCGTGAGACTGAGAAAGTAATTGGCTTATCATCATGCAAAACTGCCGCAAAGCGTGAGCGCAATGCCCCTTTGCTAGAAAAGTAAAAATATATTGTAGTTAAAGGCTGCAATTATTTGGGTAAAAGCTGGTCGGAAAGGTGCGTCTTTATAATGATAAAAATTAAAAAAATAATATCGGGCGTTTTAGAAGAAAACTGTTATGTGGTTTACGATTCTGAGAGTTTGCATGCGGTAATCATAGATCCGGGCGAAGATGGAGAAAAGGTAATTTCTGAGATAGAAAAGGACAAATTGAAACCAGAGATGCTTGTAAATACGCATGGTCATTACGACCATATACTTTCTGACGACCAAGTGCGTCTTAAATTTAAAATTCCGTTGGCAATACATAAATATGAGGCAGAAATGCTTGCCAACGTTTACAAGAACGGTTCAAAATTGTTTGGTTATCCAAAAACTGTAAAAGCACCTGAAATACTGCTTGAAGACGGTCAAGAGGTAAAATTATCTTTTACAGTTTTTAAAGTTATACATACGCCAGGTCATACAAAAGGCGGTATATGCTTGTTGTTTGACAGTTTTTTAGTTACTGGGGACACTCTTTTTGCAGGAACAATAGGTAGAACTGATTTTGATGGTGGAAGTTATGAAAAGATTATGAGTTCTCTTTCTAAAATCAAAAAATTGAATCCGTCTCTTATTATTTATCCCGGACATGGAAGCAATACTACGTTAGCTAACGAGATCAGGCATAATCCGTATTTAAAATAGACATTGTAAAGCAAGCATAGCTTTTAAAAAAAAAGTCTGCTAGCGGATGGGCAAAACGCTTTAATATTTGATGTTGTCAAGTCTGATATAACAGTATATAAACGCTGGTTTTATTGACAAACGCTGAGAGTTTGAGCGTTTGCAATAACGATACTTATGTGAGAAAATGGTAACGATTGAATTAGAATGTGTAACTAATACGCAAGAACAAAAAGAAATATAGCCAGATAGAGCGGACATAAAAACGAGAAAGATTGTGTATGTACATATGTATGTCTATGCCTGACGGCAGGATGTAGTAGTAAAAAAGAGAAGATAGCTTATAAAGACATGCAATAATAATTCTGATAGCCGTGAGCCTAAGTCGTCAGAGTCTTTAATTTAAAGCGGTATAATAAAGCCGCTTAGTGTTGTTCCTTTACCTGTCTTTGCGACTACTGTGGGAATTGTCATGCCTTGTCCTTATGAGATTAAAAAATAAAATATGAGTTTGCTTGTAGCTTAAATAAGATGCTGACCGACCCGATTTTGAAGGATATAGAAGGCAGAGTGAAATGGAACAGTATAGAGATATGTCTTTCTTTTTCTTTTGAAAGTTATAGTGGAGAATCTGCTGTTAAAAAAGGACGGACAGTAGAATATTGCGGATCAAGTTTTAGCAGACTAAATTTATCCGAAATAGCGTATTTGCGTGTTTTCGCGTAGGAGTTTGTGCTATGTCGATAGATTGTAAAAAAACGCTTGACGATTTTGTTGCCTATATAGTTTTTGAAAAAGGACTGTCGAAAAATACTGTTTTGGCTTATAAGACCGATATTTCAAAATTTATTAGTTTTGCTGAAAAGAAACAGATATCCCTCGAGAATTTTGAGCATAGTGATATTACTGATTTTTTGTGGGAAATGAAAACTAAAAACTTGAAGCCAAGATCGATTTGTAGGCTTATGGAGTCTTTGAAGCAGTTTTATAAATTTTTAAATTCGGAAGATTTGATAAAAAATAATCCCACTCTGTATCTAGCGTCTATTAGGATTCCTGAGAGTTTGCCGGGCATGCTTGATTTTGCCGAAGTTAATTTACTTTTAAATTCCATAAGCGACGATGATGAAATGCATATAAGAAATAAAGCGATGGTTGAACTTTTATATGCTGCGGGCTTGCGGGTTTCAGAGCTTGTAAATCTCAAGTTTTCAAATATAAATTTAAAAGACTGTTTTTTAAGAATTATTGGCAAAGGTTCTAAAGAGAGACTTATTCCTTTCGGAAATAAGGCTAAAAATTTTATCAATATTTATCTTAGGAGAAGAAAACCCGCTTCAGCTAAGGACGACTATGTATTTATTTCAAGGCTTGGTAAAAAACTTTCAAGAATAGAGTTTTGGAGACAGCTTAAAAATATTGCCAAAAACGCGGGAATTGCTAAAAATATTACGCCGCACACTTTAAGGCATTCCTTTGCAAGCCACCTGCTTAAAGGCGGGGCTGATATCCGTTTTGTTCAGGAAATGCTAGGGCATAATTCGATTGCAACAACACAGATTTATACGCATCTTGACAGAGATAAAATCATACAGCAGCACAAAGAATTCCATCCGCGAGGATAAAGTAATTCTCTCTAGCGCTCCCCGTTTATTTAAAATGAATGAACGTCGACAGTTTATTGTGATAAGCAAAACTTTCCCGCTTTGTTTTATAGATTTTATATCCTGCTTAAACATCAATTATCCCAATTGGGGCAATGTAAAAAAATAATGGTGGACAGGTTAAAGCAAAATGAATACGATATGTATAATTTCCCGGTATGATATCTAATAAAAGTGGCAAATATATCTACAGTCGCAGTAAGGACAAAAGTGCTAGTTTTGAAACGCGGCATATGCAACAGCCTTAAAAAATAACTTATGCATAGCGGTAGTAGCTGCAAATGAAGCTCCGAGTATAGACATAATTGACATATTATAAACCTCCAAAAGCTTACAATGCTGATGGATTCTATATAATGTATATAGGAAAAAGACAAACGCTAGAATTATCAAAGGAAAAAGATGTAACGCGGTTAACAAAGGCGTTAAGGTCTCATACAGCGTTTTAAATTATAGATTTGTGAATAATTAACAAAAACCAGTAAACGGCAAGAGGTTTAGATGAAAGTATTAATTTGCAGTTGTATAATGTTGTATTTTATAATATTTGGATTAACTTCCTGTAGTAAAAACGGTGATAAATCAAATAGTAAAAGCGGTGATAAATCAAATATTGCAGTTCCAAATATTTCAAATGAAGAGAGTATGCAAAATCGTTTAAGCCAGGAAGATATCGCCGCTAAGGATAGGATTATTGAGGAATTCAATACTGGAGTAGTAGAGGCAGTGTATGGGATTGAAAGCTTTACGAATCAGATGCAAGCGCAGAATCTCGCAAGCAGCTTGGTAGAAAGTGTCCTATCAAAAAAAGTCGAAAAAATAGGAAGCTGGGCAGAAGCGGATATCATCAAGGACGGCGATAAGATGTCGTCGCTTAAAGAAAATATGAGAAGAACAACATTAGAATGTATTGGAGAAAACGGACTGTTAAAAGAAGAAAAATTTCGAGAAAGAGTTGAGCATATTGCAGAATCGTTCATTATTCCCCGTATGGAATAACGTCGCTTTAACAGTTATATGTTGTGTCATAGCGGCGGGAAATATGCTTTAAATAATTTTCTTGCTTGGTTTGGTTACTGCTAATGTTTCTGACGTTTCTGCTCATGGAGTTCTATCCGCTCATTTTTCCGGCTATGATTTTTAAGATTTTGGTTGACTGCTTGCAAATAAAGGCGGAAACAAGTTTAAAAACCTTTAAACCATTTGGCGACTGCTTGGCAGAGAATGTGACTGCATAACGGCTAAAAAAATATTCGGTATGTGCGGATAAAATTGCGTTGTGGTATTCCAAGATTTTCAAGGAAAGTGAATTCAAATGAAAAACTTTTATATCTTGCGTTTATTGCTCCCACGCATGTTCGTGATTTTATGATATTTAGAAAAAATGTCGCAATAGCAGTTCCAGCTTTTCGCCAATCCTGTTCTTTTGTCATATTAAGAAGATGAGATTTGCTATCTTCTTTTTTTTTATGGATTCTTCAAAGATTTCATTTTTTAGGAAAACAAACAGTAAAATTGCCAGCTTTATGCCGAAAAAACAATAAGATATTGCCGCTTTCTCGTCTCAATGACTTGCGAGAACGTCTTTTGCGTTATTCCCGCCAGAAATCTGCTGCTCAGAAGAAATTGCAACGTAAAATCCCGAATCTAACTTTTCTTTTGCAAGCTTGTTTCTATCTATATATTCTAAACTATAACAAACGTATTAAAGCATTTTCCTTATTTTAAATCCTGCTCACAGGGAGCGTTTCGTTCATGCTTCCGACGCGGTATCCTAGAATGTCTATTGCAATATATGTAAATCCGATTTCTTTAAACTGTTTGTACACTTTTTCGCGTTGGCTGCGTTTCATGAGAATATTAAATCCTAATTCGTCTGTTTCAATGCGGGCGAGATTCCCATGATGGCGGACTCTTACCTGCCTTAGTCCCATATCTAAAAGCAGTTGTTCCGCCCGATCTATCATTGACAGACGTTGCGGCGTAATATGCTCTCCGTAAGGAAATCGCGAAGCCAGACAAGCAAAGGACTGCTTATTCCACGTAGGTAGTCCCAGTTTTTTGGAAAGCGAACGAATTTCTTCTTTTGTAAGTTCTACATGACGCAGCGGGCTTTTAACGCCGTGTTCAGACACTGCTTTCAGTCCCGGACGATAATCCTTGTCATCGTCTATATTTGAAGCCTCAGCTACGTGATGTATGTCGTTTTCTCTGGCTGCAGACCAAATTTTTGAAAATAACTCCTTTTTACACAAGTAACAGCGGTTTATCGGATTGCGAGAGAAATTTTCAATATTTAGTTCTTCTGAATCGCAGATGATTTGGCGTATATTTTCTTTTTTACAAAATGCTGTAGCTTCATTTAACTCGCGTTGCGGAAAAGAATATGATTTTGCCGTTACGGCAATGACCTTATTGCCTAAGATATCGTGCGCTGTTTTTAGCAAAAAAGTCGAATCAGTGCCGCCTGAAAATGCAACGATAAGATTGTCTAAATTGGATATGTATTGTCTCAGTACTTCATATTTTTGTTCTGTGTTCATATTTTTTTCTCTTCGTTTGTTTTGTTCCGCGATAGGGCATCGTTGATTTCGGCGAAAGGCGCATTGTTTAGGCGCGCGGCTTTCGCAATATCGTCATATTCTAGTTTAGATTTTTTTACATTGTAGCCCTCGCCTGTTTTTATCCGTATTTTGCCAAGAGGTGTTTGTTTTATTGAAATCTCTTGTTTTAACGCATAGCGGTCGCAAACGGTTTTACGTACGCCGAAAGTGGTCGTATGCCGAAGCATTAATCCGGCAAAAAAATGAGTTTTGTCTTCGCTGCATATGCAGGTGAGTAAACTTGCCGGCCGGTTTTTCTTCATTTGAATTGGCGAGACGAAAACGTCCAGCGCTCCTTCGTGCAGCAATAACTCAACAGCAAATCCCACAGCTTCGCCAGTCATATCGTCCAAATTACATTGTAACTGGGCTACGCGATCATTTGTCTTGTCAACGCTGTTTTCAGTTTCTCCTAAGAATGCGCGAAGGCAATTGACGACCTCAAAGTTTTTTGTCCCCATGCCGCAGCCTATTTTTTGAACACGCATTTCGGGCATTTGTTCAAAACGTTTTGCAAAATGTTTGATAATAGCAGCTCCGGTAGGTGTGCACAGTTCACTTTCAACGCTTCTGCTGTAAATCGGAGCGCCTTGCAATATATGCGCTGTCGCGGGAGACGGCACAGGCATTACGCCGTGCGCGCAGCGCACAAACCCGCTGCCCACGTTGATAGGGGATGCGACTATTTCCTGCGGCGCTATAGATTCTATTAACATGCATGCGCCGACAATGTCTGCTACGGCATCCATGCTGCCTACTTCATGTAAATGTATTTGTTCCACAGAATGCCCGTGCGCGGCGGATTCAGCTTCGGCAATTAGTCGATAGATGTTGAGCGCGTTATCCTTTACTTTTTGAGAAATGGGCGATAGGGCAATGATATTTTCAATTTTTTCAAGATTTGTATGGTTATGCTTATGTGAGTGATTGTGATGAATATGTTCATAAGAATGCTCATGGGAATGTTTATGGCTGTTTTTCAAAATATCTGTTTTCGCGACGGACTCTTCTATGCCGTTAATGCTTACTCTGATATGCGTGCCTTTAATACCGCATTTGACGACGGACTCTGTGTTTACTTTAAGTCCTGAAATTGCGAGCGAGTTTATTTGTTTTAAAAAATCTGTTTTATTGTTGGCAAGTTCAAATAATGCCGCCATCAGCATATCTCCGGCGGCTCCCATAGTGCATTCTAAATAGAGCGTTTTCATTGAATACTCTCCATCTTATTGATGCGGTTGGCAATATAGCCCGCGCCGAACCCGTTGTCTATATTGACAACCGAAATGCCGTTTGCGCAGGAGTTGAGCATGGCAAGCAGCGCTGAAAGACCGTTAAAATTGGAACCGTAGCCTACGCTTGTCGGCACCGCAATGACCGGACAGCTCACAAGTCCGCCTATAACGCTTGCAAGAGCGCCTTCCATACCTGCAATTGCTATGATAACGCGTGCTTTTGCGAAAATGTTTTGTTGTGATAAAAGACGGAGTAATCCAGCGACACCGACATCGTATAGCCGCACGACGCGGCTTCCTAAAACTTCTGCGGTAATGGCGGCTTCTTCGCATACAGGTATATCGCTTGTGCCGCCTGATGCGATTACCACTGAACCGACTTGCTGTATTTCGTTGTCGCGCTTTGCAATGGCAAGTCTTGCGGTAGAATGATATTCCAAATCTATTTTTTGTTCGATTAAAAAATCGGCTGTTTGTCGGGAAATTCTCGTAATCATAATATTATTTAAACCTTTGTCCAGCATATTGGAGATGATATTTTTTATTTGTTCAGACGTTTTATTTTGTCCGTAAATTACCTCTCCCGTGCCTTGTCGCAATCCTCTGTGATAATCAACGTTGGCGTATCCCAAATCTTCAAACGGGGCGATTTGCAAATGCAACAGCGCGTCGTTCGGAGAAACTTTTCCATCTTTTACGCGCTTTAATAGTTCTAAAATCTGTTCTTTCCGGTTTGCTTTGTTCATTTTTTGTCTGTTTCTAAAACAAGGAAGTATTTTATAAAACGTCCGATTGCGCCGTTTATTCCTTTATAAAGAATATACAACAGGACTAATCCTGTTGCTCCGGCGCAGAAAGTTGACAGGAAGTGGCTGCTGATGAAAGGGAAAGAGTATCCCGCAAATATAGAAGCTATTTCTTTGGCTTGCTTGTCAAAACCGTAATTTATAGCAAGCGTTTCCAAAACATCGGGGTTTTTAGAAGCGAATAGACTTGCAAAAAAAGTCACAAATATGGGAAATATTACGGCGCCGATTTTTTTATTCATTTTTACCTTCCGCTGAAATTTTAAATACTTTTAGTAATGCTAAAGTGATAACGGTTTCCAGTAAGGCGGCGACCGAATGCAGACTCATCATATCTTTAAACGCCTTTGTAAAAGATACGGTCCCTGAAATGCCAAGTTCAATCAGGCAAAAGAGGGCGGCTGTCGTCACCGAAAAGAAACATGCTGCCAAGATTGCTAAATAATAGTTTTTTCCAGATAGCGCCTTATAAATATAATAGGAGAGAAAAGAACCGATAAAAGCCATATTGAGAATATTTGCTCCAAGCGCAAGTATTCCGCCGTCGGCAAAAAATAAAGACTGGACAATAAGAACAGAAGATATTATGATAAATCCTCCAAAGGGTCCCGCAAGAACAGCCGCAAATAGTCCGCCTATCAGATGCGCTGAGGTTGCTGATTGAATGGGGACATTAAACATCTGGAAGGCGAATATCCATAATGCTGCGATTGCCATTTTTTGAAAATATTTACCCGCGTTATCAGAAAATTTGAATGCGAATGATCCGATGTTTCCGTTGTTATTGTTTCCTGCGAGAACGCCTATGGATGCCGTTACGGTTCGGAAAACTTTGCTTAAGCAAAATCCGAGCATGCCTAATGCGCCGGCAAACAGTCCTGCGGCTAAATTGTTGTTTAAAAACCCGTCAGGAATATGCATATTATAACCTCCAATGTAAACTTTTTTATGTTTTGGCAGCGAGATTGATGTATATAATAATAAATTAAATTTTTTTTATCTATGTTGCATGTGTCGTGGGAAATCGCGGCAATATACGATGATAAATTGAAAAATGTTTTTGTGCGTTTGTTATATGCGCAAAAAAAGACGGGACGATTTGATGGACTTGACCAGTAAACGAATAGCGGTTTTTTCTATTTGTAAGTTGGCGTTTGGCGTCGGTTTTGGATGATAAATAAAATCTTACTTGAAGCTTGCTACTTCCTTACTTTACTGAGAAGATAAACTCCGATTGCTGTAAATATCAAATTTGGAAGCCATGCGGCTATAAAAGGCGATAAAATAAAATTCTCGCCGAGCGATTTTGTTATTGCCTGAGTTCCCCAGTAGATAAATGCGGTAATCAGAGCGAGCGTAAAACTTAATATTTTACTTAATCTGTTTCCAAATCCAACCGCAAAAGGAATTCCCATTATCATGACTACAACGTAAGCAAAAACAGCGGCAAATCGCATGTTTAAAGTGATTCTTTCTTTAACTGCTGTTTGCCCTGATATTTTCAGCTGACTGATGTATTTTTTGAGTTTACGCATATTCATAGTATCGTGATCGATATCTTGTACTGCCATATCTTCCGATTTTATATGTATATTGGATTTGTAGCGTTTAAAATGTGTTTCAGTCCAAAAATCAGCGTTAAAGTTTCTTATAACTCCATTTTTTAAAAGCCATGCGTCATTTTCCCATGTACCGGATTCGGCTAAAATAAGACATTCCGCTGCGAATTTGTCGCCGTACTTTTCTATTACAATGTCCTTTATTATATTTTCTTTGATGTTTAAATAACCTATTGTAATTCTTGTGTTATTAAGCATAGGGACTATTAAATCGGAGAATTCGGTTTTTATATCTATTTTTTCTTTCTGTATTTTTTCTTTTTCTACTACCTCTGTGTATGAGCTTGTTTTGGGAATGACAAATTCTTTTACGGCAAAATCGCCTATTCCTATGACAAAGCCTACTATAAGGAATAATACGATAATTCTCCACATGTTTATTCCAGCGGCTTTTATTGCTATTATCTCGTTATTTTTTGATAAATCTCCGAGACAAAATAAGACAGCTAAAAGGGTGGCTATGGGAAGCCCTTGCATAAGCCACCACGGCATATTTGAAAGTAGGTGAATGAATACCAGACAAAAGGGAGTTTTATTGTCAATATAAAAACTTACATGTCTGAATAATTCAGATATTATTCCTACAAGAGCAAACACCACGGTTGTAAGCATAAAAATTTTTGTGAAGATTTTAGTGATATATATGTAAAGAATTTTCATTATTTTTTTATCGTTTTTATAAATAAACAAATTCCGGCTGCGGTGACCACAGCGTTCGGCAACCACATTATAAGGTTTGTTGGGACGTACTCTTTTTCACTTAAGTTTAACGCAAGTATAAGCAGCGTGTAATAAACTAAAATAATACATAAACTCATTCCAAAACCTATGGTTTTTCCGCCTTTGCCTGTCATCATGCCTATAGGCAGTGCAATGAGAACAAAAGCAATCGGAGCAAAGGCATAAATCCATCGAATCCAGAATTCAATTTCACATACCGTAAAGGGAATATTTTGCTTTTTACAGGCTCTTATGGTTTCGAGGAGTTTAGGCGAAGATATTTCCGATACGGTTAAAGCGCGTTCTTTTACAATATCGCCAATCGGTATAAAAAAACAATAAGACTTAAAAGTCATGTGTATCATATTATTTGTATCTGAAGGATCCGCTTTTTGCCAGTAACCGTTGTGGAGAAAAACCTGAATGCCGTCTGGACGAGATTTGACTTTCGCGGAAGACGCCGCTATGCGCCATGCTTTATCGTTATTTTGCGGCAAGAAACTTTTATTGTCGTTATTTTCATATACGGCGTAGTTATCCTTATTTTCAAATTTATATATGCTTACTTCATAGAGGATGTTGTTTTTTCTGTTTACTTTATTTGCGTATAAGCGGTGTTCTCCCAGTTCAATTATTGTTTTTTCTGTAAATCTAACAAGCGGTCTTTTTGTGAGAATTTCTTGATAGAGATTTCTGAAATCAGAGTTCACTGCCGGCGCCAAAAAGTGGTTGAAAAACAAGAGGAAAAAAGATATTGTGCAGATAAAAATTATTACGGGAAACGACAGCGTTTTATAGTTTATTCCGGAAGATTTCATTGCCGTAATTTCGTTGTCTTCTGACAGTCTTCCGTAAGCGATTAATACACCAAAAAGCACAGCCATCGGTATTGCAAGTGTTAAAATATTTGGAATGGCAAAGGCGAATAATTTTAAAATGGCAAAAAGAGCCACTCCTTTTGAAAGGAAAAGATCCACAAGGTCGAATACATAATCCAAAAGAAGAAGAACAGAGAAAACGGCCACTCCAAAAAGAAAATATCCAAGAGATTCTTTAATAATATATAAATGTAGTTTTTTTATCATGTTTACTAGCTGATGAAAGAAATTTTTGTTGTTTTTTATTTCCCGATCAACTGCGCCGGGAATCTGCTGTTAAGTATTTGAAAAAACGGAAAATCCTCTATAATAATATCCCTAACGACTATGTATGATATTTAGGAATGACATTTAGTGTAAACGGAAATACAAGTGTTTTGTATGATGACAAGCATCTGGCATCTTTCTTTTCAATGTATCAATATTATAATTGTATCAAAATTTATAAAGGAGTGAAAAGAATACACCGCTATAATGCGCGTTAAATTAGAAATATTGAACATAAATACCTGAATGTATTATTTTTAGGTTTAAAGGAAAATGAAGTTCGTATTATTTATAATCTTTAAATAATCTTTAATTTAATGTCTTTTTTATTGGTTATCTTTTTGGAGCAGTTTTTATGTTTTAACTGCAGATTGGAAGGCAAAAAACTGATGTCTTATTTTGCGCCCGAATTGATAAAACGGCATGACGATATTATAAATGTAAAATGCCGTATCGGTTAAATGCGTATGCAATAATTTAAGAATAAAATGTTTTATATGTTATTTCCTTGTTTGCATTGCTTTTTACTCTCTTTTTTCTTTCGTACTTTACTTTGACTTGCCTGTGTCTGTTTTAGTCTTTGAATATTATACAATTTAAAAATTATATGGAAAGATTTGAGAAGTTTGTTTTATTGTTTTTCTTATTTATTTTTATTTGCACTTTATGTTTGGCGGAATACGAATCTTCTACAAAAAAGTATTCTATCCTTGTAAGCGGTAAAGATGGAATTGGCGGACGGTTCGGTAAATACAATGCGTTCCTTGGCATTGAAAGCGTTGTATTGTCCAATGCGGTAATATTACAAGGATATGTACCGCTGAGATTTGAAGAAATGCCTTCGGACTCCGCTCAGGAAATTGCAGCTGAAAATTTTGAAAATCCGGGAAATTCTGCTGAAGAACTGCAGGGAAATGATTTAGTATCCGCCGATGCCGTAAAAAGTACTCTGGCGTCTCAGGATATTCTTTCGGACATTATGGCGGAACTTCCTTTTGGGTCATGGCTTTCAATCTCTGTGAAGAAGCTGGTAGGTTTTAATTATACTGCAAGAATATATGACAAAGAAAAAGACGGGAAAAGAAAAAATACGTCGTTCCTTAAAATGGAGCAGGAACTCCAAATGAAGATTTTGGGAAGCATCAAAGACAGATTAAATATTGACGTTGACTATGATGATACATCCGGTAAAAAAGATATTTCTTTTGTTTACAAAGGACAACCCGGCGAATTTGTGCAGGAGGCGGCTTTTGGAGATATTTCAGTTTTATTTGCTAATACTGAATTTATGGAGTACTCAAAGGAATTATTTGGCTTAAAAGTAGATATGCGCTATAAAACTTTAGGATTGAACGCTTTTTTCAGCAAAACAAAGGGAATGTCCGAAATTAAACGTTTTACTGGAAATACGCAGCTTGAAAGAAGAGTTATTGTCGATACTTCCTACATTAAACTGAGATATTATTCACTTTTGCGAAGCGCAGAGACAAGAACAATTGAAAATGGCAGTGTTGAAGTATACATAGACTATCAAAAGCTCGATCCGGCATACAATATTTCAATTGCCTCTACTGTCCTGTATAGTTTGAACAGGGCGGATGTTTCTTATCGCGGAAATTTTGTCAGGCTTGTCGCCGGACAAGATTATACCGTCGATTATAATGCCGGCGTACTTGTTTTTAAAAATACGCTGGCAAGCAACTGTGCCGTTGCGGTGAATTATAAATTTACGGACGGTTCTGCGCCTGGAAACGGTCCGTTGATAATTAAGGATGTAAATAATACCGTTGCTGTTACGACAGAACTCAAAACTTTTTATGATTTAGGGAATTTAAATATTATACGCGATAACGGCAGGGATAATTTCCTTTTGGAGATAAGAAATTTAAACGGCGATATTCCTTTGACGATTGAAAGAGGAAAAGACGTTCCCGCATATCCTCCAAAAGCGGGGTACGGCGCAAATATTGCGGTTGATTTTGAGAACGGGGTTTTTCATTTGTCGCAGCCTTTACATGATGATTTGTATTTAAAAGGAACATCCAAGTATAGATTTATAGCGGAATATCAGTATACGATTAAAACGCTTGCGCTGCGTCCCGGCATTATTCCAAAATCTGAAAAAGTTGTTGTTGACGGAATGACTTTGAAATCAGAAAGCGATTATGTTATAGATTATGATACGGGTATTTTAACCGTAAAAAATGAAAACGTTATAAAAGAAACTTCGGTATTAGACGTATCTTACGATTATTCAACAATAATTGGTTCGCAGGGAGAAGCAACTCTTATCGGCGCCAGCAGCAGATTTAATTTGACAGACAATATTTCTCTAGGTGCAAGCATACTTTATAATTTTATGGCGACGGGAGCGGCTATTCCAAACATAAGAAACGTTCCGGCAAGTCTTGGCGTCGGAGGTGTCGATGTAAAAATTGCCGATTTAGATATTGATGCTTTGAATATGAAAATCAATGCTGAAGCCGAATATGCGTTAAGCGTCCAAAATATCAATACTTCGAATAAAGCCATAATTGATTCAATGGATAGTTCTGTTTGCGAAGATTTAACAAGTATGCTCGACGAAAACTGGTTTCACAGCGCCAATGGCGGATATTGTATGCCGAGAAAACTGGATGATTTATCTTGGAAAAGCTATGAAATATGCCTAAGAGATATCGACCCCTCTTTAGAGTTTGTAGATGAGCAAAAGCAGCTTGTTTTAGAATTGAATTACGATGTCAGGGATCGTTCGCAGGTTGCTTTTGCTCAAAAACTTTCCCTCGATGGATGTGATTTCTCAAAAAAGCTTTATATTGACGTGTGGATACAGGATAATAATTTGTCTTCCCCCGAATTTATAATTGATTATGCATCGTGTATAAATGAAGATGCAGACGGCAATGGGATTTTAGATACGGAAGATGCGGATGGCGACGGTATTCTAAGCTCGTGGGAAGATACGGGGCAGAAATTCCACAATATTGACGGGACAGTATCGTTAATCGGAGCTCATAACGGAAAACTCGATACGGAAGACTTAAACGGCAACGGCATATTGGACACTTTAGAGGAAGTCGCCGGTAGTTACTCCATTTCAAGCGGGACAGTTATAAAAACCAATGTAAACGGCTGGCGGCAAATAAGAATACCTCTAAATATTACCGACGATAATATATCAAAATGGAAAAATATAAGAATTTTGCGTTTTAGTGTGCAGAAAAAATCAGGCGAACGAGGCAAAATAGTTATAGGCAAAATTGCAATTAGCGGAAACAGATGGGAAAGAATAGGAATGAATTTGGATAATTTCAGTATTTCTGCTGTAGGGAAATTTGATCCTGAGTATAAATCTCTTTTGTCTAACAAACATTATTTGGACTTGTACGATATAGAAGATGCCGCGAGAAAAGACGAACGGGCATTGAAGATTGCATATAATGCGGTATCTTCAGGAGAAACTTTTTTGGCAAAATCAGTTTATGCGGAAGATCCTCTTGATATATCAAAATATAAAAGTATAAAATTCATGGTTTATGCAAAACCCGAATCAAAGTATGCTGCAGTCGGAGATGTGATAATATTCCGCGCAGGAGGGAATGACAGTAATTATTTTGAGTATAGAATTCCTGTAACTGACGATTCAAGCTGGCGGGATTGGAAACTTATAACAATAGAACAGGACGGCATTGGACGGCTTGCGTCGTGGTCATCGCTGGATTCGTCTGCCAAGATAACCGTTTACGGAAACCCGTCGCTCGATAGAATCTCGCAGTTTGTCATTGGCGTTGAGTCTTCTCAAGTCGGAATGAATCATCAGGTTTGGTTTAATGAAATACACGTCGTGGGAAGCAAAGTTCCGCTCGGCGCCGCAAATAAAGTCGGATGCAGTTTACAGTGGAAAGGAGCGGGCATAATAGATGCTATCTCGGTCGGAGCGTCAAGAAAATCTATTGACAAAAATTTTCAGACGATTGCGGCCGGGGCGTATAATAGAGATTATTCGGAAGACAGCGCTTATTTCAATTTTGATGGGTTAAAAATAAATAAGGCAAAAATTTTGCCTTTAAAAACGGGTATTTCAAGAATTGAAACCATGACGCCGAAAATCGATGAAAAGAAATCAAATTTGATTTCTTTAAATGAGAAAGGACAGGTTGTGACATACATGGGCTACGCTGAAACAAATTTAAAAATCGGCGATAAGTTTCCGCATTTTACTATAAGATATTCTCGTTCTATTATTGACAATTTTGAAATTAAACGTCTTGAAGACAAAGAAATATTTTCAGAAACGGTGGTTTATGATAATCCTCTCGAATTTGCTGTGTTGCCGACAAGTATCTCTGCAGACGCAAGGACGGTAAATTCATATTATAAAGTTTATCCGTCTGTTCCGGTCGCAAGGTCAAATTCGTTTTTAGGTTTGGACAGCATGAAAGAATATCTTGATATTAAGCAATACCACACTTTAGAACGGTCAAATATATTTGCGATAAAACTTCCTTTTAAATTTTCTCGCGGAATTACTTTTTCGCCGTCTTATGTAATTAACGTTGTAAAAGAGAAAAATAATGATTTTAAACAGGAAATCGAGTATGATAAGACGTTGAATCAGACCATCGGCGCGAGTTTTGTGTTAGGTCTTGCGAACTGGTTTAATCCTGCGTTTACATACAGCGTAAATACAAAAGAAAATTACTACATAAACGCCAGTAATGGCGCGTCTTCTTTGTTTATCCCGGGACAGGAAAAATATATTGAAAGAAAGGGAATCTGCGAAATTTCTTGGAATTTAAACGCTTGCGACATTACTTCGTCTCCATTTTTTAAGAGTTTGGCTTTTTCAACATATTATAGACTTCAAGATTCCGATTCTTATGACAGCGTGGATAAAGGTTTTCAATCAACAGGTTTGACAATAGGCAAATTCTGGATTAGAAACAGTCCATTGATGGATTTGCAGCCTTTTTACCCGACTGATTCTTATGCGGTTAAAACCATTTTGAATACGGATAATATGCGTTTTTCTGGAAAATATATGCCGTTTGAAGCTTTTTCTTTCGCAGAAGCTCTTTCCCCTTTAAACACTGTAAGCGTAAACTGTACTTATACCGGGAGTAGCGATAGCTCCTACATAACGGGTATGACAGGGACAAAGAAAAATGTATGCACGCGCGTATGGCCTGAGATACTTATAGGGATGTCAGGTGTGGAAAGGTTTTTCGGCGCGGTGGAATGGATGCTCGATACGCAGTTTAATTTTAAGTATCATAATAAAATCGTAACAACTTACGGCGTTTCTTATTGTGACAGCGTTATATGCGGATTTGATTACAGATTCAAATTTTTAAAAATATTTAATTTGTATTTCGCTTTTGAAAATACAAGTTCCAGCGAGTCGGATTATGCCGGTTCAAAGATTCTGCCTAGTCCGCTCTCAAAGAAATATGTCGGACAATGCGCTTTTGATTTAAACGAATGGAAATTCAGTTTGAAATACGAGAGTGAAAATCGCTGGAAAAAAAATGCTTTTGGGAAATACGCTTCAGATGTTTATAAAGATACTTATTTAGGGCAGATTAAGTTCGATATGATATTTCCGTCTGGGATAAAAATTCCTGTTGTTAATAAGGTGCTGCCATTTAAAAACAGAATTGCTTTTCTTTCAGATTTTAGATGTATAGATCAGAAATCAAAAGCAGATGTGGAAAAAGATAACAATATAAATTTTGGCATATCTGTTAACGTGGATTATGAAATATCAAAATATTGCAGATTTCTTCTCGGCGTCAACTTAGATAGATTTAAATATAGGTGTAATGCCGATTTAAATTATTACGATATTTCTTTAATAAGTAAATTGACGATACATATCTAAATGACAGCAGAAGAAAAAGAGAGAAATAAGCGTATCTTTTTACAAAAAAGAAGAACAAGGTGCTGACGATGTACATTTCCGGGTGTTATTATCAGACGGAGAATCTACTGCTTGTTGTTGTAAAGAAACGAGACCTTCATAAAATCTAATAGGGAAGAACAAGATTTTGTACGTTTCGCGTTTCGTCGGCTTATAATAAAATTGCATATTGCCTCAATATTACAAGCAAAATACAGATTTCAGCTTTTGACAATAAATTCCAAAGACGGCATAACTAAATTTGTCGGGATATAAAAGGTTTAATAACAATGAAAGATTTTTTCTTGAAGATTGTTAATTTCTTTTACCCGATTACATGTTCTGTATGCGGAGACGATTTAAATTGCTTGTCGCGTACAAAGATATGCGATAAGTGTAAAAAATCTTTTCCTGTGATAAGAAATCTGGTATGTCAAAAATGCGGTATGCCGTTATATGATGGCGGGGAGTATTGTTATGTGTGCAAAAAGCGCCCTAAAGAGTACAATTTTGATAAAATGAGGTCAGTTTATTTATATAAAGATTCACTGAGAAATCTAGTATTGAAGTTCAAGTATTCAGACAGATTCTTTCTCGCGGAAGACTTTGGTTCTTCTATGTATGAGATGATGAAGCTGTATGATTTTTATAAAGACGCAGAATTTATAATACCAGTTCCTTTAAATATTGTGAGAAGAATAAAAAGAGGCTACAATCAGGCGGAAATGCTTGCAGATGCAATATCTAGTAAGGCGGATATTCCGGTTTTGAAAAAAGTTTTATTTAGAAAGAAAATTACAAAGCCGCAGTTTAAGCTGTCTAAGCTTGATAGGGAAAAGAATATTAAAGATTCATTTTTTGTGAAAAACAATGATATCTTAAGAGGTAAAACCGTGATATTAATAGATGATATAGTCACAACTTCTGCCACAGTGTCAGCTTGTTCTTTAGCGTTAAAAACGGCGGGCGCCGAAAAGGTATGCGTATTGGCATTAGCAAGAGATTAAACTTAATTATATTGAGGTATGATGTGTTTTTTTTTATTGTAAAATTGAGAAAATATGCAAATATGTAAAGTGAAAAAAAGGAGAATTGTAGAATGGGAAAACTAGCATTATTATTGCCGGTATTTTTTATGTTTGTAGTTACAAGTACTTTCTGAAGCGCCTGACAGAATAAGCTATAACGAAGTGCTGATACCGTATGTAAATATTCCTGAGAAAACGGCGCGGCCAATTTCAGAATAAATATATGACTAAAGAAAAAAACGCAGTAGTTGTTCGGGGAGAAGAGGGACCGGGTAATCAAAATATTAAGTTTTTGAGCGGTGTATTTTCAAGCATACTAAAACCGGACATAACGAAAATGGATTTGAGAAAGAAAGATTTTTGGTTAGAGTTAGTTGCAGACAGCAAAGAGTTTTTGCCTGGAGCAAAGCTTATGTCTCAGATTTATTCTTTACACTTATTATGTACAGCTGAAAAGTTTATCTTCAAATAGTAAAATAAAAATTGAAATTGGTGCAAATACCGGCTATGTCGGTATAAACGACGGCAAAATATATTACAAATCTTCTAAAAATGCAGAAGCTAAATATTTAGGCGTCTCTCCCGTCGCAATGATAGCTTTTGCCGGAAACAAAGTTCCCAATAGCTGTTTGCTGTGTGACGGCGGAGCTGCGGGAAAAAGAAGTTATCCCGATTTATTTGGCGTTATTGACACAGCTTATGGGGAAGTGTTTCTAATTTTAAATTTCCTGACTTTCGCGGAATGTTTTTTGAGAAGTGTTGGTTCATAAACTATTAATCGTCGTTCTGCGCGGCAAATGTAACACGCGCTTCAAAAGCTCTCGGCGAAATACAAGGAGATACAATAGGAAAGATATAATAAAAAATATCAAAGAAAGTGTGTCGGTTCGCGGTGTAGAGTATGAAAATGGTAAGGCTTTGAAAATATTTAATATTTCAGAATCTAAAGATAATGTTAATGCGAATCAAAATGGAGCAAAAATAGAATTTGATGCTTTAAGAGAATTCAGGACTTTGAAATAGGGTTCATAGAAGCGAAGGAATTGCCCCCCTTCCGTCTGAAAATGTCATTAGAGGCGCCGCAAATTTCGTACGCTTTTTATACTTCTTTGCGCTCTTTTGTGTTTTTTGCACAACCCAGAAACTTGACTTGATTGTGATTTTTTAGTTAAAGTTATATATCCC
The DNA here is from genome assembly GCA_020328155.1 of Candidatus Endomicrobiellum agilis. Taxonomy (GTDB): domain Bacteria; phylum Elusimicrobiota; class Endomicrobiia; order Endomicrobiales; family Endomicrobiaceae; genus Endomicrobiellum; species Endomicrobiellum agilis. Next base: position 3,441 of record JAIXMX010000014.1, on the reverse strand, counting down.
ACACAAAACGATTTCAGTTTTTGGAAAAAAAGTTGGCCTCCGCAAAAAAGTAATTGATTACTTTGGCGCCAGCTGAGTGTGAACTCCAAAAAAAGGAAATCTGTTGTTGAAAACTAATGATGCTAGACTCTTGCCGTCCCGATAGGATAGGATAGGATAGGATAGGATAGGATAGGATAGGATAGGATAGGTATAAAAATGAAAAAAGTAATGGTTTTGCTTTTTATAGTTAGCTTAATTTTTGGTTACAATGAGGAACTTATTGCTGCTTCATCTCGTAGCAATAAGTCTAGTGTTTGTTTCTTTGATAAAGACGGCTTTGGTAAAGACGGTTTTGATAAATATGGCTATGATAAGTATGGTTATCATAGACTTGGCTATAATAGAAATTTCTATAATAAAGATGGCTATGATTGTTATGGCTATGATAAAAATCGTTATAATAAAGATGGCTATGATTGTTATGGCTATGGTAAAGATGGCTATCATAAAGACGGCTTTGGTAAAGACGGTTTTGATAAATATGGCTATGATAAATATGGCTATGATAAACTTGGCTATGATAAATATGGCTATGATAAACTTGGCTATGATAGATATGGCTATAATAAAGATGGCTATAATAAAGATGGCTTTAATGCATATGGCTATGATAAATATCGCTATAATAAAGATGGCTATGATTGTTTTGGCTATGGTAAAGATGGCTATCATAAAGATGGCTATGACAAATATGGCTATGACAAATATGGCTATGATAGGACTCGCTATGATAAATATGGCTATGATATATATGGTTATGATAAATATGGCTATGATAAAGACGGCTATAACGAAGATGGCTATGATAGGAATGGCCGTATGAAATCCAGCACAACAGAATAAGTATGGAAAGAATAGTTAGCTCGGCAGTATGATGTTTATGAGTTGTGGCTAAATCGTGCTGATAGGATTGCTTCAAGAGTGTCGCTGAAACTAATTAAACCGATTACTGCTGCAATGAAAGAAATAAAAAACTCAGCTGTAAAAGCGCTCAAATCAGCGACTGCCAAGCCCGACAGAAACAGCAGTACCATTACCATCGGGACAGTCTGCGTTATGGCTGCCTTATGAATGGTCAACCACCACCACCACTATCGTTGGTATTGTTGCTGTTATTGTTTTGGCTGTTATTATTGGTGCAGGATGGAAATATGGCGGTAATTGTTTTAAAAAGTCTGCTGACGGTAAGCCTGCTGACGGTAAGCCTGCTGACGGTAAGCCTGCTGACGGTAAGCCTGCTGACGGTAAGCCTGCTGACGACAAAACTCATTCGGAAAAAAGTGCCTCTGGCTCGTCGTCTGATGAGAAGAAGAAGAAGACTGCTCCGCCTAAAAAAGGTACCGAAGAAGATAAAAAAGATGGAGAAAGTGACGATAAATAATTAGTCTTATCTATTTCCAAATTATCATTATCTAAATGCGAAAAAAAGGGGAATGATGAAAAGGATATTAATAGTATTATTATGCATAACGATGTTAGGCTGTGGACAGCAGACGAAGTCCCCAGAAGCGCCGAAGGAAGTCAAGCAGGAAAGCAAACAGTCTGCCTCCGGACTGCAAGAAAAGAAGGACAAGAAGGAAGAAGCTCCCGAAGAGGTCGGCTACCTGCGTCCAGCGTGGAATTGGACTGTTGCTCATTGGAAACCTATAGCAATAACTACGGCTGCAATAGCGGTTTTTATATTTGCCTTGTGCGATTACAAGTACAACCTGCACGGCAGAGCGTGGAACGGGATTAAAGCTTGGAGGGCAAAGCCTGAGTCTGTGCCTGAGTCCGTACCTGAGTCTGTGCCTGAGTCTGTGCCTGAGTCCGTGCC
>JAIXMX010000014.1:0-1573 GCA_020328155.1 Candidatus Endomicrobiellum agilis | reverse complement strand
ATCTGTGCCTGAGTCCGTGCCTGAATCTGTGCCTGAGTCCGTGCCTAGTAGGCCTAAGCCTGTGCCTTGGCCTGAGCCGCCTGTTTACGTGAGAGATAGAATATATGAAAATGGAAAATGGTGGTATAGTGTGCCTGTAGGAATTATGGTGAGACCAAATATCCTTTTCAAACTACAAACAAGAGAAGTCTTGAAAAAATTCTGCTCACCGAACTCGAGTATGTTTTGTATAACATATGTTCAAGATTCAGACCAAGAGGATTAATATGACGATTGAAATGCATACTATTCCAAGATAGATAATACAAAGAGAATAATTATAAGTCAAAAAAGAAAGCGAAGCAATCTGTTGTTATTCAAATTGCTCCGTTAATTGGGTAAACATAAAAGAAAGATACGAAATCAATCCACCACAAAAGGACGAGAAAGAATAAACAACTTTTTAGCTCCTTTTTTTAAAGTTTTGATTTCAGATATATCATACAAAGACAAAATGAGAAAAGTAATATCGCTGTTCTTAATAGCAGTCCTAATATCTGGCTGTAATAGAATGGCTGACAACGTCAGCCCTGTACCACAGTCCTTAAATGCTCCCGCTCTTGCACCACAGTCCTCAAATGCTTCCGCTTCTGAATTACAGCCGACTGATAAGCAAATTAGTATAAACGCACAGCCTCACTCGCCTAATCTTTATTTGTGGATATCCACAGCGACGGCGGTTGTGTTTGCTATAGCGGCGTTATACTTTTACCGCCTTAACAAAAAAAATGTTGCTGAACGTATGAAAGAATATAATAATTTGTATGCTTTATATGTGCAAAAAAGAAACCAACTTTTTGACCTCAACCAAGAATTGCAAAAAACGAAAAGAACGTATTACGAGCAAGCTTTTCACGCCTTGTCAGGTGATTACGATTTGGCGATACAGAATGCTGAACTTGCGCATCTTCACCTTCAGGCACTGAAAAAAACTTTAGAAAACTATGAAAAAGAAATCGGCAGACTAAGTCTTCTACTTGGCAATCAGATACCATTTATGGATAATGGATGATAATAGAATATTAGAAAATGAAAAAGATTATATGTATATGCTCGTCGTTCGGCTGTGGCAGGCTCCAAAGCGGCGGAAACGCTGAAAATTTTGGTGATATCCGCAGAGTAGGCAAAACACCACACACCTCTGTCGTCCGACCCTGCGAATTTGCCCGTTCCAACACCACCGACTAACCCAGCAAAGTCACCCGCTCTTGCACCACAGTCCTCAAATGCTCCCACTTCTGAATTACAGCCTATGCCAAGCCTAACGCTTACACCTAGCTCGTCGGTAATGTCTGTTTTATCGGCAGGCTCTTCATTGCTCTGGTCGGCATTCTGTTCGGTCTGTAAAATTGGCGGTTATATTGTTCTTCTTATCGCTGTTGATTTTTTACTTGGATATTTTTTTTATGAGTTTGTTGATACTCATAAAAAAAATATCCAAGTAAAAAATCAACAGCGATAAGAAGAACAATATAACCGCCAATTTTACAGACCGAACAGAATGCCGACCAGAGCAATGAAGAGCCTGCCGATA
>JAIXMX010000013.1 GCA_020328155.1 Candidatus Endomicrobiellum agilis | reverse complement strand
TAGCAAACATAGGATTTTTGCAGGCGATGAAAAGGGAAAAGATAAAAGTAATATCCGCAAAAGTCGGCGATAAGTATGTTGTGGAGGATATGAAAAAATATAAGGCGATATTTGGCGGAGAACAGTCGGGACATTTTATATTCAAAGATATTTTGGCTACGGGCGACGGGCTTTTGAGTGCGGTTATGCTTCTTGCAGCGTTAAGCGAAGAAAATAAAAAGATGTCGGAGTTTATAGACGTGATTGAGAAATTCCCTCAGATATTCGTAAATAAAAAAGTTTCAAAAAGGATTCCTATTGAAAAACTTTCAAAATCTTATAAGCTTATTAAAGACTATGAGAAACTTCTCGGCGTAAATGGACGCATACTTGTAAGATATTCAGGTACGGAAAATCTTTTGAGGGTTATGGTTGAGGGAAAAGATATAAAAGAAATTGAAATAATAGCGGAAAATTTAGCTGATAGTATCGAAAAAGAGATTGAGTCCTGCGGATGATGATGTTTTTTTCTTACTCTTTACAGCTGTTTTGTCGTCCGCGGTATAAAGCGAGCAGTTCTGACAGAATAAACAGAGAACGAGTGTTTTGGAAATTATGGAAGCAATTGCTGTGTTGACTTCCTTTTTCTCTGCTTTTGAAGGAGAAAGCAGGACGATAGATATAGTCGTAATTGAGTATTGATTTGAAAATTCAACCTTTTAGCGAAGGAACTCATCGATTATTAGGTGTCGTCAGGTTAAACTTGGTTTGGAGTTTTTTTTAAGTAAATGACGGCGGTAGTTTGTAGATGGAATCTGTAAATATCTTCCTCTGTTTTTTTCTTTCTCATCTTGAGAGCGGAAAAGGGAGAGTTGCTGGGAGTATTTAAATAAGATGATAAAACTTGGTGTAAATATTGACCATATAGCAACAATAAGGCAGGCAAGAAAAGAGGATTTTCCTTCTCTAATTAAAGCTGCGTTGATATGCGAGAAGAGCGGAGCGGACAGTATAACCGTACATTTGAGGGAAGACAGAAGACATATTCAGGATAGAGATGTTTACGAGTTAAGAAAATCGCTTAAAACAAAGTTGAATCTTGAAATGGCTGCAAGCGAAGAAATAGTTGAAATAGCTTTAGATATAAAGCCGGATTTTGTGTGTATGGTTCCTGAAAAAAGGCGAGAACTTACCACGGAAGGCGGGCTTGACGTTAAAACCCATAAGAATAAACTTGCAAGTGTTGTAGCAAGACTTAAAAAAGTGGGAATTATTGTAAGTATGTTTATCGATGCAGATACGGAGCAAGTGCTGTCCTGCAGCGAGATAAATGCCGATATGGTAGAACTTCACACAGGAAAATATGCAAAGTTTTTTAAGGAGAATGGAATAGCTTCTGCTGAGTTTAAAGAAGAAATGGAAAAGATTTCCGAAGCATCGCGTGAAGCGATACAAAAAGGACTTATATTAAATGCCGGTCACGGACTGGATTATGATAATATAGAACGAATCTGCAAAGTCCCGGGCATGAACGAGTTTAACATAGGTTTTTCAATTATAGCGGAATCGGTATTTACTGGTCTTGGAACGGCTGTCAAAAATATGAAAGGACTTATTGGCAAGGGCTAGAACTATGTGCGGAATTATTGGGTATACAGGGAAAAAGAATGCTGTGGATGTGATATTTAAAGGCTTGAAAAAACTTGAATATAGAGGATATGATTCCGCCGGTATTGCTGTTGTCATCGGCAAGGAACTGCAGGTGAGAAGAAGTGTTGGAAAGCTATGCAATCTTGAATCGATGCTTAAAAAAAATCCTATCATCGCAAATATAGGCATAGGACATACGCGTTGGGCTACGCATGGGAAACCGTCCGAAAAAAACGCTCATCCGCATACAGATCCTACAAAGACTGTCGTTGTCGTGCATAATGGAATAATAGAAAATTACAGCGAGTTAAAAGCTGAACTTCAAAAAGACGGGCAGAAATTTGAATCTGAAACTGATACGGAAGTAATAGCACATCTTATAAAAAAACATTATAAAAATGATCTACTTAATGCCGTTCAAAAAACTTTAGATAGGGTTAGAGGCTCTTATGCGCTTGGAATAATGTGTAAAAATGAACCTGACAAAATAATATGCGCAAGACAAGACGTCCCTCTAATTATAGGTGTTGGCAATGGCGAAAATTTTATAGCTTCTGATATTCCGGCATTGCTTCCTTACACGCGCGAAATGATTTTTCTTGAAAACGGCGATATTGCAGAGATTACTTCGGAGAAAGTAATTATAAAAAACGCTGAAAACAATATGATAAATAGAGAAATAAAAAACATACAATGGGATACCGAACAGGCTGAAAAAAATGGCTATAAGCATTTTATGTTGAAGGAAATATTTGAACAGCCGCACATAATAGAAAATACTTTTCGAGGAAGAATTTATCCGGATGAAGGAAGAATTTGTATTGAAGAAGTTGATTTCAAAGAAGAATATGTTAGGAGTATATCGGATATTTATATTGTAGCTTGCGGAACATCGTATCATTCCGGACTTGTGTCAAAATTTTTATTTGAAAGTTTTGCAAAAATACCGACAGAAGTTGATATTGCTTCCGAGTTCAGGTACAGAGATATTATTTTAAATGAAAAAACTTTAGTTGTGGTTATCTCGCAATCCGGAGAGACTGCGGATACTCTGGCGGCTTTAAGGCTTGCAAAAAGCAAAGGTTGTCAAACTCTAGCAATATGCAATGTTGTAGGTTCAAGTATGAATCGCGAAGCCATGCATGTAATTTATACGCATTGCGGTCCTGAAATAGGAGTTGCATCCACAAAGGCTTTTACAGGACAGATTACAGTTCTCTATATACTTGCTTTGGATTGGGCGTATAAAAGAGGAACAGTTGCACTTGGGGAGTTAAAAAAATATTTAAAAGAGCTGTGGGAAGTTCCTTTAAAGATCAACGGTTTTTTGCAAAATGTGAAATCCATTTGTGACCTCGCGAAAATTTTTGCATATAAAAAGAATTTCTTATATTTGGGAAGGCATGTGAATTATCCCGTGGCATTAGAGGGCGCATTAAAAATTAAAGAAATCTCGTATATACACGCCGAAGGTTATGCCGCTGGCGAAATGAAACATGGACCAATAGCTTTAATTGACGAGTCTATGCCAATAATTGCAATAGCTGTTAAAAGCAAAGTATATGAAAAAATGATTTCAAATATAGAAGAGGCAAAAGCTAGAGGCGGGACTATTATAGCTGTGGCAAGCAAATCTGACAAACAAATTAGAAATAAAAGCGATTATGTAATTTATGTTCCTGAAACTGATGAGTTTGTGTCGCCGCTTGTGACTGTAATTCCGTTGCAACTTTTGGCTTACTACATTTCAGTTCTTCTCGGCTGTGATGTAGATCAGCCTAGAAATCTTGCTAAATCCGTCACAGTTGAATGATTTAATTTTGTCTTTTTCCCTCTCTGCCGGAAGTTTTGTTGCCTGAAGGATACGCTAGTAGAAATAGGTGGGAGAAAAGTAGTTGGCAGTTCGGAACAATTTGAATTGAAGACTTTGGATTGTTTGAGAGCGTTATGGTGTATGCCATTGTCGCGTGTTGTAACTGCGAAAACAGATAGCCGAAATTGGACTGAAGTTTACTCGAAACCATATTATCCTCTAAGGACATAGAGGGAGTGTAGCTGCTAGGTTGTTGTCTGTCATTTTAAAAAAGTAAATCCTTTAAAAAATTCAGTTGCTTATTGTTATATGCCGCTAAATCTTTGTCGTATCGCAACTTTGAAAACAGACGTCCTGCCATAATGTTATTTTTAACTGTTTAAAAAGTGAATGTTCGCTTTGGCGAGAATGGCACACAGTATGCTAGCAGTTGTTTGAGAATGACAAAGTCGTAGAGCGAAATATTGTTGTTTTTATTGGTGGAGAGTGTATCTGTCATTATAAAAAGCTAAGCTTTTGAAGAATCAGATTGTTTGTCCGTTCTCTGTCGTCAAATCTTTGCCTGTGTTATTTAATAGGTGTTATTATTGTTTTTTCTTAGCGAGTTGTAATTAAATATCTTAATCGGAAAAGGATCCGTAAAGACGGATGTTTCGGTTGTATAACATTATTAGATAATGAAGGTTGTGAATTTATATTTGGTTTTTATCATAGAAAAAAGCAGTAAAAAAAAGCTGTGGCTGCTATAAGTTTGTTTGCCGTTTTTGATAATAATCGTATCAAAATTGGATATGTTGTATGAATATAGGCATTGATATTGAAGAAGTTAAAAGATTTGTCAAATATATAAAAAATAAAAAGCATCTAGAACGCGTTTTTGCAAAAGAAGAAATATCGTATTCACTTGCAAAAAAAAATGCTGCTCAGTGTTTGGCGTCGCGCTTTGCGGCAAAAGAAGCTGTTTGGAAAGCGTTAAGTGCGAAAAATAAAAAGCTTGCCATTACCGATATTTCGGTTAGAAATGCTAAAGATGGAAAACCGCAGGTTTACATTAAAAATAAAAAATGTGAAAAAATAGATGTATCTCTGGCGCATACTGATAAATATGTCGCGGCTGTTGCCATCGTCTCTTAAAAAATGTTATGAAAAAACAAGAAATTAGAGACTTTGTCCTAAAATTAAAAAGAAAACCTGATAGCCATAAATATAACTATGGTCATGTTTTGGTGATAGCAGGTTCTAAACTCATGCCCGGAGCGGGTATATTGTGTTGTTTGGGGGCATTGCGTTCTGGCGCGGGACTTGTGACTTATGCTGTCAGAGATAATTTTCTAAGTCAAGCATGCGCAATGTCAAAACCTGAAATAATATTTTTTGTATATAGAACTGCACCAGATATTCTTGATTTTGTTAAATCCAGAAAAGTTACTTCTATTGTCATAGGACCAGGATTAAAATCGAATAACAGTATGCTATGCAAATTCATTAAGGAGATTATTTCTGCTGTTGACATACCGGTTATCTTAGATGCTTCCGGACTTGCCTGCTTTAACGGTATTGCGGGTGAACTTAAAATGGCAAACGCTAAACTTATAGTAACGCCGCATTTAGGCGAATTTTCTAAGCTCTTAAATATACAAAGTGCTGTAATAAAAAATGATAGGGAAAAAGTAGCTGCAGATTTTGCAGAAGCAAATTCTCTTATTTGCGTTCTCAAAGGCAGCAATACTCTTGTGTCTTGCGGTAAAGAGAAATATGAAAATAATACCGGTACTCCGGCAATGGCGACTGCGGGGAGCGGTGATGTGTTGAGCGGAATAATATCTTCTTTTGTGAATGTTACGGACGATGTATTTGAAGCTGTAAAATTTGCGGTTTTTATTCATGGACTTGCAGGCGAGATTGCTGAAAGAGATAAAGGTACGACGGGCGTTATTGCAAGCGATATTGCGGAAAATATTTGTTATGCTTTAAAGCAAGTAAGATAGGAAAAGATAGAGTACTATATTGTACGCTTTACCGCCTTCAATTTTTCCAAAATTTATAATCGTATATTCCATTAGAATTGAGTTCTCTCGAATTAACGTTCAGAAAAAGCAGACTCCCAATAACGGCACTCAGGAATGACAAATAAAAAAAGCACCTGTTGTTCTATACGCTAACAACAATATCTTTCAAGAGCAAAAAAATCGTTACGATAAATAAATCTATTGTTCTAACTTCTTATCACATCAGCCGACAAAGAAAAACTACGATGAAAAACAATCTTCTCGCACCTTAATTACTAATAATAACAGCAGTTTTTAAGGAGAAAACAGGAAATTTATCATATTATTTGAGTTCCCTAGCCTAGCTGGATATCTGCTCTAAATGTTAAATATGTCAAATACAACAGCAGATGATACAGTGATAAGTTTTAACAGCGAAGCAAGAAGGCAAGTGTTTTGAGAAAACTCAAAACTATGGAAACGGTTTACGAAGTTAAATGTATTGCTGATTATGATGAAATAGGTAATCCTGTAATAAATAGCTCCCGAGATTGCTGAAGCGTGCGTCAGGACAGCAACAGAATTTTATGGTGAAAATAGTGTTGAAACATTAGATAAACCATCTAGACTAAGGAAAATTTTTCGGAGTATTTGCATGTAGTCTCCGTCAATTTTTTATATAGGCACTTCAAAAAATAAACAAACCTCATACTCTTGGTATCATAATAATTTCAATATTGACGAAACTGCCCTGCCGAAAGCCGCAAAATACATCGCATATACCGTCTCCGAATTTTTGAAGTAAACATTATAATGCAGGTTGTCAAACTTACGACAAATGCATGAAAGATATGTATTGTATCAGTTGCCGCAGCAGTTTTTCCGTCGGTTTGTCATATGGCAAGCCGAAATATCTCGTTATGTTGCGTTATTTTGCCACGAAACGTAATTGTATAAAGAAAAAAAATTAATTCTCTGTAAGTCGAAATATGAACAAAAACGACACGTCGCTAGTAAAGATTGAACTTAGAACAGTAAGCGAGCAGTTATCGTTGGCAAAAACTGACGTGGAAATGATTAAATGTTGTTTTTTTGAAAATGCCGGCAATCGTCAATAAAATAGATACAGAAACGATTAGAAAATATAGCCGTGCCTCACGTGGGGGCGAAGATTAAAATTATTTGAAAAAAATGAAAAAAGTATTGCTAATCTTTGTTTTCTATTTAACAAATATATTAAAATGACTTGTGTAGAGGGAGGTTTTACAATGGTTCCTAAAGATCAATCTTCATCGTTTTACGCTCATTTATCTAAAGATGATAAAAAACAAGAATTGAAAGAACATTTGACTAAAGTTGCTGAGATGTCTCGGAACAACGCTTCAAAAATCGGAATGAAAAATATAGGATATTGTTTAGGATTGTTACATGATTTAGGAAAATATTCAAAATTATTCCAAGAGTATTTACTGGGGAATCCAAGACGTATAAGCAAAGGGGAGATAGATCATTCTACTGCTGGCGCTCAATATTTCAATGAGTTTAAAGACGATAGTAAATTTAAAGACGATAATAAATTAAAAGGTTTTTTGTTTGAACTGATTGAACTTTGTTGTGTTTCTCATCATTCTGGGCTGATTGATATGATTGACATATATGGTAAGAACATTTTTGATAAAAGATTGAACAAAGAATATTATTATAAAGAAATTGTCTCAATAAAAGACATAAAGAAAAACATAGAAAAAGACATTGTAGATAAGATAAATAATGCTGTCAATAATAATGATTTGTTATCTGAAGTTGAACAAATCAAAGATGAAATAGACGAAAAATCTAATAAAAATGAAATATATAGAACATTTTCATATGGAATGCTTGCAAGATTTTTGTTGAGTTGTCTTATTGACGCAGATCATACAAACAGCGCAGATTTTGAGCGCGGAGAAGAAGTTGAAAAGAAACCTGTCAATTGGAATATAATTTTAGAAAAATTAGAAAAAGAAATAAATAGACTTAATGATGAAAATAAATCTTCACAAGATATAAAAGAGATAAGGAAGCATATTTCTGATGATTGTGCCACTGCCGGACAAACATATCAAAAAGGATGTTATAAGCTTGAAGTGCCTACAGGCGGCGGTAAAACCCTTGCAAGTTTTAGATTTGCCGTTGAGATGGCAAAGAGGTATAATGCTGATAGAATAATTTATTGTATTCCTTTTACTACAATAGTTGAACAGAATGCTGGTACAATAAGAGAAATAGTTGAAACAGATAAATCTGATAAAGGGGAAATAATATTAGAACATCATTCTAATATATCTCAAACATCAAATGATACTAAAGAAGAATTTAATCAAACTGAACTTTATATGCAAAGTTGGGATATTCCTATTATATTTACGACAAATGTACAGATTTTAGAAATTCTGTTTGGACGCGGAACTACCGACATAAGGAAACTTCATCAATTGGCAAATTCAATAATTATTTTTGATGAGATACAAGCGCTTCCAATAAAATGCGTTCACTTATTTAACAATGCGATAAATTATTTGGTTGATTTTTGTAATACTACAGTTGTATTATGCACCGCAACTCAACCTTTATTGGATAGAGTGAATGAAAAAAATGGCAGTCTAAAAATATCTGAAAATAGTAATATAGTTAAGAATAGAGATATTATAGCAAACGTTCTTAAGAGAGTTGAAATTATACCTGAATTAAAAGGCAATACTGAACCGTATAGCAATGAAGCAATAACAAAAAAGGCAATTGATTTTGCAGATAAAAATAATAATTGTTTAGTTGTGTGTAATACTACTAAATCTGCAAAAGAAATTTTTCAAATTATTAATAATCAAACAAATAAGGAATTACACCTGTATCATTTAAGCGCAAGAATGATGCCAATTCATAGAAAGGCAGTATTGCAACAAATAAAAAATAAATTGGATACGAAACAGAAAATAATACTTGTTTCTACACAAGTTATAGAAGCAGGCATTGATATTGATTTTAATTGTGGAATTCGCTCATTAGCAGGATTAGATTCAATTATTCAGGCGGCAGGAAGAATAAATAGAAATGGGAAGTTAAAAGACAAGAACGGAGCATCACAAAAAGGCGAACTACATATCTATAATTTTGACGAAAATATAAAAACACTACCATATATTGAAAATGGTAAAAAAATAACAAAAGATATTTTAAAAAAATTTCCCAATATAGATTTGTTAGACACTAAAATGATGAATGCTTATTATGATCATTTATTTTGGAAGCAAGAAAAAGAAATGAAATATCGTATTGACCATGAAAATAATTTGTTAGATTTGTTATCTGAAAATAAGAAACAAAAAAACGAGAATGATTTGATATTAACTCAATCTTTTAAAACGGCTTCAGATAATTTTAAAGTTATAGATGGTATTGCAAGTCCTGTCTGCATTGAAGTAGAACGAGTCCGTGATATTATTGGTGAAATAAATAAAATAAACAAACTTGATTTTAAAGAAAAATATAAACTTATAAAGGAACTTCACAAATATAGTGTCAATATCTATCCAAATCAATTTAAAGGTTTAACCGCGATAAAACAAATAAAACGAATAAATAATGATTTGGATATTTATAGTATAAGCGATTGCTATTATGATAAAAACTTTGGTATTACGGAGGAAACAACATTAGATAAAGGAGGCATATGTGTGTAATACTCCCAAAAACACAATAGAGTTTAAAGTATGGGGAAAGTTTGCATTATTTACTGACCCGATTACAAAATTGGGCGGAGAAAAATGTTCATATCAAATTCCTACTTATGAGGCGGTTAAAGGTATTACAGAATCAATTTATTGGAAACCGACATTTATTTGGGTTATAGATAAAGTTCGTGTTATGAAGTCTATAGAAATGGAAACCAAAGGTGTGAGAACTTTAAAATATCGTGGAGGTAATGGCGGACTGTATTACTACACATATTTAAAGGATGTCGAATATCAAGTGCAGACGCATTTTGAATGGAATGAAAATATGCCTGAACTTAAAAAAGATCAAAACGATGGGAAACATTTTGAAATAGCTAAACGTTCGCTTGAAAAAGGCGGCAGAAGAGATATTTTTCTTGGAACTCGCGAGTGTCAAGGATATGTTGAGCCTTGTAAATTTGGAGAAAGCGACGGTTATTATGATAATAATTTATTGTCTTTTGGCTCTATGTTTTATAATTTTGGTTATCCAAACGAAACTGGGAAAAAAGAATTGGTAGCGAGAATCTGGTTAAATGCTGATATGAAAAATGGAATAATTGATTTTACTGATAAAAACAATAATATAAAAGAAAGAGTTATTAAACTGATGCAGCAATAAAATCAATATGCTTTAGATAACAATATTTTAAACGTTGATACGGAATATGAAAATATGTTTGGAAATGCGGAGGTAAAATAATGAGTTGGTTTCAAAGATTATATGAGACTTATGAAAATTGTTTTAAAACAGCAAAAGAAGATGGATTTATGATTGCGCCTGTTGCGCATACTCGTAAAGATGTAGATATAGAAGTGTCTTTAAATGAATGCGGGGAAATAGAAGATGTGAACTATGTATATGATGCAGATGACGCAGATACTATAGTTCAAACTACCTATTATAATAACTGTTTATGGGGACTTTCTGTTAATATTAAGCAATATACTGATAAATATAGACAGCAATTAAAAGACTGGTCTTATTTTGAAAAAAACAATAACAAGTATATTGAAGCTGTTAATAAATTTGTTAGTAATAATGATTTGCTTAAAATATTGTTAGAGAAATATAATTTGAAAGAACATATAAAGACAATCAAAAATAATGGTAAAAAAAGTTTTAAACAAGACGATATATTTGTTAGATGGATAGTAGGAAGTGATAAGGATAACGAAACATGGAAAAATGAATCTATTCAAAATTCTTGGATAAACTTTCTGATAACAAAAATACAAAAAGAGAAAAACGGTGATATAAAGGAATCTAAAGTTAATAAAAAAAATAATAATGTAAATAAAGCTTTATCAGTAAGCGAAACCGCTAAAAATGTCTGTTATATAACGGGAAGCGCTGGATGTATTATAGATAATAGTAAGTACCCGTCGATACTTGGAGGCTCTAAACTTATTGCTTGCCCAGATTTCGGCAATTTTATTTGGGATGGAAGATTTGAAAGACCAGAGGAAGCATTAAATATTGATTTTTATGTTTCTCAAAAAGCGCATAACACATTAGAATGGCTTATTTCTAAAAAAAGAAAGCAGGCATATCGTACCAATTTCCCTCAAGTAATAGTTGCATTTACAGTTGATGGGAAAGGCGGAAGTGTCGGTCAAGTTTTTGGGCAAGATTTTGCTAAAGGAATGAAAGGGCTTAATATAGATTTTAAACAATTTGAAGAAAATAAGAATAAGAATATTATAATTTTGGAAGTAGATGCGATAGTCCAAAATAAAGGTAGAGCCAGTATTACATACTATAAAGAGTTACAAGGTTCAAAGTATCTTAATAGTATAAAAAATTGGCATAAAAAATATTATTGGCAGCAGTTTTTAAAAATAAAAAATAAAGATAATCAAAAGGAAGAATATCAGTATTTTTATGGAACTCCATCAATAAATACGATAGCTACTGTATATTTTTATAAAAAAGATAAATTTTCGGTTGAAAAAAATGAGCAGAAAATAAAAAGTAAGTTGATAAGAGATTTAATGCCAAGTGTTTTAGAAAATTTAGAAAATAAAAATATCCCAGAATATATAGAAAAACATTTTATTGAAAAGGCTTCAAACCCCGTTGCCTTAAATAATAATCAATGGAAGACAGTCTTAAGAATTGCTTGTTCAATATATAAGGGCAATCATTTATACGATGAGAATAAAAAAGAGGAGGATTATTTAATGAGTGTTGACGAAAATTGCAAGGACAGAAACTATCTTTATGGAAGATTATTAGCTGTGATTGATGATGCTGAAAAAAGCGCATTATTAAAACAAAATAAAGAAAATAGTAATACAAAAGAGGCAATAAGACTAACTAATGCTCAAAGATTGATGCGTCAATTTTCTATAAAACCCTTTGAAACTTGGAAATTTTTATATGAAAAGTTTAATGATGCTTATAAAAAGAGAGTAAATGGAAATGGATATTGGATAGATAAAACAATAGTAGATATTAAAGATAAATTTACTTCAATAGAAGAATTTGAAAATAATTCAAAATTAACAGGTTTATATTTATTAGGTTATTTTCATCAACTAAAAACGATAGAAGAAGAAAGGAAAGCTGCGATACAAAATAAAAAAGAAAAGGAGTGTTCAAATGACATTGTTAAATAAAAAAATTGATTTTGTAGTTGTATTTAAAGTAAAAAATGCTAATCCCAATGGAGATCCTCTTAATGAAAATATGCCGAGAACATTGGCAGATGGAATTGGTGAAGTAACGGACGTATGCATTAAAAGAAAAATAAGAAACAGACTATTAGATATGAATAAAGGTGTTTTTGTTCAATCTGATGATTATAAAAAAGATAAGTATGGTTCTTTGCAGGAAAGGGCAGATGGAGAAATAGGTAAAATAAATAAAACTTCTGATTTTTCTAAACAAGCTTGCGAAAAATGGATGGACGTTCGTACTTTCGGACAAGTTTTTGCTTATGAAAAAGGAAGTTCTATAGGAATTAGAGGTCCTCTAACAATTCAATCTGCCTTTAGCAAAGAGTCGATAACTATTGTTAGTGACCAAATAACAAAAAGTGTTAATGGTAAAAGTAATAAAAAAGGTAGTGATTCAGATGACGAAGGCATGTCGTCTGATAGGATGGGAATGAAGCATTGGATTAGGGAAGCGATATATGTTTTTTATGGAGCTATGAATCCTCAGCTAGCGGAAAAGACTGGTTTTAGTAATGAAGATTCTAACGTTATAAAAGATATATTACCGAAACTGTTTGAAAATGACGCTTCTTCAGCACGCCCAGAAGGAAGTATGGAAATATTAAAAGTTGTTTGGTTCGAGCATAATTCATCATCTGGACAGTACTCTTCAGCGAAAGTTCACAATTCAGTTAAAATTGACAATAATGGCAATATAGAAAATGAAAAAGATTTAGAAAATGGAACTGTGGAATCCATAAAAGGTTTAAAGGCGGAAATAATTCAAGGTTGGTAAGTTAATGTATTGTGAAGATGATTTGCTTCATATAAGAGGATTATACCAGCTGTCTTATTGCAAACGCAGATGTGCCTTACTTTTTATTGAACAACAATGGGCAGACAATTTCTTTACGGCAAAAGGAATTGTTATGCACGATAAAGTTCACACAGAAAAAATAGAGCATAAAAAAGGCGTAATTATTGAACGCGATGTTTATCTTAAGTCTTATAAACTTGGTTTAATAGGGAAGAGCGATATTGTGGAATTTCATAAATCTGGGAGTAAATTAATTCCGTTCCCTGTTGAATATAAAATCGGTAAGGCGAAAGATAATAATACAGATAAAGTCCAGCTTTGTGCGCAGGCTATGTGTCTTGAGGATATGATGAATATTGCGATAGAAAGTGGTGCGATATTTTATGGGAAAACTCGCAATCGTCTAAATGTTGAGTTTGATAAATCTTTAAGAGACGAAACTTCTGCGCTTGCTCAAGAATTTCATGATTTAGTTGATAGTGAAAAAACACCAAAATCTGAATATTCAAAAAAATGCAATAATTGTTCATTTAAAGAATTATGTTTGCCCGAAATGTTTGGAAGCAAAAAATCTATAAAGGAATATTTAAAAGAAGTTATAAATAATGAAGAAACTATTTAGTACGCTTTGTATTTCAACGCAAGGAACATATGTATCAAAAGAGCGCGAGAATATTGTAGTTAGTTTACAGGGTAAAGAATTATTTAGAGCGCCAATTCATCTGATTAATTCGATGGTTTGTTTTGGGAATGTTTTATGTTCACCTTTTCTCTTAGGATTGTGTGCCGAAAATGATGTTTCTGTGAGCTACTTTACAGAGTATGGAAAATTTATAGCAAAAGTACAATCTCCTATTTCAGGCAATGTTCTTTTGAGAAAACAGCAATATAGATATTCAGATGATGAAAAATTTTGTCTGGAAACAGCCAGATCAATATTACTTGGAAAGTTAAATAATTCAAGAACTGTAATAAACAGAGCATTAAGGGATCATGAAGAGAAAATACCTAATTCTGATAGACTGAAACAAGTATCTTATGGTTTACACAAAGCAATTGATAATACTTTTAATGCTGAGAATGTAGATGTATTACGTGGCATGGAGGGCGATGCTGCTGGTTCTTATTTTAGTGTCTTTAATGAACTGATATTAGATCGCAAAGAAAAGTTTTTTATGACCGATAGAAACAGGCGTCCTCCGAAAGACAGAGTTAATTGTCTTCTTTCTTTTGTATATACTTTATTGGCGCATGATGTTTCGTCAGCATTGGAAGGAGTCGGATTAGATCCTCAAGTTGGGTTCTTACACAAAGATAGACCCGGCAGACCGAGTTTGGCTTTAGATATGATGGAAGAATTTAGATCTGTAATAGCTGATAGATTGGTTCTTACTTTAATCAATCTATCTCAAATCGATGCTGATGGTTTTTCAGAATCTCCGAGCGGTGGAGTAATAATGAAAGATGATAATAAAAAGGTTGTTATAGACTCATATAGAAAGAGGAAAGAGGAAGAAATATTTCATCCTTTCTTGAAAGAGACTATACATATAGGGCTTTTATATCATGCACAGGCTTTGCTTTTTGCTAGGTATATAAGAGGGGATATTGATGCATATCCACCGTTTATTTGGAAATAGGATAAATTATGTTAGTTTTGATAAGCTATGACATAAGTACTGTCGATGTAGGAGGGCAAAGACGTTTAAGAAGGGTTTCTAAAGTATGTTTGGACTATGGACAAAGGGTTCAATTTTCAGTTTTTGAATGTGAAGTCGATCCTACTCAGTGGGTTTTTTTAAAGGATAAATTATTGAATATTGCAGACTTAAAAAGAGACAGTATAAGGTTTTATATGCTTGGTTCAAATTGGAAAAGGAAAATAGAGCATTATGGCTGTAAGGAACCTGTTGATTTACATGGAACGTTGATAATATAGCAATAGTGGACATATATTTTTTTTGATAAATTTTAATAATGCGAATTATATGTAATCGAGGATTATTCATTAGTATCGCACATTGAAAAATGAATGAGAATTAAGAATGTGTTAATAATATTACGACGAAAATAGATAGTTCGCAAAATTTATAAAAAATATATTGAATTCATAATTAGTTTTTGTCGTACTATCGCGCCTTGTATAGGCGCGTGAATTGAAATGATTCTTCCACGTTTGCCTCCGATATAGTCTGTGCATCGCGCCTTGTATAGGCGCGTGAATTGAAATTTTTCTTTTTATCGTCGCAGATTATCTTTTTCACATCGCGCCTTGTATAGGCGCGTGAATTGAAATTAAACTCTACAGACTCTTCTAGTGTTACATGCACATCGCGCCTTGTATAGGCGCGTGAATTGAAATTTCGTACTCTTGCAAAACTCCCTCTTTATAACCGGATCGCGCCTTGTATAGGCGCGTGAATTGAAATGGTTTCGGCATAATCTCTACCTATTTAATCCAGCATCGCGCCTTGTATAGGCGCGTGAATTGAAATGGCTCTAAGTTTCCAACCTAACTTTATCCATTTCATCGCGCCTTGTATAGGCGCGTGAATTGAAATTCTGGCAAGCTAGCCTCTGCCATCTGGGCTGGCTATCGCGCCTTGTATAGGCGCGTGAATTGAAATCATTTCGGGGGGTTGCCATACAGCTTCATTTCTTATCGCGCCTTGTATAGGCGCGTGAATTGAAATTTCGATAGTGCATTACTGCGCCAGAGATGATTCATCGCGCCTTGTATAGGCGCGTGAATTGAAATTGTTGCGGTGGCGCCCCAGCACCATCCCCCGACAGATCGCGCCTTGTATAGGCGCGTGAATTGAAATGGTTTCGGCATAATCTCTACCTATTTAATCCAGCCATCGCGCCTTGTATAGGCGCGTGAATTGAAATTTCGATAGTGCATTACTGCGCCAGAGATGATTCATCGCGCCTTGTATAGGCGCGTGAATTGAAATTAGTTTGGCACCTACAGCTTTTGACAACCCTGGCGATCGCGCCTTGTATAGGCGCGTGAATTGAAATAAGCCGTTAGGCTAACATCTTTTTTATTTCCTCATCGCGCCTTGTATAGGCGCGTGAATTGAAATTTTTCTCTGGGCAAGTTGCTGAGTGAGCCGAGTGAATCGCGCCTTGTATAGGCGCGTGAATTGAAATGTATTTAAAAGAATAGCTACCCACGCTAGTCTGGATCGCGCCTTGTATAGGCGCGTGAATTGAAATGCGCCCCTCGATATACCGCCGATACGTCCAATGAATCGCGCCTTGTATAGGCGCGTGAATTGAAATCCAAGTCTTGTTGATTGCCGCCCGGCAAAAAAGAATCGCGCCTTGTATAGGCGCGTGAATTGAAATGTTTACCATTGATGCCTTAATTACATCCATGTAAATCGCGCCTTGTATAGGCGCGTGAATTGAAATGGGGAAGCATAGAGGCTTGGATTTTTTGGCCGACATCGCGCCTTGTATAGGCGCGTGAATTGAAATGGATACTTATCAGGGCTTAACGTTGCATTAGTTGATCGCGCCTTGTATAGGCGCGTGAATTGAAATCTCTTAAGCTTACTCACAGCTCTTTTTCCTTCTTATCGCGCCTTGTATAGGCGCGTGAATTGAAATTGGAAACCTAAGAGACAGCCTGAAGTACGAACAGATCGCGCCTTGTATAGGCGCGTGAATTGAAATTTACGCAAAAAAGGATTGGCATGATTTTGCTGTTATCGCGCCTTGTATAGGCGCGTGAATTGAAATTAAAGACGGGTTGTCGGAAATCATTGTCGGAACGATCGCGCCTTGTATAGGCGCGTGAATTGAAATCGATTGACGGGCACGCGTTGGATATTAACACAGCAAATCGCGCCTTGTATAGGCGCGTGAATTGAAATCTATTCTAGAGCAGCAGGGATAGAAACTCCCGAGATCGCGCCTTGTATAGGCGCGTGAATTGAAATGCAATGGTTATATGCCCGTAACTTATCTACTGTATCGCGCCTTGTATAGGCGCGTGAATTGAAATTCTAGCGTAAAAACTTAAACTACGAACCGTAACAGATCGCGCCTTGTATAGGCGCGTGAATTGAAATTAGCCACAGGCGACGAAGCAGAGAAATACCAAATGATCGCGCCTTGTATAGGCGCGTGAATTGAAATTAGTTCTAAGTTCTGTCCGCCGGAAAAACTTACAATCGCGCCTTGTATAGGCGCGTGAATTGAAATGGAAACGTTTCGCTCAACTCTTTTATCTTGTCTTATCGCGCCTTGTATAGGCGCGTGAATTGAAATCTTACTTAAATATTCTTCGAGTCTGGATAAAAGTTATCGCGCCTTGTATAGGCGCGTGAATTGAAATGCCGAGTCTATGGCCAACTCTAAAAGCATGTTTAATCGCGCCTTGTATAGGCGCGTGAATTGAAATTGTGCGGCACTTCGGTATATCAGTATATTTCATCATCGCGCCTTGTATAGGCGCGTGAATTGAAATATAAAAACGTTAGGCAATTCGGTAAAATACGCTTATCGCGCCTTGTATAGGCGCGTGAATTGAAATGCTGTCTCGGCATCGCCGCCCGCACCCGCATACGATCGCGCCTTGTATAGGCGCGTGAATTGAAATCCGTTAATATGATGCAAAGAGCCAGAGAAGCGGGTATCGCGCCTTGTATAGGCGCGTGAATTGAAATTAAGCCTATCGTCATCACGAATGAGACCGAAGTAATCGCGCCTTGTATAGGCGCGTGAATTGAAATACGGAGCGAGTGAATGCATTGGCGGAACTGCAACATCGCGCCTTGTATAGGCGCGTGAATTGAAATGGCTTCTTGGGACAAATGAGGATAAATATCCTGTATCGCGCCTTGTATAGGCGCGTGAATTGAAATGGCGTCTCCCCGTCGGCTAGTAAAAAAGAGGGTGATCGCGCCTTGTATAGGCGCGTGAATTGAAATGTTTGTTTTAGAGGTGCAGACCCAAGCGACGTTAAATCGCGCCTTGTATAGGCGCGTGAATTGAAATGCGCCGCAGGCGGGTGGGCAGGTGTTAACGCTGATCGCGCCTTGTATAGGCGCGTGAATTGAAATTTCTCCGTACCGATAATTTTGTAAACATTCGATAATCGCGCCTTGTATAGGCGCGTGAATTGAAATCCGCCACGCCGATAGGTTCGATACTCGTTGCCCATCGCGCCTTGTATAGGCGCGTGAATTGAAATAGTTCTCTGCGTCTTCCCACGTTAAATCCATCATATCGCGCCTTGTATAGGCGCGTGAATTGAAATCGTACGGATTTTGTTCCTCTGCCGCATCTTGTTGATCGCGCCTTGTATAGGCGCGTGAATTGAAATGTCTAAAATTCCTTTTGTGCCGAAAGCCAGCATAATCGCGCCTTGTATAGGCGCGTGAATTGAAATTTCGCCTCTCACAAACTTTTTAAATGCGCCGTAATCGCGCCTTGTATAGGCGCGTGAATTGAAATGTATCCGCAAATGGCGGAACAGTACGCCGCTGAGATCGCGCCTTGTATAGGCGCGTGAATTGAAATATTTATTTGGGAAGATGGTGGAGTTAGATGGATAATCGCGCCTTGTATAGGCGCGTGAATTGAAATCGTAGGGTTAGCACAGGTAAACGTCTGGTCTGCCATCGCGCCTTGTATAGGCGCGTGAATTGAAATTTGTTTGTGCGCAGCTGAGATTGTGCTTGGCTCTGATCGCGCCTTGTATAGGCGCGTGAATTGAAATTTTTGCTCCCAACGCCGCTCAGCAGGATTTAGGGATCGCGCCTTGTATAGGCGCGTGAATTGAAATTAACACGGATATACAGGGCTGGTTAACAGGTAATATCGCGCCTTGTATAGGCGCGTGAATTGAAATTTGCCGACGGTAGTTCTGTTTTGCGACAAACGGGATCGCGCCTTGTATAGGCGCGTGAATTGAAATTCAGCGTAGGCGCAACGTAACGCATTGATGGGGTATCGCGCCTTGTATAGGCGCGTGAATTGAAATTTATCAGTTACAGCAAAAATCCTATTAGTAGCGTATCGCGCCTTGTATAGGCGCGTGAATTGAAATGCTCACTTTGGTGTGAAGAGCAGAGACAGTAGATTATCGCGCCTTGTATAGGCGCGTGAATTGAAATATCAACCAAATGGATACAACTGCCCGTTTCAGAATTATCGCGCCTTGTATAGGCGCGTGAATTGAAATGCAATGGTTATATGCCCGTAACTTATCTACTGTGATCGCGCCTTGTATAGGCGCGTGAATTGAAATGTAAATGAACGCTTTTGCCCGTAGTACAACATCACATCGCGCCTTGTATAGGCGCGTGAATTGAAATGGCGATTACTAAATTACACCCTATATTTGTAAACGATCGCGCCTTGTATAGGCGCGTGAATTGAAATAAGGTCAACAATAAAAAAAAACCGCACCATGTGGTATCGCGCCTTGTATAGGCGCGTGAATTGAAATGTTAAGAAAAGAAAAGGCAGGTAGTAGTTGACAAGATCGCGCCTTGTATAGGCGCGTGAATTGAAATTATTTTGGCAAAATGATTAAGCACACCAATATTCATCGCGCCTTGTATAGGCGCGTGAATTGAAATATATAAACACCCGTTTAATTTTCGGAATTTCAGATATCGCGCCTTGTATAGGCGCGTGAATTGAAATTGTGGTGGCAAAAGCGCACGCAGAATGCAATAAGATCGCGCCTTGTATAGGCGCGTGAATTGAAATCGCCCGATGTTGTTTTAAACTCGGCCGATGGCACTGATCGCGCCTTGTATAGGCGCGTGAATTGAAATGGTTACTCTTACGGCTTTCCCTTCCCCGACCGGAACATCGCGCCTTGTATAGGCGCGTGAATTGAAATCCCGATACGGGAAACATGATAGGCGACGATAGTTTAATCGCGCCTTGTATAGGCGCGTGAATTGAAATCCCTGGATTTCGCGAGGGCGTTTTACAAGAGTACGATCGCGCCTTGTATAGGCGCGTGAATTGAAATTTAAACTGCTGGAAGAAGAAGAAGAAAAACATAACCAGATCGCGCCTTGTATAGGCGCGTGAATTGAAATCTACAGCCGCGTTGGACGCCGCTACCTTTGGGCAGATCGCGCCTTGTATAGGCGCGTGAATTGAAATTCATCAAATGTATTGCCCGTAACATCTACCACAGTATCGCGCCTTGTATAGGCGCGTGAATTGAAATTTTCAAGAAATGGTTTGACGAGAGAATGACAGCAAAATCGCGCCTTGTATAGGCGCGTGAATTGAAATTTTTCCTTTCACCGCCACTATATCGTGCGCCATAATCGCGCCTTGTATAGGCGCGTGAATTGAAATTCACAGTTGTAAACGGACATCCTTTATAGGGAAAATCGCGCCTTGTATAGGCGCGTGAATTGAAATAAAAGAAATTAAACGCATTTTAGACGAAGGAAATATCGCGCCTTGTATAGGCGCGTGAATTGAAATCGTTTAGTTCTTCTTCTAACTCCTGTATTTTTTTATCGCGCCTTGTATAGGCGCGTGAATTGAAATAGTATAGACAAAGAGAACTTGAACTGTTGACAAAATCGCGCCTTGTATAGGCGCGTGAATTGAAATGGGGTCAAAAGTATCATCAATACAAAACAGGGCGATCGCGCCTTGTATAGGCGCGTGAATTGAAATTAAGAAACACGCAACAAAGGTTGTAAGGAAACTTAATCGCGCCTTGTATAGGCGCGTGAATTGAAATTCTCAGCCGCTCGCTAAGCTCTCTCATTTTTGCTAATCGCGCCTTGTATAGGCGCGTGAATTGAAATCCTAATGTAGCAGTTAGACCAGCTGTATATGGGCTATCGCGCCTTGTATAGGCGCGTGAATTGAAATCTCGCATAAACGTAGTATCTTCGGCTCTGCCTACATCGCGCCTTGTATAGGCGCGTGAATTGAAATGTAATGGTGTGCATACTTGCAATGTTTTACTTGGTATCGCGCCTTGTATAGGCGCGTGAATTGAAATTTCACAGATTCACGAGTGT
Organism: Candidatus Endomicrobiellum agilis; assembly: GCA_020328155.1. Lineage (GTDB taxonomy): Bacteria > Elusimicrobiota > Endomicrobiia > Endomicrobiales > Endomicrobiaceae > Endomicrobiellum > Endomicrobiellum agilis. Next base: position 14,572 of record JAIXMX010000013.1, on the reverse strand, counting down.
ATTTTTCCGTACTGATCGCGCCTTGTATAGGCGCGTGAATTGAAATAAATTAACCGCTTCGTTTACTAATCACGCAAACACATCGCGCCTTGTATAGGCGCGTGAATTGAAATCCATTCTTTTATTTTCATTTTTCCCCCCGTCCTATCGCGCCTTGTATAGGCGCGTGAATTGAAATTGTTTTAGAATTTGCGTTTACAGGCAAGCTTTACGATCGCGCCTTGTATAGGCGCGTGAATTGAAATTTTCCGGCACGTACCGATTATTTTTTTCGAGTACATCGCGCCTTGTATAGGCGCGTGAATTGAAATATTGTCCGCCTCGTTTGTCACTCTGACATATAATATCGCGCCTTGTATAGGCGCGTGAATTGAAATCTGACATGTTACCTTGAGGACTACCTGTAGTCCATCGCGCCTTGTATAGGCGCGTGAATTGAAATTACTATTGACCATTTTCCCATTACAGGCTCCGCCAATCGCGCCTTGTATAGGCGCGTGAATTGAAATTTTTAATAAAACAAGTTCCCTTGCCAAATGTTCCATCGCGCCTTGTATAGGCGCGTGAATTGAAATGAGCCTGCTCCGCTTGCCCTAGCCTGCTTTCCGTGTCGCGCCTTGTATAGGCGCGTGAATTGAAATGGGTCCCTCTGGCGTTACTTGTCTCGCCTGCCTCGTCGCGCCTTGTATAGGCGCGTGAATTGAAATCTCCAGGTATTGGCTGTAACTCTATGTCCACAATAGTCGCGCCTTGTATAGGCGCGTGAATTGAAATTGCGATTAAATGCGCCAAGTAGCTTTCAACTGCATGTCGCGCCTTGTATAGGCGCGTGAATTGAAATCCATCGGCAACATTTCAGCCAATACTTCCGTATAGTCGCGCCTTGTATAGGCGCGTGAATTGAAATCCATCGGCAACATTTCAGCCAATACTTCCGTATAGTCGCGCCTTGTATAGGCGCGTGAATTGAAATGCTAAATCTTCGTTAAATGCGCGGGTTCTATCTTGTCGTGCCTTGTATAGGCGCGTGAATTGAAATTTTGGCGGCTAAACACGCATGCGTTATAAACGCCGTCGCGCCTTGTATAGGCGCGTGAATTGAAATCACAAGTTCGGGTCGCTCATCGGTTTGCATAAATTGTCGCGCCTTGTATAGGCGCGTGAATTGAAATCTGTAAAGGCATACGCGATTGTCCCACACCTTGCGTCGCGCCTTGTATAGGCGCGTGAATTGAAATCGATAATCTCATAAATCCTTAACACTTTACTTTAGTCGCGCCTTGTATAGGCGCGTGAATTGAAATCGTACGGCGGGGACGATTATCAGCTTACGTTTGGTCGCGCCTTGTATAGGCGCGTGAATTGAAATGCTGATATTGACAAAGAGGTAACCTTTAACGCAGTCGCGCCTTGTATAGGCGCGTGAATTGAAATGCTTACAATCAAATTACAGCCTATATTGCGAAACGTCGCGCCTTGTATAGGCGCGTGAATTGAAATGGGCAGTCTCTTGATAGCTCCGCCTTCTGCAAAGGTCGCGCCTTGTATAGGCGCGTGAATTGAAATCAAACTTCTTCGCAGATTCCGACATCATTTTAAAGTCGCGCCTTGTATAGGCGCGTGAATTGAAATAACTTATATATATCCTCAGGTAGAAGACCAGTGGGCGTCGCGCCTTGTATAGGCGCGTGAATTGAAATCATCCCTCGTTTAATTTCTTCCCACGCCATTCTTGTCGCGCCTTGTATAGGCGCGTGAATTGAAATTGCTGTGTTTCTGCGTCGCTTTCCCACACATTCATGTCGCGCCTTGTATAGGCGCGTGAATTGAAATAGAAATTCCGAAAATCAGCCGTGTGCTTGTGTGGGTCGCGCCTTGTATAGGCGCGTGAATTGAAATGCTCCAAAACTTGCACCGTTCCAAATATTTCTCAAGTCGCGCCTTGTATAGGCGCGTGAATTGAAATTAAATCAATCCCGCACAAAGGCAACGCATTAATCGTCGCGCCTTGTATAGGCGCGTGAATTGAAATAATTGTAAATAACGGCAAAGGCTTAACAGTAGTGTCGCGCCTTGTATAGGCGCGTGAATTGAAATACAACTGTCGCATATATCTGGCCATCCCAGCCAGGTCGCGCCTTGTATAGGCGCGTGAATTGAAATTATATTATAACATGAAATCCGTTCTGTCTAAGATTGTCGCGCCTTGTATAGGCGCGTGAATTGAAATTTTTGCTTCTTTCGGAGTATTAAAAGTCCTATCAGTCGCGCCTTGTATAGGCGCGTGAATTGAAATGTAAGGTTCCGTCTGCTTCGCATCCGATAGTACCGTCGCGCCTTGTATAGGCGCGTGAATTGAAATCAAAGCTTGCCATTGCCCTTGGGATTGTTTTAAGGGTCGCGCCTTGTATAGGCGCGTGAATTGAAATACAGCCCGGTTTAAAAGCTTTAGCTTTTTATGTTGTCGCGCCTTGTATAGGCGCGTGAATTGAAATGCCTACTAGAGCCTCATCACCTACAGTAATTTCTGTCGCGCCTTGTATAGGCGCGTGAATTGAAATTGGTTGTAGCGTCTGTCTCTTTCGGGTAAGATACGTCGCGCCTTGTGTAGGCGCGTGAATTGAAATTTACGTCCTCTTGCCATACTTGCGTAAATGTGCCGGTCGCGCCTTGTGTAGGCGCGTGAATTGAAATCAAGTCCTGTGGCTGCGGATATGCCTTTATTTACAGTCGCGCCTTGTGTAGGCGCGTGAATTGAAATGGGCGCTGCATTGTTTATCGTTAATACGCCCACGTGTCGCGCCTTGTGTAGGCGCGTGAATTGAAATGGCTTCTTGTACTGCCGCTCTATCGTTAAATCCATGTCGCGCCTTGTGTAGGCGCGTGAATTGAAATATCCCTACTGGGTCAATGGGGCTGGGCAGTGCTTGTCGCGCCTTGTGTAGGCGCGTGAATTGAAATGGGTGGGATAAGGATACTGAGCCGAAGTTATATAGTCGCGCCTTGTGTAGGCGCGTGAATTGAAATTTTAAATACGTCCGCCATTTGCGGATATAGTCTCGTCGCGCCTTGTGTAGGCGCGTGAATTGAAATTGTTATAGTCTTCTAAAATAGACCGATGTAGTTCGTCGCGCCTTGTGTAGGCGCGTGAATTGAAATGTATTGATTTGGATAATCCTTGTAAACAAATCCTAAGTCGCGCCTTGTGTAGGCGCGTGAATTGAAATCTGCCTATCCCATTGCAAATTCTGTGCGGCTTCGGTCGCGCCTTGTGTAGGCGCGTGAATTGAAATTAGTTTGGCTCTCTTAGCGTTAAAGGCCTCGTCCGTCGCGCCTTGTGTAGGCGCGTGAATTGAAATAAGTCTTTGCTCGCTCACCTCGTTTATCATAATTGTCGCGCCTTGTATAGGCGCGTGAATTGAAATGGATTATCAGTATTTAACATTTATAAAAGAGAGAGTCGCGCCTTGTATAGGCGCGTGAATTGAAATATTTTTCTGTCAAACAAAAATTGCCTAATATCGGGGTCGCGCCTTGTATAGGCGCGTGAATTGAAATTTTGCCCGGCGGCAATCCTATAGATTTGGGGCATGTCGCGCCTTGTGTAGGCGCGTGAATTGAAATCCAGCTCGTCCTCAAAAGTGGTCGCTTGAATTTCGTCGCGCCTTGTGTAGGCACGTGAATTGAAGTCTGTATATCGTTAAACGGTTAGGAGATAAACAGTATGCAGTTAAATCAAAAAACATTAGAATATTTAAGAGAACTTATTAACGAAAAAATAAAATATAGAAGTGGTCCAAAATTAGTAGAATTTTTTAATGCTTTCGGATTCAACGATACTTACTGTAAAGGATTCCCTTCTCGTTGGTGGTATATAGAAGACAAATTAAAACAAATCAATAACACCCCTAATTTATGTAAGTGTATTAGGAATGTATTTGCTCCTATTAACTTTGTTGGTGAATTTGATAAATTAGATTCCCTAATCGCAGATTTCAATAAATATATTTCGTTTGATGGTTGGTTAGTTGTAAGACAAGATAAAGAGATAATATTTGTAGATTCGACAGATAGCTTTTTAAAAAGAAATGTTGATAGTAAGATAACTGATAGTGAAAATGAGTTTCTGAATAAAGAATTTGAAGATATAAATCTAAAATATCTTAACATTGATTCGTTATTGCAAAAAATAATAACTGAGCGAATAGAAGAAATAAAAAAGTGTATGCACTCTAAAGCAAATTTATCTACTATATTTATGTGTGGTAGTGTATTGGAAGGATTGCTGTTAAGTATTATGATTAAATATCCAGAAAAATTTAATCAGGCGGATTCTGCTCAAAAAGACAGCGATAATAAAATTAAACCTTTTCCTAAATGGAAGCTAGGCGAAAGTATCGATACTGCTTGTGAATTAGGTTTTATACTTGAAGATGTGAAAAAGTTTAGTCATGTTCTCCGGGATTTTAGAAATTATATCCATCCATGTAAACAAAAGTCGTCAAGGTTTCAGCCAGATGAGCATACGGCAAAAATATGTTTCCAAGTTTTAAAAGCGGCAATATGTCAAATTAGCGACAAAGTAGAATCAACCAGACCGCCGCTTAAATTGCTATCTTAAACTTAAATATAAAATATTTTTAATTTCATTTATATGTAAGTACTAACGATTAAGTACAAGAAGTATAACTCAAAACCGCTGAATTTAATACACTGTTAAAATTAGCATTTGGTTCTATATCAGCAATTAATCATTCAACAGTATGAGTAAGCGTAGAATTCTAGTAATTCGGAGTAATAGCAGATACGAATTGTTGTAACTTCAGACAGTTTCCGGAGTTTTTTTATGTAGTATGTAGATTGTTAAACACATTCTTCCCAAAAATTTAACTTATGTTATTGTATAAAAAATTAAAATCTTTATATAATCAGTCGGGCAAGCCGCATGGAAAGCATATGTTTTATTTGTTGTCGTCGCAATTGTTCTCTCGCTGTCTGCGGGGAAGGGGCCGGCGAGACGATTAAGAATCACGAGTTCTGTGATGGGAACGAGAATGCGAAGCATTTTGTGAGATTACCAGTAAGTAGCGGAGTTGAAAACTTTTACTATTTGGGTAAAGTGAGAGATTATCTCTCGTCATAAAATATTTTTCATGAGTTTTGTCTGTATTGATGATTATTACCGGATTATCACATTATTTTATATAATCCTGTATCAGAATGAAACTGACTATGTCGTACAAATTTCCAAATTACTGAGATTTGTTATCGTATTTTTAATGCTAGATTTAGATTGTTGTTGAAAAATTAAATAGATTATTTTGGAGTCATGACTAACGAGTATAGATGAATATTTCAGAGCTAATATCTTTGAAATCATTGTGAGTCTGGAATAATCGCTTGTTTTGCTTAGGTTCCTTAATTGGGACGCATAAGGCGACGGTTATTATACTCTCGCAAGTATCATGAAAACTGCTCGCTTTTTTGTTTTGATGGGAAAGGAGAGGTTAGTCAATGGACTTATGGGATAGGTTGTCGGAATTGCAATTTTTTACAACTGCATTACAAAATTATGCCACACCGGAGCAGCTATTCTATCACTTACATTCGGGTTATTATGCATATGTCCCAAAAACCGAAAATGCCAAGGGGCAAGCTTTACAAGCAAGAAATTCTTTAATTGGGCAATTCACAGAAAAATGGACAAAAGATATTTTTACTCCTATTGCTCGATCTCTTGGGTTTTATGCAATTAACGGCGTAGAATGTGAAAAAATTGGATTATCTAGAAGATCTGAAGCTGATTTGGCTTTTTGCACTACAAATTCAAAAAAACAGGTACCAGAAAATGTAAAATTAATTTTTGAAATCAAAATGAGCGTCATTTCAAACTATAAGTATGAATCTGGCAAAATTAAATTTATTGGGGATTACAAAACTCACAAAGGCAATCCTTCTTTATTGCGTTCGGACTCTATGTTGAAAGCAATAGGAAAATCAATAAACATAAGAGTTTCCGGGATATCGTCGTCAAATATACCAATTATTGTTATAGGCAATAGTCCCATTACAGAAAATTACAGTCATAAAGTAGATTTTTTAAAAAACTCCGGAGCTGTACAAAGTTTTTGGTCTTTAAACCCAAGACCGACTAGTATTTCTTTTATTGAAAAAACGTCTGGTAATGGGTTTTTAACTATAAAAAATTTATCTTTACTTAAGCAACAGACAAAAGAAGTATTAGAAGACAAATTAAATTACTTCTCATCAATGATACCCAAAAAGAAGCTTGGCGAGTTTATAAATATATCAAGCAAAGAAAGCTATGACGAACAAAAGGCAGAAAAGTTTTTAAACCTCATAAGAGGTTTAGTATGAAAAATAAAAAAAATGGAACTCAGACCAGCACTTTCGGCACAAGCGGCAGAATAAATCATAATTCTGAAAAATTTTATAATTCGAAATTATATAAAGAACTCCAACAAACGAAAAGTATATCCGACAAAACAAATGAGTTCCCTCAAAAATATCTTAATAAAATTATTTTAGGCTCTTGCACTGATATGAAAGAAATACCGGACAATTCGGTACATCTAATGATTACATCTCCGCCTTATAATGTTTCAAAAGAATATGATAAGGATTTATCATTAACAGAATATTTAAATTTGTTAAAAGAAACATTTAGTGAAACTTACAGGGTTTTAGTAAATGGCGGGCGCGCTTGTATCAATATCGCAAATTTGGGACGCAAACCCTATATTCCTTTGTCTGATTATGTATCGCAAATAATGAATGGAATTGGGTTTAATATGCGCGGTGAAATTATTTGGAACAAAAAATCAAGTGCAAGTCCATCAACCGCTTGGGGAAGTTGGAAGAGTGCGGCAAACCCAATTTTACGGGACATACACGAATATATTTTAATCTTTTCAAAAGGTAACTACAAGAGAGAAAGGGCAAAAGAGGAATTGTCCATTAAACAAAACACTATAACAAAAGAAGAATTTATGATGTGGACAAAATCAATATGGACTATGAATGCAGAAAGCGCCAAACGTGTTGGACATCCGGCACCTTTTCCAATAGAATTGCCATATCGTCTAATCAAGCTTTATTCTTTTACAAACGATGTTGTTCTTGACCCGTTTATGGGTAGTGGAACAACTGCGTTAGCGTCAATAAGAACAAATCGCAATTTTGCAGGTTATGACGTAAATCAGGAATACATTAATTTGGCAAATAAAAGAATAAACTTCGAACAACAATCAATATTAACTTAATTTGATAAAAAATCAGCCTTTTGTCAAACTATATTTTCTTATTAAACCTCAAATAGAGACAATAGATATTTCCATGTATAACTTGAGAAGAAGATGTAAACACACATATTGTTAAAGAAGCATTAGAGAACAAATAACTGTTTTTTTAGGTTTTTGCTTAATTGCTACAATTTACCACAGAATACCTTTAATCACTTCTTATTTTTGAAAGAATTAGTCTGTTATCTCCTTCAAGTTATTGCGCTACAAGTCATAGCATAAATTGATATTTTGAGGAATAAAACTTATACCATTAAACAACAGCATAATAAACATTACACTGAAAAAACCTTTTATTTCATTTATCTGTAATACTAACTATTTGCTGGGTTTAAGATTAGTCCAAATCCGCTAAATTTATCGGACTACTAAAATTATTGTTAATTCTATATCGGCAATCGAGCATTTAACCGTGGGGATAAAAGCGTGGAATTTCAATAGTTTAGAGTTAAGTTGTTTTGATATCTGCAATGGTCTTAGAGTTTTCTTTTACAAAAACCCTTTTGGCAATTCTGTTAAAAGGTTTCTTAGGTCCTTACTTGTTTTCAACAACCTCCCAACGTACGCCTTTGTTCGCTCATATATGTCAAATTTTGACTTGTTGTTTCGATTTTTTTGTATTATTGACAGTCGTAGTACTAATTCCTACTTAAACGAATAATTCTTTAATTATATATTGTATTTTGTATTTCTGTACGATATAATTTTATCATGAGAACGCAAAATTGCAAGGTATATGTGTGGATATATTTGTTGAGGCAATTGTTTACCATCACACAGGAATGTGATAATGGAAAAATTACAGGTATATAGAAATTTAGCAACGAAAACTTATTATAATGATATCTTTGATATTAATGATTTGGTAAATAAGGTTCACTGCTCAGACGCTTTATCGTTCTTTAAAAAAGTATTTGTAATAGTATGGATTTGGCTATTACTTCCTCGCCATATTATCAACAGCGTGATTATGGCTGTGATAGTATTGGAAATGAAGCAACGGAAGGAAAATATATGAATAAATTACTATCAATATTTAATGAATGTTCTCGTGTAGTTAAAACAACGGGCGCGCTTGTTTTTAATTTGGGATATAAATATCTAAATGGTAATTTATCGCTAATTCCATATAAATTTGCTCTTAAGGCATTAGAAAATAACAAAGTTTTCTTAATCAATCAAATCACTCGGACTAAAACAAACCTTACCCCGAGACAAGAGAATAGAAAACTGATACAGTCCACAAAGCCTTTTTTTGTCTTTGCTAAGATAAAGGAGTATTGCTTTAAATTAAATGAATATTTAAGTCGTTTAAATAGAAAGAATAAAAAACAACTTTTAATTTTTCAAAAGTAGGAAGAAAATATTTTGATACTATCCGCCAATCAAATTTAACACTGAAAGAAAAAGAAAATGCAGTGTGTGCGTTAAAAAAAGTCAAAGAAGTACACCTCGTCAAAATTGAAAGTTTTAGAATGAAAATTCGCGGTATTCATAAAGAAACATATGATGGTATGACAGGTGGGCGAAATAATCAAATTAGAAGGAATGGGTTTACGATTATCAAAATAACAGGCAATGCTATAAAAAAAGACCTAATAGAAAGTCCTGTCGAAATAACAGAAGATAATAAACATACTGCTGTATGTCCGTTATACATAGCACGAGAATTATTGAAATTGTTATCTAGCAATGGCGATATCGTATTATATCCATTTTGTGGCGGTGGGACTACTTGCGCCGCCGCTAAAAATCTTGGAAGAAATTATTTGTGTATTGAAATTAACCCTGAATATGTAGTATTCTCGGAACAAAGGATAAATGTGTCGAATAATTATGAGGAGTTTTTCTTATGAATGAAAGAGAGATTTTAGAGAATATCCATGATAAAGGTGTTCAATTAAATGTCGATAGTATTCCAAGCACAGTTATATTAAATGTAATGAGAAAAAACTATCAGTTTATAATACAAGAATTAAAATCTTCGTCAGGTTTTATAAGTAAGGACTTAACAAGATTGGTAACCAAATCTTTAAACTCTCCAAAACCAAAAAGAAAGGATACAGAAATCGCTGATGATGGAACAAATACACAAATTGAATAATTCTATGCCGAAAGCATTACTTGATACAAATATCATTATTCATAGGGAGAATTCTGTAGTTTCAAACTACAATATAGGTTGCCTTTACAGGTGGCTTGATAAACTACATTACACAAAAATTATCCATCCTTATACCGTAAGAGAAATAGAAAAATATAAAGATAAGTTTGTTCGAGAAAACCTCCTTGCAAAACTTAGCGCCTATGAACATATCAAAGTAGTGAGTGCCCCATCCGAAGACTTTCTGAAAAATTTTATAAATACAGATAAAACTGAAAACGATAAAATAGATAACTCATTACTTTTTTATGTATATTCCGGCAGAGCTGATTTATTAATAACAGAAGATAAGAGACTTATTAGTAAAGCGGAAAGTATTGGTATTAAAGATAAAGTGTTGTCTATCAATCGGTTTATTGAAAAAGCGACAGGAGCTAATCCTACTCTCGTTGATTATAAAATGCTTGCTGTAAAAAAGGAATTATTTGGGAATATAGATTTATCAGTACCATTTTTTGATACTTTCAAAAAAGATTATAAAAAATTTGCCTATTGGTTTAACAAAAAATCTGAAGAAGAAGTATATATATGTAAGGACGATAAAAATAATATATTGGGTTTCTTATATTTGAAAATAGAAGGCGAAAATGAAAGTTATGATAATATAACTCCACAATTTAATAGAAAACAAAGACTGAAAGTAGGAACTTTTAAGGTTCTATCAACAGGCTTTAGACTCGGCGAAAGATTTATTAAAATTATTTTTGACAATGCTACTCAATATGGAGTCGGAGAGATATACTTGACTATGTTTGAAAACAGAGAAGAATTACAAATTCTGTCAGATTTGCTTCTTCATTGGGGATTCTTCAAATTTGGCGAGAAAAAAACTCAGGATGGCGAAGAAACGGTTTTTGTGAAAAAAATAGGGTGTTATGACAGTTCTTTATCTGTCCAAGAAAATTTTCCCAATATTTTATATAATAAACAGAAATTTGTACTCCCTATTTATTCAAAATATCATACTACACTATTGCCAGATTCAAAACTAAATACGGAGAACGAAGACGATTTTTTAGGCAAAGAACCACATAAATATGCATTGCAAAAAATATATATTTCTTGGACTTCTGAGCGGGACATCAAAAAGGGTGATATTATATTGTTTTATCGCATTGGAGAACATGGAAGTAATAAAAAATATTCTTCTGTAATAACAAGTTTGGGAATTATTACTAATATTGTTTTCAATTTTAAGTCAAAAGAAGAGTTTTTGGGACATTGTCAGAACAGGACAGTATTTCCGTTAGAAGACCTTGATAAATTTGCTGCAAATTTAAAACGCCTTATGGTTGTAAAATTTATTTATACAAAAAGTTTAACAAAAAGACTAACACTTGGCTTCTTATGGGATAATGAAATAATATGTTCTCGAGAGGGACCAAGACCTTTCACAAAAATAACAGATGCACAATTTAATATTATTCTTAAAGAATCTCAAACCAATATTAATTTTTTATAAAGGGAATATAAGAATGTGTAAAATTTTACTATCTATCAAGCCGGAATATGTCGAGAGAATTTTTAATAATACCAAGAAGTATGAATATCGGCGTATTCTTGCCAAGAACAATGTGAATTCAATAGTTATTTACTGCTCTTACCCTGTAAAGAAAATAGTCGGGAAATTAAAAGTAAAATCTATCATAAAAAAGCCGCCTGCTATCCTATGGAAACTAACACATCAAAATGCGGGAATTAGCAAAGAAAGATTTTATAAGTATTTTAACGGAAAATCTATTGCCTATGCTTATGAAATAGACTCTGCCAAAAAATATAAAACACGTAGAAATTTAAATGATTTTGGGGTATCTTTCCCACCACAATCTTTTATATATATTTAGGTTCTGTCCTAAAACGAATTTAAAATATCTTTATTTCGCATATATGTAATACTAATGTTTGGCTTGGTCTGAGTATAAGAAGTATAGCCCGAACTTGCTGAGTTTTGACGGACTGCTGAAATTTTGTTTTAGTTCAATATAAGGAATCAGCCGTTTAACTGTTGGGATTAGAGTATGAAACTCTAAGAGTTCAGAGTAGTTATCAGATGCAAATTGTTGGAACCGACATAGTCTCGGAGCTTACTCTTATATGCTATTTGGCAACCCTTCCGAAGGTTTTAAATTCCTTTTTCAGTAAGTTGATAAGTATTGTAAATATGATTTCTTATCCATGATCCTTGTCACTAGGATATCTTTGTTATCTATCCACATTTATCCTTCGACCTCTCTGTTGTAGCTTTTCTTCTTTTAGATATGCCGTAATCATCTGAGTGATAATAAATTTAATTTTTTAGTTATAGTCAGGTATGCTGTAATAAATAAGCGCTAAGTTATTGAAAATTCAATTAATTTAGCGCTTTCTATTATTAGTATAAATATGTTTTGTTAAATTTCTGAGGTGCCTGTAATTTCAATCTCAAAAATCCCACTCTGCCGTTTTTCGTCGACAGGTAATTTATTTTTAATTCCATACTTCGCATCCCATACTTCACTTTGTCTTTTAACGATTATATAATTATCTGTAAGAGCCTTGTCTTTTCCTATTTTTACGGCTTTTCTTTTTGTTCCTACGTTTTTATTTAAGAAATCTCTTCTTTTTACGGAATCTATTTCAAGTAGATGTTTTGCTCTGTTTTTTATTTCATTTGTGGGAACTTTGTTTTTAAATGCGGAGGCTTTTGTCCCCTGCCTATCGGAATATCTAAAAATGTGAAATCTTGCAAACAAAATTCGTTTTATAAAATCGCATGTTTCTTTGTGGTGTTTTTCTGTTTCCCCTGGAAATCCTGTGATAATGTCTGTGGTGAGTGCCAAATCGGGCAGAATTCGCATTATTTTATTTATCTTTTCTTCAAATGTTTTTGTCGAATACTTCCTGTTCATTTGTTTTAGAATTTCATTGCTACCGGACTGCAGTGGGATATGTAAATGTCGGCATATTTTTTCTGTATTTGTTTTTATGAGGTCTATCAACTTATCGTCAATCTCATTTAGTTCTAAAGATGAAATCCGGATCCTAAAGTCTAAAGGAATTCTAGTGATTTTTTCAACAAGGTTCGATAATCCGCCGTCGTATTTCCCTATATGTATTCCGGTCAAAACTATTTCAGAGTAGCCGTTTTTTACAAGGTTTTCAATTTCTAATAGAACTTTGTTTTCGGGTTTGCTCCAAATAGTGTTTCTTACATGCGGAACTATACAATAGCTGCAAAAACTGTTGCAGCCATCCTGTATTTTTAAAAATGCTCTTGAGCGTTTATCAAAACCTGAAATTGTTTGCTTTTGATTTTCAATGAAAAGTTTTGTTTTATCCGTTATTATTTCAATGTTAGGGAAAAGATTTCTGATGTTTATGTTTTTATTTTTTACAATGCAACCGGTGAGGATTATTCTTGGCTTGTTCGGTAATTTTGCCGCCTTTCTCAGAAAATATTTGCATTCTTTGTCGGCATCTGCTGTCACGGTACAGGAATTAAAGACAATAATATCGGCTTCATCAGGTTTTTGTACCTGCTCAAGGTTATCGTTTCTAAATTTTTCAGAAATGAGCTGCGATTCATATTGATTTACTTTACATCCGAAAGTGTGTACATAATACTTTTTCATTTAAAGTTTTCAAGAAAATTCATAGTTAGAATGCTTGCAACGAATGCGGCAGTTTCCAGTCGTAAAATATTGTTTCCAAGCGTTACAGTTTGAATGCCGAGCGATTTTGCAAATTCTACTTCTTCACTTTCAAAACCGCCTTCCGGACCTATAAAAATGCTGCCGCCGTTATATTTTGCTTTTTTTTCAAAAATATTGTTTATAAAGACTTTATTTTCACTGTTGTTTTCGCTCTCCCATGGTAAAATACTTATGAAATTTTTATCTGTGAAAGCATTTTTACAAGCGGTTTTAAAATCTAAAGGTTCATTTATTTTCATAATATTGTTTCTTCCGCACTGTGAACTTGCGGCAGTAGATATCTTTTCGTATCGTTCTAATTTGTTTTTTGAAAAAACGGCACGCATGCTTCTTTTAGTTTTAATAGGCATGATTTCAGAAACTCCTATTTCAGCACACTTTTCTATAAGCCATTCAAATCTGTTGCCTTTAGGTATTGATGTGTAGAGTTTTACTATAAAGTCAGATATCTTATATGAATGAGATAAAATATTTCCTAAAATTTTGTTTTTGTTTACAGAAGTAATTTTTGCTTTATAAGAGTTTCCCATACCGTCGAAAATCATTATTTCGTCGGCAGTTTTAAAACGACGCACGTTGGACACATAATGTGCCTGTTTGCCGTTAATGGCGAAAATATTTTCTTTTATATCCTCAGGTCTTACATAGAAATGCGACACAAAATATCTCCTTAAACTATATATATTATTATACACAATCTTAAAACTGCCTGAAACGATAAAAATGTTTGTCCGAGACAGTAACAAAATAAGCTGTGAAAAATTTATTTTTCAATTTTAACTATATATGACTAGGATAGAATAGTCAAATGAAAAAATAATAACTTATCCTTTTGTGACAATAACCCAGTGAAAAATGTGAAAATAATGCTTTTTTTAAGTATTTTTTCAGGAGATTTGCAGCGATTTCTTGCAAAGCAATAATAGTTAGAGTAGCGATATTAATATTTTTCTATATCCATATCTATTTGACTTATTAAATCTATATTTGGAAGATTCAGTCGTTTTTTTATTTTTTCGGCTGTTTTAACTGTTTTAAAACTGTTTATTGTAAAAATCCAATTTGCAACGAAAAGTATTTTGGTGTTTTGTCCATACTGTTTTTGATTTTACTCATTGTCGGCTTTTCTGCATTAGGATGTGTTATATATTTTATTGACAACAGCAGTATCCTTATTGTATAATCATTGGTTGATTATGATACAATAGATATATAAGTTTTCTTTTAAAAGCGGGGGTGTGGCAGAGTGGTCTAATGCACCAGACTGTAAATCTGGCGGGCTTGCCCTTCGGTGGTTCAAATCCATCCGCCCCCATACTTATTGTTTGCGGGAGTAGCATAATGGTAGTGCTCCAGCCTTCCAAGCTGTTTACGCGGGTTCGATCGGGTTCGAT
>JAIXMX010000012.1 GCA_020328155.1 Candidatus Endomicrobiellum agilis | reverse complement strand
GTTCGGGAGTGGTTACGGAAATAGTTGAGTGATGATAGAGGTATTTAGTAAATATGCTTTAAGGCGATATATTTTTGAGAATGAGAAAGGGAAGACTATTATTGATTGACTGTTGTTGCGAGTAAAGACTTAACGCTTATTTAGAAAACGAAGATAAAATGAACAGGATTAAATTTTATGGTAAATGAAAAAGTAGTGCCGACTCAGCGTTTAAGGATTAAGTTGCGGGCGTATGATCATAAAATGTTAGACGATTCTCTTGCAAAAATTGTAGAAACGGCAAGACGTACCGGTGCGGCTATAACGGGACCTGTGCTTTTGCCTACCAGCATAAAAAAATATACGGTTAACAGATCTGTGCATACCGACAAGAAATCGCGCGAACAGTTTGAAATGAGAGTTCACAAGAGATTGGTCGACATTCGCGAACCTTCTTCAAAAACTGTTGAGGAACTTATGAAACTTGATTTGCCAGCGGGCGTTGATATTGAAATCAAGATGTAATGGTTAAAATATTTGAATTTTAGAGAGAAAATATGTTAAAATCTATTATTGGAAAAAAAATAGGCATGACGCAGGTTTTCAACGAGAAAGGGAATGTCGTACCTGTAACTGTGGTAGAAGCGGGACCCTGCATTGTCACAGGTGTGCGCACGGTTGAAAAAAACGGTTATGCCGCTGTTCAGCTTGGTTTTGGGGAAATAAAGGAAAAAAGCCTCAGCAATCCACAATTGGGATTTTTTAAGAAAAATAATATATCGTGCAGAAAAATTATCAGAGAGTTCAGAGTCTCTGACGCGAGTGGTTTTTCTGTCGGACAAGAAATAAAAGTGGATGTGTTTAAAGCCGGCGATTACGTTGATGTCTTTGCTCTTACAAAAGGCAAGGGCTATGCCGGAGTTATTAAGAGACATAATTTTGGCATGCAGCCTGTTTCTCACGGGCAGTCTGATAGAACCCGTTCAAGAGGTTCAAGCGGTGCGCAGGGACCTCAGAAAGTTTTAAAAGGCATGAAAATGTCCGGACATTTAGGTAATGAATATGTTACGGTGCAGAAGCTGCTTGTTGTAAATGTTGACGCTGGAAAAAATATTTTGCTTATTAAAGGTTCTGTTCCTTCTGTTAATAAAGGAACGTTGTTTATAAGCAGTACGCTTAAAAAAATTCCAAAAATTTCAGTCGTGCCGGAAAAAGCAAAAACTAAGAAGAAATAGTGTTTACTGTTTTACAGCTTATGTTTGGCTTGGTTGAAATTTAGTTTGATTTGAAATGTGCGGTTTTGAGCATTTTTGAAATAGGAAACTGTCGCTTTTGAGTATGTCCTAGCGGATTTCGCAGTAAGAAAGCGAAGATGTAAAATAGCTGTGTGTGGAGAATTTGGTTTGACGCAAAAGACATGACGCTTACCGAGCTTTAGATATTTACCGCTTTGAAACCGGTTCGTAATTTGAAGCGGTTATTTGGTGTAGCTTTAGATAAAAATATAACGGATTTTCCCGCGATGTTTTGGATGAGGCTAAAAGAGAGAAAGTAAAATGGAAACAACAGTTTATGATGCAAAAGGCGACGAAAAAGGGAAAATAGAGCTTCCCTTTTTTTTCGACGTAAAAGTGTCCAGCGCTCTTTTGCATGAAATTACGACAGCGTATTTAAATAATCAACGGACTGGTACGCACAAAACAAAAACGAGAGGCGAAGTATCTTTTTCAGGAGCAAAGCCATGGAAGCAGAAAGGTACGGGCAATGCTCGCGCGGGACAGAAAAATTCTCCGTTATGGAGAAAAGGCGGCATCATTTTTGGACCTCAGCCTAGGGATTATTATACAAAAATGTCAAAGCAGAAAAAGAGACTTTCTTTGAGTATGGCATTTTCAGCGCAGCTTCAAAACGGCAATATAATTGTTGTCGATTCGATAAAAGTAAGCGAAGTTAAGACGAAAAAGGTAGCGGAACTTATAAAAAATCTTAAAGTTGAAAATAAGAAAGTTGTTTTTGCGATTCCTGACGACGTGGATTTTAAAAAAGCGGCAAGAAATATAAGAAACGTCGTAATTGAAAATATTAAAAATATCAACGCGTATCAAGTTCTCTGGGCTGACAAACTGATTATTACTCCCGAAGCTGTTAATTTAATAAAAGAAAGACAGTCCGCCGCCGTATAAAGTAGAAATTGTCTTTTGTTATTTAGGAAATAAAATGGATATAAGACATATTATCAAGAAACCGGTAGTAACGGAAAAAGCCACAATTATGAAAGAAAAAAATAATAAATATACTTTTGTGGTGGATAAAGGTGCAAATAAATTTCAAATAAAGCATGCCATTGAAGCTTTGTTTAACGTAAAAGTAAAAAGCGTTCACACTTCAAACTATGCGGGAAAAAGCAGGAGAGTGGGAATGCATGGCGGCTCTGGACTGGGCTACAAGAGTGATTGGAAAAAAGCGATAGTAAAACTTGGCGAGGGACAGGAAATTCAATTAACCGACGAAGTCTGATTTCGGACGTGGTTTTTGTTGAAAAGTAACTTACTTTTCAACTGATGTCAAATCTGGTTATGGTTGTGCGATAAATGCGTAATTTGAAGTATCGTGGATGAAGTCAGGGGAAAACAACATTTGTTTATTATAGAAACAGCTATGGGCGCAAATAAGATAGAGGTGTCGAAGACGTTTGCCCGATAACAGGAAAAAGTAATGCCGATTAAAACATTTAAGCCGTATACGCAGTCAAGAAGACATATGTCAGTTTCAAGCTTTTCAGACATCACAAAGACGAAGCCTGAAAAATCGTTGACAAAAATAGTAAAGAAAAAAGGCGGTCGCAACAATACCGGGCAGATAATGGTTCGTTTCAAAGGCGGCGGCCATAAAAGATTTTACAGAATTATTGATTTTAAACGGAATAAATTTAACATTCCGGCAGAGGTAATGTCAGTAGAATATGATCCTAACCGTTCAAGCAGAATCGCTCTTCTGCAATACAGGGACGGCGAAAAAAGATATATAATCCACCCTGTAGGTGTAAAAGTTGGGGATTTGCTTGTGTCCGGTCCTGACGCTGCAATAAAACCGGGAAATTCTCTTCCTATTGCGAATATACCTGTGGGGACTTTTATACATAATTTGGAGCTTGCAGCGGGTAAAGGCGGACAACTCGTCCGTTCTGCCGGCGCCGCGGCGCAGCTTCTTGCCAAAGAGGGCGATTACGCTCATATAAGAATGCCTTCCGGCGAGATAAGGCTTATCAGAGTGAACTGTTATGCAACAATTGGTCAGGTGGGAAATTTGGATCACGAAAATATTACTCTGGGTTCTGCTGGTAGAAATCGGCACATGGGCAGAAAGCCTCATGTGCGCGGAACCGCGATGAACGCCGTTGACCATCCGCACGGAGGCGGCAGAGGCAGATCTAAAGGCAATAATCAGCCCAGAAGTCCTTGGAACCAACCTGCGAAAGGTTTTAAGACGAGACCTAAAAAAATCTGGGATTGGGTAATAATCAGTCATCGTAATAAAGCTAAGAAGTAGGTGGAGGAAAAAATAGATGAGTCGTTCAACAAAAAAAGGTCCTTATGTAGATGAGAAACTTTTAAAGAAAATGCAGAAACTTAATAAAACCGGCGACAGAAAAGTTATTAAAACATGGGCGAGAGCGAGTGTTATAACTCCGGAATTTGTCGGACATACGATAGCGATACATAATGGCAAGAAGTTTCTCCCGGTATTTATATCGGAACAAATGGTGGGTCATAGACTTGGGGAATTTTCGCCGACAAGGACTTTTAAAGGTCATAGCGGAATGACAAAACAAGAAACGTCTCTTGTATAAGCAAATATAAATAAAAATATGCAACGGTTGTGCTTCGTCGAAGGTGCAGTGTCGGCAGCTGTTGTTTGAGCGAAAGTGTTATTGTTAAACGTAAAAGGATATTTAGATGGAAGCAAAAGCAACGGCAAAGTTTGTCAGATATACTCCAAGAAAGGTAAATCAAGTTCTTGCGCTTGTCAGAGATAAAAAAGTCAGGAGAGCGTTTGAGGTTCTTTCTTTTCTTCCCAAATCGGCCGCCTCGTTTGTTGAAAAGGTCTTAAAAAGCGCGGTTGCAAATGCAGGAAAACTCAAGGATTATTCAAATCTCAAAGTGAAAGAAGCGTGGGTCGGAAACGGACCGACATTAAAAAGAATGAGAGCTGGATCTAAGGGGAGAAGCATGCCGATAAAAAAAAGAACCGTTCATCTTACGATAGTTGTTACAGATGTCGGCGTAGTTCCGGAAAAAACAAAGAAAAAAGTGGACAAAAATAAAGTAAAAACGCAGGAAGCGGAATAAGATAAAAAATTTTTAGGAAAGGTAAGAAAAATGGGGCATAAGGTACATCCAAAAAGCGTGAGACTAGGGTATATTCAAGACTGGGAATCTAAATGGTTTAATATAAAAGAGATGCCCAATTTTATAGAAGAGGATTACCACATAAGAGTTTATTTAAAAAATAAACTTAAATTAGCTGCGGTATCAAAAATTGTTATAGAGAGACCCGGTAAATATTTACGCATAAATATTTACACATCTCGTCCGGGCATTGTAATCGGAAAAGGCGGGCAGGGTATTGAGAACTTGAGAAAAGAAATTGAAACCATGTCGGCAAGGAAAACTTTTGTAAATGTCATGGAGATTAAAAGACCTGAAATAGATGCTCAGCTTGTGGCTGAAAGCATTGCATTTCAGCTGGAAAAACATGTTGCTTTCAGAAGAGTAATGAAAAAAGCGATTGAAAGAGCGATGATGTCGGGGATACAGGGGATAAAAGTGATGGTTTCGGGCAGGCTCGGCGGCGCAGAAATTGCAAGAACCGAGTGGCTTAAGGAAGGGAGAGTTCCTCTGCAGACATTCAGAGCCGATATTGATTACGGTTTTGTGGAAGCATATACGACTATGGGGCAGATAGGCGTAAAAGTGTGGATATTCAAAAAAGAACTTTTTAAAAAGACAACTAAAGAATTAATTGAAGAAGCAAAAGTTGTTGATTTAAATGCGGTGACGGAACAGGTGCAGACTGCTAAGGCGAAAGAAGAATCTAAATAATTGATGCATAAAAAGTCAGAGGACATTTATAATGTTGATGCCGAAAAGAGTTAAATATAGGAAAATGCACAGGGGAAGGATGAAAGGCAAAGCCAAAGGCGGTACTTCGCTGGCTTTTGGCAAGTATGGACTTCAAGCTCTTGAACCTGTGTGGATAAACAGCAATCAGATAGAAGCGGCTCGTATTGCGCTGTCGAGATCTGTAAAGAAAGGCGGAAAAGTTTGGATTAGGATCTTTCCCGATAAGCCGGTCACAAAGAAGCCTGCCGAAACAAGAATGGGTAAAGGTAAAGGCGATCCGCAGTTTTGGGTGGCGGTGGTCAAACCCGGAAGAGTAATGTTTGAAATGGAAGGTATTACGGAAGCGGAAGCAAAGAAAGCTCTGACGCTTGCTTCAAACAAACTTCCTATACATACAAAGATTTTAGTAAGAGCCGATATTTGAGGATGCAATGAAAAGTAAAAATTGGAATGAAATAAAAAATATGTCGGATGTCGAATTAAGAGCGGAGCTTAGCGAACTGCAGGATAAAATTTTCAGATTGAGATTCCGTCATTCGACATCTCCTGTCAAAAATCCTCTTGAAATAAGGAACGTAAGAAGGAATATAGCGAGAGTCAAAACTCTTATTAACTGGAAGAAGAGTCTAAACAAGATAAATAACGGGAAGGAACAATAATGTCAGAACGTGGAAAACGCAAGTTCCGTACGGGCGTAGTTGTAAGCGACAAAAACAGCAAGACAAGACGAGTCTCCGTTGAGAGGACGTATCGGCATTCTTTATATGACCGCGTGCTTCGCAGTAAAAGTAAATTTGTCGTGCATGATGAAAAAAATATTTCTCATACGGGCGATAAAGTCAGGATAATGGAGTCGAGACCGTTGTCAAAGACAAAAAGATGGGTCTTGGTCGAAGTAATAAATAAAATATCAGAAATCTGAAAATAAGTTTTTGGCGAAGGATAACGGAATGATTCAAGAGAGAACTATTTTAAACGTTGCGGATAATTCGGGAGCAAAAAAAATCCGCTGCTTCAGGGTCACTAAGGGTTTAAAACGCCGGTATGCCAGCATAGGCGATGTAATTCATGCGTCGGTACAAGATGCGTTGCCGCATGCAAATATTAAAAAGGGCGATGTCGTTAAAGCCGTAGTAGTGCGTACGGTAAAAGAAATCCGCCGGATAGACGGAAGCTATATTAAGTTTGACGACAATGCAGCCGTTATTATTAATGACGAAGGTGAACCAAAAGGAACGCGTATTTTAGGTCCGGTCGCAAGAGAATTGAGGGAAAATAATTATCTTAAAATAATTTCTTTAGCGCCGGAAGTGATATAACTTTTATCCTGTCGTGTTTGCCTGTCTGCCGAAAGATTGAACGACAGGTGAAGGCGTCCGACCTGTCATTGCAGAGGGCGAAGCAAAATATTTGCGCTTATCTGTCTGTTACTTTAAAAGAACATAATAAGCGGAGATTTCCGAAAAAGGCGGTAAATAGATGTTTGGATATTTCGGAAATGAAATAACTGTTTTATCAGTGCGGCGAGTATTAAGAAAGGGAAATATAACAAATGCTTAACATTAAGAAAAAAGACAAGGTGATAATTTTATCGGGAAAAGACAAAGGAAAAAAAGGCGAAGTTATTTATGTTTCCCCTGATAAAGATAGAGTTATCGTTGCAAAAGTAAATTTTGTCAAAAGACATACTAAACCCACGCAGAGAGAGTCGGGAGGGATTTGCGAGAAAGAAGCTCCTGTCAACATAAGCAAAGTTATGCTTATATGTCCCAAATGTGATCAGGCTTCAAGACCTAAATTTGACAGGCTTTCCGACGGGAAAAAAGTAAGAGTATGTCGCCGCTGTGGCGAGATGATAATTTAGTGCTTTGTCTTTTGGTTTTTTGATTTGCGGAAATCTCTTTAGTCTGCGGTTTTTGACGGGCTTTTTTAGTTTTGTTTAGCAGAAAGCTGAGAAAATCCTCATTAAAAAATACTCTAAAACGGTAGAAGCATAAAGGAAACGGATAAGGAAAGAATAATGAATCAGCCTCGTTTAAAAGAACTTTATAATAAAAATGTAAAAGCGGAACTCAGAGAAAAGTTCAACTTTAAGAATATTCACCAAGTTCCAAGTCTTACGAAGATTGTCGTAAACATAGGCTTAGGTGAGGCAAAAGAAAACATTAAAGTTTTAGATATTGCAGCAGAGGAGCTTGCGGCGATTACTGGGCAAAAACCTTTAATTTGCCGTGCGAAAAAATCGGTATCAAATTTTAAAATACGACAGGGAATGCCTATAGGCGTTAAGGTAACGCTCAGAAACGCCATGATGTATGAGTTCTTAGATAGGCTTATCAATATTGCAATGCCGCGTATAAGAGACTTCAGGGGTATTGAATCTGATAGTTTTGATGGGAAAGGTAATTTTAATTTAGGACTTACAGAACAATATGTTTTTCCTGAAATAAACGTTGAAAAATCGGATAAAGCGAGAGGTATGAATATCACTATAGTGACGACAGCGGAAAAAGATGAACATGCAAAAGTGCTGCTTGAGTCTTTTGGTATGCCGTTTAAAAAAGTAATAGTCAAAAGTGGCAAATAAATTAAAGGATATTTTTCTATGGCAACAACTTCAGCAGAAGCAAAAATGCGTAAACCTCAAAAATTTGCAACGCGCTACAGAAATAGATGTCGTCTGTGCGGAAGACCGCGTGGCTATTACAGAGATTTCGGGATTTGTAGAATATGTCTGCGCAAATTAGCGCACAACGGCGAAATACCGGGTGTTACTAAGTCAAGTTGGTGATAACTTTTAAAAGAAGAGGTCAGTTTGAATGATTACAGATCCAATATCAGATATGTTTGTGCGCATTCGCAATGCAAATTTAAAATTACACGAAAAAATTAATATTCCGGCTTCAAAATTAAAAGTAGCAATTGCAAGGATTTTGAAAGAAGAGGGGTATATTACAGATTACAGAATCGAAAATGTTGAAAAGCAAAGTCATGGCATTTTGAGAATTCATCTTAGATATATCCACGGCGGCAAATCGGTTATTCAAGGGATAAAAAGAGTTTCAAAATCAAGTTTGAGAATATATAAGGGTTATGCGGATATGCCTAAAACCGTCGGCGGTTTGGGTGTTACCATTGTTTCTACGTCTAAAGGTTTAATGACAGACAGACAGGCGAGAAGAGACAAAATCGGCGGAGAAGTGATAGGATACGTCTGGTGACGCAGGACAGACGGGTTAATGCGGCTGTTATTTTTAAGAATGAACTCCTAAGATATCTGACTGTTTAGCAGAAAATTTATATTGAGGATCAAATAATGAGTCGTTTAGGTAAAAAGCCGGTTTTTATGCCGGAAAAAGTGAAAGCAGAGTTTAAAGATAGAATACTTGAAGTAACGGGTCCTGCCGGCAGGCTTTCGCAGGCAATTGATAGGAAGATGAGTGTAAAAATTGACAAAAATAGTATCCTTGTCGAAGCACTCGGAGACTCTCGCCAGCACAATATGCTGCACGGTCTTATAAGGGGACTTGTTGTCAATATGGTTGAAGGCGTTACAAAAGGTTTTAAGAAAGAACTTGAAGTAATAGGACTTGGCTATAAAGCGAATATAGAGAGCGGAAAAAACTTAGTTATGAGTGTGGGTTTCTCTCATTTAGTGACTCTTCCGATACCTTCCGCGGTGAAAACTACAGCGACTCTTATGCCAGATAAAAATACTTTGATTACGGTGTCGGGGACCGATAAATATGAAGTCGGAGCATTCGCCGCCCGTATAAGAGCTGTGAAGCCGGCTGAACCTTATAAAGGTTTTGGTATAAAGTATTCAGGCGAAAAGATTATAAGAAAGGCTGGAAAGGCAGCGTCAAGTTCAGGTAAAAAATAGAGGATTAAATGAAAGATTCAAATAAAAGATTTACTTACCGCGTGAAGAGAGTTAGAAACAGAATTAACGGAACGGCTGACAGACCACGCTTAAGCGTTCACCGCGGGCATAAACATATTTATGCGCAAATTATTGACGACGGCAAAGGCGTCACTCTTGCCTCGGCATCGACATTGTCGCCGGAACTTAAAGGGAAATTTGAAGTTACCGATACTGTAGCAGCTGCTAAATCTGTCGGCGGATTAATTGCCAAAAAAGCGGTTGAAAAAGGCGTGAAGAAAGTTGTTTTTGATCGTAGGGGGTACGAATATACTGGTAAAATTAAAGCTCTTGCAGATACCGCGAGAGAAAACGGGCTTGAGTTTTAATAAATTTCTTTTTCCTCCCTTTTTGCGAGGATGAAGAAAAAGTATTGTTTTATTTTTAAGTGTTGTATAGAATTAAGCTGACGCAGAATTTAAATTGACATTGTCCGCTTTAGACGTCAATAAATAAACGCTTATCCGTAATTACTCATCTATCAAAAAACTCTTTCTGTATTTTGCATATATAATCTTTGTTTTCCTACTGAGTTATATGTTAACCGTTTTTGTGCTTATGGAGTCTTTGTCTTATTTTGTTTTTTTTAATATCGCGTCGGTTTTATAGTTTTTTTTCTCTTCTTACTGTTTGAAAATAAAACAATATGTTCCAATTTAATGCTAGAACTGCTCTTTCTCTTTTCTGTCTCGTGTCTATTCTTTTTTTTGATGCTTTTGTGCATAAATCTAAAGAAGTATGCTTAATAACAATATTTTTATTTGTGAAAAAGATAAAAAAATGATAAAATTGAAAAAATATTATTAATATTCTTTAAGAATTATTAAAAAAATATTAAATTATGAGAATAGAGTGCGTTTAAAAGATATAAACGCCTCCTTCAACTTTTTCTTCTTCCTTTACAGAGACTTGTATAGTTTATTTATGGCTGGTATGCTCTTGTTTCCTAAGTAAACAGATGAGTTTGCCGATGCTTTAAGAATGCAGCCCGCTTCTAAGTATTTTCGCCTCATTTGAAAAGACAGAAAAGTTTGTTGTCGGTAGCGAGGCAATAGCCGCACGGAAACATCGTATAGGACTGTCCTTGAATCGCGTTGTTGCCAGTTGAGCGCGGTTTATGGAGCTGAATGTTTTTGACATTCAGGAATCCGTCAAAGACAAACAATACTTAATAAAAGAGTTTTGATGTAATTAAAGTTTTTACCATTGCGGAAAGTGGAGTTTCTCTCAAGGTTAACGAGAGAATTGAAAAATTGCGCGATTATCATTGGGATAACGAAAAGAATGATTGAGTAAAAAAGAAGATAGATAATGTTAAAAACGATTATAGCAATTATACAAGCAATAATGCTAGTGTCGTTTTTCTACACGTATCGGGTGTGTCGCAAGGCTCCGCTTACAACACCATAACCACAACGAAATTATCCACCATTACGCTGAAAGTGAAACCGAGAATAACAAGAGCGAGGTGTTTAATACTAATCACAGCACTAACATGCTCGCGTTATCGCCCGAAACCGACGCCGCGTGTGGATTGTTTTTTTAGTAGGGCATTGTGTTGATAGTAACCGCAACTCTGCCAATAATTTGGCGTCTGGCATATGTCCGCTTACTGTACCTGCAGCTTACACCTCTGCTTCCTGCTATGATATAGAGTGTGAAACATTCATTTATGGCGGCTATCAAATGAGGAGAGCGAGGTAACATTTTACGGGCAAACCTGTGCCGCATGTCCTACTGAAGGAACTTGATAGAGCTAGGAGAGTGTCTTTGTGCAAGAGTGGCTACGCGTACTCAGACGATGAACTAATAAGCGTAACTGCGTTTCTTAAACAAAAGGGACTTATAACATCAATGGCTCCCGATACTCTTGTAGTACAGGCAGCAGACAGAGGTACAAAGATACACAAGGAAGTTAGTTATGTTATAAACAAGATGAAGACGTATCCAGACATGTTTTTTAGTAGGATAAGTCTCGGCGACAAATCATTTAATCGTAACAATAGGAAATGATAAGTTAGAGGAGCTGTTTGGCTATGTGCCTAATTGCTTTTTCACTCTTTCTGCGAACGAACTAAAAAGAGTCAGGATGTGTTTGCTTGTGAACTTATCAACTATGCAAGAAGTAGATTATAATAAGCTAGATGATAGCGATGCCGTACTATAGAAAGAAACGGATTTAGATAAAAGATTGAAAAATTTATTGAAGCTAAAGATGTTAGAAGTGGTCGGAGATAGAGATAACGTCGAAATAGTGGTGTGCAGTTTTAGGAGGAGGATAAGTTGGCTGAACAATCAAGACAACAACAAAACGACAGCGGTTTAAAAGAAACAGTAGTCGCCGTTAACAGAGTGGCAAAAGTTGTTAAAGGCGGCAAGAGATTTTCTTTTAACGCTTTGGTGGTTGTAGGTGATGGATCCGGAAAAGTAGGCTGTGGACTTGGCAAAGCAAACGAAGTGCAGGCTGCGGTTCAAAAAGGTAGAGTGCATGCTTCAAAAAATATGATTCCTATTCGTCTTAAAGGAAGTACTATTCCGCATGAAATAATTGGCGTTTTAGGTTCGGGAAAGGTTTTGTTGAAACCTGCCGCTCCCGGAACAGGCGTTATTGCGGGCGGCGCTGTAAGAGCAGTGCTTGAAGCTGTGGGAATAAAAGATATTCTTACGAAATCAATGCGTTCTTCTAATCCTTTTAATGTAGCTTATGCGACAATTGAGGCTCTCAAGGCGCTTCGCTTAAAAGAAGATGTTGCTAAAATCAGAAGGAAAGAGGTCGCGGAAATATGATAGGTTTAGATAATTTAAAGCCTGCACAGGGTTCAAAGCACAGAAAAAAGATTGTCGGGCGCGGGGTGGGTTCCGGTCACGGTCGCAGTTCCACACGCGGTTGCAAAGGACAAAAATCGCGTTCGGGAGACGGATCGAAAAAAGTGGGTTTTGAAGGCGGACAGATGCCTATTTTTAGGAGGATTCCCAAGAGAGGTTTTAACAATAGTCGGTTCCGCAGAGAATATGAAATTATCAACGTTAATGATTTAAATAGATTTGAAGTAGGCGTCGAAGTTACTCCGGTACTGCTAAAAGAAGCGAATCTTGTTGCCAAAATCAAGCTTGTGAAAATTTTAGGTTCTGGGGATATTAACAAACCTTTGACAGTGAAAGCCGCCGCCTTTTCAAAATCTGCGCTTGACAAAATTAAAGCTGCCGGCGGAAAAACTGAAATTATTTGACGAGATGACAAATAAAAGATTTTGAGGATCGTTTAGGCGGTTTGAAGACGATATTAAATGTGGGATTTACGGATATCTTAAAGTTTTTGCTGTTCTTTTAGGTGAAGCAAGAATCTGCTGTCGCATACGGAATATTTTTTATTTGCTGTTATATAAAAACGGGAAACAATAACAATATGCTTAAGACTTTTACTGATATATTTAAAATATCTGAACTGCGCAATAAAGTGCTGTTCACTTTGTTTATAATTGTTGCTTATAGGATAGGAGCTATAGTTCCTATTCCGGGCGTCAATACTGAAGCGTTAAAGTCTTTTTTTGACGCGCATAATAACGGTCTTTTGGGTTTTTTAGATATGTTTTCGGGCGGAGCTTTAAATAGAATGTCAATTTTTTCTATGGGTATTATGCCGTATATTAATGCGTCTATTATAATGAGCTTAATGCATGGCGCTCACCTAATACCTTATTTGGACAAACTTGAAAAAGAAGGGG
Organism: Candidatus Endomicrobiellum agilis; assembly: GCA_020328155.1. Classification (GTDB taxonomy): domain Bacteria; phylum Elusimicrobiota; class Endomicrobiia; order Endomicrobiales; family Endomicrobiaceae; genus Endomicrobiellum; species Endomicrobiellum agilis. Next base: position 24,764 of record JAIXMX010000012.1, on the reverse strand, counting down.
AACACGGTAGAAAAAAACTTACGCAGATTACAAGGTATGGAATGGTGATGTTAGGCACGCTGCAGTCTTTCGGCTGGATAATGATGATAAGCAGAATGCCTGCTCCGTCTGGAATGCCTATAGTTGTCAATCCGTCGTTGTCATGGATTATTATGGCGGTTTTAACTCTTGTTACGGGTTCCGTGTTAATTATGTGGCTTGGCGAGCAGGTTACAGAAAGGGGAATAGGAAACGGCATCTCTCTTGTAATTTTTGCAGGTATAGTGGAGAGACTTCCGCATTCAATGCTAAGCATTATAAAACTTGTGCAGATGGAAGAAATTTCGGTATTGTTCGTTTTGTCGCTTGCCATTATTGTGATTGTGGTTTTAGTTTTAGTTGTGTGGATTGAAACTGCGCAAAGAAAAATCCCTGTTCATTATGCAAAAAGAGTGATTGGTAGAAAAATGTACGGCACTCAGACGTCTTTTCTGCCGATAAAAGTTGACCAATCCGGCGTTATTGCCGTAATATTTTCAGTATCTGTTTTGTCTGCTCCTTTGACGTTAGCTCAGTTTACCCCGGGATGGACGTTTTGGGGTTTTCCAATAGCTAGGAAAATTACGGAATGGCTCAGTCATAACGGTTCCATATTGTATAGTTTAGTTTATGCGTCTGTTGTTATTTTCTTTTGCTATTTCTATAATTCTATATCTTTTAATCCTAAAGATTTGTCGGAGAATATGAAGAAATCGGGCGGCTTCATACCGGGTATAAGACCCGGCGAACCGACTTCCGTATATATACAGAAAATTTTAGAAAGAGTTACGCTCGGCGGAGCATTGTTTGTTGCTTGTATTGCCGTTCTGCCGGATTATTTAAGGTCGGTGGTTAGCGTTCCGTTTGTTTTCGGAGGAACATCGTTGCTTATTGTTGTAGGTGTTTCGCTTGATACTATCGGGCAGATAGAATCGCATCTTATTATGCGTCATTACGAAGGATTTGTGAAAGAAGGACGCATAAAAGGAAGATGGTTCAACGTAAAATAAAGTATGAATTATATAATTTTGGGACCTCCCGGAGCGGGTAAAGGCACGCAGGCGAAAAACATTGCCGGAAAGTTTGGCATGGTTCATTTGTCTACGGGCGATATGTTCAGGGAAGAAAAAGAATCGGACGAAGTTGTGAGTAAACTCCTCTCGGCGGGGCAGTTGGTTCCCGATGAAATAGTTGTCAATATGGTGAAAAAGCATCTTGAAAAAGATGACATAATAAAAAAAGGATTTCTTTTGGACGGGTTTCCTAGAACCGTGAAACAGGCTGAAGAATTAGACGTGGTGCTTAAATCCAAAAATATAAAAATGGAAGGAGTTCTTTTGATAGATGTTCCGTTTGAGGAAGCGGTTAAGAGAATAGTGGGAAGAAGAATTTGCGTATGCGGGGCAAGTTATCATATGACGTTGCTGCCTCCAAAAGAAGATGGAAAATGCGACCGATGTGGCGGCAAGCTGTTTCAGAGAAGCGACGATAAAGAAAATGTTGTCAGAGAAAGATTTGCCGTTTACGAAAGACAGACGAAACCTTTAATTGAGTATTATGAAAAAAGCGATACGCTTATTTATATAAATGGTTTGAAAGACGAAAAAGACGTATTTGCGCAGATAAGTAGCTGCATTGCGAATGGATTATAAATTTTTTAAGAAACAAAACGTAGAATTAAAAACTCCAAAAGAAATTGAAAAAATGAGAATTGCCGGCAGAGTCGTGGGGGAAATACTGCAAAAACTCTCCGGAATAATAAAACCCGGAATAACGACGAAAGATATAGACGTTTTCTCAGAAAAATATATAAGGTCGCTGAAAATGACGCCTGCATTTTTAGGCGTTAGAGGAATAAGTTATCCTTTTCCCGCTTCTGCTTGCGTATCGATAAATGACGAAGTAGTACACGGGATTCCGAACGCTTCACGCGTGCTTAAATCGGGCGATATAGTTTCCGTAGATATAGGAGTAATTTACGAAGGCTATTATGGCGACGCTGCAATGACCTATGCGGTGGGCAGTGTTTCAGCCTCCGCCGAAAAACTTCTTGAAGTTACCGAACTATCTTTACAAAAAGGTATTGAACAATCGTTGTCGGGTAAAAGACTCGGCGACATTTCTTATGCGGTTCAGAAGACGGCGGAAGATGGGGGATTTTCTGTTGTAAGGGATTTTGTGGGACACGGGATAGGAAGGTCTTTGCATGAAGATCCTCAGATTCCAAATTTTGGCAAAGCTGGTACTGGCATTAAGTTGCTTCCCGGTATGGTGCTTGCGATAGAGCCTATGATAAACACCGGAAGCTGTGAAGTCTGTATGACAAATGACAACTGGACGGTTGTTACAAAAGACGGCGGTTTAAGCGCCCACTTTGAACATACCGTCGCGATAACCGAAAACGGTTATGAAATTTTGACAAAGGTGTAGAATGAGCAAAGAGGAAAAGATTATTGTTGACGGAAAAGTTCTAGAATCTCTGCCGAATGCCGTGTTTAAAGTAGAAATTGAGGGAAAACATGTGATTCTGGCGCACATATGTGGTAAAATGAGAATGCACTACATAAAAATTCTTCCCGGAGATAAAGTAAAAGTTGAACTTTCTCCTTACGACTTGACAAGAGGAAGAATAACATACCGAGAGAAATAGAGACCGTTTTGATGCTATTTGGCTTTCTGTCCGTAAAAATGAATTTTTTTCTTTACGTTTACAAAGATGGTCGTGATAGAATAAAAAAAATTAACGGCGGATTTGAGGCGGCAGTTGTTTTGGAATGAACTGCTGCGTCTCTCTTTTTTCCCCTTTTCTCTTTTGTGTATTGCGACGACATACATATAGAAATAAAACGGAGCGCTAAATGAAAGTCAGAGCATCAGTAAAACCGATTTGTCAGAAATGTAAAGTGGTGAAACGCAGAGGTGTTGTAAGGATAACGTGCCAAAATCCGAGACACAAACAGAGACAAGGATAAACAAAGACAGAATTGAGATTGAGCGTCAACAGAAACTACAGCATATTCTGTCAGTAAATATTAAGCGGTGTCAGAATTATTTCTGATAAATCGATTGGAGGATAGATAAATGGCGCGCGTAGCCGGAATAGACTTGCCGAAAAATAAAAGGCTTGATATAGCGTTAAGATATATTTACGGTATCGGACCTGCCATATCAGACGAAATTATTGCGGAACTTTCTTTGGATCCCGCAAAAAGAGTTAAAGATTTGACAGAAGAAGAAGTCAGCAGTATAAATAATCTTATAACAAAAAATCTTAAAGTTGAAGGAGATCTCAGAAGAGAAATTCAATCAAATATCAAAAGGCTTGTGGAAATAGGAAGTTACAGAGGTTCGCGCCACAGAAAAAATCTTCCCGTTAGAGGGCAGAGGTCTAAAACCAATGCGCGCACAAGGCGCGGCAAAAGAAGAACTGTCGGAGCGGGCAAAGCGCCGTCTCCGAAGAAAAAGGGTTAGAAAATATAGCGTTGTCGGTGATGTTTTATCTGTTGTTGTGAACAAACGCAGCGAAGTGAAAAAAATAGTCTGCGGGAAAGTCCGAATACTTAGTAAAAGAAACGACAGTTTCCTCAAAGGTTAAACGGCAGTTCGCAGGAAGCTGCGGCGCTGTAGTATGTTATTTATTATTGTTGGTTGTAGATCAATAATCGGGATAATGGATTAGATGGCGTAAACGGAGGAAGTATGGCAGAAGAAAAAAGGTCCGCCGGCTCTAAAAAGAAAAGATATACTGGCGGAGTGGCAAAAGCTTATATATTATCAACGTTTAACAATACTATTGTCAACGTAACAGACGAAAAAGGCAACACTTTAGTTTGGTCATCGTCGGGAGGTTCCGGATTTAAAGGCACAAAAAAGGGAACTCCTTTTGCAGCTCAGATGACTGCTGTTTCAGTGGGTAAAAAAGCTTTGAGCATAGGTGTGAAGCAGATTGCTGTTTTTGTAAAGGGTCCCGGACCGGGAAGAGAAACGGCTATAAGAGGTTTGCAGAGTTCAGGGCTTAGCATAACGGCTATAAAAGATATTACTCCCGTTCCTCACGACGGCTGTCGTCCGCCGAAACTGAGAAGAGTATAGGTGGAAATGATGTTCGGCGCAGCAGACTGCTGACGGACATTTATTTAAATTAAGTAATGCAAATAATCTTGGAGGATTTTTATAGATGTCACGTTATTTAGGGTCAGTATGTAAGTTGTGCCGCCGTGAAAAAGAAAGACTTTTTCTCAAAGGGGAAAGATGCTCTTCAAAGTGTACTCTTGACAGAAAGAGAGGCAAAAATGGTCCCGGACAGCACGGAACTACAAAAGGTAGAATGTCCGATTACGCAAAACATTTACGCGAAAAGCAAAAAGCTAGAAGAATATACGGTTTAACGGAAGAACAGTTCAGCCATTATTATAAAATGGCAGAGAAAATGAAAGGTTCCGCCGGCGATAATTTGCTTAAACTTCTTGAATCAAGACTCGATAACGTAGTTTATCGACTTGGGCTTGCTTCGTCAAAAAGAATGGCAAGACAGATTGTAAATCACGGGAATGTTTTGGTTAATGAAAAGAAAATAGACCTTCCGCGTTATCAAGTGAAAGTCGGCGATGTCATAACGGTTCCTGAAAAATATAAATCAAACGCGATTATAAAAAAACTCATTGAAAAAACGATGGGGTACATTCCCGCATGGCTAAGTTTTGATAAAAACAAGATTGCCGGAACTGTCTTAGGTGAGCCGCCTGCCGGCGAAAGTTCTCATCCCATAAATAGTCAGCTTATTGTGGAATATTATTCGAAATAAACTAACCGCCGAAAGGCTTTTTGAGTGAGGTTATTAAATAATGAAAGCACTGGATTTGGAAAAATTGCGTAAACTTATTTTAGATGAAAAAACTGCTACTGAGTTTTACGGGCGTTTCAGCGCAGGACCTTTTGAACGCGGTTATGGTCACACAATAGGCAATTCATTGAGAAGGATTCTTCTTTCAAGTCTTGAAGGAGCGGCTGTCACTTCCGTAAAAATTGCGGGAGCTTTGCACGAATTTGCAGTTTTAAAAGGTATTAAAGAAGATGTAGCGCAGATTGTTTTAAATTTAAAAAAAATTAAAGTAAAACTCTATTCCTCATGTCCGGAAACGCTTTATTTAAAAGTTAAAAAAGCCGGGAAAGTAACCGCAAAAGATATTGAAGAAAACGCAAATGTCAGGATAATGAATCCTGAACAGGAAATTGCAAATATAGACAACGGAACGTCGCTTGAAATGGAATTGGAAGTTTCTGCGGGCAAAGGATACGTTCTTGCCGAAGAGATAAAATCGAGCGAATATTCAGTGGGGACAATAACTCTCGATTCGTTGTTTTCTCCTATAACAAAAGTTAATTACGAAGTTGAGAATACCCGCGTGGGGCAGGCTCTCAACTACGACAGACTTATCATGGAAATATGGACGGACGGCTCGTTGTCTCCGCAGAATGCTTTGAAGCAGTCTGCAGAAATATTGAGAGATAGTCTTGCGATTTTTACAGACGATGCGGCGGCGGTTAACTCTGCGGAAGTTTCCGAAGATATTGAAGACGTCGAAGAGGGAAAAGAAGCAGGACAGGTAAAAGAAATTTTTAGACAGTCGATTAGCGTTATGGGTATTTCAGCTAAAGTTTTGAAAATCCTGAAAAAAGCCGGAATTGAAACTGTGGGCGATCTTGTTAAAATGAAAGAAGAAGATTTGCTAACCTTTGATAAATTAGGCAAGCGTTCATCTGAAGAAATTAAAGATAAAGTCAAAGAATTGGGCTTGTCGCTCGGAATGAAAATAGAAGGGGAGTAGAGAATGATAAAAACTTATAACGGGAGCAAACTTGGAATTACAAGTTCGCATAAAAGAGCTTTACTCCGCAGTTTGGCGGTCGAGTTGTTTCTTCATGAGAGAATAACGACTACGCTGCCTAAGGCAAAGGAACTTGTAAGTTACTCCGAAAAGCTTGTAACAAGAGCAAAAAAAGCCGATTTAAGCGCTATCAGAGCAGTGAATGGAGAAATAAACAATAAAGATGTCGTAAAAAAAGTTTTTGACGTTTTAGTACCTAGGTATAAAGAGAGACCCGGCGGCTATACGCAGATTTTGAAAATAGGAACTAGACGCGGCGATAGAGCGCCAATTGCCATAGTTAAACTTGTCGATTAATCGATTAAAAACGGAATTGAAAAATGAAGTTAAAAACGGACTTCGGAAGATAGTTTTGAACTGTTTACATTACAGTGATGGCTAAGAGCGTTTTTTTCTGTTGTCGGCAGTCTCCTTAAATAAATTCAAGGCAGGCGGTTGTTTTTTAGAATCTTTAAGTTGACTTTTGTAGTTTGCTCCATTTTTTGATTTTCGCTTTTAATATTGAGGAAAAAATGTTCAATTATATTTTTGGATTGTTTTCAAACGACATGGGTATAGATCTCGGAACGGCTTCCGTTCTTGTTTTTATTAAAGGGCAGGATATTGTTTTAAGAGAGCCGTCTGTCGTGGCTATGGAACGCAATACGAAACGCGTTCTGGCTATTGGCGTAGAAGCGAAAAAAATGCTTGGCAAAACTCCTGCGAATATTATTGCCGTAAGACCTCTGAGAAACGGCGTTATTGCGGATTTTGAAGCAACCGAAAAGATGATAAGGTATTTTATAAAAAAGGTTCACAGCAAAAGAACGCTCCTTCATCCGAGGGTGGTTATAGGCGTTCCTTCTGGAATCACTGAAGTTGAAAGAAGAGCCGTGAGAGAATCCGCCGAACAGGCCGGGGCGAGAGAAGTTTATCTCATAGACGAGCCTATGGCGGCTGCAATCGGAGCGGGTATACCCATTCAGGAAGCTGAAGGAAGCATGATAGTTGATATCGGCGGAGGTACGACTGAAGTTGCCATTATATCTTTAGGCGGTATGGTCGTTGCGAAGTCGCTTGATGTCGCGGGCGATAAAATGGATGAAGCCATAATTCAGTATTTCAGACGGAGATATAATCTTACGATAGGCGAAAATACAGCGGAAGGAGTTAAAATGAAGACAGGCTCCGTATTTCCGCTTGAAAAAGAACTCTCTCTGGACGTAAAAGGCAGAGATCTGCTTACAGGTCTTCCTAAAACTGTCACTATTACTTCGGAAGAAGTTAGAAATGCGTTGTCAGATCCTATCAAAAAGATAACGGAAGTTATAAAAAATGTTCTTGAAGAAACTCCCGCGGAACTTGCTGCAGATCTTGTTGACCGCGGAATAATATTAAGCGGCGGCGGTTCTCTTGTGCGGGGACTGCCGGAACTCTTATCAAAGGAAACCGAACTTCCCGTAAATCGCGCGGATGATCCGCTTAGCTGTGTCGCGAAAGGAACAGGCGCATACTTGGAAGAGCTGGATAACATAAAAAAATCTGCAAAAAGAAAAATATAGTATAGCTCTGCCAAGCGGCTGTATGCGGCTCTGTTTATGTTCTGCACCGGGTTTTGATAAAAATGCACCGACGCCAAAAATCAAGATATGAAAATATCATCTTTGCAGTTCTCCTTTTAGTTGGTTTTTTTCTTATAACCTGCAGGTTCTCTCTTCCCGTAAAACTTATAAAAAACCTTGTTTATTACATTTCTTATCCCACGCTCGGAACATCGGCTTACATTTTTCGTTCTGTCGGAAGTTTTGCAGCCAATGTTAAAGCGATGGTTCATACACATCAGGAAAACATTACCTATAAACAGAAGAACCAAAAGCTTGCCGATAAACTCCGCAATTATGACGCGATGTCTGAAAAATACGAAAGTTTGTCAGGATTTTTAAAATTAGCAAAAATAAAAAATACCAAATCCGTTTTTGCCGGAATTTCTTTTAGATCTCCGGATGAATGGTATCAGTGGTGTATCATAGATAAAGGCGAGACGGACGGTTTATATAACGGTCTTCCTGTGGCGGTGCTTAATAGAAAAAGCGACGCGTTATGCGTCGCGGGCAGAATAGTGGAAACGTATAAAACTTCGTCAAAAGTCGCTTTAATAACAAATTCAATTTCTGTGATCCCCGTAGAAATTAAAGATAAGGGCATTAACTGTCTTGCGGAGGGATTCAATGCGAGTTTATTGAGAATTACGTATATTCCGCTCGGTGTCGGCGTCGAATCCGGCGACGAAATTGTTATAAGCGGACTGAGCGCGGTTTTTCAAAAAGGCATGCCTGTAGGCGTTATTAAAAATGTGTCAAAGAAAATTTCATCGGATTTTAAAACTGCCACAGCCGAAGCTTTTTATGAAACCGGCGCTCTTTATGAAGCGGTTATTCTTGTGCCGCAGGCGGAAACAGAATGAAAAAGTTAATTTCTTATCTCTTATTTTATGTTGTTTTTTGTCTGATTCAGTTTTTTCTCGGTAGATATGTAAACGTTTATGGAATTTTTCCAAACTTTATACTGATTCTTATTGTATATCTTGGCCTTTCAAAAGGGATAATGAACGCGCAGTTGACGGGTTTTTTGTTCGGTCTGACATGGGATGTCTTTTCGACAGATATTTTCGGCATAAGAGCGGTGATGTTTGCCGTTATAGGATATTTCGCCGGCAGATTTTGCGGAAGTTTTGATAGGGAAAAGACTTTGACGCAGTTTGTAATAGTATTTTTTGCGAGTATTGTTTACTGGGCGGGTTTCAGCTTGATATATTTTGTTGTTTCCGGCGGCGAAAATTATGCGTTTTCTCTTACTATTTTGTCAGTTCTTGTAAAAATTATTATTACGGTGCTGTTTGCTCCCTTAGTATTTTATATTTTAGACAGGATAGTCGGCTGATTGATATTATAGCCGCGCGCGGCGCTTATTTCTATTCCCTTTCTTTTAGATGGTTGCTGCTTTTTCCCTGTTATCAGAAAGGGGGAAAAGTTAAGTCGCGCAATTGTCGCGGCTTTCAACTTGGACATACTTGGGCAGAGAAAAGAAAAAGTAAAGGGCTAGAGCAGTTTTTGAGATTTTGTCTCTTCTGTAATTTTTGCATGTTTTGTCTAAGACTTGTACGCTTGTAAATTTTACTCAGGAGCAGATAAAATTTCTCAAAAAATTCAGACGGAGCGTCCGCTTTGAGTTATTCAGCCGCAGATAGGATGGTATGCGTAAATGACGTTGCAGAAAGAAGACAAATCTGCTTACGAGGCTTTTCTTAAAAAACACAAAATAATTCTTATGTTTTTTATACTGCTGTTTATTTGTCTTTCCTTGCGTCTTTTTTATCTGCAGATTATCAAGGGCGGCAGCTATGAAAAAGTGTCTCAGCAGCAGAGGATGCACAGTACCTATGAACGCGCTCCGCGAGGTGTAATTTATTCTGCGGATAATATCGTGCTTGCGGATAACGAATTTACTTATGCCGCTTTATTTTATCCTTTTGGTCAGCAGCAAACTCCGACGAACGAAAGTATAAAAGAACTCAATAAAATTTTAGGAAGAGATGTAAAAATTTCGGCGGATAAATGCTATAGATACGGCAGGTTTGTAAAACTTGCGGACAACATCACAATGGAAGAAATGTTTAAGATACAGGAAAAAAAGTCGATTTTAAAGAATATTTCCATTGTAAGAGAGACGCGCAGAATTTATTGTTATCCAGAAGCTGTAAGCCATATAATCGGCTATACGGGTGAAATAAGCGTGGACGAGATTGAGAAGTGGTCGGAACAGGAGCGTAAGATTGGAGATTATGTCGGCAGAGGCGGCATAGAACAGTCTTACGATGTATATTTGCAGGGCAAGGACGGCGGATGGCAGGTTGAGGTGAACGCAAAAGGGTATCGGATAAAAGCGTTTAAATATGTTCCGCCGCAAGCTGGGTCAAACGTTTACTCGACGGTGGATTTAAAACTGCAAAAAGCCGCTTACGATGCGCTAAAAAGCAGCAGCACAGGCAGAGGGGCGGTGGTAGTGCTTGACACTAGAACCGGCGCCGTAAAAGCATTGGTTTCGTGTCCGGGCTTTGACGCAAATAAAGCGGGCGCTAAAGATTTTGGCAGATATTTAAAAGACAAAAATCTGCCGCTTTTTAACAGATCGCTGCAAGCTGTTTATCCGCCCGGGTCTGTGTTTAAAATAATAACGTTTGCTGCCGCCGTAGAACTTCTGAATATTGATTCCGAAAAAACAGTGCGCTGCACCGGTAGTTTTGAACTTGGCAACAGACATTATTCCTGCTGGTATAAACCGGGTCACGGCGCCGTGAATCTTATTTCCGCCTTAGCGCGGTCGTGCAACGTTTATTTTTATCAGCTGGGACTTAAACTTGGTATAGGAAATCTTGAAAAATATGCGAGAAAATTTTATTTCGGACAAAAGACGGACATAGATTTGCCTAATGAAAAAAAAGGTTTTGTTCCCAGTCCGGAGTGGAAAAAATCAAAATTAAAAATGCCGTGGCTTTATGGCGACACCGTTATATTTGCAATAGGGCAGGGCGCTCTTCTGGTAACGCCTATTCAAATGGCGTATGTGATATCTGCTGTTGCAAACAGAGGCGTATGCCGTAAGCCGTACATTGTTGATAGAATTGTGGATTTTAACGGCAATGAAGTGTATAAACATGCGTTGGAATTTGGCGGGCGAATAGATTTATCGGACAAAACGTGGAATCTGCTGTATAAAGCGCTTTTGGAAACGGTTGAAAGCGGAGCAGGAATAAGAAGCAAGATTTCCGGCGTTAAAATCGCCGGTAAAACGGGAACAGTCCAAAATCCGCACGGGAGCGACCACGCTTGGTTTGTTTCTTACGCGCCTGCGGATGCTCCTGAAATCGCGATAGCGGTTGTTGTTGAAAACGGCGGCGGCGGCGGACTTAACGCCGTGCCTATAAGCAGAAAGATATATGAAACTTATTTTAATATAGAATCGGAAAAGGAAGAGCGGCAGTGATTCTTAAAACAAAATTTTTTAAGAAGCTGGTTTCTGATGTAGATTGGCGTCTTATTCTTGCGCTTTTGGTTTTAATGCTTATAAGTTTTACTGCAATATATTCCGCAAGCTTTGGTTGCGGAATGTCGTTTAAATATCTTTCAATTCAGCTTTTAGCGTCTGGAATGGGTTTTGCGGGACTTTTTCTTTTTGCGAGTTTTAACTACCGGTATTATAAGCATCTCAGTAAGTTCATTTATATTTTGTCTCTTGCGCTTTTGATTTCCGTTTTAGTCTTTGGCTCGGTAAAAAGAGGGACAAAAGGCTGGTTTGATTTCGGATTTGTCTCTTTTCAGCCTGTGGAAATTGCAAAAATAATGTTTATTTTGGCGCTTGCCGCTTTTATTGACGCGAGAATAAAAGATGTGAAAAAAATATCCTTTTTAATTTCCGTATTTGCGCTGCTTGCGGGTCATTTGGTTCTTATAATGATGCAGCCTGATTTCTCTTCCACGCTCTCTTATTTTCCTGTGACTTTGGTCCTTCTTTTTATGGCAGGCGTCAATCCTTTTTATCTGTTTTGCATAGTGGTTTCGGGCTGTCTTGCCGCAGGCATACCTCTTTTAGGCACCTTTTTGAATATGCAGCGCGGCGGGACGCTTTTAGCGGATTTAGCGCTTTCTTTAAAATCCGGATGGATTGTCGTTTATATTGTCGTGGCGGTGCCATTTTTGACGGCTGGCATCTGGTATTTCCTTTGGAAATTGCGGATTAGAATTCCGGTTATTTATCCGATTGTTTTATGCGGCGCCGTATTGCTTGGCTGCGCGGCTTCTATACCTGTGGAGAAGTCGCTAAAAGATTATCAAAGAAAAAGGCTTGTGGTATTTTTGAATCCAAAAGTTGATCCGCGGGGTTCAGGCTACAATATAATACAGTCAAAAATAGCCATAGGTTCGGGCAGGTTTGCGGGAAAAGGTTTTAAAAAAGGAACGCAAACACAGCTGGGCTTTCTTCCAGAACAGCATACGGATTTCATTTTCTCGGTTATTGGCGAAGAAGGCGGCTGGATTATGGCGCAGCTTACTCTCTTTTTATATTTTCTTTTTATTTGGCGCGCTCTTGCGATAGCGAAAGGATCTCGCGATAGATACGGATCTCTTGTTGCGACGGGGATTGCCACAATGTTTATGTTCTGCGCGGTAATCAACGTGGGTATGGTTATGGGTATGATGCCTGTGACGGGCATGCCTCTGCTTTTTCTTTCTTACGGAGGCTCGTCAATGCTTTCGTCGTTGTGCGCTGTCGGTATTTTGTGTTCTATTCGTATGGAAAGGCATACTTATTGATTGATGTTTTTGGGGGGACTCTTTTTCTTGTTTTTCATTTATGCTTTTGCTTAAAACTCTAAAGATGTCGCGCGTAAATACGCTGTGCCGTCGCCGCCTCCCGCTGTTTCTTTTTTTATGTGCGCTTGAGGTTTAAACTGAGACTGTTGAATTTGTCGCTTGATTTTATAAAGTTGATATCGGATGTATTTTCCGCCGGGAAGTTTATTGACTGACATTTGCAAAAACATATGAAGCGGCGGGAAATGCGCGCGTTCAAACTATCGGCGCTGTTGATAATCTTGCAGAAAACACACATAATCCGCCGGTAGCTTGCGTTAACTTATGAAGATGGTTTTCTTTTGAAGCGATGGAATTTTCACAAATTTGGACGCGCGGGTTTTTTAATTGCTATAATAAACCGTGTGAACCGCTATATTATTTATGCGGTGAGTATGGTCATTTGTATGATAGTCCTCATTGTCATATTACTGCAGGTTATAAACATTCGTTCGCTCTCATGAGCAAAAAACAGTCATTGGTTATAACTATGAAATGAGATTGATAAAGTTAACCCTTATTCGAATCCAGATGGATTTGAAAAGATTAAAGAAGATGGGAAGACTTTTTTCATTCTGCAAAGTTATTCTAATAAGTTTTTTAATAAAGAAGAAAAGGACAAATTTTAGAAGGTTAAATATTTAGAGACTTTACGCCAGATGGATTACAATCATAATAAGTTTGTCTCTGTCAGTCATGTCCGAACAGCCGCCAAAAGGGCAGCCGCATCTATCGGAAGGGATTAAAGCGTCATCTCTAATTATTGAGGCTGATGCAGGCATACTTTTATATGTTGATTGTCATGTCTAAATGTACAGTCGCGAGGAAGAGCAAAGGCAGTTAGGTTCATAATCGGTGGCATGCGGTTTAGTTATATTTTTCATTTTTCAAAAAATACTTTCGGAACTGTAATGATTGCACAATTTATGAGCTTTTTACTGCGAATGACATTTCGGCGTGCCGCTTGCAGTGTTTGTTTAAACTCGCTAAAATTGTCAAAGGATAGGGTTAATGAAAAGATTTTTTTGCTTATTTTTGTTGTTTCTGTTTTTTGTTCCTTTAAGTTATGGCTATGGTAATTTTTCTTCATGGGATACAAAGGGCAACTATACTTATGGTCGCACTGACGACTATGGCAATTTTTCTTCATGGGATACAAAGGGCAACTATACTTATGGTCGCACTGACGGCTATGGCAATTTTTCTTCATGGGATACAAAGGGCAACTATACTTATGGTCGTACTGACGGCTATGGCAAGGGACACAAACGGCGACTATACTCATGATCATACTGATAGCTATGGCAATTTTTTATAGGACATAGTCGAAAGGGGCAAAGATGGTCAGAACTAAAAATTTAATGTATTTCTTTTAATCTTTGCTTTATGCGGTAAAAAAGAAAGCTCTTTTATTAACCTCTCCTCTTAGCAAACAACATCCTGAAGAATGTCTTCAGCAACTCTGTTGCAGAGGATGATGTTTTTCCATATTCTCTTTCTTTTATTGATTTTTTATCGGTTTTTTAAATTTAGTTATTTTAAGATGGTTCCCTGTGTTGTGTTATTGAATAATTGTAGAAATAAGTGGCGGTTTATATCTGAAATGATACAGGGTCGTTAGTCTCTGTATTTGTGCCGTTTTGTGTACGCGTTTGTGTAGATAGTTTCAAATATAGCGATTTGAACCAGCCCTTTAGCTGTTTAGCTAAAGGAAAATAGTCCAGTATGTATTTTTTTTGTCCCCTTTGATATATATTAGTCCGTCGTTTATAGTCTTTTATTTTTAATTTCTTTCTCTTATTGTTTTTATTGCTTCTTCCTTTGTAAGTTTGGGGTTTTCAAGCTGCATTTCTTCTATCTTATTCTTTGCTTCCCGTATCCATTTGCCCGGAGATTTGTTGAGTATGCGCATCATGTCTCTGCCCGTCAGCAGTTCCTGTTTAGGGTACAGCGTATTATTTAATTTTAAATCTTCAATTCTCTTTTTAAGTTTAACAAGTTTTGCATCGCTGCTGTCTCTGCCGTAATCTGCTTTTGAGATTTCCATTATTAAGTCAAGTTCGCCGCCGCATTTTTTGGCGAATCTGCGCACCGCGCTGTCTGTCCAGCCGTCCGAATACATTTTAGGATACATGTGGTTTCGTATAACCGATGCGGTTTTTTGTATAAATTCTTTTGAATATCTAAGTCTCTTTAAAATGATTTCGGCTTCTTTGGCGCTTTTGACGTCGTGTCCGTAAAAGCAAATTTTACCGCTGTCTTTTTTATATGTTGCGTATTTTCCCGTGTCGTGAAGTAAAGCTGCCATTTTGAGAATAATGTCATCTCTTTTTATTCTGTCTAGAACTTTCAGAGTATGTGTAAACGCGTCGTCAGCGTGATATTTTGCGGGCTGTTCTAAATTCTTTAATCTTGCGACTTCAGGCAAAATTTCAAATAACAGATTGATTTCGTCCATTATCTTAAGCGCTTTTGACGGATTTTTTTCGGCTAAAATTTTGTTTATTTCATCTCTTACGCGTTCGGGCGAGACAATTTTAATGCGCGCTGCCGAAATTTTCATTGCGTTATAAGTTTCAGGTTCAATGTCGAAGCCGAGCTGAATGCTCTGTCGCACGGCGCGCAGGATTCTTAAAGGATCCTGTTTAAATATTATTTCAGCATTTAAAGGATCGGCCACTCTTATGATTTTGTTTCTGATATCGCTGGCGCCTTGTGAGGTAAAATCTAGAATTTCCATGTTGCTGAGTCTCAAAAACAGAGCATTTATTGTGAAGTCTCTCCTTAAAGCGTCATGTTCTAAAGAAGCTGGACGAGTGTCTGGATTTCTGGAATCCGCGCCGTAATACTCTTTTCTAGGCATTACAAATTCTACTTCTTCGCCGTCTATTGACAGTTTGGACGTTCCAAATCTTTCAAAAACGACGGGATTGTTAAGCTTATATTTTTTTGCCAGAATTTTAGAAAAATTTATTCCGGCTGATTTTCCGCCGGCGTTGTCTTTTCCGCCGCAGACCATAATATCTAAGTCTTTAGGTTCTCTTTTGATAAGTAAATCTCTTATGAAACCGCCGACAATATAGACGTCAAAATCGCTTTCTTTTGCAGTAACGGAAATTTTATCGATTATTGATTTGTATCTTTGAGCCGTAAGCATATTTTTTATATTCATAAATGCAATTGTATAACGAAACGACAGAATCAAAAGGCTGCGGTGTCAAATAACCGTTTTAATTTCCCTTTCCGCTCTGCCGTTTGGATATGAAATTATTATATCTTCCATATTGTTGGCGGAATCTTTGATTGGAACCGGACACCCTGCGAAACTCGATATAAGTATCTGAAGTTTTTCTTTTTTTATTTTAGCCGTATATTCAATTTTTGTTTTGCCGTCGTCGAAAAACTTTATAGTTCCTTCGGCGGATAGAGCTAAGTCGCGGCATATAAAATCTGTTATACAGAGAGTTTTTGCTTTTCTGTCGTAATTAAACTTAAAACTTGCCTCAGACTGAATAGCGCCTATTTTAAATTCAAAAGAGCCGTTGCCGGCGAAGTAGTTGTTGCGGTAGTCAAACAGATTTGATTTTAAGACGATTTTGTTTAATTTAATGTTTCCCATATCGAGTTTTAAATTTAAACTTCCGTTTTCAATTACAATGGAACGGATTTCCATTCTTCTTATTAAACCGATTCCCGCGTATTTTTTTGAAAAATTCCTTTTTATATCGTCGTATAGTTCGATATGATTGAATTTTCTTTTATCTTCATAATTAAGATACACTGTCGCTCCGCTGATATGTATGCCGTTTATAATGAAATCCGCTTTAAGCAGTTTTAATATGGATATTCTTACGGATATGTCGTTTATGGACAAAAAAATTCCGCTCTCAAAGCCGTTTTTGTCCGACAGCTCAAAGTTTTTCAGCGCGAATTTGCCTAAGAGAGAAAGTGAAGCTTTTGACAGACGCATTTCTCTTTCTGTCAGCGAGCCGGCGAGATATTTTATTTGTTTGGTAAAATTCGTGCTGTTAAAATAAGTGGTGAAGATTGCGAAATATGTTATGGCGGGAACTGTCACTATAGCTGATATTATTATAAGTATTCTTTTTTTTGTTTGCATAAAATATATCCTATTTTGATATTAAACCGGAAAAGTTCTGCCGTTTGTCTTTATTTAGTGTCATTGAATAATATTAAATTTTTATTTCTTTTTAACAGATTGCGCTTAATCTGTGATTTTGAAAATGTCACATTTTTCTATTAAATCATTTTAAAAAGACGTTGGGAATTAATGGGATTTTAAAAATTTAGAATTGGGATTTAATAAGCGCGGAGACTGAAGATATAATACGATTGAGTTAAGCGGAAATGGTGTCGGAAGCTGCGAAGAGAACAAAAGTGAATAAAAAAAGACTAAAAGCGGTAAATCGAGTCAGATAATTCTGTTAAGTTTCTTTTTAAGTTTGAGAGTTTATGCGGGGCGTTGGTTTTTAAGATAAGACTTTTGACAAACATTTAACGCCGCGTTTTCTTACATTATATGATTTGTTTTTTTGTCAAAAAGTCTCAGTCGTTTTGTATAGTCTGCGCTTAATGCAGACAGTGCGCGGATAATTGATAAAAACGGAGAACAGCGCACAGTTATCAATGTCTTTAAGAAGGGTTTTAAACGTCCGAATGTTGAGAGCGCGAGAGAATACGCGCGTTATTACCGTGAAAGGAAAAGCTATTCGCGCGGTCTTTTAAGAGCGCTTCTTTCGTCTTGTGAAAACGTTGCTTGAGGATATTTCAAACTTTGAGGTTGCTATGAAAAAAATCGTTGTTAATTATTTTTATGGTATTACTTCTTTTCGGTTGCTGTAAATGGACTTTTAATAATCGCCGGCGCCGTAAAAAAACGGCTGCAACCTCTGCTTAAACGCGCGCTGACGGTTTAAATTCGGATATACAAATTTAAAATCCTATACGAAGTGCCGTAAAACTATGGTGAGTCGGTGTCAAATATGTATAAAATTTTACTTATTTAGTACAATAAAATTATTAATTCTATAAAAAACAAAGAAAATACGGTTCCTTCTCTTATTGCCTATAGTAAAGGTATAAAAATGAAAAGGATAGCGGCGGCAATTTTAACAGTTTGTATCTTGACAATGTGTAAAGGCGTAGTGGTTAGTCTGTAAAATCCACTCCGCATTAAAGTTGAAAATACCTGATCACCTCCGGATTGATTTATGTACTGGTTTATATGTCGGTACGGAGATATCGCTTTTTAAAATGGTGCAAGAGGCGCAGAGAAATACGTGGCGTATAGGAATAAACCCGTCATATAATTCGCTGCCTTCCTCCTATATTCCCACCATCAGCTGATTGTGGCGCCGGCAAGATAAAGAACATACATGGATAACTTATTTTTGGAGAAAAAGAAGACGACCATACTTCCAATAAGAGGATTTATTGGTTTTAATGAATCTGATGAAGCTATGCTGGATTCCCTTTTGTCGAAACGATGCAAGAAATCTCCTCCTATTTCGGCGATTTTGCCTAATGTTAAACGGAGACATATAACGAGATAGCGAGATAAATATACCAATATCAAGATAAGATAGTCTCATAGATAGCATATCTCTTGCTGTTATAGAGGTAAGTTATGGATATTGGGGAGTTTGTAGAAATGCGAAAAATGACTTGCGAAAGATATAAAAACCAATCTTTACCGGCGAGAAATGTTGTGTTAAAACTCATAGCGATTATCCGTTTGAGTAAAATAAGAATTATGAAAAAGTTTTTGAATTATTATTAACATGCTATTGGCGGATATTTAGACATTCATAAGTAAGCAAAGATCAGAGGTAAAAATGAAAAAAGTAATTTGTGTGCTATTGACAGTGGTATTCGGAGTATCGGCAGCGGGAGCAGATACAGTTGTCGGATTAGTACCGTACAACAACGAGAATGTACGGACAGATAGCGTTGTCAGCTATAATAATGATATCAGACCAAACAGCTGCGAGCGTGTTAATTATACGAAACCGCATACGGAATTAGCAAAGCCGGTAAGCCATGCGGACTTAGCGGTGTCAATTACGGCAGATGATTATGTGAGACCAATGAACTTGACGAACTTGCCAGCATTAATGGGCTTAATGAACTCCTTGATTGATAGTTTAACCTTTGCTAGATTCACATTGACATCGAGTTTATTGGGAGTATTCTTTGAAATTGTGGAAATCGATAGAGTCAGAGCCTTGAGGAACTATATTAAGTATGCGTTATGATCGTCTGGATTTTTAATAACAAGTAAGAAGCATATATAAAAAGAAAAAGATTTTTGTAGTTGTGCTAATGGGATTACTCCTTTTTATGAGTTGCAGATGTCGTTATATCCCTTCTGCGAGGTTGTTTGGGAACGAGAATATTGAGGTTTCTTGCTTACTGTTCGGGAAAACTCTTTCAGCTTAACTGTTATTTTGTTTATTATGTAGTTGAACAAGTAATTATGTACAAAGATATTATTAAAAGAACAAAAAAGAAATATATGTGAATATGTATATTATTTGCGGTAAACTGCCAACCAAAAAAGAAGATAATCAAGAAAGAAGATAGTGTATATAATAGATGCGTTAAAAAATAATTTTGAAAGCTGTGAGACTAAGTCGGCAGAGTCTGGAGTCTTTTCAAATTATTAAAAAATTGGAATGGGAGTTGGGTCTATCGTTGCAGCTGGTTTAAGAATTTGGGCAATAACCCGCTGTTGCAGTAGTAAATCAAGAGACAACAATTCTTCAGCTGGAAGTACTCCAGAACCTTTAAAAGTAGATAATAGAGAAAGTAACAATCCTTCACAAGACGTTCCTGAGATAGAATCTTCAGGAAAAAGTAATCGGATTATGTATCAAACTTTGCATAAGTGCTGTTCTTACGGAAAAAGAGAAATTGCCTCTTAGGATGCGGAGCAGGTTAGGAAGAAAGCTGATAAAATGTTTGGAATATATAACTTCTCGAGGCGGCATCTCAATTCCAGCGTTCAAAGTCATAAGAGGATCTGTTATTTATGATCCGAAGCCGCTGTTGTCGAAGAAGACTGCTGTTTTTTGCACTGGTCTCTCGGATGAAACGCGGAGATTATTTTTTACTCGATGAGAGAGAACGTTATATTAATCCGCAAACTTTTGCAACTATAAATTTTGAGCATATCAAAAAAGCGTTAACGCTTAACTATAATCTTAATATTCCTTCAACTTTAAAATCTCTTCCTGATTTTGTTAGTATAGAATTTGACCGCGCGGCTAGTAATCCTAAAATAAACGAAGGAAAAACGAAAGAGGCGGTTAATACCGCGAAAGAAAAAGTAAATGGAGTAATATTGGTATCGCAATGGAAAAATGTCACGCTGAATATAAAGAAAACACAGCTTTGAAAGATCAGCGTTGCTTTTTTCAAAAGATCTTGCAGAGTTAGAGCTTGGCGAAATTGAGAAGCTTAGAAAACATCGTACTAATTCCTTTACTGCTTTGAAAGCGAATGTCCTTCGAGGAATTTTACAAATATTTGCAGAGGATGTCGTTAAATATGCCGAAGGCAAATTAAGAATAAATTGAATTTAACCCGTTCAATACCCCGACTAATAGATTATTTAATTTAACAGTGAGCGGACTTGAAGCGCAGCAGTAAAAATAAAAATAGTCCTAAAAGAAAATCAAAAACTCAGAAAACAAAAGATTATAGAGAAACTAAAAGACAAGTGAAAGAAGAAGTGAGATTAACGTCAAGCGCATGGCTTAAAAATAAAGCTGTATTCTCTGATAATGGAGAAAAAACAGAAACAATAACGCAAAGCGGCGTTTACTTAGTCTTCTAACCTGAAATTGCAGAGCTGATTTTATAAGTCTTGCTCAATGCCTTTGAATGAATACTGCACAGTCAGCCCGCGCTCTGCAGAACTCATATATAAATTACAAACGCTCCTTCAAATTAAATGCGCAAAGGATATAACAGTCAATCGGCTGAAGCGAAAATTATAGCAGTTAGGACAACAGCGTGTAAGAAAAACCCGTATGCTCCGAGCAGCGGCGGACGGCTTAAAAAAACATCGGTTTTTATACGTGGTAAAAATGCAACGCTAGTTATGCCCGGCGGCTGTTTCTTTTCGCCGTATGCTGAGTTGGAAACTGCGCAAAGTGTTTTTCGGCGCGAAATTTGTAAAAGAAAATTAAAACGGAGCAGGCATTATATTTAAGAGTTATGCGGGCGAATCCGGAGGGATTTACCGCGGGTTTAGAAATATGTCGCCGGAGGGAAGATGATCATAGGTTTGACTGGTTATTACTGTTCGGGCAAAGATGCGATTGCAGAATATATTTCTAAAAAATACGAATATAAGCACTATTCTCTGTCAGACATTTTAAGAGAGATGATGAAAGAAAAAGGCATTGACCCCAGTAGAAAAAATCTGATAGCGTTTGGAACTGAATTAAGAGAGGAAAACGGAAACGGAGTTCTTGCGAGAAAAGTTTTGAAAAAAATTGGTTTTAACGACGATTGTTGCATAACTTCCATAAGACATTCCGAAGAAGTTGAAGAACTTAGGAAAAGAAAAGATTTTGTTTTGGTAAATGTTGCCGCCCCGCGGAGCGTGCGTTTTGAAAGAATGCAAAAGAGAAAAAGATTGGGAGATCCGCAGACTTTGAAAAAATTTACTGAGTTTGAAGAAAAAGAATCTCAGACTGAAGGTAGCGGGCAACAGCTGGGAAAAACGGCGGATATGGCTGATATCACTTTTGTCAACGATTCAAACGATGTGTCAAATCTTGGGACTGCGGTTGAAAAGCTGTTGAAAGACATTAAAAATGTATGAAATAAACGGTGTTGCAAGATCCTGCCGCGACGACGGCGTTTCTTCTTACGCTTGAGCGGGTTCTTAAAGTTTGTTGCAAGTGAAAGAGATTTTAATTTGCAGGTATAATTTTTTTTAAACGAGATAATAAAATGAGTATTTTTGAAGCTTTAATGATGATTTTTTTCGGCGCCGCATGGCCATTTTCAATATATAAGTCGTATAAGTCAAGAACCAATAAAGGCAAGAGTTTGCATTTTTTATTGGTTGCTTTGACAGGCTATATATTTGGTATAATTCACAAAGTATTTTATAATTACGACAACGTTATTTTTCTGTATATTTTTAATTTTCTGATGATTTTTATAGATTCTTGTCTGTATGTGAGAAATAGTCTGGTCTCTGGTGAAAAATCGGCTAAACATAAATAAATTTTATAAACAAAACGCCGCCGGTTCCCTGTCTTTGGAGCAGCGGGAAACGTGTCGTTAGTTTTATTTTGCGTTTATTTGCGTGCATACTCGCGCGGCGTACGCTATTGCCTCTGTCATTGCGCGTGCGTCCGCCTTGTTTTTGCCTGCAATGTCAAACGCCGTTCCATGTCCGGGAGACGTTCTTATAAAAGGAAGTCCGACGGTGACGTTTACTATTTTTGCAGGATCAATACATTTGAGAGCTATCATTAGCTGATCGTGGTACATAGCGCATATTAAATCATACTGTTTGTTTTTTGTTTTTAGCCATGCAGAATCTGCGGGAAGCGGTTTTGTTATGTTGATGCCGGATTTTTTCAATATTTTATATGCCGGAAGTATAAACTTTCTTTCTTCAAAACCTAAAATTGAATTGTCGCCGGCGTGCGGATTTAAACCGCATAAAGCGACTTTTATATTTTTTCTGCCTGTTTTCCTAAGGAAATCTGCGCTCAGCGTTACAGTTTCAACTATGGTTTTTGTTTTTATGTTTTTAGAGATTTCCGAAATGGGAATATGCCTTGTGACCATAACGCTGTGTATGCTGCCGCAAGCCATCATCATTGCTATTTGCCGGCTTTTTGTAAGATCGGCAAGCAGTTCTGTATGTCCCGGATATTTTAGTCCTGCCATTTTTAACGATTCTTTTGAAACTGGAGCTGTGACAAGCGCAAGAGCTTTGCCGTCCATGCAGTATTTTACGGCTTTATAAATTGCAGACGCCGCAATCATGCCTGCCTTTTCTGACGGAACTCCCATTTTTACGGAATCTCCGATATTTGAAGATTCTATAAATTCAAATGGCGTTTTATTTTTGAAGTATTTAAACGAGCTTTGTTTAAGACTCTGTTTATCGCCGAATACGACAGGGCTGCAAACTCTTTTTACCGCTGAAGAATTCACAGCCCTGAAAACTATTTCGCAGCCTATGCCCGCAGGATCGCCTAAAGTGATCGCTAAACGAGGTTTAATCACGCGCGGTCTTCCGCTTTACCAAATTTTATTTATTTTAATATTTGCTTTTGCTCTCAAAGTGTTTAAGAAATTAATGTAGCCTTTAATTATGTTGACTTGAAGTGTGACGGTTCTTAAAAGGTCTTTGAGGTCTTTATCAAGAGTTATCTCTTTGCTTGCGGTTTTCTCTTCAACTTTTATAAAGTAGTATCCGTTATCTGTTTTTATGGGTTCCTTTGTGTAATCGCCGGCTTTCATGGCAAAGATGATTTTGTCTAGTTCCGGGGGCAGATCGCCTTTTGCAACTGTTCCCACGTCGCCGTTTTTAGACTTAGAAACAATATCTTCGGAATATTGTTTTGCAATATCTGCAAAGGGCTTTTTCTGGAGTTCTTTTTTGACAGTTTCAACTTTATCCGCCGCCGCTTTTGCTTCGGCAGCTGTTGCGCCTTTAGGGTTTTTAATAAAAATTTGTTTAATTCTCGCTTTTTCGCCGAATATTTTTTTCACTTCAATTACGGCTCTTTCAATAAAAATATCTGCATCGGGCGGAAGCGTAGTATTTCCACCTTTCATTTTTATAATAACTTTGTCGTAAATATCTTTTATTTCGCTGTCCGTCGCCGGTCTTGTGAGACTTGGAATATTTTGGGTTAAAAGCTTCATTATTACAAGTTGTTCGCCCATATATTTTTCAAAACTTGCAGGCGTAAAATTTTGTTTTTTTATTTCTGCGTTAAAAGCGCTTTCGCCTCCCTGCTTTTTCATCTCGTTAATACTATCTAAAACTTCTTTTTTTGAAACTGTGATTCTTTGTTTTTTTGCTTCCTGTTTCAAAAGGACTTCTTCAATTTTTTTGTTTAAAAATGTATTTTTAACCTCGCCCATTTTTTGTTCTGGAATCTGATCCATGGGCATTATAGATTTTAATTGAGCAATAACTACATTAAAATAATTGTTAAATTCTGAGGCAAGAATAGGTTCGCCGTTTACTATAGCCAGCGTTTGATCCTTAGACGGTGCCGCGAAGATATTTCCTGCTCCTGTCACAAAGACCATCGTCAGCAGTCCTGCGAAAAATTTTTTCATCTTTACTCCTGTTCTGTTTTAGGTTTAAATTAAATATTTTTATTGTTTCTCATAAATCGGCGTCAAAAAACAAAATGTCGTAATTTACTTTAACGTCGAATTTTTGTTTCTTTTGATAAACTGTATGCCAGACCTTTTTTTGCTTTGCCGGCGGTATTCGCAAAAAGTTTTAATGATATCTGTCGTTTCCGTGCTTTTGGAGTTAACGCTAATTTGCTCTAGTTTTAGAATAAGCTTGTCTCTTCTTAAATCTTCCGCGAATTTGTCGTTTGCCGCGTATTTATGCTTTAGAACTTCTTAACAGATTTTTTTAGACTTTCACCGTTTTAAGGTCTTTCATAAACGTTTCAGGCGGTTCGTAAATCTGGAACTGAGAACATGTCTTAATGCATACGCGGACAAATTTTCAAATATAACCTTATTTTAATTTATGTATGCTTAAATATGTATCGGCGAGCCTAATGCTTTCATGAATTTCCTTGCCTGCTTTCTTTGCGGTTTATGCGGTAATGGCTTCTCTGGCAGCAGCGTCGATAAATTGTTTCCCTAAGAAAGCCGTATTTACATAATTTTGATATTCCCAAAAAAGTTGCCGCTTGTTTTTTTACTTAGAACAACTTTTGTAGTTCCTGCTTTTGCTTCAGTATAATCTTTTTTTGTTTTTCTAGCTTTAATCGCCCAAGTCGCCGCCGCGGTTGTTGACGGCAGTTTCTCGCCGTTCTTTTTTATTTTTTATATACTTGAGATAATTCTACAATTTTATAATTTATTAGTCAAACTAATTTGCGAATATGCGGAGCAGCTTTTAAGACGGCAGATAATGCGGTTGTTATCCTCAATGAAAAAACTGTTAAAATATGGATGCGATAAGGCGATGTCATTTTTAAACTATATAAATTTAATTAGGTTGTCAAAAAGGCAATCAATTATCATCAACAACTCATCTACAGGTCTCATTTTTTGTACTCCCTTATCAAAAATTTCAGCGCAAGATAATACGGCAAAACAAGGCGCGACCGCTGTGCAGCCATGTCCAGCGTGCCGCATAACAAACGTCCGAAAATTCTTATTGCTTCCATTCTTTTCTTCCTCTGTGTCTCTCGCAAAATAGAAGCAGCCG
>JAIXMX010000011.1 GCA_020328155.1 Candidatus Endomicrobiellum agilis | reverse complement strand
CTTAGAAGAAGTAGAAGTCTTTTGCTGATAAGGTTGTTACTTTAATGCGTTTTACCAATAGTTGAAAACAGCCAGAACTGTTTTCAACTATTGGTAAAACGCAAGCAACTCCCTCGAGAAAAAGCCTCTTATATCTTTTATGGATTTAAATGGGCAGTCGCCTGTTTGGACAGGCAGCTCCTGCTTAACGGAAGAGGCGCGGCAAAGGCAAATCCGTTAAGTCTGGTTGTCTTTTCTTTTGGGAAGCCGCGTCTTTCTTTTAAGGCAAACAGACTTAAAGACAACGGCGTTAAAGCCGCTAAGTCTTTTTCTTAGAAGAAGTAGAAGTCTTTTGCTGATAAGGTTGTTACTTTAATGCGTTTTGAGGATCCTTATCGTAGATCTGTTGTTATCGCTGATAAGACTTTGAAGTATAAATGACAGTTCAATCAAAACTATTCTGATTTTGCTATTTTGATGAAGAATAATTCGCAAGCCACTCAGATTCAAACTGAATTTTTCTTGCGTTCTATTCCTTTTAGGTGGAAGCAAGCGGTAAAATTAGTTAAGTTAAGTTATTTTATGTCGTTAGGTTGATTTTAATTTTAGCTGTCTGTTCTTGTGATAAGGGCAATAGATGAGTAACTTTTCCGTCAAAGCACCAAAGCGCGGACATATTCATATCGTATTGACAGAGAAATTATTTATGGTATAAATGTTCTTTATAGCGATATTAAAGATATGAATGAACTATCGTTTCGTAGAGTCGGCGAGTTTTTGTATTATATTATTTTAACTGTAATTGATAGGTTCTTAACGAGATTGGTTGGGTACGTCTATTTCTTGATTGAGGCTATATAAATTCGCGAAATGAATATTTGCAGCTTAAATTGTGTAGCCAAAAAGTTTTTTTTCATACTCTCAAGGGATTTATTAATAAAAAAGAGAGTATCGGATATATTTCGGGCGAAAGCTGGTAATGATTGGGAGAGTAATCATTGCAAAGCAAAGCGACGAACGATGTCTCGAAAGATTGGAGAATATCTGTTGTGCTTTTGGCTTTAATTTTAAGAATAATGTCGTTTTTTTTTGACAAACATAGAAGAGTTTAATAAGGTGTTGTTTTTAAAATTTTGGTAAAGAAACGCGATAGGCTCATAATTTGCTAAGTGTATACCTAGAATGGTAAAGGTGGTTTAAAATATGAGTTTTAGTTTTTTAATTTTTGATTTAGACGGAACGCTTATTGATTCTCAAAGAGATATAGCGTCAGCAGTTAATTCGGTTAGGAAAGATTACGGTTTTGATTGTCTTCGTGTAGAACAGGTACGTTCTTGCCTTGGCAGCGGTGCTAGCACGCTTATGGACAGAGTTATTCCTGAAAAAAAAGGAATGGACAGATTGGAAGTTCTTGAGAAATTTAAATTTTATTACGGACAGTGTTTAACCGATACTACTATTATGTATGACGGTGTTGGAGAAATGCTTGAAGCTTTAAAAAATAAAAAGAAAGCGATTTTGTCCAATAAAGATGAAAATTTTTCTCGCAAGATTGTAAAAAAGTTGGGAATTTCTGATTATTTTGTTAAAGTATGGGGCGGGAACAGCGCGGGTGCGAAAAAACCTGATCCTAAACCGATTGCGGATTTAATAAGCCTTACAAATTCTGATATTTCAAAAACTGTTATGATAGGCGACAGCGCAAACGATTTTTTAGCCGCTAAAGCCGCGGGGGTAATGTCAATAGCTGTGCTATACGGCTACTCCGACATAGAGCAAATAAGACGGTATAACCCTGACTTTACGGTTAAAACTCCTAAAGATATAATTGATATAGTTCTATAGTTGTCTTACGACAAATAACGCTGCCTTTGGCGTAAAAACGAAACAGCTTCATTATAGAGGCGTTTTTATGTGGCGGCGTTGCTTTTGTCTGCCTTGAATTTGAGTTTTTTAACAGTTCTTTTTGTCAGTAAAAACTGTTTCAAGTCCGCCTTTTAAAATATCTGCTGCTCATTTGGAATTGAATTGCCGAAAATTCGTCTGTTCTGTGGGGTTTTAAAATCTTTGCCGTTTGTTGAAACTGCAGGTTTCCTCCGGTTTATAAAAATCATCTGCAGGTTTAAAATGAAAAAAATTAATATAGAGTCGCTTTGTATATCCGAAATATAAGTTTTTGCTGCTTGCAGCGCATTTATGAAAATCCGAACAATTTGTGAATTTTTGGCGAAACTTGGATTTTAAGAGTTGCGTGAGTTTGAGGAAATCCGCTTTTACCTTAAAACTCTCAATATGCTGATAGCTTATCTAAAGCCGGTTATAGAAGCCGGCATATAGAGAAATTGTCAAGTTTCAACGTGGAAAACTCTATTCTTGTCTCTGAGAAGAGTTCTTTAAAGGTATTGTCGGGATATTCAATATCCGTGACAACTCTTTTGATGCCTGCATTTACTGTCATTTTAGCACATAATACGCACGGAGAATGTGTGCAGTAAAGCGTTGAACCTTTGATGCTTATGCCGTGATACCCGCCCTGTATAATTGCATTTTGTTCGGCGTGGATCGCTCTGCATATTTCGTGTCTTTGTCCGGAAGGGATATTGAGCGTGTTTCTTAAGCAGCCCAGAGACATGCAATCCAGCGTTCCTGTGGCAGCTCCGTTATAGCCCGTCGTTAAAATTCTTTTATCTCTTACGACGACTGCCCCGACGTGATGTCGTATGCACGTTGATCTTTCGGAGACAAGCCACGCGAGCTTCATAAAGTATTCGTCCCAAGACGGACGACTGTGCGTTGTAGTTTTTTCCATTTTTGTGTCAAATATTAAACTAAAAAAATAATGCTAGGGTCAAATATGTTTTTTTTGCTAAAATACTCATCTATAATAATTGCGTAAAAATCGGGAGATTATATGAATTTTCAGGAAATTATTATGATTTTGCAAAAGTTCTGGGCGGAAAAAGGATGTCTTATATGGCAGCCTTACGACTTGGAAAAAGGGGCGGGAACATTTAACCCCGCTACGTTCCTGCGTTCTCTTGGTCCGCAGCCTTGGAATGCAGCTTATATCGAGCCTTCCAGAAGACCTGCCGATGGAAGATACGGAGAAAATCCTAACAGACTCCAGCATTATTACCAGTTTCAAGTTATTATGAAACCCGCTCCCAAAAATATACAGCGAATTTATTTGGAAAGTTTAAAAGCTGTGGGACTTGATCCGAAAAAACACGATGTAAGATTTGTTGAAGACGACTGGGAATCTCCGACGCTCGGCGCGTGGGGACTTGGTTGGGAAGTGTGGATTGACGGTATGGAAGCGACACAGTTTACGTATTTCCAGCAGGTTGGCGGCATCGATTTAAATCCGATTTCCGTTGAAATTACGTATGGAACTGAAAGACTTGCGATGTATGTTCAAAAGAAAAACAGTGTTTACGATTTGCAGTGGAATGACAAAGTGACTTACGGCGAAGTTCATCTTGAAGATGAAAAGCAGTGGTCTTTTTATAATTTTGAAACAGCAGATGTCGGTATGTTAAAAAGACATTTTGACGAATGGGAAAAAGAGGCTGAAAGACTTGTCCAAATGCATTTTCCGATTCCTGCTTATGATGCGGTTGTTAAATGTTCGCACTTGTTTAACTTGCTTGACGCAAGAGGCGCCATTTCAGTTTCTGAAAGAGTTGGTTATATTTTAAGGGTGCGCACAATAACAGGAATTGTCGCTAAAGAGTATTTGAATTCCGAAGCGATATTAAAAAAATAACTTGTAAGTAGTACGAGAAGCCTAAAAGAAATTTTTATTTTAGATAAATACGGAGCGGAAAATGGCTGTTGAGGATATAAAAAACGCTTTGCTAGAAATAGGCGCGGAAGAAATTCCGTCTTCATATATTGAACCGGCTTTGAAACAGATGGAAGATTATGCGTTGAAAGCCTTTAATTCTTCAATGTTGAGATACGGCGCGCTTAAAACTTACGCCACGCCTAGAAGACTTGTGCTTATGGTGGAGAATCTTTCTTCAGAAAGTGATGGTAAAACTGAAGAGATTTTAGGACCATCTTTGAAAGTGGCAAAAGATACTCATGGCGGATATACGCAAGCGGCTGTGGGTTTTGCTTCAAAAAACGGCTTAATTCCAGAAAAACTTTCCGTGAAGACGACAGAAAAAGGCGAGTATCTTTTTTTTACTAAAAAAACTAAAGGCGAAAAAACAGGAAAGCTTTTGGCTGTAATTTTTCCTGAGATAATAAAGAATATATCTTTCCCTAAGACAATGATATGGGAGGAAAGCGGTTTTAAATTCGCAAGGCCCATAAGAAATATAATCGCGCTTTACGGGAAAGAGGTAATTAAATTTAAACTTGCGGATGTTGATTCTTCAAATTGGACTACGGGGCTTCATACGCGTGATGATGGTAAAATAAAAATAGATTTGCCTGAAAATTATCTTTTGACAATGAAGGATAAATCTGTGATTGTCAACCAGAGAGAAAGACGCGAAGAAATAAAAAAATCTATAAAATCGGTCGCTGAAAATATCGGCAGCGCGATACTTGACGAAGAACTTGTTGACAATGTGAATTATCTGGTTGAGTATCCTTCGGCAATACTTTGTGCTTTTGGCGGAAAATATCTCGATTTACCGGAAGAAGTTCTTACTGTGTGCATGAAAAAAAGCCAAAAATGTTTTGCGGTAAACGATAAAAACGGCAAATTTTCGAATTATTTTATCGGCGTTAAAAACGGCGTTGCAAAATATCTGGAAATTGCGAGAGAGGGATATGAAAGAGTTGTTGCTGCAAGACTTGCCGACGCTGAGTTTTTTTACCGCAACGATTTGAAAAAAGGGCTTGGCGCAAATATAGAAAAATTAAAAGGTGTCGTTTTCCATAAGGAAATCGGAACGGTTTATGAAAAAGTAGGACGCGTTAAACAAATAGCGGCGCTTTTTAACGAAGAATTCAATATGAGAATTGACAGCGGCGCTCTTGAAAGAGCGGCGATGTTTTCAAAAGCCGATTTGGTAAGCGAAATGGTTTTTGAGTATCCAGAGCTTCAAGGCGTGATGGGAAGAATTTATGCTCTTAAGTTGGGCGAAAGCATAGATGTTGCCGCGTCAATGGAGCAGCATTACTGGCCGTTAAGCGCTTCGGGAAGACTTCCGTCGTGTCCGGTGTCGTCTTTGATATCCTTGTCTGATAAAATAGATACCTTAGCGGCGTTTTTTTCAATAGGGCTTGAGCCGTCAGGGTCTGCGGATCCTTACGGGATAAAAAGAGCCGGGACAGGTTTTATAAAAGTGGCGATGAAAGAACTGCCTAAATGCGATTTAACGGGCGCTGTTGAAAAAGTTTTTGAATTTTTGCCTGAGAATGTGAAAAATCATCCGAAATCAAAAGATGCTTACGAGAGACTTCTTAAATTCTTTCGACAGAGAATAGAAAATTTTTTTGAGACTGAAGGATATAATTCAGATGAAATAAAAGCTGTTGCGAATGCCTCGACGGCTAATAAATTGGAAACATTGGGTTCTTTGCGACCTAAGCTTGATGCTTTGCGTAGCGCTAGACAAAGAGGGGATTTTTTGTCTATTGCGGCTGTATTTAAGAGAATAAATAACATTGTAAATCAAGCGGAAAAGCAAAAAATCAGCGTTCCCGGAGCAGTAAACGAGGATTTGCTTGTTGAAACTGCCGAAACGGCGCTTTACGCCGTTGCTAAAAAAGTAAAAACAGAAGTTGAGAATTACGTGTCGAAAAGCGGATATAATGAAGTTTTTGATAAAGTATCGGAGATAAAGCCGTCGATTGACGCTTTTTTTGAAGAAGTTATGGTGATGGCAGAAAATGAAGCTGTAAAATTAAACAGAATTTCTCTTTTAAATTATATAAAAAATATATTTGAGCAATTTATAGATTTTTCGGTTCTGCGGTATTGAATTGTCAAGTTGCCATTTTCTGTCGGCGTTTTTCTTAAAATAAATAAAGAATGGCGGAAGTAGAAAATAAAATTATATTTGAAATAAAAATACAAACATAGAGGGAAAAGAAAGGTTTGGGACTTATTTGCACATAAAAAAATTGTATAATAGACAAATGAAAGAACAAAAATCATTGGATATTTTAAGACATTCTGCGGCGCATATAATGGCAGCAGCCGTTACAGAGCTTTTTCCCGGAACAAAAGTCGCGATAGGTCCGTTTATAGAAGACGGATTTTATTACGATTTTGACAGGGCAGAATCTTTTACTCTCGACGATTTGACAAAAATTGAAGAAAAAATGGGAGAGATAATAAAAGAGGACCATCCTTTTATACATTCTTCTGTGCCTAAGGACCGAGCCGTTAAAGATTTTCGGGAAAAAGGCGAGAAATATAAAGCCGAAATAGCTTCTCAAATAGATGGCGACGAAGTAAGTGTGTACAAGTCAGGAAATTTCACGGATTTGTGCAAAGGTCCTCATATAAGTTCAACCGGAAAACTCAAATATTTCAAGCTTCTTTCCGTTGCAGGCGCTTATTGGAGAGGCGATTCTTCGAGGGAACAGCTCCAGAGAATTTATGGAACGGCGTTCTTTACAAAAGAAGATGTTGACGGTTATCTGGCTAAAATTGAAGAAGCTCAAAAAAGGGATCATAGAAAGCTTGGGAAAGATTTGGATTTGTTCAGCGTCAACGAGGCTGTCGGAGGCGGTTTGGTTCTATGGCATCCGAAAGGCGCGCTTTTGAGAGATACTATTGAGAGTTATTTTAAAAAGTT
Source organism: Candidatus Endomicrobiellum agilis (assembly GCA_020328155.1). Taxonomy (GTDB): domain Bacteria; phylum Elusimicrobiota; class Endomicrobiia; order Endomicrobiales; family Endomicrobiaceae; genus Endomicrobiellum; species Endomicrobiellum agilis. Next base: position 43,456 of record JAIXMX010000011.1, on the reverse strand, counting down.
CCATATTGACAACGGTTACGATATTCTATTTACGCCGCATATTGCAAGCGAGGAACTTTTTAGAATAAGCGGTCATTTGCAGACTTATTCTGAAAATATGTATGCGCCTATGGAAATAGAGGGAAAACCGTACCGAGTAAAACCTATGAACTGTCCTATGCACTTAATGATATATAAAACAAAACTTCATTCTTATAGAGAACTCCCGGTGAGATATGCAGAGCTTGGCACGGTTTACAGATTTGAAAAATCTGGCGTTTTACACGGACTATTAAGAGTCAGGGGATTTACTCAGGACGACGGGCATGTTATCGTTGCCCCGGAACAGCTTGAAGAGGAAATGCTCAAAGTTTTTAGCATGGCGATAAACTGTCTTAAAGATTTTGGATTTAGTGAATATAAAATATATCTTGCCACAAGACCTGAAAAAAAATATGTGGGCGAAATAGAAGATTGGGAAAAAGCGCAAAATTCTATTGAGAACGCTTTGAAAAAAACGAGATACGACTATGAAGTTGACGAAGGTGGCGGAGCTTTTTACGGTCCGAAAATCGACATTAAGATAAAAGACGCTTTAGGAAGACTCTGGCAATGTTCAACAATACAATTTGATTTCAACCTTCCTGAAAGATTTGATATTTTTTATATTGATTCATCGGGCAAAAAAGCAAGACCTTATATGATTCACAGAGCGTTGTTGGGATCTTTAGAGAGATTTATAGGCGTTCTTTTAGAACATTATGCAGGCGCTCTTCCTGTTTGGCTTTCTCCTGTTCAGGTCGCGTTGACAAATATCAACGCGGAGCAGCATGAGTTCTGCATAAAATTGTTGAGAGAGTTGAAAAAGAACGATGTGAGAGTTATTTTTGACGGCAGAAATGAAAAGATCGGACATAAAATAAGAGAAAATGTAATGCAGAAGATTCCCTATGTGGCGGTTGTGGGAAATAAAGAAAAAGCTGCGGGCGCGGTTTCCGTAAGAGCAAGAGGCAATAGAGATTTGGGAGTTATGGCAATTGATAATTTTATTTCTCTTATAAAAGAAAAAAGTGCCTATGGAGTGAACGATTTATAGGCGTTTTTTACATAAATGTCGTAAATATAAGGTGGGTGGATGAAGTGAAACACGTGGATGAAGCAAGAGTAAATTCTTTTCTTGAGATAGAAGCGTCTGAAAAAGAAATTGACAGTGTTTTAGAAAAGGCAAGACAGTTGAAAAGACTTACTTTGGAAGAGTCTGCAAAACTTTTGTCTGTAACCGATTCTGCGCTTCTTAAAAAAATCTACGACGCCGCCTCCTATGTGAAAAATACCATATACGGCAAACGTGTTGTAATGTTTGTGCCTCTCTATATAAGCAATGTTTGCGCAAATAGCTGCCTTTATTGCGGTTTTGCGTCAAACAATAAACTTACCGTTAGAAAAAAGCTTACGTTTCAGGAAATAAAAGAACAAACAGAAATACTTCTCAAGAGAGGTCATAAACGCATTTTGATGGTTGCGGGAGAAATGTCCTCTTCAAAAGAAAATACGGATTATTACGTCGGTGCAGTTAAAGCGATTTACAGTGCGGATTACAAAGGAAATAAAATAAAAAGAGTAAACATAAATGTCGCTCCGATGAGTGTCGACGATTTTAAAAAATTAAAGGAAGCTGGTATAGGCACATATCAGATATTTCAGGAAACGTATCACGAAGGAACTTACAAGAAACTTCATACTGCGGGTGCAAAATCTGATCCTGACAATCGTCTGGACGCAGTGGATAATGCGTTTAAAGCGGAGATCGACGATGTTGGAATAGGACCGCTGTTGGGTCTTTACGATCACCGTTTTGAGATTCTTGCGATGCTTATGCATGTGGAATATCTTGAAAAAACTTACGGCGTAGGACCTCACACTATTTCAGTTCCACGCATTGAGCCGGCGCCGGGATCTGCGTACGCTTCAAACCCGGAATATCCGCTTACAGATGAAGAATTTAAAAAATTAGTAGCTGTTTTAAGACTTTCTGTTCCTTACACCGGAATAATAATGTCAACTAGAGAAACTGCAAACCTAAGGGACGTTCTTGTAAATCTGGGTGTTTCTCAGATAAGCGCGGAATCAAGGGTTACTCCCGGCGGATATGAAGACGATTCGGTAGTAACTCCTCATAACAATAAACTTGAAAGACAGTTCAGTCTAAACGATCAGCGTACTCTTGACGAGATAGTGAAATCGTTGCTCCTGCAGGGATTTATACCTAGTTTTTGCGCCGCGTGTTATCGTAAAAATAGAACGGGCGAACATTTCATGGATTTGGCAAAACCCGGCAAAATAAAACATATGTGCGATATAAACGCTTTGGTTACTTTAAAAGAATATCTTGAAGATTTTGCAGAACCCGAAATAAAAGAATTAGGATATAAGCTTATTGAAGAGCGTAAAACAAAGCTTGACGGAGCGGGACTTAATGCGCTGGAGACGTTTTTCAAGAACGTAGATAACGGCATACGTGACGAGTACATTTAGTCTGGCGAATTCCTAAAAATTTTACAGTCCCCAAAACGGCTATTTGAAAAATTTAGCCGTTTTATTATGCCGTGTAGAATTATAGTGTCAACGGCGTTTTTCTAACCGCGCGTTTATAACAGGTTACATATGTGTTTTCAGTTTATTTGAGTCATCCCAGAACAGCGATGGAAAAAGATTTAGCTCTATTTGTTAACGCCATAATATGTTTGTATAGATTTGAATAAACGCATTAAAAAAGGAAGATATAAGAAGAAACTTAGGATTTGACAATCACCGAATGATAATCACAGCTTTAGGTAAATCATAAGTAAAAGCATTAAAAAGAGCAATACGATAGTGAGGGCTGCCATGTAAAGTGCGCCATATTCACCATGCATATAATATAAGTGTTTGCATGGTTTAACATATTATTTATAACGATTAAGAAAGTTCTATGCGTCAGATTTGCGAAGACTGTTCCGTTTCGGCAGACAATCGTTTTTGTAAGTCAGCATTATGGACAAATTATTCCTGTGAAGTCTGCTCTCACGCTATATTTGCAACAACCGCTCGGAACTGCGTTGCATTCGGCAACAAAGGCACTTACCGCAACCAAAAAGTTGGTATTTATTGTATTTCTTACTAAAAATTGAAACAGGATTAATACATTTCATCAAAACCTCTTTCTAAAAAGTTCCGTTGTAATTCACGCGGATTTATGCTTCCAGACGTTGGCTTTGTCCTATTAAAAACCATAAATTAAAAATTCTCTTATTTATAAAGAACTTTTTTTGAATAGCCCGATATAAAAGAAGAAAAAAATTAAAACAGGATTAAAAAAGTTAAATTTGTAAAGAGCTGAGTTAAAGTGTTATATTTTTGGTGTCTTTTTACATAAACACAGCTCGTTATTATAATTGATTTTTCAATTATAGTTTGTTAAAATCCTTTTTTAAAGCGTAGCTAGCTTGTATTTTGCTTATAATGCGCTGCTAGCTCAATTGGTAGAGCAAACGACTCTTAATCGTTAGATTATAGGTTCAACTCCTATGCAGCGCATATTTATTTGTTTTGATTACTTAAATGCGGGCGTGGCGGAATTGGCAGACGCGTATGGCTTAGGACCATATACCGCAAGGTATGGGGGTTCAAATCCCTCCGTCCGCATATGCATAAGTTTTTTGCTGCTGTCTTAAGCAATGTCGTCTTTTTCATTTCTTCTCTTTCCGCAAGTCAAGTAGAAAGGAAGCGAAAAGGCGTGTTGTTATTTCCGCTTTCGGCATTCAACCCTGCCCGCGTTATTTGCTGCCTTACTAAATCTAAATAAAGTGTGCAAATTTGTCGGTTTAAGCGGATTTGAGCGGCGGTGTACCTTATTTATAAGGTTATCGCTAAAAAAACAAACGATGGCAACTCCTATTGATATCCGGCTGAGTTTATCCGGAAATAACGACAAGAAAGTCGGCAGTCGCGGTTTCCGGCATGGCAAATAGTGTTTGTGTTAAATAAAGAGGAAAAGTAAATGGTTCAGGAAAATAAAATAATTGATTTTAAGTCCACGGTTGTTGACGAAAAATTATGTTCTATAACTGTAGATGTTGAAGTTCCAGAAAATATTGCGACAGATGAAATTAAATCTGCTTTTGACTGGATACAGCAACAGGTAAAAATCGACGGATTTCGGCATGGCAAAGTCCCGATGGGTATTGTCAAGCAGAAGTTTGTCGGCGAAGCTAAAGATAGAGCTGTAGAAAACATTATCAAAAAGACCGTTTTAAACGCTCTTAAAAAAGAGAAGTTCGCTTCGATTGACGTGCCGGTTGTCGAAGAATTTAATTATGAACTCGGACAAACTCTAAAATATCGTTTTACTGCGGAACGCCATCCAAAAATCGATATAAAGGATTATAAAGGCATTCCGGTGAAAAAAGAAGTTTTTAAAGTTACTAGTAAAAATTTGGAACAGAGTCTTGAATTTTTAAGAGAAAAAAACGCAAAACTTGTTTCCTCTAAATCCGGCGAAGTTGCGGAAAAGAGTTTTGTTTACGTTGATTATAATGCTTTTGCCGCCGACGGCAAAGCGCTTCCTGAAATTACGGCGAAAAACCATATTCTCGATTTAAGTTCAAGCAACATAGTTAAAGAATTTAAAAAAGCTTTAAAAGGTTCAAAAATAGGCGACGAAAAAGATGTAAAGGTCGAGTATCCTGCAGATTATCCCAATAAAACTTTAGCGGGAAAAACTATAACATTTAAAACGAAGGTGCTTGAAATAAAAGAAAAAAAACTTCCGGAACTCAACGATGATTTTGCAAAAGATATTGAAACTGAAAATCTTGAAGATTTAAAAACAAAACTGAGAGAAAGTATGGAAGCCAAAGAAAAACATCGGCAGGACATAGACGTTGAGAAACAGATTGTCGACTATTTGCTCGAGAAAAATAAGTTTGAGGTTCCGCAGTGTTTAATTGCGAAATATAGAGAATCTTTGATTGAAAAAATGAAAAGCTATATGAAAAGTCAAGGTGCTTCCGCCGAGTATGTTGAAGAACAAATTGAACTCGGAAAGGAAAAATTTAAAGAAGAAGCGGAAAGAAAAGTAAGACTTTCTTATATTCTGGATACTATATGTACAAATGAAAATCTTACAGTAAACGACGCTGATATTGAGGAAGAGAAAAATAAGATGAAGACTTCAAATCCGGGTAAAGAAAATGTGGTTGATAAATATTTTACGGAAAAAAAAGAAAGTGTGATGCTTTCGTTAAAAGAACAAAAGCTCTTCAGGTTTTTGCTTGGCAGCGCAGATATCAAAACTGAAGAAAAAGATATGCTGTTAGAGAAAGACTGGGATGAAAAATAAAACCTTTGTAAAGCAAAACCCGCTGCTTTTGTCATTGTATGGAAAGCTCGAGTTAACGAAAACCGCATAAATTTCTACGATGTGTTTGCAAGTGTCAAGTATTTACGTCGTTTGGAGGAAGAGGTGCCGTCACTAATACCCACAGTAATAGAAAGATGGAATCAAGGAGCTGCCGTAACGTATGATTTGTATTCGAGACTTCTCAAAGACAGAATTATTTTTGTCGGAGGTCAAGATGGAGCCGTTACCACCGATTCTGCCAATGTTTTAATAGCGCAGCTTTTATATTTAGATTCAGAAGATCAAGGAAAAGATATAAGTTTATACATCAATTCGCCTGGCGGGATGGTTACTGCCGGACTTGCAGTTTATGATACTATGCAATTTATAAAAAGTCCGATAACCACAATTTGTATGGGTATGGCGATGTCTTTTGGAGCTGTTTTACTTGCAGCGGGAACAAAAGGCAAAAGATATGCTTTGACGCATTCCCGCATAATGATACACCAACCTTTAATTTACGGCGGCGGCTTATCGGGGACGGTTTCTGATATTGATATAGAAACAAAAGAACTTGTCTATACGAAGCAAAAACTTTCAAAAATAATTGCAAAGCATACTGGAAAAACGACAGAACAAGTATTGAAAGACACCGACAGAAATTATTATATGTCGGCGCACGAAGCAAAAGACTATGGTCTTATTGACGAAGTGGTGGTCAGTTTAAAATAGCGTTAGTCGTAATTAAAAGCGGCGCCGTAATAAATTTGCAACGATTGCAAGGAGCAGAGGAATACAATGGAAAATAATTTGGGCGAAAAGCACTGCGTATTCTGCAACAGAGGTTATCCTCATAAATTAATTGGGGGAAACGATATTTATATTTGCGAAGAATGCACGAGGCGTTCGCTAGAGTTTTTCGACGATTTAAATAAAAAAGAATCGAAAGAGGCCATTTTAGAACTGCCTAAGCCAAGCGAAATAAAAAACTTTCTTGACGCTTACGTCATAGGGCAGGATCACGCAAAGAAAGCTTTGTCTGTTGCCGTATATAATCATTATAAAAGATTAGAATCGTCCGTCGACGCTATATCAGAAGACGATGTTGAACTTCAAAAATCCAATATTTTACTTATAGGTCCTACAGGAACGGGCAAAACTCTTTTAGCTCAGACACTGGCGAGAATACTTGACGTTCCATTTGCTATTTCCGATGCGACTGCTTTGACGGAAGCAGGATATGTCGGAGAGGATGTTGAAAATATACTTTTAAGGCTTATACAAAATGCGAATTTTAATATAAGAAAAGCGGAAAAAGGTATAATTTATATTGATGAAATAGATAAGATTTCAAGAAAGTCCGATACCCCGTCCATTACAAGAGACGTTTCCGGCGAAGGTGTTCAACAGGCTCTTTTAAAAATTCTTGAGGGAACTGTCGCAAATGTTTCTCCTCAAGGCGGAAGGAAGCATCCGCAACAGGAATATCTAAGAATAGATACTACGGACATTCTTTTTATATGTGGCGGCGCTTTTGACGGACTTGAAAAAATAATAGAGAAACGTTTATCAAAAAAGACTTTGGGTTTTATAACGGACGGCGCGGATAACAGAGACAATTTGAAAAATGCAGATTATGCGCTTTCCAGAGTCGAAAGCGAAGACTTAATAAAATTTGGTCTTATACCGGAATTTATAGGAAGAGTTCCCGTGATTTCAACGTTAGAACGTTTGTCGGCGGCGGATCTGGTGCATATTTTAACAAAGCCAAAAAACGCTCTAGTAAAACAATATCAAAAAATGTTTCAGTTTGAAAACGTTGAACTTAAATTTGAGAAAGAGGCTTTGGAAAAAATAGCGGATGAAGCTTTAAAAAAAGGTTCAGGAGCGAGAGGTTTGAGATCAATTATAGAAAATATACTGCTTGATGCGATGTTTGGTATTCCAGATGATGCTTCAGTCGTAAAAAGCATAGTTACGGCTGAAACCGTATTAAAAAAAGAAATGCCGAAATTTATATATAAAAAAGGCACAGAGGAGACTGCATGAGCGAACTGGATAGACTCAGTAGCGATAAAAACGAACCGCCCAAAATTCCTGACGTACTTCCGCTTCTTCCAGTGAGGGATATAATTTTGTATCCGGCAATGGTGCTGCCGCTTGCCATAGGCAGAGAAAAGTCAATCAAGGCTTTGGAAGAATCTATGGCGACAAACAGACTTATTTTTATTGTTGCGCAGAAAAATACTCAAATTGAAGATCCTACGCCTAATGACGTTTATAATATAGGAACCATTTGCGAAGTGCTTCAAATATTGAAAATGCCTGACGGCACATTGAAAGCTCTTGTTGAAGGTATAAACAGAGCGCAGTGGACGGATTTTAAGTTGAGCAATAAAGGCTATATTGAAGTTGGGTTGAAAGTTTTTGATGAGAAAACTGTAAAAATGCCTGAAGTTGAAGCAATTATGAGGCAGGCTATCAGTCTTTTTGAGCAGTATGTTAAATTAAATCCCAGAATACCTATAGAGATTTCTGTTTCCGTAAGCAATATTGCGGATCCCGCAAGACTTGCAGACACAATAGCGTCTCACCTTGCAATAAAAAACAACGACAAACAAACAGTTCTTGAACTTGTGAATTCCGTCGAGCGTTTAGAGAAGATAGTCAAGATACTTAACACGGAAATAGAAATATTAAATATTGAAAGACGCATTCAAAGCAGGGTGAGAAACCAGATAGAAAAGACGCAGAAAGAATATTACCTTACCGAACAAATGAAAGCTATTCAAAAAGAACTTAAGCAAAAAGATGATGCGCAAAAAGACGTTGACGAGTTGAAAAACAAGCTTAAGAAAACAAAAATGCCGCAGACTGTAAGAAGTGCCGCGGATAAGGAAATAGCGAGACTTGAAAAGATGATGCCGATGTCTCCGGAAGCTACGGTTATAAGAACGTATCTTGAATGGATATTGGATTTGCCATGGGAGAAATCGACTTCTGACAATTTGGACTTAAAGAGAGCTAAAGAAGTTTTAGACGAGGATCACTATGGGCTTGAGAAGGTTAAAGACAGAGTTTTGGAATATCTTGCGGTCTTATCAAGAGTGCAGAAAATAAAAGGTCCTATCCTCTGTTTTATCGGACCTCCCGGAGTGGGTAAAACTTCTATTGCGAAATCCGTCGCAAGAAGTCTTGGAAGAAGCTTTGTGAGAATTTCAATGGGTGGCGTAAGAGATGAAGCCGAAATAAGAGGGCACAGGCGCACTTATATAGGCTCAATGCCCGGTAAAATTATACAATCGATGAAGAAAGCGGGGTCAAACAATCCCGTATTTATTCTTGATGAAATAGATAAAATTGGTTCTGACTGGAGGGGCGATCCATCCTCGGCGCTGCTTGAAGTTTTGGATCCGGAACAGAATTATGCTTTTGGCGATCATTATCTTGATGTGGATTTTGATTTGTCAAATGTTATGTTCATAACAACAGCAAATACTTTAAACAATATTCCCATCACTCTGCTTGACAGATTAGAACTTATAAGGTTTTCCAGTTATACGGATGTCGAGAAATATCATATAGCTGAAGGTTTTGTAGTTCCTAAACAGATAAAAGATCATGGATTAAAGCCGGAAGAGTTTATTTTTGCGGACGGCACTCTTGACGCTATTATTAAAAACTACACGCATGAAGCGGGCGTCCGTAATTTAAGCAGAGAAATTGCAAATCTTTGCAGGAAAGTTGCCAAAGAGCTTGAATTTAACAAAGAGTTGAAGTCGATAACAATTACGCCTGAAAATCTGAATAAATATCTTGGTGTAGCTTATTATGAGAGGGAGAAAATAGCGGAAAATGATATCGGTGTGGCAACGGGGCTTGCATGGACAGAATTCGGCGGTGAAACGCTGACGATAGAAGTAAATAAGATGGGGGGCAAGAATTCTTTGGTTCTCACGGGAAAGCTAGGCGATGTTATGAAAGAATCCGCACAAGCCGCTTTGACGTATGTCCGTTCGTCATCGCGAAAACTGACAATAGATGAGAGTATGTTTTCGAGTACAGACTTTCATGTGCATGTGCCTGAAGGAGCGGTACCGAAAGACGGCCCGAGCGCAGGAATTGCTTTGGCGACGGCTCTCGCTTCGATATGTATGAATAAGCCTATAAAGAAGAAAATTGCAATGACCGGAGAAGTTACTTTGAGAGGTAGGGTGCTTGGTATCGGCGGGCTTAAAGAGAAAGTTCTTGCCGCTGATAGGGAAGGAATAAAGACGGTGTTATTTCCTGAAAGCAATAAAAAAGATTTAGTTGATATCCCTGAAGACGTGAGAAAGCGATTACAGATGATACCTGTTTCCCATATGGATGAGGTAATTTCTTTGACGATAGAACAGATTCCCATAGATAGAAAAAACATAAAAGTGAACAAAAGAACGTAGGAAATGGAATATGACGAAACATTACCTTCTGACGCCGGGACCTGTCCCAGTTCCACCTGAGATTGCTCTTAAGGAAGCATTGCCGGTATTTCATCACAGGACGGGCGAGTTTGCGGCAGTTTATAGAGACATTGCTAAAGGTTTAAAATATATTTTTCAGACTGAAAATGAAGTGTACGCGCTGGCTTCTTCGGGAACAGGTGCGATGGAAGCGACTGTCGCAAATCTTTTAAGTCCGGGAGATAGAATTATAGTTGCAAGCTGCGGGATTTTTGGCTGTAGATGGATAGAAATAGCGCAAGAATACGGAATGGAAGTTGTTTCTGTTTCCGTCGAATGGGGAAAAGCCGTAAAGCCTGCCGAAATAGAAAAAGCGCTCAGAGAAAATCCTGATGTCAAGGCTGTTTATACGACATTTGTCGAGACATCGACAGGCGTTGCAAATGATATTAAAACCATCGGCGAAATAGTTTCAAAGACAAACGCCGTTTTAGTTGTCGATGCAATTTCGGGACTTGTGGGTCAGGAGTTTAGGGCGGACGAGTGGAAAGTTGATGCAACGGTCTCCGCTTCGCAGAAAGGTTTTATGCTTGCTCCGGGTCTTGCTTTTATAATGTTGAGCGGTAAGGCTTGGAAACTTGTTGAGAATTCAAAACTTCCGAAATTCTATTTTGATGTTAGAAAATATAAAAAATTTTACGCTTTAAGCGAAACTCCTTTTACTCCGCCGATAACTCTTATCGTTGCTCTTCAGGAGTCGATAAGACTTATAAGGGAAAAAGGGTTAGAAAATATATGGAACGAATGCGGACTCCTTGCGAAAGCCGCAAGAAGCGGAATGAAAGCTCTAGGTTTGGAACTTTTCGGCGAGGTTCCGTGTGAAGTTGTTACGAGCGCTTTGGTTCCTGTTGAAATTGGCGTTGAGATAGTTGAGACTTTGAGAGAAAAATACGGCGTATCGATTGCCGGCGGACAGGGCGATTTGAAAGGTAAAATTATAAGATTTGCGCATATGGGCTATATAGGTAAAGCCGACTTACTCGTAGGTTTTACATGTCTTGAAATGGTATTAATTGAACTTGGCATGAAAATTGAAAAAGGAAAGGCGGCGGCGGCTGTTGAAAAAGTGCTGCTAAAGGCAATGTAAAAACTAAAAAGTTGAAAGTGAAAATGATATTTTCTTTTTTTTTGCAGAGAAAATATAGGGGAAAGAGAAAGTTTGAAGCAGTACGGAGAATTAGAATGTCCCGATAAAGCGATATCTAATGTTAAAATGCGATTAATTAGATTAGCAAAAAGTTGGAGTCTTATCTATTAAAACGCTCGTCAATTTTAATTACATATCTGAATAATACGTAAATTTGATAAAAATCTGTCATTTAAAATAATTGTTGTCACCGAAACATTTGAATAGTTTAGTTGTTTATTTTTAGTCTTTGGTATTGTTATTTTTGTTGTTGCTGGTTATTTTGTTTTAAAATTTATCATTTCTTTACTTGCTCCTGATTATACGCAAGTTTTTGATATTATAGGTTCTGCTTTGAACGAATTAGAAAGCAGGATAGACGAATTAGAAAGCGAGATAGGTTACCATGAAAAGAAGTATTTTCATACAGAGAAAAACGAATCCTTTTATTAATTAGTTTAAAGAGTGTTTTTGCGACAAAAGATTTTAAGCATATTTGGCTTTTTGCGTTTTATTTTGTTTTTCCGATTTTGCCGTGTTTTGTTATTTAAATTGTATTTCTTATCGTGTGGATGCTGTGGTTGAGAATAATACTAAAAAATAGATGGATATTTGTTTTGGAAAGTAGGAGTTTTTATGACTTTTTAATTGTCTTGTCATTTATACAGTTTTAGCGTATTGATTGTTATTTTTACTCTTTAGTGTACCGAAAACAGCATTTAAAATCTTTCATTGTAGCTCTTGAAAGAGCGGCAATAAAACAGAGCGGCGTCTTGATTGAAAGCGAAATCTTATCTTAAAAGCGTCTTTGAGCCTGTTAGAAGCTCAGAATAAGAGATATCGTATGCGCCAAAAAGGTCATATTCATAATTCTATTCCTTAATCTCTACTTGAATTAACATCAGTTTAAATGTACTATATAAATTACGATGTTACTGTTAGTTAACTGCTCTTTAGTTTTCAAAGTTAAAAACGAAATAAAATAAACCCGATATGTGCTTAGAAACGCACAGAAGTCGGCGTTTTTAATTTTTTATATAACAATAAGAGGCAACTATCTATGTGTGGAATAATTGGCGTTGAAAACAATGAAAATGCTGCTGTTTTAGCTTCAGCGGGACTTCTTACTTTACAGCATAGAGGGGAAGAGTCTGCCGGCATTACGATAAGCGGCAAAGAAAAGATGAGAACTTTTAAAGCTATGGGACTTGTCTCAAGAATTTTCAATGAAGAAATTTTATTGAATAAACTTCCTGGGACTGCTGCTATAGGACATGTTCGCTATACGACTTCTTCAAAGAGTTCTTTAATAAACGCCCAGCCTTTCCAGATAAGCTGCATTCATGGAAATATTTCTGTGGCGCATAACGGCAATATTACGAATTTTTTTGAAATAAAAGAAATGCTTTTGAAAAAAGGTGCAATTTTTAACCACACTTCTGATACCGAAATACTGCTTCATCTTATCGCAATGTCTAAAGGAAGTCTTACGGATATAGTTGCAAATTCAGTTCGTAAACTTGAAGGCGCCTTTTCACTTGTAATCCTCAAAGATAGAGTTCTGATAGGCGTGAGAGATAATAATGGTTTTAGACCTTTAGTTTTAGGGAAAATAGGCAATTCATATGTAATGTCTTCGGAAAGTGCCGCGATTGAAGTTATAGGGGGCAAATACATAAGGGATATAAGTCCCGGTGAAATTATCGTCATAGAAAACGGACAGATTAAAGAATCTTTTATATATAAGAAACCTAAAAAACAAAACACCTGTATTTTTGAGCAGGTTTATTTTTCAAGACCTGACAGCATAGTGTTTGAGCAAACTGTGAAAGAAGCGAGAGTTAAAATGGGAGAATATCTTGCGCAACAGATGAAAGGTGTAAAAGCTGATATTGTTATGCCCGTTCCCGATACCGGTTATTTTGCAGCACTAGGATTTTCAAGGGCGTCGGGCATACTTTTTGAAAACGGTTTTATGAGAAACCATTACGTCGGCAGATCTTTTATAAAACCGTCGCAAAACTTAAGAAATTTAACGGCAATGCTTAAACTTCGCCCTATAGGAGAAGTTGTAAGCGGCAAAGAAATAGTGCTTATTGACGATTCAATAGTAAGAGGAACCACTTCAAAGAGATTAATAAACATTTTAAAAGACGCCGGAGCAAAGAAAATACACTTTGCCCTTTCCTGTCCGACTATAACCGACTCGTGTTATTACGGAATTGACACCCCGAGCAAAGAACATTTGATAGCTGCAAATAATTCTGTGGAAAAAATAAGGAAATATTTGGATATTGACAGTTTAACCTTTTTAAATTTAGAAAATCTTGTTAAGGCTTGTTCTTTCGGTAACAAAAAAAACGACGTTTTCTGCACAGCATGTTTTACCGGGAAGTATCCTACAAAAATTTCAATGAATGTGTAAAAGGGAAACTGTTATAGATGGCAAAGTATATTTTTATTACCGGCGGAGTTGTAAGTTCTTTAGGCAAAGGCATTTCTGGTGCGAGCATAGGCAAACTTTTGCAGCTTCACGGCTTTAAAGTCAGTATGATAAAGTTTGATCCTTATATAAACGTGGATCCGGGAACGATGAATCCCTATCAGCATGGCGAAGTTTTTGTGACGATAGATGGTGCAGAATCAGATTTGGATTTAGGAACTTACGAGAGATTTTTAGATATTTATACAAGCAAAGCAAATACGAATACTGCTGGTGATATTTACCAAACTGTAATCAACATGGAAAGGAGGGGGGATTATGACGGGGCTACGGTTCAAGTCATACCTCATATTACAGACGAAATAAAGAAGCGTTTTGCAGCGCTAAAAGATGATTGCGATATCTCGATAATTGAAATCGGAGGGACTGTTGGAGATATTGAAAGTCTCCCTTTTATGGAAGCCGCAAGACAGTTTCAACTTGAAAATAAAAAAGAAGACATTTTTAGTATACATGTCACTCTTGTTCCATATATTGCGGGCGCGCGCGAATTGAAAACGAAACCTACGCAACATTCGGTTAATAAATTGAGAGAGATAGGCATTTCTCCCGATATGATAATATGCAGAACGGAACACAGGCTCGATGAATCATTGAAGAGAAAAATATCGCTTTTTTGCAATGTGAAAGAGGATTATGTAATTGAGGCGTTAGACAGTCCGTCGATTTATTATATTCCAGAAGCTCTGTATAGACAGGATGTCGATTCTCTGATAATAGAAAGACTTAACATAAAACCTAAAAAGAAATTTGATGAAACGTGGTTCGCAAAAATAAAAGCCGCCGCTAGATTTAATAAGAAAGTTAAAATTGCCGTCGTAGGAAAATACGCGGATTTGAAAGACGCTTACAAGTCTATTGACGAATCTTTAAATATCGCTGCGGCGGAATTAAGTGCAAAAGCTGAAGTGCATTATTTAGGAGCCGAAGATAAAAACTTGATTGAAAAATTAAAAAGTTACAATGCTGTTTTAGTTCCCGGCGGATTTGGCAGCAGAGGCATAGAAGGTAAGATAGAGTCGATAACTTATGCGAGAGAAAATAAGATTCCATTCTTAGGAATATGTTTGGGAATGCAATGCAGCGTCATAGAGGTAGCAAGAAATTTGGCGGAGCTTAAAGGTGCGAATTCTACGGAATTTAATGAAAACACGAAATATCCCGTAATAAAAATTCTTGACGAACAGAAAAATATACGTTATAGAGGCAGCACAATGAGGCTTGGAAATTACAAGTCTGAAGTAAAGAAAAACACATTGGCATATAATTTATATAAAACCGTGGAAATCGAAGAAAGACACAGACATAGATATGAAATGAATCCTGAATTTATAGATATATTGGAAAAAGCTGGACTTTTTGTAAGCGCATACCACAAAGGAATGCTTCCTGAAATTATAGAGATGAAAAACCATCCGTTTTTCGTAGGAGTGCAGTTTCATCCTGAGTTTGGCTCAAGACCGATGAAAGCCCATCCTCTTTTTAAAGGTTTTATTGATGCAGCGTTAAAAAATGCTGAAAAATGAAAAACACTCTATCTTGCATTGTTTACTTATAAAACAAAATCTATTGTGGAAAAAGTTAGAAAGCGATAAGAGTTCTTATACCGATGACAACTGTATCGTGGTTGTAAGATGTATTTCCGCCCTTAAGGTTCGCTAAATACTGTAAATTCGCAATGATAGAAATGTTATTATTTATTTTATATTTATAATACAACTCTATCTGCGTTTCTTTGCCGTATTTAAAATTATCTATGTTATTGCTTTTTAAGACACAATCTCCGGATATTTGTCCGATAGCAAACCCTAATGCATTATTTGTTAAGTCTTTTACCTGAATGCCGACATTCCATAATGTTGACGGTGGAGGAAGATTAAACGAGGGACTTTCAGCGTGTTCTCTATCGTTTATAGTTCCGACATAAGGATTTTTGTGTCCAATTTTGGCAAATACGCCGACTCTTTCATTTATTGCGTAATCTGCGCTTATGCCAATACCGCAGGTCCCATAGTATTTTCTATTCATTTCACGAGACTGATAAGAACGATGATATGTGTTGTTCGTCCATACATATACTCTGTAATTTCCACCTTCATGAGGTTTATATGTAACCTGCAAGATACTTAGTCCTTTACCGGGTCCAGGAGAAGCTTTTGTTAAAAAATAGGTAAAATAGGCGTAATCAATGCTAATATCAGTTATTGCGGCGTAGTTTAATCTTAGCGCGAGAAGTGAGGGGGAAATACTAATTGTTTTATCAGTTGAGAAAGCTCCAGTCAAAAACTGTGAAGTATAATTGTTGTCGGCAAAATAAGCCCCCACACCAAATTTACCGAAGTTAACGATAAACTTATTGTCTAAAAAAGACTGCTGATAGAATAGTTCAGTATTTTTTATGAAAGCACCTGGGTCAGCGGATTCGTTTATTTTTGAATACGTTTCTAAATTATCGTTAAGTCCATTTCCTTCCCCCCCTTTAAAACGCACTACGAGTTTACCGTTATTTTCAAATTCTTTTGTGAGTTTTAAAGAAAATGCAAATGTTGCTTTAATTAAGTCTATGTAATTTTTAATGTCGTCAGGCGTCATCTGTAGAGTAGATCTATTATATTCCATCGTAGAGGCTTTCATTACGTCAGGCATTCTCTGTAGAGTAAATGCACATTCCCCCGCAACTTGAGTTCCAAACAATTCCATAGCAAATGCCGCACTGCTCACGCCCACCGTAAGCGCTACCGCTGCTAAAACTGCCATTATTTTTTTGTTCATTAGTTTTTTCATTCTGATTGTCAATTGTCAAAACTTATAAAATGGGTCGTCTTTGTCGCCTCCAATTTGTTTTATAGGTATGTATTCCGACAATGTTCTAGGTGATATCGATTTATCTGGCATCCTCATCTGCCTTACTATCTGGATGGGAACACTGCGTTTGCTGTTGTTCGATTTTATTATGCGGAAGCGTATTGTGCGCAAATATCGCGCTAAATTGTACAGTCCTAATAAAATATAACAAATTACAATTTAACGTATATATTACTCGTTATATCTCGGCTATTTTCCTCAAGTTATTATTAATTTTGGCTAAATAGTTCTTCATCATAAGCTTTATAATCGCTAAAGCTGACCTAGTTGCTTTTTTAGTTTTAACGATTATATAAAGAGCCAATATATTATTCAAGCTAATTGGTAAAACTTTAGAGAAAGCGATGTCGACATGAGGCAATACCTTTGCTAAAAAAGGATATTTGGACAGCGCGGTTTCTGTTTTCTCCGTTTTATCCGCCGTTGCATATTGGTTATGGTAGGCTTGGCATATTCTTGGTCTCATTTCTCAACTGTTAAAAAGAACTCACTTCTAAATATTATTAACTTTTTCATATTTTTAAGAATTCTCCTAAAAAATAGACTGTCAGTTAGAAAGATGTGTGCGGGTCACCTATACATGACAGATTGTCCCTTCTTGTTCTTATTGCCTCGATGATACTGTTTGAAATGCCTTAAATTAAATGCCACCATCAAGAACATTTTATACACTCATATAGCACTCGAGATATTTTATGTATTCATTTGCATATTCGAGGCGTTTATTGTATAACCTGCGACTTTTGTTTTCAATTCGAGCTTTTCAAGATGACTTTTTGTTGAGCACAGCTTCTTTCTTCCACGTCAAGCTTATAAAGAACATTGCTAGTATACAAGATGCGATACAGGACACAAAAAATCCGTGCCAGCCCCACTTCGCAACAAGCAAGGCTACGCCAAAGCCCGACATAAAAGCGCCTCCGTATCCGAACATTCCGGTGAAACCGCAAGCGGCAGATACAGATTCCTGTACTGTAAGACGAGATGTCTGTACTCCTCCCACAAGGTTTTGCGGACCGTCTACAAAAAAGCCGACTAAAGATAGAAATAATACCATAATCCATGTTGGTGTTGTAGCGTGAATAAAGTGATACATGCCCAGTAAACAGAAAATCAAACAGAATAAATATATGAGATTGACAGGCGTGCAGCGTCCTTTAAAAAATCTATCTGCAATCCAACCGGACGATATGCCGCCTAGAGTGCCGACGAATGGCATAGTTGACAGCAGAAAAGCTGCGCGTGCGTTCTCTATGCCTCTGGTCTCCATAAATACGGTGCTCCAGTCTAGCGTTGCAAAACGGATATAGTATATAAATATATAAGCTATCGCAAGTGACCAAAGAAACGGATTGGCGAAAACATATTTAGTTAAAAGCTGCCAATGGGAAAGACCACTTTGTCTTTTTACCGGCATTGTGTCCTTGTGATAGACGTCAATAGGCGGTAGTCCTATAGATGAAGGTTTGTCTGTCAAAGTAAAGAGCAGAATTGTGCCTGTCACTATTCCGACTATGCCAGGTATATAAAAAACCGCATGCCAGCCTCCTATTGCTATACAAATACCAGTCGCTATTCCTCCCAGTGAAGTACCAACCGTATGAGAAGATGACCACAAAGTCCATTTAGTTGCTCTTTCCTTTGGGGAGAACCAATATACCAGTCCTTTTGCCACCGGCGGAAACCCCATAGATTGCAGTCCTCCGTTTATCCCCCAGAATAAAGTTAGCAGAGGCAGAGATGGAAGAAAACCGAAGAAAAGGTTAACTAAAGAAGATCCTATCAGTCCTATTGCCATAAAAGTTCTTATATTGCATTTATCAGCGAGTAAACCGCTTATAAATTTGCCGATGCCGTATGCTACATATGATGTTGAACTCACAATGCCTAAATCCAGCATTGAAATATTGAACTTTCTCATTATAGAAGGTGCTGCATAAGTCAGATTCTTTCGTGTAAAGTAGTACATTACGTAACCTACGTACATTCCCAAAAACATTCTGATGCGCCAATGTTTATATTGTTTTGCAATTTGTTTCTCATCTGTAAGTGGATTTTTCGCATCCGGTAGAGGCTTTATCCAATTAATGAATTTTGATAACATTTTTATCGTCTCCCGTTTTGTACGCCTACAATGCTTCTGCAGTTTAGATTATTAGATATATTTAAATGATAAAAAAGTCTAAGTCACCTAATTTATCATTAATAATTATATATATGCCTTTGATTTATTTTATCATTTTTTTATCTTTTCTTTCAACCGCAGGTATATCGGTTATATAATATACGACGCTTTGGTAACATCTAAAATATTTTTAATTCGCGTTTTACGTTAACCTTGCTATATATTTATTTTAATTCATTTATTAGAGAATGTGAATCTGTAAAATACTGGTCAAAATAGATGTTTAGTCCGCAAAATTTTAACGGTTTTTAGAGGTCATATTTTTATTGTATTTTTTCATATTATTTTAATGTTATTCTAAGCGATTTCTTTTCAATATTCAAATGAAAAAAAATTTTTAGTATAATCACCTCAAGTATTTAGCGTCTGCGCATAGCATGCAGGCGGATGCGGCGGAAATAAACCGCAACAGATGGCGTCGGTAAAGTTAAAAAAACTTAGATATTTAAAGCTTCTTGATTCGCCGGTTGAAACAGTAAAAGTTATTTTAGAGCGGTTGAAAAAACTTGAGCGGATAGATTGAGAGACTTAAAGGGAAAACAAATTCAACTGTGAAAAGCCTCAAATTGAACGGACTGCCATGCGGTATTTGTCATTGTAGATTTATGAAGAGGTCGGTTGTTGCAGGCTTTGTTGTGTATCCTTAATTTCTAAAATTTTCCTATGGGGATTATCTTTGGTTTCCGTTTGCCGTTTTGAAAGGCGAAACATCTGAGCTGTAAAGCTTTTTAGGATACGGATTTTACTAACAAGGAAGTTGCAGTGAAGTTGCGAGTGAAAGAATATATTGTTTTTGTAATTTTCTATTTTACTTTGATTCTGAGCTTTGTCGTTAATTTTTGGTGATGTGCTTATATACTTTATTGTTCCAAACGGTTGCGGCGGTTTTGAGACAGGTATGCAGTGTATGCGAATAATGTTTTAATATATAATGTAGATAGGAGTATAATATGAATCTTTCTAAATTTACAATTAAGTCGCAAGAAGCTCTAGCAGATGCGCAAAATATAGCGGCGGAATACGGCAATCAGGAACTCACTTCTGAACATCTCTTGTACGCTTTAGTAAAGCAGCAAAATGGAACAATCGGAGCGATAATAAAGAAATTCGCGGCGGAGCATGGAAATATGTTATTTGAGGATATTTCAAGAGATCTGCTCTCGGAAATTGAAAAGAAGTCAAAAGTTTCAGGCGGAAATCTATTTTTATCTCAAGGGTTAAACAAAGTTTTGAATAATTCCGAAAAGACGGCGAAAAGTTTAAAAGATGAGTTTGTTTCTACGGAACATATTTTTATTGCTGTATCTGAGGAAAGCTCTGAGATTGCTTCGAAAATATTAAAAAAGTACGGACTTACGAAAGATGTTATTTTAAAAATACTTGTGAGCATAAGAGGAGATCAGAGAATTACGGACCAAAATCCTGAAGACAAATATCAGGCTTTGGAAAAATATGGAAGAGATTTGACCAATCTGGCGATAATCGGAAAGCTTGATCCCGTTGTAGGCAGAGACGAAGAAATTCGCAGATGCGTGCAGGTTTTATCAAGGAGAACAAAAAACAATCCTGTTATTATAGGCGAGCCGGGTGTCGGTAAAACGGCAATAGTAGAAGGACTGGCGCAGCGTATAGTTTCCGGAGATATCCCTGAAAATTTGAAAGATAAAAAAGTTATAGCTTTAGATTTGGGAGCGTTAATAGCGGGTGCAAAATACAGAGGCGAGTTTGAAGACAGGCTTAAGGCAGTTCTAAAAGAAATTCAGTCTGCTCAGGGCGGGATAATTCTTTTTATTGACGAGTTGCATACTATAGTCGGTGCAGGTTCCGCCGAGGGTGCGGTTGATGCTGCGAATATGTTAAAACCTATGCTTGCGCGCGGGGAACTTAAACTTGTCGGGGCGACGACTCTTGACGAGTACAGAAAGTATATTGAAAAAGATGCTGCTTTGGAAAGGCGTTTCCAGCCGGTTTTTGCAGGCGAACCGTCCGTTGAAGATACGATTGCAATTTTAAGGGGTATAAAGGAAAAATATGAAGTGCATCATGGCGTGAAAATAAAGGATTCGGCGCTTGTTGCCGCGGCGTCGTTGAGCGCGAGATATATAACGGACAGATATCTGCCTGATAAAGCTATAGATTTGATTGACGAGTCTGCAAGTAAATTGAGAATAGAAATAGACTCTATGCCCATAGAACTTGACGCTGTGGAACACAAGCTGAGACAACTTGAAATTGAAAGACAGGCGGTAAAAAAAGAAACTGATGTTGCATCAAAAGAGCGCCTTGCGAATATGGAAAAAGAAATAGATAAGTTGAAACAGGATTCCGCTGAAATGAAAGCTCACTGGGAAAAAGAGAAATCTTCGATTTCGGAAATTAGCCGGCTTAAAGCAGAACTTGAAAACATAAAAATTGAAGAACAGAGAGCCGAAAGAGACGGCAATTTAAATGCTGTCGCGGAAATTCGTTACGGAAAAATTCCACAGATGCAGAAACAACTGGAAGAGGAAAATAAAAAACTTCTTAAATTGCAGAAAAAAAAGAAGATGTTGAAAGAAGAAGTTGACGAAGAAGATATTGCCGAAGTTGTGAGCAAATGGACGGGAATACCCGTTACGCGCATGATGGAAAGCGAAATGCAGAAGCTTCTTAAAATGGAAAATAAGCTGCATGAGAGAGTTGTCGGTCAGGACGAAGCTATATTCGCGATAGCAAATGCGGTGCGGCGGTCTCGTTCTGGACTTTCGGATCCCAATAAACCTATAGGCTCATTTTTGTTTTTAGGTCCTACAGGCGTCGGCAAAACTGAGCTTGCGAAAGCGCTTGCAGAACTTCTGTTTGATAATGAAAAGAATATAGTGAGAATCGATATGTCCGAATACATGGAAAAACACAGCGTGTCGCGACTTATAGGCGCTCCGCCCGGATATGTCGGATTTGAAGAAGGCGGGCAATTGACGGAAGCCGTAAGAAGAAGACCTTATTGCGTAGTTTTGTTTGACGAAGTTGAAAAAGCAAATCTTGAAGTGTTTAACGTTATGCTCCAGCTATTTGATGACGGTAGGCTTACGGACGGACATGGGAAGACTGTTGATTTTAAAAATACGGTAGTTATAATGACGTCAAACATAGGCTCGCAGCATATTCAGATATGCGATGACTATAACGAAATGAAAGAAAAAGTTACGCAGGAACTCCACAGCTACTTCAGACCGGAGTTCTTAAACAGAATAGATGAAATAATAATATTCCAAAATTTGAGAGAAGAGGAATTAAGTAAGATTATCGGCATACAGATTAAATCTTTTGAAAACCGTCTTGCGGCAAAAAATATTCATGTCGAGCTTGCCGATAGAGCGAAGGATTTTATTTCTTCAAAAGGATATGATCCCGCCTTCGGCGCGCGACCTTTAAAGAGAGCCATACAGACATATTTGCTAAATCCTCTTTCTTCAAAACTCATTTCGGGAGAATTTAAAGAGGGTGACAATATTGTTGTGGATACGACAGAGATAGACGGAAATAATCTGGAATTTAGAAAGAAATATGTAAATTAAAAAAACTTGTTATTCTTCCGTACTGAAGCGCTTTGAAACTTTTTTAAAATTTATAAAGACGACTGCTTTTCATCGTTTATCAATTATTATTGCTACTTTTTCTTCATTGTCGGGCAATACTTTGAGCAAGCATTTAACTTGTCTTTTTGTCTTTCATTTAAGTTTAAGTTGCGTTTAATTGTTGGATTTGCCATGTCGTTATTCGATATACTCAACTGTTTTGCTGCTTTTCAAAAGAAGATTATTCTTAGGATAATTACGTCAATTTGTCGAGGTGATGAAATAAATGTATAGAGGAATATTTGTAACGGCGACTGATACGGAAGCCGGGAAGACTTATGTATCTTGCAAAATAGCGGAGGCGCTTAAAAAATTCGGCGTAAATACTGGCGTTTTTAAACCGGTGTCGACCGGCGACAGAAACGATGCAAAAGCTTTAATTAAAGCTGCGGAAATTGACGAGAACCCGGAAATGGTTACGCCTGTGTTTTTTAAGAATCCAATGTCTCCTTACGGAGCGTCCTTGCTGGAAAACGATGTCTCCGGCAAAGTTTTTAATTTAAAAAAGATTGATAGTTCGTTTAAATATTTTTTGAATAAATATGAGTTCACTGTGGTCGAAGGAGTGGGCGGTGTTTTGGTTCCTTTAAAACGAAATTTTTTTGTGAGCGATTTAATAAAAAAGTTCAATCTTCCGATTGTTGTGGTTGCTAGATTCGGTTTGGGCACGCTTAACCATACGCTGCTTACGGTTGAAAAATTAAAGAGGGATAAACAGAAAGTTTTAGGGATTGTTCTGAGCGGCAAAAGGGATAAGAAAGATATTTCTGTAAAGTCCAATGCGTCAATCATAAAAGAAATAACTAATTTATTCGTCTTGGAATTGGGATATAATGAAAAAATCGACTTGGAGAAAAATAAGTGGATAATAAAATAAAGGCAGCATTGATAAATTTGGATAAAAGCAATATTTGGCATCCTTTTACGCAGATGTCGGATTGGCTGAACGACGATCCAAATAGTCCTCTGATAATAGATAAAGCTAAAGGTTCGTATTTATATGACGTCGACGGAAAAAAGTATCTTGACGGAGTATCATCGCTGTGGGTAACTCTTTTGGGACATAGGAATCCCAAAATAGACAGAGCGATAAAAAAACAAATTGACGAAGTTTCGCATACGACTTTTCTCGGACTTACGCACAAACCCGCGATAGATTTGTCCGAAAAACTTTTAAAAATACTTCCCGATAACTTAAAAAAAATTTTTTATTCCGATAACGGCTCTACCGCTGTAGAAGTCGCGTTAAAAATGACTTATCAGTACTGGCAGTTTAAGAATGAAAAACGAAGCTTTTTTCTATCTTTGAAAAATGCGTATCACGGAGATACTATCGGCGCTGTTTCGGTGGGAGGCGCAGATTTGTTTCATTCAAGATTCAGATACTTGCTTTTTAAAAGCTATTTTGCAATGTCGCCTTATTGCTACAGATGCGCTCACAGAAAAAAAGAAATAGAATTTCCTGTAAACGCGGAGAATTTTAGAGATCACAATATGCAAATGGGCTGCCAGGGGCAGTGTATAAAAGAGGTCGAAACGATTCTTGCCGAAAATAACAAAGAGATTGCTGCTGCTGTTATTGAGCCGTTGAATCAGGCAGCATCTGGCATGATAATAATGCCGAAAGGCTACCTTAGAGAATATGCAAATCTCTGCAAACGTTACGGAATACTTTTAATTTGCGACGAAGTCGCCACGGGATTTGGGAGAACTGGAAAAATGTTTGCAGTAGAGCATGAAGATGTTAAACCAGACTTTATCTGTCTCTCAAAGGGCATAACAGGCGGTTATATGCCTTTGGCTGTTACTGCTGTCACAAATGAGATTTATAATGCTTTTTTAGGAAAGTACGAAGAATTTAAAACTTTCTTTCATGGACATTCCTATACGGCAAACCCGCTTGCGTGCGCTGCTGCAAATGCGGTTCTTGATACGTTGCAGCAAGATGAAATTTTACAAAAACTTCAGCCTAAAATTAAACACTTAAAAAAAGAGCTCGCATTGTTGTCAAAACATGACAAGGTCGGAAACATTAGGCATTGCGGCGTAATGGTGGGCATAGAAATTGTTGAAGACAAAAAAACGGGAAAACCTTATGATTGTAAACTTAAAACAGGCGCAAAAATTTGCGCTGACATAAGAAAACGCGAAGTCTTAATCAGAAATCTCGGAGATACGCTTGTTTTATTTTTACATCTTACGATGACAAATCGGGAAATATCAAAAATAATAAGCGCGGTTAAAATAGAGTTAGACAATCTTTGAAATTGAATCTATCAATTTTTCAACATCACGGGCGACATGTCCCGACGTAAGCGAAATTCTTATCCTCGATTGTTCCTTGGGCACCGTAGACGGTTTGATTGCCGGAATGTAAATTCCCTTCTCTCGTAAATAAGACGATGTTTTTTCAGTATTTTCAATACTTCCGGTTATAACGGGTATTATCTGGGACTGTGTGTTTAAGGTGTTAAGACCAAGTTTGTTTAATTTGTTTTTTAAATATTCGGCTGTTTTCAATAAAAACGACCTTTGAGCGTCGCTTCTTTTCACGATTTCCAAAGATTTTAAAGCGGCGGCGCATATTGCTGGGGAAACTGACGTTGTATATATGAAAGCTCTGCTTTTACTGATTAGAAAGTTAATAAGTTGGCGAGAGCCGCAGACAAAGCCGCCTTGTACAGCGAAAGCTTTTGAAAGCGTGCCGACGGTTATGTCTATTTTGTTTGAAACGTTGAAAACTTCGGCAAGTCCTTTTCCTTCTTCTCCGAAAACTCCCGTTGAATGCGCTTCGTCAAGCATGCTCACAGCGCCGTATTTTTGGCATAGTTCGACGAAATCTCTTAAAGGCGTAAAATCTCCGTCCATAGAAAAAACTGACTCGGCTATTGTCAATTTAATTTCATATTTATGCGCTCGTTTGAGCGATTTTTCAAGTGAATTCATATCGCAGTGTTCGTAGACGAAAATTCTGCTGCTGGAAAGTTTTGCTCCGTCCCAAAGCGAAGCGTGGTTTAGTTTGTCCATTATTATGCACGAATTTTTTTCGTTTGACATCAATGCGCTTATAACGCCGACGTTAGCCTGATAACCGCTCGGGAAAACGAGCGAAGCTTGTTTATTTTTAAAAGCGGCGAGTTCGGCTTCCAATTTTTCATGAATTGAAAGATTGCCGCATATTAAGCGCGAAGATGTGCCTGCAAATCCGTATTTTTCAACAGCGTTCATAGCTGCTTCGTTTATTTCTTTATTTCCGGCGAGATTTAAATAGTTATTTGATGAAAAGTTTATGAAGCTTTTTCCGTTTATTCTAATTGTCGACGCTGGACTTGATTGTATTGTGTTTAACGTTCTAAGCAGACCGCCGCTTTCTATTTCTGATAATCTTTTTAATAAAAAGTTGTTGAGCATTTAAATTCCTTTTTTATCATTGAGCGTAAACTAATTTTGGACTTTAGTTGCAGTCCCGCGTTGTTGTGTTAATAGTTTTGTGGAATTGACAAAAATTGTAACCGCAACCGTTGAGTTCGCATGTAAAACTAAATTTTAAAGGTATCATATTACTTATTATGCATACAATAAAGATCTGTCGTTGAGATTATTGTCGTCCTAAAAAAATGAAGCTTTTGAAAAATTCGGAGACGGTTCGCTTATGCCGTATAAAATTATTTGCCATTGTGGAATAGCAAGCGTCTAAGCGTTTCAGAGAAATTGCCGTTAATGCGCTTTTAAGACATATTTTCCTACATTGAGGATTTAAGATTTTTATCTTTAGGAGTCTTTATATACTATAAAAAATATCTTTTTTGTAATATGGTTTATAGCCTGCAAGACATTAAATATCAGTGCAAAAATAGAATAACAAAAAAGTTCGTGTCGTACGGAAAATAATTCTGAACCAGATTTGAATAATGACTTTGAAAACTCGACAGACAATACTCTGTCGCAGTTGAAAACAGCGGCTGCCTATATATTTCAAGCCTTGACTCTAGCGCGATGGAAGGGTTAACAAAAATAGGCACTTTCCCTCCCGAGAGGAAAAAGCGAAAATGCAGTTTCAAACTTGATTCAGAATATTTTACGTCATAAGCTTAAAGTTTTAATTTTTTTAAGAAAAGAGCGGAACCTTGTCCTCCGAATCCAAAAGAAAGAGATAAAGCGGAATCTATAATCTTCTTTTTGGATTTGTTTGGAGTGTAATCCAGTCCTAAATTTATATCGGTCTGCTTAAAATTCAAAGTGGGCGGAACAATATTGTTTTTTATCGCAAGCATTGAAAAAACCGCTCCCGCCATTCCGGAAACTCCAAGCATGTGTCCAGTTGCCGCTTTAGTAGAACTTAAAGAGATTTTATCTGCATTTTCAAAACTTTTTGCGACAGCCATACTTTCGTAATAATCGTTTAATTTTGTGCCGCTGCCGTGCATGTGTATGTAATCGGGCGTCTCTGAATTCGCTGCTCTTTTTATTATATCTTTTATCTTCCGGTGCGAATTTAAGGACAGAGTATCGTTTGAATAAATTCCGCTTGAAAATCCCTTAATTCCGCAATAAATTTTTGCTCCGCGTCTCAATGCTTTTTTTATGTCTTCAACTATAACAAAACAGGCGCCCTCCGCTATCGCGAAGCCGTCTCTGTTTTCGTCAAAAGGATTCGGATTGTGCTTTGCTAAAACGTTCATATTTTTAAATGCCGAAACATATAGTGGATGTATCGAAGTTTCGGCGCTTCCGCATATAACCGCATCGCATAATCCGTTTTCTATAAAGCTACAGCCTTCTATGATTGTCAGCGTGCCTGTCGCGCATGCTGCGGATATAGCGAGCGTAGTACCGTAAGACCTGAATCTTTTTTTGAGTCTTTCTAAAAGAGTGTTTTCAAAAATAAAAACTTTATTAAAGAGGTTTAATTTACTTTCTCCGATGCAAAATCCGATTCGCTTTTCTTTATATCCCGAATTTCTTATATCGGCTTCTTTCATAGCTTCTAAAATTGCTTTTTTTGCCATCTCGTATTGGCGCATATCGTCCTGCATTTTAAAATCGCGGACGGAACCAGTGCATACTCCGTATTGCTTATCGTAACGGACTTGAGATTCGGAGTTAATAAGCCTCTGCCAGTTTATTTCTTTTCCTGAACCAAGAGGAGAAATTATGCCGATTCCTGTAATTCCGAATTTTATGTCTTTCATCGTCGCTTTTATCTCTGCCTTTACGCTATCCTTGAATCGAAATTAAAAATTTGGCCAGATACTGTTTTTATTTGAGCGAGGAAGAGAATAAAATCGGCAAGTTCTTTGATATCGGTTGTGGTATTTAAAACGCTTTCCTGTTTAACTGCTTTGACATATGTCTCGCTTGACTTGTCCCCCATACTTGTAAAATGAAAACCCGGCAGAACCGCGTTTACGGTTATTCCGAAACGTCCCGCTTCTCTTGCGGTTGTCCTTGTAAGAGATATAATTCCTGATTTTGAAGCTGAATAGCCTGCCGCGCCGGCGTAAGATTTAAGCGCTGAAATTGATGCGATGTTTATTATCGATCCGTTTCTCTGTTTTATCATCGTGGACAACGCCTCTTTAACCACATAAAAAGTTCCGCTTAAATTTGTTTTAATGACAGATTCCCACATTTCGTCGGTCATTTTAAGTATGATTGCGGTAGCTGTAATCGATGCGCTGTTTATAACGCAATCAATTTTACCGAACTCATCGATTGAATTTTTTATCAACTCCTTTACTTCACTGTGTTTTGATATGTCCGCTTTTATAAATTTGGAATTTGGAATTGCGTAATTTGGTTTATTGCTTTTATAACAGCCGCAAATATTCCATCCATTTTTTGAAAAAACAGACGCGAGTACTTTGCCTATTCCTCCTGAAACTCCGGTTATCAATACTGTTTTTGCTTCCATAATTACCTCTTTGGTATTAATGTCGTATCGGTGGTAAAATCCGTCTTTCAAAAATAGCGACTGAAAATAATAGTAAATTGTACAAAAAAATTACAATTAATAATGATTTTTTGGTATAATTTCCAAATTAAATTCGGGAAGGTCTTAAAATGGAAATGGAAAAAGTTTACAATTCTAAAGAAATTGAGAAAAAATGGCGTAAATACTGGATAGAAAATAAAACCTTTTCGGCAAAATCTGACAAAAATAGAAAGCCGTTTGCCATGGTTATCCCGCCCGCCAACGTAACGGGATCTCTACATATGGGACATGCTCTGAATGCTACTTTGCAGGATATCATAATAAGATTTAAAAAACTTCAAGGGTATAATACTTTGTGGGTTCCGGGTACGGACCACGGCGGTATTGCTACGCAGAATGTTGTTGAAAAACTTCTTATGAAAGAAGGTAAAACAAAGTACGATTTGGGGCGGGAAAAATTTTTGGAAAAGATGTGGCAGTGGAGAGCTGAAACGGGCGATACAATACTAGATCAGCTTAAAAAGCTTGGCTGCGGTTTGGACTGGGACAGACTGGCTTTTACGATGGATGAAAGCCGTTCAAAAGCGGTCAAAAAAGCTTTTATACGACTGTTTGATAAAGGTCTTATATACAGAGGGAAAAAACTTGTAAACTGGTGTTTCAGATGCGGGACAGCTTTATCTGATATAGAAGTTGAGTATGAAAACGAAAGCAGTAATCTGTGGTATATAAAATACCCGTTGAGAGATTCCGATGGATACATCGTCATCGCGACGACAAGACCTGAAACAATGTTCGGCGATACGGCAGTTGCCGTAAATCTAGATGACGAAAGATATGCGGAACTGATAGGAAAAACTGTAAAACTTCCTTTGGTAAACAGAGAAATAAAAATAATTTCAG
The DNA here is from genome assembly GCA_020328155.1 of Candidatus Endomicrobiellum agilis. Classification (GTDB taxonomy): domain Bacteria; phylum Elusimicrobiota; class Endomicrobiia; order Endomicrobiales; family Endomicrobiaceae; genus Endomicrobiellum; species Endomicrobiellum agilis. The sequence continues at coordinate 14,461 of JAIXMX010000011.1, read as the reverse complement.
ACTATGCTATCGATAAGTCTTTCGGAACGGGCGCCGTCAAAATTACGCCCGCTCACGATGCGGTTGATAATGAAATAGCTAAGAGAAACGATATTGAAACTATAGAAATAATAAATACCGACGGTAAAATGATGAATGTTCCGCCGAAATACTGTGGTTTGAGCGTTGAAGAGGCAAGAAAAGAAGTCGTTAAAAACTTGGAAGCTGCAGGGTTCTTGGTAAAGACAGAAAATTATGACCACTCGGTGGGAAAGTGTTACAGATGCTCTGGAAAAATAGAGTCTTTGATGTCGGAACAATGGTTTTTAAGAGTAAGAGAGATGTCTAAAGAAGCGGTTGATGCGACGAATGCCGGGAGAATGTCTTTTCATCCGCAGTCATGGAAAAAACCTTACGTTTTATGGCTTGAAAATTTGAAAGATTGGTGCATAAGCCGTCAAATATGGTGGGGACACAGGATACCGGTTTATTACTGTGTCGACGGAAAAGGGAACAGAACAGACTGCAAGCCTGTTGCTTCGTTTGATAAACCTTCAGAATGTTCTTGCTGCAAGAGCAAGAATTTTATTCAGGACGAAGATGTTTTAGACACATGGTTCTCTTCGGCTTTATGGCCTATAAGCGTTTTTAACTGGGGTGAAGATGAAAATAACGGGGATTTAAAATATTTTTATCCTGAATCGGTTTTAGCTACGGGACACGAAATTATATATTTGTGGGTTGCGAGAATGGTGCAGTTTGGTTTGGAATTCATGAAAGATATTCCTTATGGCGACGTATTTATACATGGCATAGTGAGAGACAAACGCGGTAAGAAAATGTCAAAATCTCTTGGAAACGTTGTTGATCCCTGCGATATTATGGACAAGTATGGCACAGACGCGTTGAGATTTGCATTAGCACAGACTGCTGCTCCCGGGAGAGATATGCAGATTTCGGAAGAATCTTTTTTAGCGGCGAGGAATTTTGTAAATAAGATATGGAATGCGTCGAGATTTATAATAATGAATTCGGAAGACGTCGCCGGACTTGATGAGAATATCCAATCAGCTGAGTTTGTCGATGAGTGGATTTTGGCTGAGCTTGCCAGAACCGCTTTAAAGATCAAAGCGAGCTACGAATCTTATGATATTGATAGTGCTGCAAGGGAGATTTATGATTTTTTCTGGACAAAATACTGCGATTGGTATATAGAACTTTCAAAGATACGCGTTATGTCAGCGGATTTGAATGTAAAAAAACAGACTCTTTCAATATTGATATATGTGTTGAAAGCGGCATTGCAGTTGATGTCGCCTATAATGCCTTTTATAGCCGAAGAGATATGGCGGATATTGAATAGAAATGAAAAAAATATCAGAATAATTAGTGAAAGTCCTTTTACTGAAATTAAAGACGTAAATAGCGATTCTATTGAAAAAATGAAAGTTTTACAGGATATAATTGTAAAGATAAGAACTTTGAGAAGCGAAATGGATATTTCTCCTGCAATGTGGATTGAAGCGTTGTTCAACATTTTGGACAGCGACAAAGAAAAAATTGCGATGGAAAACGAAAGCTATATAAAACAGCTTGCGAAAATAAGCTCGATACGATTTGGGAAAAATATTACGAGACCTAAAAATTCTGCACTTGCCGTTGCGGGCGGTTTTGAAATATTTTTGCCTTTAGAAGGTCTTATCAATATTGAAAAAGAGAGAGCGAGGCTTGCAAAAGGAATTGCTCTCGCAAAACGAGAAATTGACAGGACAAGTTTAAAATTGCGAGATGAAAATTTTATAAAAAGAGCCGCTGAATCCGAAATAGAAAAAATTAAATTAAGATTTAGAGAAGCAAATTTAAAAATTGAAAGGATAAATGAAAGTTTAAAATTTTTGGGATAAATTCTACCAGCAGTTCCTTGAAATAAGTCCAGCGGAGGATATGTTTAAATATTGCGACATATATGAAAACAAAAAAAAGATTGCAGTTAAGAAAAATTAAAATTGCAAAAAAATTATTTAGTGTATGTCAAGATTACTATATGTTTTCAATAGGAAAGACAAAAGTTTTGTGTGCGGTTTTCGTTGAAAAAAGTCCCATATTTTATGGAACAAAAAGGTGGAAAACGCGACTGAATAACTAAGGTTTTAGATTTTATAATCTAAAGAGAAGACAATGTCGCGATTATGGACTATGAGTGTTGTGATGATGTCCTTCAAAAAAATTTGTTGAAATTCAAGGAACTAAAGAGAATCGTTTTACGGAAAAAAATTAAAGAACTTTTGAATATGACGCGTAAAGTTGCGGATTAGAAGAAGAGTGTGTTAAAAAGGATTTTGAAATGATAAAAGAGGTAATTCTCGCTACAGGGAATCGGCATAAAGCTGAAGAAATTAAATCGATATTAAAAGATTTGAATGTTGAAATTGTGCCGATGACTTCTTTTTCCAATTACCCTGTAACGGCGGAAGACGGTGCAACGCTTGAAGAAAATGCTTCAAAGAAAGCGAAAGAAGCGGCTAAATTCTTTAAAAAATGGACTATTGCGGATGACTCCGGACTTGAGGTCGATTATTTAAACGGTAAACCCGGAGTATATTCGGCAAGGTATGCCGGCGAAAACTGTTCTTATGACGATAACAATAAAAAGCTGCTTGCAGAGTTAAAAAATGTTTCTGAAGAAAAAAGGACAGCAAAGTTCAGAGCGGTAATTGCGGTTGCAAGTCCTGAAGGTAAAATATTCTTGGTAGAGGGTAAAATATTTGGTATAATAAAAGAACGCGCGGCAGGAACTGAAGGGTTTGGATATGATCCGGTTTTTTACATCCCGCAGTACGAGAAAACTTTTGCAGAACTTGGTTGTGAAATAAAAAATTCCATAAGCCATAGAGCGAAAGCTTTGCAGAAAGTAAAAGAAATTATAAAAGATTTATCAAATTCGCAGTTATCATTATGAAAATCGAAACAATAAAATCGTAAAGTTTTGAAAAAATCCGGAAAAAACCTAGCACTCTATGTGCTAAATCTCCTAAATATTGTGAAACCGACTGCAAATTCCGAAATGAATTTTGAATGAGGTTTATCCGGCGTAAAAAGTATTCTGAAATTGCTAACCGGGAAGTAGCGTAATTGGCTATCGCGCCTGCTTTGGGAGCAGGAGGTTGTGGGTTCAAGTCCCGCCTTCCCGATATTTTTTTGATTGAGATTTTTAATTTGAATAAAAAATTAGACAATTCTAACGAATCACTAGGCAATATAATAATTATTTCTGCCCCGTCCGGAGCGGGTAAAACTACTATATGCAGAGCTGTCGTGGATAGCAGTAATAATATGAAGTATTCGGTATCATATACTACAAGACTTTCTAGAAAAGACGAAAAAAACGGCAGAGAATACTTTTTTATAGATAAAACCGAATTTGTAAAAATGATTGAAGAAAAGAAGTTTGCCGAATGGGCGAAAGTACACGGCAATTATTACGGTACTTCAAAAACATTTCTAGACGGGGTTTTAAAAGCAGGAAAAAACGTTCTTTTAGAAATTGATGTACAGGGCGGAATGAACATAAAAAAACAGTATCCCGACGCCTGTATGATTTTTATAATGGTTCTCGATTTCGGAACGCTTAAGAAGAGACTGATTTCAAGAAATGAAGATTGTAAAGAATCGGCGATAAACTTACGTCTTGAAAACGCGAAAAAAGAACTTGAATTCGCTCGAGAATACGAATATCTAGTTATAAATGAGAATTTAGACGAAGCGGTGGCTGCGGTGAAAACGATTATAAAGTCTTTAGAATATAAAATTTTAAAGAATAGAAAGCAAAAGTATTTTAATTAATTTTTTTAGTAAGGGATAAAAGAAATGGTATTGACGGAAACGCAGCTAGGATTGGCAATGTCAGCATCTCATTTGGGAAAGTATGAAGTAGTAAAACTTGCGTTAAAATGGATTGAAGTGGTAAAGCAGACTGAAGATTACAGAAAGCTTACGCAGACTGAGCTTATAAATAAAGTGTTAAGTGATGTTGTAACAAATATCGCGACGTATGAAAAAATTGAAGAACTGAGCAAAAAAATGAAAAAAGAGGTAAGAGAATAGATAATTGCTTTATCATCCTGTAATAGCAGTAGAAAATTGAGCATATTTGCCGTCACCGCCGCTGCCATACGGCGGACTGATGATTAAGATGTTGTGAGAAAATGCATGACTTTAGAAAACAAAAATATTGTTCTGGGCGTTTGCGGCGGTATTGCAGCGTACAAAAGCTGCGATATTATAAGAGAGCTTGTTAAACTTAAAGCAAACGTTGAATGTATTTTAACAAGAGGCGGCTCCGAATTTATAACGCCGCTCACTTTGCAGACTTTGTCAAAAAATAAGGTACACAAAGATATATTTGAACTTCCCAATAAATATGAAATAAGTCATATATCGCTTGCCAAAAAAGCTGATATTATTGTCATTGTTCCGGCTACCGCTGATATAATTGCAAGGCTTGCTTGTGGCAGAGCAGACGATTTACTTGCCTGCACTGTGCTTGCTTCAAAAGCGGATATTTTAGTATGCCCTGCAATGAACACCAATATGTTTAACCATAAAGCTACGCAGAGTAATATTGAAACTTTAAAAAGTTACGGCTATAGGTTTGTCATGCCTGAAAAAGGCGAACTTGCTTGCGGAGACTATGGAGACGGCAAGCTTGCTTCAGTTGAAGTTATAGTAAGGGAACTCTTGTGGTGATGTCGAAAAAACTTACATTTCTTATTTTATCGGGACCCACGAAAGAGTATATTGATCCCGTGAGATTTATAAGCAATGAATCTTCCGGGAAAATGGGAAATGCTCTTGCTCAAGCCGCTTTGAAAAAAGGCGGCGACGTTATCTTTATTTCGGGTCCGGTAAGCGTATTTCCGACAGGTGTAAAACTTATAAAAATTACGACGGCTTTAGAGATGTTTAAAGAGGCAAAATTAAATTTTAGGAAAGCCGATATCACTATAAGCACGGCGGCCGTTGTGGATTATAGTCCGGTTAAAACCTATAAACGTAAAATTAAAAAAAACAATCCCAAACTGTTAATAGAACTTAAACAAAATCCTGATATTATCGGGTATTGCGGTAAAAATAAAAAAAATCAGGTTGTTGCGGGATTTGCGCTTGAAACTGAAAATTTGATAAACAACGCCAAATTGAAGTTGGAAAGCAAAAAACTCAATCTTATAATCGCCAATGGCAAAGAATCGTTTAACTCGGATAATACTACGGTTTATATCATAGACGCTGGTAGTGTTTTGAAAATAGCGGATAAAAGTAAAAAAATCATTGCGGAAAATATCATAGATGAAACGATCAGAATATTTGAAAATATTAAATCTGGCAAAAATATCCCTTGAAGAATATAACAACTGGGGAGAAAATGAAATTTATAAAACCTCCATTGCGGACGCTTCCTATGGTAAAATCGTTTCGACGGAAATAAAGCGGCAAATCTCTCCTACCGAAATTTTCGGTTCAAAAGAAGAACTCGAACGACTTAGAGAAAAAGTTAATTCTTGTAAGAAATGTCCTTTAGGCAAAAGCCGTTTAAATGCAGTTTTCGGAATCGGATCGTCGAATGCCGATTTAATGTTTGTCGGCGAAGGTCCAGGGTATGATGAAGATCACAAGGGAGAGCCTTTTATAGGAAGAGCCGGACAGCTTTTGACGAAAATTATTGAGGCAATGGGACAGACGAGAAAAACCGTGTATATTGCAAATATAGTTAAATGTCACCCTATGATTGATGCGTCTAATCCCGAAAAACGCTCGAATGATAGACCTCCGACATTTGAAGAAATGGAAATATGCAAACCTTATCTAGATATGCAACTTGACATTATTAAACCTAAAATTATTGTGACTTTAGGCGCCTCTTCCACAAAAGGGCTTTTAAAAAGCGGAGAACCCATCAGCAGGATAAGAGGTGTCGTAAGGGAATATAAAGGCATAAAACTTATGCCCACGTATCATCCTGCCGCCCTTCTCAGAAACCAAGACTTAAAAAAGTTTGTCTGGGAGGATATGAAAAAAGTTGCGCGTTATTTAGATATGGGTGAAATATGATAGTTTTAGAATTAGCCGTGCCTGTTCCTTTAAATAAAACCTTTTATTATCTGCCGCCTGAAAATCTAAATCCCAAAAACATAGTTGGAAAAAGAGTTAAAGCGCAATTCGGTAAAAGAACTTTAACTGCTTACGTAATTTCCTGTCTAGATGTTGAAAATACCGACGATTTAAAATTAAAACGGATTATTGAAGTTGAGGACAACGACTCTCTTATTACCGAAGAGACAGTTGAGATTGCGAACTATATTTCAAAGAATTATGTCTGCTCTCTGGGCGAAGCGCTTGCATCAATGATTCCCGTTTCGATGAAGCTTCCGAAAAGAATTCCAAAAAATAAAATTGCAGATGGAGAAGAAATATGTGAAAACCATATTTTAAACGCTCAACAGACAAATGCCGTTAATTTGATAAATAAAAATTTAAAAAAAAAGATTTATAATGCTTTTCTTCTCTACGGAATCACTGCTTCGGGAAAAACAGAAGTGTATATAAACGCTGTAGAATGTGCTTTAAAACAGAACAGAAGCACCATCATGCTTTTCCCGGAAATTTCTCTTACGACTCAATTTGTAGATATTATGACAAAAAGATTTGGCACAAATATCGGCGTCTGGCATAGCGGCATAAGCAACGTTGAGAAGTACAGTCTGTTTTCAAAAGCAAAAAACGGCGGTATAAAAATAATGATAGGCGCAAGGTCTGCAGTGTTTGCTCCGTTTGAAAATTTGGGACTCATAATTGTCGATGAAGAACACGAACGTGCGTACAAACAAGATAAAAAACCGTCTTACGACGCCAGAGAAATTGCAAAACAGCGCGGCGTATATCACAATGCGGTTGTGGTTTTAGGTTCGGCGACTCCCTCGCTTGAAAGTTATAAAGATGCGATTGAAAACAAACTGAATTTAATAGAGTTAAGCGAGCGGATACATAAAAGAGACTTGCCTGAAGTAAAAGTTTTGACGTCAAAAAACGGAACGTTTCAAACAGGAGTGCTTTTTTCAGAGACAATAGAAGCGGTGTCCAAAGCCTTGTCGAGAAGGGAGCAAGTAATAGTTTTTTTAAACCGCAGGGGATACTCTCCTGTAATTATGTGCAGAAAATGCGGCAGTGTTTATCAGTGTCCCAATTGTTCCATTTCGATGGTTTTCCATAGAAATCCGGATATGCTAAAATGCCATTACTGCGGCGAAATAAAAAATCTTTCCGCGACTTGTTCCAAATGCAAAAACAAAGATATGACTGTTTTCGGCACCGGAACTCAAAAAGTTGAAAACGAATTAAAAAAACTTTTTAAAAACGCAAAGATTTTCAGACTCGACGGAGATACGGCGTCTTCAAAAGGAAATTATGAAAAAGCTTATAACGGCATGAAAAATGAAGAGTACGATATATTGATAGGAACGCAAATGATAGCAAAGGGATTTGATTTCCCGAGAGTAAGTTTAGTGTGCGTCATAGATGCGGATACGTCTTTGTATCTTCCGGATTTTAAGTCGGTTGAAAAAACTTTTCAGCTTATTACTCAGGTTGCGGGTCGCAGCGGCAGAGGAGATATGAGGGGCAGCGTAATAGTTCAGACAAGTCACCCGCAGCATTATGCGATAGAGTGTGCGAAAAATCATGATTTTGTGTCCTTTTATAAAACCGAGATAGAAGAGAGAAAAAGATTATTTTATCCGCCTTATTGTGATTTGGCAAAAATTTCAATAAGAAATAAAGAAGAAAAAAGAGCAGAGGAAGATTCTGAAAAACTTTTTTCTTTTCTTGAAAGCACAGCTAAAATTTGTAAACTAAACTTAAAGCTTTTAGGACCTGTTTCGGCATATATTGCAAAAATTAACAATGTTTACAGGAAATATATAATAATCAAAGGCGATAGGGGAAATATATTAGAGCTTGCAAGATTGCTTGAAGATTTCAAACAGTCGTCAGGAACTTTTATAGGCATAGAAATTATGCCTTCGGATTTAATATAATGGGAAAAAGGCGGTAAAATTGGTTTGGTTTTTTAAAATTTAGACGACTTTGTTGCGAATAGTCTTAGTTTTAAACTTTATTGGAAATGGACGGTTGATTGGGATATATAGCTGGTTAAACTCGCGATGGCAACAAAGTATAGATGTTGAAGTGCGGATTTGGCAATACTCTTTCCATCTCTATTTAAGACTTACAAGCGTACAACATTAACAAAAAAATTTGCAGCGCTTTAACTGACTTTACAAAAACTATTGTTAAGATGGTGCAGTATGAGCGGGCGTTCACGGCAGATGGAAGAGGTAGTTTTTCAATCTTTTGGAATAATAATAAAAACAGGATAGTAAAGAAATAAAAAATATAATGTTTGTATTATTTTTCTCTGTATTTTTCTGTGCCTTTTGCCGGTTGCGGCGGTTTGGAAAGAGCGAAATTACCGGCGATTCTGTTCCTAATGTTGAAACTACTCTGACAGAAAAAATAAAGCCTGAATTGTCTTTCGTTCATTGGAAGACAAAAAAGTATTGGATTGGCGTCAGTTTGATAATTATTGCCACTGCAGTTTTAGGCAGTTATTATTTTTCAAAATATAGACCGGAAAACAATATTGTGCTATTGAGAGAGAGTATGAATTAAATAGTCAGTTTAGAAAGAAATTATCCCGTTTACATCGCTTAAGATTGGAAAAATATCATCCGTAAAAGCTTGTAAAAGCTATAGAACAGAATATCCTGCACATTAAACGATATGTTTGTAACATCAATCTTATTGTCAATTATGGAAAGAAAAACAATATGCTAGATACTAATAAATGGCAGAGCTATCGCCAAGACTTAGAAACCGCCAATAAAAATTTAGAAGAAGCGACTAAAAACTACAAGCCGCTTGCGGCAAACGTTAAAGTTAAAGCGAATAGACGCTCAAATCAATTTTTTTACGATTTAACGGCGAATATTGATTTAACTAACAAAATAGCAGCGGATTTTATCGAATGCTGTATCTTGATGCTTAACATGCTGACTAAGAAAGAACAAACTGAATATAAACAAGGACTATTTAGAGAATATACTAACTTGCCGCATGAGATTTATGCAAACGGCGGAACAACAACAAAATGCTCAATTGAACGTTCGGTTGAGCATTTTGAAAAAAACGAAGTGTTGAGAAAAGCTTAATAAAAATAACAAAGGGCAGATAATGGAACACGGATTTATTAAAGTGGCAGCGGCAACGCCGCATATAAGCGTGGCAAATCCTTCGGCAAACGTCAAAGAAATAATAAAACTGATGGAGCAGGCGGATGCTTGCGGTGTTGAACTTTTAGTTTTTCCGGAATTGTGTGTGACAGGATATACGTGCGGAGAATTATTTTTGTCTGATGTTCTTGTGCATTCTGTGAGCAATGCTTTCGACAAAATCTGTGAAGCCACTGTCGGGAAAAAAGCTCTTGTTTTTGTCGGTTCTCCTGTGTGGAATAAAGCGAAACTTTATTCTTGTGCTGTTGCTTTTCAGAATGGAAAAGTTTTGGGGGTTGTGCCTAAAACAGCGCTGCCTACATATTCCGAGTTTTATGAGCTTCGTCATTTTACTTCGGGTAAGAATATTTTAGGCTCAATTAAATTGTGCGGACAAGCCGTGCCTTTTGGGACGAATATAATTTTTGCGGCAGAAAATAACGACAGCGTCAGAATTGCCGCTGAGATATGCGAAGATATGTTTATAATTTCGCCGCCGTCTAACCGCCATGCACAGGCAGGAGCCTCAATTATAGTAAACCTTTCCGCCTCTAATGAGATCATCGGTAAAAGCGATTATAGGAGAACTCTTATAAAATCGCAGAGCGGGCGTTTATCGGCAGGTTATATCTATGCTTCTGCAGGCAGCGGCGAGTCGGTAAGCGATATAATTTTTTCAGGGTTGCGCATTATAGCCGAAAACGGAGAAATCCTTACGGAAAGCCAACTTTTTGAAAGCGGGCTTACTGTATGCGAAATAGATACGCAGAAGCTTGCTTACGAACGACGCAAGCTTAATGTTTTTGAGACCGCTTCAAATGGATACTGCACGGTGGAATTTAGTTTTGATGAAACGGGAGCGGAGCTTGTGCGCCGTATTTCGCCGTTACCGTTTGTTCCGAGTGATTTTAAATCCGTATCTTCTCGAGCGGAACTCATACTTCAAATGCAGTCGAGAGCGCTTGCAGAAAGATTAAAACTTACGGGACTCAGTGCGGTGATAGGCGTTTCCGGCGGACTTGATTCTTGCCTTGCTCTTTTGGCTATATTGAGAAGCTATGAGATTTTGGGTAGAAGTAAAAAAGATATTATAGCCGTTACTATGCCAGGACCCGGCACAAGCGCGAAAACTGTGAAAAATGTGTCGGGACTTGCGGCAGCGTTCGGAATACAAATTAGAAACATCCCGATTATGGACGCTGTTGAAAAACATCTTAAAGACATAAAGCATAACGGCAAAAAAGATACTGCCTATGAAAATGCGCAGGCACGGGAACGCACACAGATATTGATGGATATAGCAAATGCCGAAAAAGGTTTGGTTGTGGGTACAGGTGATTTATCTGAAAATGCGCTCGGCTGGTGCACTTATAACGGCGATCATATGTCCATGTATGCCGTAAATTCATCTGTTCCTAAGACTCTAGTAAAATATCTTGTCTCTTATGAGGCTGAAAGAATCGAAAAATATAAAGAAGCTTTGCTTGCCGTCTTAAATACTGAAATAAGCCCGGAACTTCTTCCGGCGGATAAAGGCAAAATTTCGCAGAAAACAGAGAACATAATAGGACCTTACGAACTTCACGATTTCTTTTTGTATTATACCGTGCGGTTTGGGCAGAAACCGGATAAGACGCTTATGCTTGCCGTAAAGGCTTTTGAAGGGAAATATGATAGGGAAGAAATAAAAAAACATCTGAGTGTCTTTATAAGACGTTTTTTTACAAACCAGTTTAAACGCAACTGTGTTCCTGACGGTGTAAAAATAGGGACAATATCTCTTTCGCCGCGCGGCGATTGGAGAATGGCAACCGAAAGCAACGCAGAAGAATGGCTCGACACTGTGAAATGATCCTTTAATAATGCGGCGTCTTTTTGCAGTTTGAGAATAGACTTGATATAAAACTACTCCTTAATTATTTATAAAGACGGAAGCATAGAAACCAAAATATAAAAATAGGGATAAAAAATAAAAAAAATATTAGTTATTAATCTTCAAAGAAAAAGATAATATTTGGAAATTGAAGCAAAACATCATTTTTTATTTGACTTAAAATTATTTTTTGAGTAAAATTTTTAAGTGTGTATTATGAGCATTTGCGGCGGGCCTGTAGCTCAGTTGGTTAGAGCACTCGACTCATAATCGAATGGTCGTAGGTTCAAGTCCTACCAGGCCCAATTGTAACTTCAAATTATAAAAACTGATCCTATATTTAGTCTAAATTGTAGCAAGAATTAGAACAAACTCTTGAGAAATCAAGGGTTTTTTATTTGGTTAATTTGCTATAATAATTTCTCGTTATAGGGTAGTTAGCTCAGCGGAAGAGTACTCGCTTCACACGCGAGTGGTCGCAGGTTCGAACCCTGCACTACCCACCATTCTTGATAGAAAGTGGTGGCGTGTAAAAGCCGGCTTTTTTACAGTTCGTTATATGTTTTCATGGTATAAGCGGTTAGAAGAGGTATGGATGGATAATTTGAAGTATGATCTTGAATTGCTGTATGAATTGCAGAACTATGATATTAAAATACGCGATATCAGGGGAAAAATCAATGAAGCTCCGTATTTAGTGGAAGAACAAAAGAAAAATTTGAGAGAAAAAAAATCGGAGATAGAAGCGAAAAAGAAAAATTTTGGCAAATTGAATTCTTTAAAAAAAGAAAAGGAAGCAGAGCTTGATTCGAAAAATAAAGCAATTGACAAATACTCTGCGGAGCTTAACGCCGTTAAATCAAATGATGCTTATAAAGCGTTGCTTTTAGAAATAGAAAAAACAAAAAACGGCATAAGAGCTGTTGAAGATGAAATTTTGGATCTTATGGATAGAATAGACAGAGAATTTGTTGTCGTCAAAGCTGTTGAGAATGAATTAAAAGAATTTGAGCAAAAAATAGAAAATGAGATAAGCGGATTAGAGAGTTCCTTAAGGGAACTTGAAAAAGAAGCTGCGGTAACAGAGAAAGAAAGAGAAGAATATAAATTGAAAGTCAATAATACGATATTAGCGCAATATGAAAGACTTTGTAACGGTTACGGCAGACAGGGAATATGTCTCATTGAAAGTGAAAGTTGCGGAGGCTGCGGAATGGCATTGAGACCGCAGTTGATAAATCAGGCACATAAATGCCGTGAGCTTGTGTTCTGTGATAATTGTTCAAGAATATTGTTGAAAAAATAAAATAACTGAAATAGAGACGGGTACGCAATCGCTTTACACTTATTGTAAAGAGGAAAGTCCGAACTTTAACTGCAAGAAGTCGTTGACAATATTGCAGAAAACGGTAGCAGGTAATTCCTGTCGTCCGCAAGGACAGAGGTGCGAACAGAGACGCTTTTTCTGGAAACGGAAAAAGTATCCTATAAAAAGGATAAGTTTTTACAGTAATGCAAAAAATGAAACGGCTAAATCCTTACTGGGAAGCAAGACTGAAATATAGTCGCTTGACTGTTAAAAGCGATTTTAACGGCAGAGAAATGATTGCACTTTTAAAATTTATTTTTAAAAGACAGAATTCGGTGTATAATTCGTCTTTATTTCAGGGACAAACGCAATTGGAGACCTTAGCTTGTTAAGCAGCAGAGAATGAGATGCAGAGGAAAGTTAGGAAAGAAAATATCATTATTTCCAGTTTAATTCGTTTGATGTTATCTGAAGATTTTTGTAAACCTCTTGTTTTTTGGAAACGCTCCCATTTTGATATTTTTTTAAAAGAATTTTCAAACTTTAGTTATTTTTCAAAAACCGCTGTTCGCAATAAAAAAGGGTTTTATGATTTTAATTTTTAATAATGAGGGAAAAATTAAAAGATTTTTTTCACTCGTATTTTTTTATATTTTTTATTTTGCTTATCGGTGAGTGGCTTTGCTGCGCTTGATGAAGAATTTAGTGTGCTTGACAAGAAATTTAATGCGCTCGGCATTTAAAAAATATGAGGATGTTTCCTTTATTAGTTTTTCTGATTTAAAAAAACTTCAAAAACGTATTTTAACTCGTAATTCTCCTTTAATTTAATTAAAAGAATTTAACGAGAAATGTATTGTGCTTATCAACAAAGGTAAGTTTGAAGAAGCGATTAGGGTGTTTGAAGAATGTTGTAATTCGTTAGAAAAAGATTATAATTTTATTATTGAAAAAAGTGAAGGAATACTTAAGCTAGTCCTTATTTGATTTTTTTGACAGAGTCGAAGATTTTTCCGTTTGTAAAAGGTAACGTCACTTCGTTCCTATTCATCTGTGCGGTGGCGTATTATACTCGCACCGCTGTTGTTCCAGAGTGAGACTCTGTATCTAAAACAGCCTTTTGTCTTTAAATTGTACTGAGTGTCAAATTATAATTGTTACAAAATATCAGAATAATTTTATATTTAATGTTTATTACTGTCAATTATTGTTGTTGAAGGTATCAACGCTTAAAAAATCTCAACAATCAATTGATTTAAGACGTTGGCTAAGAAAAGTCATTGTAGGGACTTCTCTTATCTTTGTATTCACAGTATTTATTGTGGTAATTTGAAAGGTAGATTGGCTATTAACGCTGATGTTGAACATATTCTTAGTATAAATTCTAAGTATGTCTACAGTACTTAACTTAGTGCGAATTACGTCAGTCGAAAGATGAAATTTTTTCATCTCTTTCTTTAGTTTATCACGAAGCGTTAAAACATCATGACCATTTTACAACCTTCAGCTCAAACTCAATCTGTTGATTATTTATTCGCTTTAAATGATTGGCAGAAATCTGTTGTTGCTAATTATTAATGAGCTTTTATATTGGGTGAAAGTGACGGGTAAACTGTACAAAGAGAACGAAATATTTATAGAGAAGATGAAAAAAGGTATAATAAGCAAGAATAATTGGGGAGGTAAGAAAAAAGAAAGATAGGAATGAAAGGAAATAAAAAAAGGTGAGGATATATGATAATAACATTGAAAAAAGGGATTAAACAGGAAGAAATTGCAGTAATGACGGAAAAGATAAAAGGGCTTGGCTATAAGCCTCACGTTTTGAGGGGAGAAGCGGATATTACGATAATAGGCATGATAGGAGATAGAGCGGAAAAGTACAAAGAAATATTTGAGGCGATGGACGCAGTAGAACATGTGAGCGAGATACAGAAGCCGTACAAGCTTGCGTCGAGAGAGTTCAAGAAAGAGAAT
>JAIXMX010000010.1:47236-52530 GCA_020328155.1 Candidatus Endomicrobiellum agilis | reverse complement strand
AAGCGTTATCGGAAGGTTATAGAAAGTGTTATTATCATTCTGTTGTTGCTGACACTTCTTATATTTGGCGTTTTTTTATTAGGAAGGTAAAGAAGACAATTCGGCATTGGTCTTATTTTGATTTGGAAACAAACGAAATTATTGAAGGAGTGCCTCCTTCTTTAAAGTGTGTTTTGGATAATGGAGTTGTGGGTCTTTTTTATAAGCCTAATCCTACAACTAACCAATAGGAAAATAGAATGCCTGAAAAAGTTGAGAGCGTTACAGAAGACATTTTAAAGGAAACACGCAACATCTACATTTCCGCACAGTCGTTAATAAGGCGGTTATGCGATAGGTTTGACGAGCCTCCGAGAAAGTTGATTGGGACGACGACGTTGGTGACCAAGCCCAATAATCAAAGAAGGATTTAAGCAGTTCCAATCTCACTAAAAAAATTAATATATAATATAAAGAAATTCGTTATTACTCCTGCCGTCCCGATAGGATAGGATAGGATAGGATAGGTGTGAAAAAAGTAATTGGTTTGGCAGTATGCTGTATGACGTTTATAGGTTGTGACCAGCTATCGGACAGTGTTGCCTCAAAGGTAACTGTAAAAATGATTGAACCGATTACTGCTGCAATGAGAAGCATAAGCGCAGATACATTAAAAGCAGCATATGCTCAGCAGGAGCAGAATGCAAAGAAAGATAGAGCGGAAAAGGTGTAAGGATGAAAAAAGTAATTGCCGTATTGTCGCGTCTTATAAATTGCTGGATGTGAGCCTGTGCCGAATTCCGCTCCCGTTATAAACGTAGCTCCTACGCCTGTACAAGTTGGCGTAAAGACACCAGATTACAACTTGAAATTTGATAATGTTATTATAAAGAAAGAACCAATCACTGCATGGAACCGCTTTAAGGCGGATCTATTATACTGGCTGACGTTAGCCAATATTAGTCCTCGCTGTAGTCGGAATGGTTGTTTATAATAAGTTCTTTGCTGAAGACCACATTCGTACAACAGTGAAACTTGACACTGCTGAAGTGACACTTAAACTTGCATACAATCAGAAATTAGGACTTTTAGATAATCAGGAAGTCTCACTTGCGGCGGAACAGAAGGTCGGAATTGATATTGACAGAGCCAGACTCCCTATTGATGTCGGATTTGCAACCATTCTTCTTAATGTAGGCTCGCGTACAATCAAACTCGCACCGAATCAGATAGTTAAAATTGACCCCGACGCAGTTATCATAATAAGACAGTAAAAAATGCAACGTAAATCATGGGAATCATGTGAAAAAAAATGAAAAAAATGAAAAAAGCAATACCGCTGTTCTTAATTGTGGTCTTAATCTCAGGCTGCGGTAAACCGCTTAATAATGCTAAATCTGAAGTTGCCAATACTGTCGCTCAAAAGCCTGAACAGATTAATTCAATGCCTATACCGACACCCGTTCCAAGTCCAACGCTTACACCTAGCCCGTTGGTAATGCCTGTTCCATCGGAAAGCTCTTCATTATTCTGGTTATTCTGGTCGTGCAAATGGGTCTGTAAAATTGTTGGTGGTATTGTTGGTGGTTTGGTTGCTCTTTTTGTTTTTAGTTCTGCGGTTGGATATTTCCTCTTGAATTGTACTGATACGCATAACCCTAGTTAGAGAAAATCAGCTCGACCCTCTTGAAATAGAAACAGACACTGAGAAGTCAGCACTCTATGATAAAACTGCCAAAGAGGTACTTGATAAAGTTCTAGCTTTTATTTTTCTTACAGATATAACAATTCTGGGAAGTATTCCGAAAAGTTTGCCTTCGTCTTTTAACGATGAATTTTAGGAAGATTCTTGTATCTGATGAAACAGAACAATCCTATGCAAGGATTGTCCGCGCGTAACAGATTTCCGAATTATTTGAAATGCATACTATTCCAACGTATCCAACATAAATAATACGAAGGGAATAATTACAAGAAAATGAAAAGAATAGTACCGCTGTTTTTGTCGGCAAGCTTAGTCTCTGGTCGCGGCAGGCTCCAAAGCGGCGAAAACGCTGAAAAAATTTTGATGATACCAGCGGAGTAGTCACACACACCTCTGTCGTCCGACCCTGCAAATTTGCCCGTTCCAACACCGCCGACACCAACTCCAACAGTACGCTCTAATCTTGACTTAGACCCTGTAAAGGAATTGTGCGGTAATAAAAAAAATGTTATCTCGTATGTTTTGCATTCTGTGTTATCTTATGCTGTAAATTCAATGCTTACTACACCGCATTTCTCTGTGAATTGCTCTGTAGGTGGTTTGAACCTTAGTAAGTTTTTTAGAATGGTTTCCGTTTTTAGTTTTCCTGTACATGCAGCTCTTACAAATCTTTCTTTTTTGTCTAAGCCAAAAATAAGTTTAGCCTTTTTAGCTGTAGATACATTGCTATCGTTATACAGGCTTATAACAAAAAACACCTCAATCAATGATATATTTGATAAAACTCAGAGTGTTCTTGAGGCTGTTCGATTTGTCGCGTATCCTCATATATTGGCTATTTTCTCTTTTGATTTTCATGTTATAAAAGGTATAATGTGGGAGTGAAAAAAATTATATCTGTATGTTTGTGTATAGGTCTGATGTCTGGCTGTGATAAGCTGCTTAGGCATGGAAGACCTGTGAATGCTGTTGCTGAGGATACAGGAAGCAAGGCGCCGCATTCGCTGGCGTCAAATACTTCAAAAGCTTCCGCTCCTGAACCTTCAAACACTCCCGCTCCAACACCTGAGCCGAGTAAGTCTGTTCCGTCTGCGTCTGGTGCGCCTGATATAGTTAGCTTAGTTAAGAAATATGTTGTGAATGCTGTTCTTTGTGCTGTTGCTCTTGCTGTTATTTTTGGCGGTTATAAGTTGCTTTATAGATTTGCAGATATTAATCCTATTTCTATGAATAATTTAAATAACTTGAAGGTTTTTACAAGTATGAAACTTTATTATGCACCATGTTATTTTCAAGATGGTCATTTTTTTTCTGTTGTTTCAAGTAGATATGTTGATGAAATACCTTTTAAGATTGATGGGTTTGAAAGTGTTTACTTCTATATACCTAATCCGCCAAAGCTGAAACCTCTGTTGAGGAAGATATTTAGAATTAAAATACCTGTATCAGAATTTTTTTAATATATAGGAGCTTAGAATACCTGAAAACGTTGAGAGCGTTACAGAAGACATTCTAAAAGAAACTCGCAGTATCTCTACATTTCCGCGCAGTCGTTAATAAGGCGGTTATGCGGTAAGTTTGACGAGTTTCCGAGAGAGTTGATTGAGATGTGCGAAAATATAATATATAATCAAAAATATAAAATTATAATAAATTCAATCTCTAGAATTGAGGTTAATTTGAAAAAATGAAAAAAGTAACAGCTTTGTTTTTAATTGTAAGTTTAATTTCTGGCTGTGTAACATATAATGAAGACGGCTATAGTAAAGATGGCTACGATAGAGATGGCTACGATAGAAAAGGCTATGACAGAACTGGTTATGATGTATGTGGTTTTGATGAAGCTGGTTTTGATAAAGATGGTTTTGATAAATGCGGTTATGATATAGATGGCGTCGATATAGATGGTCTTGTGAGAGGCGGCTATAATAAAGACGGCTACGATAGAGATGGCTACGATAAAAAAGGTTTTAATAGAGGCGGCTATAATAAAGACGGCTTTGATGAGTATGGTTGTGACAGATATGGCTATGATAAGCGTGGCTATGACAGGCAGGGCTATGATAGAACAGGTTTTAATAAAGATGGTTATGATAGGCAAGGCTATGGTAAAAGTGGCTTTGACATCTTTGGTTATGATAGAGAAGACTATGATATATATGGTTTTGATGTAGATGGCTTTGACAGAGTCGGCTATGATAGACAGGGCTATGATAAAACAGGTTTTAATAAAGATGGTTATGACAGGCAGGGCTATAATAAAACAGGTTTTAATAAACGCGGCTATAATAGGCAAGGCTATGATAAAGATTTTAAAAAAGAGTTTAGACGTATTCAAGTAGTCAGCGTAGAGCAGGTAGAATAATGAAAAACGAAGATGGTTATGATGCAGGATAAAAAAATTGACTTTTAAAGACTATGATAAACTAATGATTAGTCTTGCCGCGCCAAGATTCTATCTTCTCAGTTAGCCGCAGCGATATTCAGACGAGTGTTCAAAGAGGAAATAGAATGCCTGAAAACGTTGAGAGATATGTTGGCATTTTAAAAGAAACCCGCAGTATTTATATTTGAAATGGCAAACCAGACTGCCCGGAGCATAGATGTAAACACAAATCTGGCCGCAATCTGCGAGGCGGTAAAAACGCAGACGCAGATGTTTGCCCTGACGCGCAGCAAGACAGAATTGACGACGAACTCGAAAGATTAAATGAGGGGCGGCAGGACAGATAAAAGAAATGAGCGGATAGCGGCATTACCGTCCGCGCGGGTGCAGAATGGTCGGTTGAACTACAGAGAATTGCATGTTAGTTTCTTATATAGCTGCGGAGTTCCAAGTCGCCGCGGAGGGGAAAGACAACCTGCTTCCTTCACGCTGACAAGGAGCGCAAAATGGAAAGAGTATTTGCAGTCATGTTGTGTTGCGCGTTGATGGCTGGTTGCCAGCTGCAGACGGGCAGTGTGGCGAAAATCGTAAAGTCCAAAGAAACAGTGATAGTAGAATAGATGGTTGAGAGTGCAGAGTCCCTGCACAATCTGTAGCAAACGTATATCGGTTGTTGCCCGCAACCGCTGTATATGTGTTGTCTGCGGCGGTTCTTGCGATAGGGATTATGCGGACAAAAGCAGGGCTGAGAGCAGAACATCCATATACAGAGAAAACGGTACGAGATGATATTAACAAACAATACAAAGAGCGGTTTGAAATCGAATAGACTGAGAGAAATCAGCAAGAAGAACTTCCGAAATCGCAGGCGTCTATTAATACTAAACTGCAGAAGGGCAAGCGCGGGATAGCGCGGAAATTTACAAAGAAACTTTTTGGATATCTCAAATTTTGGGAATCCTGCAGTAAGAGTACATCCTGTCTAAAGCGTCTGGGATGCATATTATGAAAAGGGCGTTTGCGTGTCGTCTGGCTGTGTTAGCATCGCAGGTATAAAAGGGAATAAAATGAAAAAAATAATATCGTTGTTCTTGTCTGTAATCTTAATCTCAGGCTGCGGTAAACCGCTTGATAAGGCTAAATCCGGCGCTGCGGAGACTGCTGCTCAAAAGTCTGAAAAAGCTAATCCTATGCCCGCACCCACACCCACACCCACACCCGCAC
>JAIXMX010000010.1:33539-47226 GCA_020328155.1 Candidatus Endomicrobiellum agilis | reverse complement strand
AAAAAAAATAGTATTGGTTTGACTTTGGTAGCAATGATAGCTATTCCTGTTGTGCTGTGGCTGGTATTTGTTAAATATTATGAGCCGGTACATAAATGGACGAATAAAGGAAATCCTGTTCCTAAAAAGAAACATCATCGGCACCGCAGAACTAAAACTGCTGATATGCCTAGCAACTCTGATGGTGGTGCTGTAGCTGATTCGTCTTCTTCTCATGCTAATCCGCCTCCTGTCGGAGATCCCGCTTCCAAATGAAACAAGGACAATCCTATACAAGGATTGTCTGCTCGTATCTGTTTGCTGAATTATCTGAAATGCGTACTGTTTTCTTAAAATAGACAACAAGGAAACTAATTACAAAAAAATGAAAAAAATAATATCGCTGCTCTTAATCGCAGTCTTAATCTCTGGCTGTTCAAAATATAATAAATATGGCTATGACAAATATGGCTATGATAGAAATGGTTATAATAGAAATGGCTATAACATAAATGGCTATGATAAAGATGGTTATGACAGAGCTGGCTATAGCATAAGTGGCTATAATAGAGACGGTTATGACAAATATGGCTATGGTAGAGATGGCTTGCATAAAGCTGGTTATGATAGATATGGTTATGACCAAAATGGCTATGATAAAGATGGCTATGACAGATATGGCTATAATAAAACAGGTTTTAATAAACGTGGCTATAATAGGCAAGGCTATGATAGATTTGGCAATTATATCTCTAAAGAGAGAGCGTCATTTGTTTGATTAAAAATGGTTCTGATAGATATGATAATTATGTTCCTCAAGAAGAATTGAAGTATTGGAAAAATCCTGCAAGAAAATGAAAAGAATAATATCGCTGTTCCGCTGTTCTTAATTGCCAAGCCTAATCTCTGGCTGCGGCAGACTGGCTGATAGCGTAAGACCTGCGGGCGTTGTTGCTGGCAGCGGGGAAAATATTCCAATTCTTGAGCCTTTAAAAGCTCCCGCACCTGAACCGACATTTACGCCAAATCCAACGCCTGAGAAGAATGAGACTGTTCCAGCCTTGCCCGGTACGATTAATACAGATTGCTCAGTTATAAATCGTGCTTTGAGTGTTGATGTTTATGATGCTTATCTTGTTGGTATTGTTGCTGTTGTTGTTTGCGGTTGGGCGTTGTATAGATATGTAAGACCTAAAATTGAAGATATTGAGCCTGTTCCTCCGCTTAGCAGCTTGGAGACTGTTGAACTTACTCTTCAACAAACCTTTTCTCAAGGTTATAAACCTTGTTATTTGGGTTATAAGGATATCTCGCTTCTTTTGCTTGGTATATTTTTAAAGAGGTAGCTCGTCTCTGGCTTTATTATGACTCTATTACACTAAAACAGATTAAAGAAGCGCCTGTTTTAAATGAATTGTCTTTTAGATTGTTTTGTATTTATAAGTCTGCACCTAGTAAGTAGGAGATAAGATGAAGAAAATTATATGGATGTGTTTGTGTATATTCTTGTCGTCTGGCTGTAGTAATTTGCCTAATCATGTAATACCTGTGGATGATTTTACTGAAAAAAAGGTTGAGCAAATTAATCCAGCGCCGATGTCAACGCCAACGCCAACGCCCAAGCCAACGCCAACGCCAACGCCAACGCCAACGCCCAAGCCGACGTCAATGTATAATAAAGACGGCTATGATAAAGACGGCTATGATAGAACTGGCTATGATAAAGACGGCTATAATCAAGCTGGCTATGATAGAGAAGGCTATGATAAAACTGGCCGTAAAAATGGCTATGATAGAGGAGGCTATAATATAAGAGGCTATAATCAAGATGGCTATGATAAAGAAGGCTATGATAAAGACGGCTATGATAAATACGGCTATAATAAATACGGCTATAATCGAGCTGGCTATCATCAAGATGGCTATGATAAAGACGGCTTTAATAAAAAAGGCCACGATAAAGAAGGCTATAAGAAGGACGGCTATCATTATAAAGATGGCTATAATAGAGAAGGCCTTGATGAAAAAGGTAAACCAAGAGTTTTCTATAGCCGCTGGATTAGGCGGTTGCTCTGGTTCTGGTTAAGAAAGTAGTTGCAAATTTGAATAATAATTTTAATTTGTACGATAGAAATAGATTTTTTTGCATTTAAGATTTTATCTTCTTGCAAAGCCCGCTCTGTTCAGCGGGCTTGCATACATATAAGCGGATAATCTTATGCATAAGATTCTGTCTTCTAGGTTAAACGCAACGAGTGACTCTGCTGCGTTTATTTTTTTTTGTGTTGACGGAATACGTTAATTCACGTGCAAAAATACGTTAAATCATATGCCGGTTTACGTGTTTCTATATGCTAACCTGCTCAAGAACGCATTGAATTTTCAACGTTTTGGCTTCTCTCTAAGTCGCTGGTGTTTAAACAAAAATTATTTCTGAAAAGTTGTATGTTTTTATTTATTAACGCAATCCGGCGGGAAACAGTAAAAAAACTGCGATGTTTAAATTAAAGTGAGCTTAGCTATTCTTGCGAGCAGTTTTTTCCACTGTCCGTTTTCAAATAAAACTACAAGTTTTAAATCGTTTCCTATTCCGCTTTTTTCGACAATTTTGCCGTTGCCAAAAACGGGATGCAAGACCAATGTCCCTATTTTGTACGGGCTTGAATCCCTGTCGGAAGCGTAAAGCGGCTCGTCTTTTGTTATCTCGTAATCGGACGGCGCGCCGCCGTCTCCGCGTATTATTTCGGCTTTTTTTCTATTAAAACTCCGCAAACTTTGTTTTTGATTGTATTCCGTTTCGTTAAATTCGTCTTTGAATCCGGCTTCCGCAATGAAACGCGACGGCATATTCCATATTGTTTTACCGAAAATCTTTCTTTCTGCCGACCAGCATAAATGCAGACGTTTTCTTGCTCTTGTCATTCCCACGTACATGAGTCTTCTTTCTTCTTCGAGTTCTTTGTGGTTGAAAGCGGATTCTCCTATCGGGAACAATCCTTCTTCAAGTCCGCATATAAAAACATTGTCAAACTCTAACCCTTTAGCTAAATGCAGGGTCATTAAAGTAACTCTGCCGTTCGACTCGTCAAGGGAATCTATATCGCTTATCAGAGAAATCTGTGTTAAGTATCCTGCTAGCGATTTATCGTTCGACGAACTGCGTTCAAAATCATCGATAGCGGAAATCAACTCTTGTATATTTTCTATTTTTACCTTAGATTCGGGCGTGTTTTCCGTTTCAAGTTCTTCTAAATATCCCGAATCTTTTATGACTTTTTCGGCAAGCGATTTAACGGAATTGTTTTCTTTTAATCCGGAAAAATTTTTTATAAGTTGCGCAAAAGAATTTAAAGCTTTTATCGGTCCTTTATTTAAGCCTGCTTCCTGAGCAAAAGGCATAGCCTGCCGGATAGACATATTTTTAAGTAGCGCAAATTTTTCAAGTGTTTCTACAGATGTTTTTCCAATGCCTCTTTTTGGAATGTTTATAACCCTTTTGAAACTGATGTTGTCGTTTGGATTGTGTATAAGTTTTAAGTAAGCCATAATGTCTTTGATTTCCGCGCGGTCATAAAATCGAAGCGTGCCTCTAATGGCGTAAGGTATGCGGAATCTTCTAAAAGCGTCTTCAATGGCGCGGGACTGCGCGTTTATCCTGTAGAAAACCGCAAAATCTGAGAGTTTATATTTGTTGTTGTATGTGTTTGGATAAATTAAGTCGGCGATTTTTTCCGCTTCGTCGTTTTCATTTAAGGCTTTTAAAACTGATACGGATTCGCTGTCGGGATTTTGCGTCCATAGCCGTTTGGATATTCTTGCGTTGTTGTGTTTTACAACTTGGGTAGCAGCGGACAGAATTTTTGGAGTTGACCTGTAATTCTGTTCTAATTTTACCGATTTTGCGTTCGGATAATCTTTTTCAAAATCCAGAATATTGTTTATATCGGCTCCTCTCCACGAATATACCGACTGATCGTCGTCTCCGACGACGCATATATTGCTATGTCCGCCCGCCATCAGTTTTATAAGCATATACTGCGCATGGTTTGTGTCCTGATATTCGTCAACCATAATATATTTGTATTTTTCCCGGTAATGCTTTAGCAGTTCCGGATATTTCCGCAGGGACGAGACAGCGCGCATTATCAGATCGCCGAAGTCCATGACGCCTGCTCTTTCTAGTTTTTTCTGGTAAAGTTCATAAATTTTTGCCGTTGCGGCTCCCAAAAAATTGCCCGCGCGTTCAGCTTCTGCCGCCACATCGGACGGAAATTTTAAATCGTCTTTTGCGCGGCTTATTTTATCTGTTATTGTTGAAATTTTGAATTTTTTATCGTCGATATTTAGTTCTTTCATGCAGTCTTTGACTACGTTTTTCTGATCGGCGAAATCATATATTAAAAAGTCGGGGTTTAAATTGATTTTTGAAGCTTCAACGCGCAGAAAATATGCGCAAAATGAGTGAAATGTCGATATCCATACGTCTGCTCCCGAATGAGGAATCAAACTGGCTACTCTTTTTTTCATTTCTGCGGCGGCTTTGTTGGTGAATGTGACGGCTAAAATAGACCACGGCTTAACGCCTAGAGAAAGCAGATACGCGATTCTGTGCGTGATAACTCTGGTTTTGCCTGTTCCTGCTCCGGCAAAGATTATCAGAGGTCCCTCGGTGCAAAGGACGGCTTCCGATTGGGAAGGATTTAAATTTTTAGTTAATATTTCTTTCATTTCTTGTGCGTTTTATCCGGTTTCTGCCTTTTTCTGCTGAAAGATAAAAGGATAGATTAAATGTTTTGTCTGTAAACTTTACGCCTTTTTTGCCTTTTTAATTTATTTGTTTTGTTTGTTTCTCGCCGCCGGTCTTAAAATTTGCCCGATATTTACGGGCGGAATAGTCGCGGAATATTCTTTCATTAAAAAATTTTAACTGCATACCGCGGCGGATTTTCGCGCGTGTATATTATAGCAAAGAATTGTCTGCCGCTTATCTTGAAAAGATGAAAGAGATATGTATGGTATGCCTTATAAAAATTTTGGTATAATTCCAAGACAAGATGATATATGCGTGTTAAGAGAATTTTTTGATGTTGCCTGCCATTTTCAAGAAAACGCTGCTTTAGAAAAATTCAGAAAGAAAAAGCAAGAGACGGCGTATTTCGGTTGTAAAATCTCGTCGGTATGATAAAAAAACCGAAAATAATATTGAAGTCTCGCGGGAGGAATAGAATGGATATTTTGCTTGAAAGAAAAAGCGTTCGCAAATATACGGATGAAGACGTTAAAAAAGAGGATTTAGATTATATTCTGCTCGCCGCTATGTCTGCTCCTACGGCAAGAAATACAAGATGTTACTCTTTTATAGTAGTAAAGGATAAAGAAACGCATCAAAAGATTGCTGCGGTACACCGCGCCGCTCAGATGATTTTGCAGGCTCCTTTGGCGATTTTAGTTGTAGGGGATCAAAATATTGCCTATAAAAAATATTTGCCGCAAGACTGCGCGGCGGCGACGCAAAATATCCTTCTTGCGGCTGCCGCTAAAGGATATGGTTCGGTTTGGTGCGGCGTTTACTCGGATGAAGAAAGATCAGAGGCTATAGAAAAACTTTTCAATCTCCCAGAAAACATAAAAGCTTTTTCTCTTGTTGTTGTAGGCAAATCGGCTGACAATAATCTGCCGAAAAATGGCTGGCAGCCTGAAAAGATTAAGTATGAAGCTTGGAAATGATAAAACAAGATTTAAAAAACGCTTTAAATGATATATTCGCAAAGTATTTGCGGGAGCAAGGAATAACGGACAGTCTGAATTTTACCGTAGAAGCTGCGCCGAAAAATATTGGCGCCGATTTTGCCTTAAATGCGGCGATGCTTTTGGCGAAAAAAGTTAAAAAAAATCCAAGAACCGTCGCTCGGGAACTGATAGATGCAGCGGTTAAGGAAATTCCGGAACTTATAGAAAAAGCTGAAATAGCCGGGGCGGGTTTTATTAATCTCTGCGTTAAAAATGAAGTTCTTTACAAAGAACTTGAGAAAATTCTTAAAGAAAAAGATAAATACGGCAGCTTTCCTGAAAACAATAAAAAGAAAATTCTAGTGGAGTTTGTTTCGGCAAATCCTACCGGACCTTTACATGTCGGGCATGGACGCGGCGCCGCAATAGGCGATTCTCTTGCGAGAATATTAAAATATTTGGGATATGATGTTGCGAAAGAATATTATTTAAACGATGTCGGAAATCAAATGCTTGTTTTGGCAAAATCTGTGGAGATTCGTTTCAGACGGCTCAAAGGCGAAAAAATTGATTTTCCTCTGGATTGCTATCAGGGCAGTTATATTGTTGATATCGCGAGACGTCTGGTTTCCGAAAACAGAGATATTAATGAGATAGATTTTAAATATGAAGCTGTAAAGGGTATTCTGTCCGAGATTAAAAAAGATTTAAAAGATTTCGCGGTAGAATTTGACAGCTGGTTTTCTGAAGGGGAGATAGCTGTTGATAAAGATAAAAACGGCAGGACGGAAGTTGATAAAATATGCGAATATCTGCTTGCAAAAGACGCCGCTTATGCAAAGGACGGAGCTTTATGGCTTGCTTCGACAAAATTTGGCGACGATAAAGACAGAGTTTTAAAGAGAAGCGCCGGCGGATATACTTATCTTGCTTCGGATATAGCGTATCATAAGAACAAGTTTGAAAGAGGTTTTACAAAACTTGTCAATCTCTGGGGAACAGACCATCACGGATATGTCGCGAGAATAAAAGCCTGCGCGCAGATGTTGGGTTATAGCAAGGAAACGTTAAATGTTATTCTTTATCAGCTTGTTTCGCTTTTAAGAAACGGAAAACCCGCGGCTATGTCGACGCGCTCAGGCGAGTTTGTAACTTTGAAAGAGGTTGTAAACGAAGTTGGAAAAGATGCGTGCAGATTTTTCTTTTTACTGCGTTCTCCCGATTCGCAGCTTGAGTTTGATTTAGAGCTTGCAAAAAAACAGTCGAGCGAAAACCCTGTTTTTTACGTTCAATATGTCAATGCGCGGTGTAATTCTATTATTGGGCAGAGTAAGGCTAGAAGCGATATTGTTGCGGATATCGGAAATATAGATTTTAGTTTGCTTAATACTAAAGAAGAAAGAAATTTAATAAAACAGCTTGCGGCGTTTTGCGATACGCTTGCGCTGTCTGAAAAAACTATGAGTCCGCATTATTTCGCGGTTTATTTAACTGAACTTGCCGACATATACCACAAATTCTATGAGAAATGCCGCGTGTTAACCGATGACGCAGAACTTACTTCTGCAAGACTTAAGCTTGTTGAAGGCGTTATGATAATAATTAAAAACGGATTAAATCTTTTGGGCGTTTCCTCGCCTGATAAAATGTAAGACAAAATTATTGCCGCGCCGCATACCTCAGCTTCCTTTCAAGCAAATGCTAAATAAGATAAGATGTAAACAGAAATTGCCGGCGTATCGCTCCTTGCGAAAACGTATGTCTCCGAAACGCTGCTGTTTTTGATTGTTAAAAAGCGGAATTCCATTTTGGCGGGATATGACATAAGAAGGCGTTCTTGCGGACGCTTCTAAAACGGCAAAGCCTTAAAGTTTAAATTCTTGTTATTTGCTTTTTTAACGCCGCTGCTTTCCATATGTTTATTATGCTCTGATATGGCAAAAAAAAGATTTATAGTTAAAAGAAGTTTGGGAAATTGTTGTTTGTAAATGAATAAAAATACAGAGAAAATACTATGGGCAACAGAATAAATATAAAGAAGTCAATAATAGATTGGGCTGTAGAGCGTTCGGGAAAAGGTCGGGATTTTTTTTTAAGAGAGTTTCCTAAACTCGATTCTTGGGGAGAAGAAATTAAACCTACTCTAAAGCAGATTCAAGATTTTTCTAGAAAAGCAAATATTCCCTTCGGATATTTATTTTTGGAAGAACCTTTTGCTGAAAAGCTGCCGATGACAGATTATCGCACTGCCGGCAACGAACCTGTAGGCAAACCGAGTCCCGAACTGCTTGAAACAATATATTTAATGCAGAGAAGGCAGGATTGGCTGCGTTCTTATCGAATTGAAAATAGCGGCGAACCGCTGGACTTTGTGGCTTCTTTTTCAAAATCGGACAAAATCGATGAGATCGAAATTGCGAAAAATATAAGAGAAACATTGAAACTTAACTGCGGCTGGCCGAGAGAATGTAAGGACTGGAACGAAGCTCTTAAGCTGTTAAACGATAAAATTGAAGATGTTGGAATTGTGCTGATTTTTAACGGAATTGTTGGAAACAACACATCTAGAAAATTGCTTGTTAAAGAATTTAGAGGATTTGTGTTGTCCGATAAGTATGCTCCTTTGATATTTGTTAATAATTCTGATGCTAAGGCGGCGCAGATGTTTACCGTTGCCCACGAACTTGCGCATTTGTGGTTAAGCGCAGACGGCGGAATATTTAATCTTGGTAAAATACAGTCCGGCGTAAAAGAAATCGAGGTAAAGTGCAATAAGATTGCGGCTGAATTCTTAGTTCCAAAATCTGAATTCTTAAAACAGTGGGATGAATATAGAGAGAATTTTGATGATATAGCGGAACATTTTAATGATATAGCGAAACATTTTAAAGTGAGTCCTATAGTTTGCGCGATACGAGCGTTAAATCTTAAATTGATTCCTAAGAAATGTTTTGATGATTTTTATAAAAAATATGCTGAAGAATTAGAAAGGAAAAATAAGAAAAACAAAGGCGGAAATTTTTATGCGACGCAGTGTTACAAAATAGGTAAGAATTTATCCGTTGCGATAAAAAACGCTGTTGCCGACGGATCTTTGCTTTATAGGGACGCTTATAATTTGACGGGATTGTACGGCAAAACGTTTGATAAATATTTCGAGGAAGGAGTTTGAGACATTATGAACGCTGCGAAATATTTATTAGACGCTAATGTGTTTATAGAATCTGCTAAAAAATATTATGGTTTCGATATAGTCTCAGGATTCTGGGAAACTATTAAAACCGAATATGAAAATGGAAAGTTGTTTAGCTTGCAGTGTGTAAGAGAGGAAATTCTCAAAGGAAAAGATGAATTAAAGGAGTGGATAAAAAAATTAGACCCGGAGTTTTTTTTGACGGAAGGCGAAGCTATAGAAACTTATGGAGAAATTCAAAAATGGGCTGCAGAGCAAAAAGAGCGGTATCAAGAATCGGCAATAGAAGAATTTGCGCGTTATGGTAATGCCGACCCGTGGCTGATAGCGTTTGCTTTAAAAAATAAGTATAAGCTGGTTACAATGGAAAAACTTAATTTGGAAAAGAAGTGTGCTATACCGATACCCAACGTCTGCGAGGAGTTTAAAATTGAGTGCCTTGATACATTTGGTATGCTGAGGGAATTGGAAGTGTCTCTGGTAAGATGCGAAAAATAGTTTCAGTAATCTTTTCCATCTTTTTGTCTGTGTCGGCGGTTTTTGCCGGCGTATCTGTAACTCCTTACGGAGCGGCTTCAACTGTTTCCGGCAGTTGTTTTCTTTTGGAGACAAAAAATTCAAAATTCATTGTTGACTGCGGTCTATTTATGTCTGAAAAAGCCGGCTCTGCAGTCGACGGCGTCAGTGCCGATGTTGAAACTGCGGAGTTAAAAAACCTGCGAATTCAAACTGAGCTTATTAGAGCGAAAGCGCTTTTCTTAACGCATGCTCATTTAGACCACAGCGGCAGAATCCCGCTTTTGGTGCATAAAGGTTTTAAAGGTAAAATTTATTCTACCGAAGCCACAAAAGAACTTGTTTTGGCTCTTTTTAGAGGCGGAGCAGGATTTGACCTGATAAAGAGAAAGTGGTTCTGGTCAAAAAACCGGATAGAAAAAGCGCGATATAATAACGGCAAAGTTATGGCGCACTGGACGAATGCTTGTAAAAAAAATATAGGGTCCGCCGAGTATTCCGACGGCGAAATTCTTTTAAAGGATTTGGAAGAAAAAAACGTTAAATTTTTGTTATGTAAAAAATGCTGCAAGGAAGAAACTAAAAAAATAGAAAATCGGTTTGTCACGGCAGAGTATAACAAAGACGTTAAGATTTCTGATAGCTTTGCGGTAAAATTTATAAATGCCGGACATGTCCCGGGTTCCGCAGGTTTTATTTTCACGATTGACAGTCAAAAAGTTTTGTTTTCAGGAGATTTGGGGAGCGGTTATTCAAGATTTAACGGTATGTTTGATGTTCCTGAAAAAGTTGATTTGATCTTTATGGAAGCAACTTGTGCCTACGAACGCGTTAAAGGCGGCGTTAAACAATACGAACTTTTCAGAAATGATTTGAAAAAAGCTCTTGCCGCGGGAAAAACTGTTTGGATCCCAGCTTTGTCTTTTAACAGAACGCAGAAAGTTTTGTACGAACTAAAACTTATGCAAGATGACGGCGAATTGTCAAAAAAAATACCGATTTATTCTGTTTCTCCTTCCGCCAACGCCGTAACGGTTTTATATCAGAAAGAAGTTGCGAAAAAAAAAGCGGAGTCCGAAGGAACGCCGGCCCGCGCAGACTGGTTTTTAGACGACGTGTATCGGAAAGGCTCGATTCTGCCTGAAAATGCAAGGCTTCGAACAATAAGAAATTATGGTTTGCAGATGATTTTAATTTCTGCAAGCGGCGATATGAGCAAAGGAAGGTCGGAGCAGCTTATCTCTGAGATGCTGCCGAGAAAGGACGTTTTTATAATGATAGTAAATTATGTGGATGCTGAAAGTAACGCGGGACTTCTGCTTCAAAATAAAAAAGCGCGTTCCGATGTGGAAAGTCGCGCGGAAATAAAAAAGTACGATGTTTTTTCGGATCATGCGAATTTTAAGATGTTGCAAAAATGGCTTTCAAAGCAGAATAAAAACGTTGAAATATACGTGATACACTCGAGCGAGAAAAATACGCAGGATATGGTAAAACTCTTAAAGAGTAAAGGCTGGGAAAAAGTAAACGGCGCAAAGAGCGGACAATCGATAAAATAGGATTTCAATATGTTTTCAAGATTCCTGATAAAAACTTGAGACGCAATGCGGTAATAACGGCGTATTTTGTTTTTGCCTTAACGAGAATATGAATATGCGTCGCCGAAAATTTAAACCGTTCTTAAAAAAGCGGACGGCATTATAAGAACAGGCGTTGTTTTGTTGTCGCGTAACTGCGTCATCGGCATGTGTTTTAAAAATTGGATGCCGGCGAAAAGTTGTTATTAGGTTTTCTCGAAAACGATAAAAATCAAAAAAAGCTTTATATAGTGCAAATTATGGCGGGAAACAGCTTCGCCAGAATGGAAAAAAGATGTTTAAAAGCGTTAAAAATATATCCCGCCGTCGGGAGCAATTTCATTTCCGCCGCGTCGCGTAGAGCTGTGGATAGAAAAAGAAACGCATTGAAATATCTCAAAAAAGCGGTATTTTGCGCCTGCGGGAATTCCGTCTGCGAGTTAGCCGCGGGCGGCGAAATTGATTTGGGATAAAAATAACGGCGAATTGTTTTTTTGTAATTGTCTGTTTGGCGAGCATTTTGCTGTTTTGTCAACAAGCTGTTTTTGCAGAGCGGAATAACTGTGTTTATTTTGAGACGGTTTATAATTTTTAATACCGCCTCCGTCTCTTGTTTTATAGCGTTGCTTAATGCTTTCGCTTTCGTTTAAACGATCTTGCGCTGCAGGCTGCCCAATATTTAAAACAGAAGAATCGGGAGCTGCCGTAATTTCAAAAAATTTCCGAATAATTTCTATGGCGCTTAATTATTTGGCAATGTTTGTTATTTTTCTTAAAGCTGCGGAATATTAAATGAAATATCAGTCTGCCGTAAAACTGTTTTTTACAAAATTGCCGGATAATTTAGTTTTTTTGGATATTGAAACTACGGGACTTGATCCCGTAAAAGGCGCGAGAATAGTTGAAATTGCAATGCTTAAAGTATGTAACGGCGTTGAAGAAAGGTATGAAAGTCTTGTAAATCCGGGTCAGCCTATACCTCCAGAATGTTCTAAAATCCACTCCATTTGCGATGATATGGTGAGAAATTCGCCGTCTTTTGCTGAGATTGCGGAAGATGTGATTTCTTTTATTGGAAACAATGCCGTTGTGTGCCATAACGCTTCTTTTGATTTACTTTTTGTCCACAGAGAACTTTATCAGGCTGGAATGCCTGTAAATAATGTCTATTATATAGACACTTTAAAACTCGCAAGACAGTATTTCAGCTTTGATTCGAATAGACTTGCGGATATAGCGGATGCCATAGGCGTTGAGGTTGAATTAAGCCACAGAGCAATGGCAGACGTTTTGACAATGTTCTCGGTTGCAAAGTATATATTTGTCAATATGTATAGGAAAGGTGTGGATACGATAGAGCTTTTTGTGTACGAATACAATGCTTTCGGGTAAACGCATGTCGCGCGCTGGCTGGTAAATCGCCGAACGGCTGGTCGCCGACTGCCGCAAATCGCGCAGATAGGTTTTGGAATTACATTGTTAGCAGCGACTGGCGGTTTAAGCTGTTTCTTGTATAAGCTCTAGAAACGAATGTGAACGGGTGAAAAAAGAAAATGAAAGTCTGTCGCAGGAAAACAAACGGTCAGCCTCATTACCCGACAAGCTTAAAGAAAGCGAAAGCAAAGTCATTTTGTCGTGGGAAGGAAACAAAGAGTTGTCCGCGTTGCGCCGAGAGCGCCGATTAGCCGTGTTGCGCGCGGGATAACCAACCTAAAGATAATCAGATAAACTTTCTGAAGCAAAAAAGCGGCGGACTGAACTAAAAAGTTATGCCGCCAAAACAAGAAAAACTCCAAAAATCATGTCGCTGGAACGAGAGAATCGGCGGATAAACGCAGAATGTCAAAGAGTTTTAAATCAGTTTCTTTTTTATCAAGGTTTGGCGGAGCAAAGTCTTGATAAAATAAAAGCGTGTTATTTTGGACGCCTATAACAAATAGAGAACGATTGCAGAAAATTAAAATGAAAAGCTTGAAAAATTTCTGAATGATAAAGCGTTTCCTTAAAAGAAAAATATTCGCTGAATAAAGTTTTCATAAATATATTGACGCGTTATATTGTGCAAGCGCCAGCTTAATGAAAATGAAGCTGGTATTTTGCATTAAGCGGGCTTGCTTTGTTTCGGCAGTTTGATACAGAAAGGAATTGTCAATGTCCGCCGCGTCTGTTTTTAAACTTACTGCCCGCGAGAACGAGGTTCGAAAAATCGTTCGCGTTTTGCAATAAGAACCGTGTTTTCATTGCTGCCGTTCTGTTCTAAAGTAAGCAAATCTTTTGCTGTGGCATTGTAATAAAATTAAATATGCCGCCGTCAAAAATTATACCTCTTTCAGTTTTTTCTTTTAAAACGTCTGTTTGAGAATTTCTGAGTTTCTTTTGTTATGTAGATAAAAGCGACGGTTCTCTGCGGAAAGTCACGCCGGCTATAAGCCATAGTAGATTTTTATGAAAAATGGTAAAAAAGATACTTATTGTGTATGATTAATTAATATTAGAAATATCTAAGACGCGTCAAACGGCGGCAGAAAGTAAAGAGTTACAGCCGTTGTGTATTGGTATTAAAAAAATAATGTTTGACAAAATATGATAAAATTTTATATGACTTCGTCGTTGAACAGGTGGCGGTAAAAAGAAGAATAAAGAGTGGAAAATGTGCGCAGGGTATCAAATAGCGGACAAAAAACTTTTTGAA
>JAIXMX010000010.1:0-33529 GCA_020328155.1 Candidatus Endomicrobiellum agilis | reverse complement strand
CTTTATTTTATTGATAAAGAAGGCGATGTTTCAAGAGCTTTGATGGCGAGAGGCAAAAACAAGAAAAGCAGTAAATCGTCAAAAGTGAAAAAGCTCGGCTTAAAGAAAGAAAGTGGATATTTTTATTTTCTTGATGTGCAAGGCGATATTTCAAGAGCTGTTATGGGCAGAGGTGAGAAAAATAAAACTAAGAAGACTAAGGAAACTGCAAGTAAAACTGTCGGCGCTGGAAAGGCGGCAAAGAAAAGCGTCAAGAAATAAAAATAAATTTAAAAATATAATCTTTTTAAAGACTTTGGCGGTGAATAATGCGCTGCTGAAGTCTTTTTTTTTGATGTTTGCGGTTTCCGTCGTTTGCCAATTAATTTTCTTTCTGCCGAATCGTTAAAAAAAATGAGAAAAAAATAGAAATATCATAGTGAAAAAACAGCGGGAATCAAACGGATTTTAAAAGCTTAGAATTATATTTTAATCTATAAAATAAAGAAACTATGCTGTTAACTTAAAGAAAACGATGTTGATGGAAATAACGAAAGTGCCGCCGAAAAATAATAAGGGCTTATAGTAAAAAAAGTTTTGATAAATAAAATTCGATTTGAGCGCGGTGTATTTTCCTCGACAGTTTTTCAGGTTTTACAAAGACGGATCAGAAACGCGGCATTTCCATTTTTTTTATAATTTGCAGTGCTTGTCCCGCTCTTGTTTTAAAAACTTTCGCCGCTTTAGTTTCAATATTTTTGTTTTTTCAGTGTCTTTTTACCTAAAATATAATATAATTTGAAAAATTGACTTTAACACTGCAATTTATATATAATACTACAAATTATATGGTGTTTTTTTCATTTACCGCCATTATAAATTTTAAAAGAAAATGATTTTTGCTGTTTTCAATCAACTCAACAATTCTTGCAAGTCTCTGGATTTTTGATAGCAAAGAAACGTATTATCGTTAAATAAAACCGTAGAAAAATATATTTTAGGAGACAGTTCATACTGCCTAAAGGAATTTTTCCTAAAGAAAAAGATATGCTTAAACGACAATACGCCGCGTAGTCGAAGCTGTCTGTGCGTCCTGTCCGCCTTTTTAACGCGGCGAAGGGAAAGGGCGATGCAGGGACGAGAAAATTTTTCTAAAAAAACGGCACAACGGGAAATTTATTTATATTCCGGACGGGTCGCAAACCCCGCAAAATCTGGAAGCTATCGCCGTCTTTAAGAGCTACCCTAAAAGGCTTTTATATACTCAATTCCGTCGGCGAAAATATATTTCAAATTTCAAACAAGTTTTGAAGTGTTTGCCGTCGTTGAGTGTATAAAAGTAAAAATATAAAGGAGCTGTAAAGTGGCTAAGACAGGAATTATTTGTACAATAGGACCGTCAACGCATTCTCTTCAGATTTTGAAGAAAATGTCCGAAAGCGGCATGACTGTAGTGAGACTTAATTTTTCACACGGAACTTACGAAGAACATGAGGAAAATTTTTCTTTAGTAAAAACTTTAAACGAGAAATATAAGAAGAATGTAAAAATCCTTGCCGATCTTGAAGGGCATAGGATAAGAGTAGGTGAACTTAAAGACGGCAAAGTGGAGCTGAAAAAGAATCAGCAACTTATTCTTACAAACAAGAAAATCGTCGGAGACAATAATAGAGTTTCTATAGATTACCACAATTCTTTCTGCGACATTAAAGAAGGATTTACCATTTTTATCGACGACGGCAATCTTAGTCTTAAGGTTTTATCTTCAAAAGAAGACGAGCTTATTACCGAAGTTCAAATAGATTACTTTTTAAGAACGCATAAGGGCGTAAATATTCCGCAGGCTGATCTTAAGTTTCCGCTGATTGAGGAAAAAGACCGCGAAGATATGCTTTTTGCGTTAAAGCATAATGCGGATTTTATCGCAAATTCTTTTGTCAGAAATGCCGCGGATATGGAACCGTTGGTGGATATTTTGAAATCGGAAAAAAATACCAGATGCAGGCTTATTGCAAAAATTGAAGATAAATTGGGAATAGACAATCTTATGGAGATTCTTGAAGTCTGTGACGGCATAATGGTTGCAAGGGGCGACATGGGAATTTCAATACCTTTGTGGACGGTTCCCTCAATGCAAAAATATATAATAAAGAAATGCAAAGAGAAAAAGAAATTTGTAATAACTGCAACTCAAATGCTTGAAAGCATGATTAAAAACCCTATACCGACAAGGGCGGAAGTAAGCGACGTTGCAAACGCCGTTATAGATGGAACTGATTACGTTATGCTTTCTGCAGAAACAGCCGTAGGTCGGTATCCCGATAAAGCTGTGGAAATGATGGGAAATATTATAAAGTTTACCGAAAAAAACGACTATGAATTTAATGAAGTAAAATAGAAATCCGTTTGCCGCTTAGAAAATGAAAGAATCTATAAATCTGCTTGCCGTTTTGAATATTAGTCTTTTATTGATATTCTTGCAAATGGTAGGCGCTTTTTATTCTAAGAGTTTTGCTTTGTTTGCTTATGCGGGCTTGATTATTTCAGACGCTTTTTCGCTTCTTACGAAATTCGCGGATTTAAATGATACGGATGAGGGTTTCAGAAAAGCACAGTTTGTCTCGGTTGTTTTAAACGCGTCGGTTCTTTTTATTTTGGCTTTAGTTATGATAAGCAGAACTCTCGGCGCGGCGTCTCCGCCGAAAATTATAAATATACCGCTTGCGGAAATAACCGCGTCTACGGCGTTTGTCGGACTTATTGTCTGTTTTTTCATTTACGGACAGTTTATTTTTACGGCGTTGCTGTCTCTTTTGATTATAATGGAGCTTTCAGTTCCCGTTTTAAAAAAAATGGTTCTTTTAGATTCTTATTTAAGCGTATTCTTTGCCATTTTAATTATGATGCAATCTGTGTTATTAATGAAAAATTCCGTTAAAATATTGAAGAATAAATGAGACGGCTCTGTCTGTCGTCTGCAAAAACCGCAATCTGGGATTATAAGACGACTATAAACAAACTGGAGAAAAAATGGAAGTAATTTATTCGCTTATAGCCGCAGGCGCGGCAATGCTGGGCGCTCTTATAGTGCTGGCGTTCCATAAGTGGTCTGAAAAAAATTCTTTTTTTATAATAAATTTTTCAGCGGGCGTGATGCTTACGCTTGCGTTTACTCATTTAATACCTGAAGGTATGGGCTTGAATCCCAAGACAATGGTTTATGTTCTTCTGGGATTCTTAATTATGTTTTTTTTGCAGTTTATTGTCTTATTTCATCCCTGCCACGATGACGAGTGCTCTAAACACATGGGCGTGACGTCAATTGTGGGATTGTCTTTACATTCTATGATTGACGGACTTATGATTGCCGTAGGGTTTGAAGTGGATAATAGTATAGGAATTCTCACCGCAATTGCAATTTTGCTGCACAAATTGCCTGACGGAATAACAATTTCAGGTATTTTGCTGCACAGAGGCGCTTCCAAAAAGAGAATCTTTAATTTTTCGCTTCTTACGGCTTGTTTTACTCCTATAGGCGCAATTTTAGGGAGAATTTTGTTTAAAAATATGTCTCTGCCTGTTCTAGGTTCTCTGCTGGGCTTGACGGCAGGCTCTTTTATTTTTCTTTCCGCTTCGGATTTAATTCCTGAAACTCACAAATGCAAAAACAGATTTGTGCCTTTTATGCTGTTTGCCGGCGCTATAGTTATCCTTGCGACTGAATATATTATGTCCAATTGACTTTTAAATTATTCTACAAAAACATTACCGGGAAAAGCCTTTCTTTTGAACTCTTCAGTTGAACTTGCTGCTATTTTAAATTGCTCGATGAAAAAAAGTATCGGCTGGCAAAGCGGATTCATCGTAAAATTTCAGCAGAATAATAGGGATTGTATGCAGAATTTATTTCAGCAGACGGGACAGAAGGAAGATTTTAGATTGTTCGTTGTTTCAAGAAGTTTATGTTAAATATAGGGAATTATTTATTATAAGCTGTAAAATGTCAGCTTGTGCTGTGTTTTGGCAAACTTTGCTTACAGTTCTTCTTTTGCTTGCAGATAAAAGTATCCGCTGTAAAACTATCGTTCAGCGGTTTAGATTTAAAAGTTCGCTTACAGTAACTATTTCGTAACCCGCTTTTTTAATCTCGTCTATAAAATCGCTTAAAAAAGACAGTATTCTTTCATTTTTGCATAAATCGTGCATTAAAAATATTGCGCCGTTCTTTACGGCTTTTTTGTATTTCTCGTGCATTTCTTCAGCGGTCATATTTTGCCAATCGCAGCCGAAACTCCAGTTTATCAAATGGCAATTGTGCTTTTTTGCCGCTTTTACGGCGTCGGGTTTTGAATAGCCGTTTGGAAAGCGGAGTAAATACGGGTTAATGCCCGTCGCTTTCTTTATTATATTGTTGCCTCGCAAGAGTTCTTTTTCTATTTTGTCCGTTTTATCTTTGCCTCTATAAGCGTAGAAATTTACGTGTTCGTAAGTGTGGTTTGCAATCTCGTGTCCTGCCGCAGCGACCGCTTTTGCAGCGTCTGGATCGTTCTGTACTCTTATGCCGAGCATAAAGAATGTGGCTTTGACGTTTTTTTCTTTAAGTATTTCTAATATTTTTTCGGTTGCTTTGCCGGGACCGTCGTCAAAAGTTAAAGCAACTTTCTTAATATCTTTAGGTCCGTCGGAATAAAATGTTTTTGCCTGAGCAAAACATATAACTGTAAATAAAATAAATGCCGGAACTATAAATTTTTTCATTTTAAACGTGTTTTTTTTAACCCTATAGCGAAATGAACTGGAAAAGACGCGACAATTTCTGACGGCAGAAAATCCGGTGAAACATACGTTATTTCCGCCGCGAAAGCAAGGACAATTTTTAGAATTTTGTCTCTTTGCCGGATTTTGTCTGTCGCCGGCGGATTACAGTTGCAAAACAGGTGAAATTTCTCAAAAATCTTATGCGGCAAGATTATAGTTTGCCGTCGTCATATTTGACAATAGCGTTAAAATTCCTGCGTTAATTATTTGCATCCAGAAATTGTCGCTTATCTTCCACGGGATTGCTTCAACCATCATAGCTGTGGCGGCTCCCATTAGCGCAACCTGCCAATTGAAAATAAAAAGTCCTATTGTAAAACAAACTGCAAAACACGCCAAGCTGCCTTCCAAACTTTTTTCCGCGAAAGTCTTATGTCTGCCGAGAGCTTTGCCCGCCAAAGCCGCCGCTGAATCGCCGAACGCGAAATAAAGAAAACTCGCGATCACCGCATATCTGTTCGGAAATATTAAAACGGTAAGCAGCGCGCCGGATAACGTGCCGATTAAACCGCTGATTTTGTCGGCTTCCTCAGGTCTGTAAAAACCTTTAAAATTATTTTTGAAGAAATCGTTGAATCTGGGGATTTTAAATCTTAAACATTCGCATAGAACGACAATGGCGATTGCGACGGCAAGACCCCAGATGATTGTAGTTTTTGGAAGATGCCAATATCCAAATGTATATATAAGAGACAGCAAATGAAACCCTTTTCTCTTTATTTCGTCTCTCGGAATGCCGAACATATTTCCAATGCTCCGGTATATATAAATTTATAGATGCCCGCTGTATTGCCGCAGATTTGCAATAAAATATCTCTTACGGTTATTTTGCCCGGAAAAACCAAAGCCGCAAGCAAAATAAACACTACGGCGTTTACTGCAAAAATTACAACATAGGAAAAAAAAGTTCCGTGAATTCTCAAATCGGGCTGTTCTATAGAGAGGATATATATTGTCAGAGCAATGTGAAAAGCTATTGAGAAACCGACAAGAAAAAGGAAGTATCCGTAAAACTGTTTTATGTCGGTAAACCAGCCGAGAGAAATATAAATTATTATTATCGCGGAAGTATATATCGGAAAGAAATACGGAGCGAGCGTTGTCCAAATATTGCTTTTAGTCAAGGCTACGCTTCCGGACTCTTCTCCAATATTAAATTTTTTAATCTTTGCGCCGCTTAATATTCCCGCTATCGCGTGGGAAAGTTCGTGACCGAATACGTAGGTTTTCATCGGTTTGTAAAGGATAATTTGAAATGCTATATAACATAAAATTCCTATCCAAAACGGAATATACTGATTTCCGGCTGAAACCATAAAGCGCAAAAGATTTTTAATAAGAGTATATCCCGCAGCGGCGACTGCAGGCACTAGTAAAAATGCAAAAGTATTTTTAAAAAATTTCATTTTATCGTCTTTACGCCAAAAAATTTTTGTGGCCGAACCTGCAATAAAGGGAGAAATTTTGAGAACGAAAATAGCGGCTGCTTGCTTTGCTTGTCCTGATAAACGCAATGGAAACAGCTGAAAAACTGCCTCTTTTAAAGACTGATCCGTTTACAGAATATACGCTATCCCCCCAACGTCTCTTCCTCTGCTGGAAGGAGAGAGGAGGGGGGTATATTTTTCCAAGACGGCTGTCGGACATTTTGCGCCAACTTATCACTTTTATCGTACAAATACAGAAAAAAAGAACAGTAACAATTATTTTTCTTCGTCATTAGTTCGCATATCCGTAAACGATCTTACTACGAATATAACCGAGATGCCGAAAAATATCGTCGCAAGAACAGCGTTTAGTGCTTCTTTTTCTGCAAGTACTAGAGCAAGTTCCAACGCAAGAAGCCCGAAAAGCGTTGTGAATTTAATTATAGGGTTCATCGCAACGGAAGAAGTGTCTTTAAACGGGTCTCCGACCGTATCGCCGACAACGGTAGCTTTATGAAGTTCGGTTCCTTTTTCGCGCAAATCAACTTCAACGTATTTTTTTGCGTTGTCCCATGCGCCGCCGGCATTTGCCATAAATATCGCCTGAAAAAGTCCAAACAATGCTATTGAAATGAGATAGCCTATAAAGAAATAAGGTTCTATGAATGCGAAAGCGAGCGTCGTAAAGAAAATGACCAAGAACAGATTTATCATACCCTTTTGTGCATATTTTGTGCATATTTCAACAACTTTCTTGGAATCTTCAGTTGAAGCTTTGTCCGAGCTTCCGTCAAGTTTTATATTATTTTTTATAAATTCTACGGCTTTATATGCGCCGCTTGTTACGGCGTGGTTAGAGGCTCCAGTAAACCAGTAAATTACGGCTCCGCCGGCGATTAATCCCAATAGGAAAGGGGCGTGCAGGATCGATAAATTTTCAAGCCCGATAGTGAGACCGTCGGTGAGCATAACTATCGTTGAAAATATCATTGTCGTCGCGCCCACGACGGCGGTTCCTATAAGGACGGGTTTTGCCGTAGCTTTAAACGTGTTTCCAGCGCCGTCGTTTTCCTCAAGCAGTATTTTTGATTTGCTGAAAGACGGTTTAAATCCAAAATCTTTCTCTATCTCTTTATCAATATTAGAAATATTTTCAATCAGCGAAAGCTCGTATACCGACTGTGCGTTGTCGGTTACGGGTCCGTAAGAATCGACCGCAATTGTAACAGGTCCCATACCTAGGAATCCGAAAGCCACGAGACCAAAAGCAAATACTGCCGGAGCTATCATAATCGAGTCGAGTCCCTGCAGACTGATTGCATAGGCGATAGCCATAAGGATTATTATTGTGACACCCATCCAGTACGCGCTGAAATTTCCAGCCGTAAGACCTGCGAGAACATTGAGCGAAGCGCCGCCGTGTTTTGAAGAAGTAACGACGTTCTGTACGAAAGCGCTTTTTACGGAGGTAAATATCTTTACGATTTCGGGTATTATCGCTCCCGCTATCGTTCCGCAGCTTATAATAAGCGAAAGTTTCCACCAAAGGGTTCCGTCGTCCAGATTGCCGATTATGAGGTAAGAGACTGCAAAAGTAAATATAATTGATACTATTGACGTTATCCATACGAGAAACGTCAAAGGAGTTTCAAAATTCATTTTATCCGCAGTAGCGTATCTCACTTTTGCAATTACCGAGTTTATTCCATATGAAAGGGCGCTTGCTATGAGCATTATTAAACGCATTACGAAAATCCATACTAGAAGTTTAACCTGTAACACGGGATCGCTGACGGCAAGGACTATAAACGTTACCAAAGCGACTCCGGTGACGCCGTAAGTTTCGAAACCGTCCGCAGTAGGTCCTACCGAATCGCCGGCATTATCGCCCGTACAATCTGCAATAACGCCCGGATTTCTTGCGTCGTCTTCTTTAATATTGAATACAATTTTCATCAAATCCGAGCCGATGTCTGCGATCTTTGTAAATATTCCGCCCGCAATTCTAAGAACCGAAGCGCCAA
Source organism: Candidatus Endomicrobiellum agilis (assembly GCA_020328155.1). GTDB lineage: Bacteria > Elusimicrobiota > Endomicrobiia > Endomicrobiales > Endomicrobiaceae > Endomicrobiellum > Endomicrobiellum agilis. Next base: position 25,281 of record JAIXMX010000010.1, on the reverse strand, counting down.
GAGATTCTCCGATTGCGAATCCTATAAAGCATGCTCCAGCAAAATCTGAGGGAATAAAAAGAAGAATTATGAGCATTATAAAAAGTTCTATGCTTATCAAAAGCATTCCTATGCTCATGCCAGCCCGCAGCGGTATAGCGTAAAGAGGGAAAGGTTTTCCTTTTAAACTTGCAAAAGCGGTTCTTGAATTTGCGAAAGTATTAATTCTCATGCCGAACCATGCTACAGTGCAGCTTCCGAGAATTCCTACAATACTGCAAAGCACGATGGTAACGACTTTAATTGCCTCAAAATGCTGCAGCAATCCGAAATATACAACTATTATAGCCGCAAGCAGAATTTCGAGTATAAATATAAATTTCCCCTGAGTTACAAGATATGTTTTGCAGGTTTCATATATAAGCTCTGAAATTGATTTCATCGACTTGTGAACCGGCAAGTTTTTAATGCTTATAAAATGGTAAAGACCAAATAGCAAACCGCAAACGCAAATAAAAAAACCGGCTGTCAAAAGCGTTTTGCCGTCAACCGCATTTTCAAAAAAGCCGACAGAAGACAGATCTGGAATAATCAGATTTGCTTCGCTTGCAAAAGATCGACTGGCAAACGCGGTCATGAAAGTAAAAACCGCTGCGACTTTTTTCAATGAAAAAATTCTGTTTAACATATTTCCTCCAAGAAATTATTTCTTAGTATTATATTTTTTTTAAGTTTTTTTCTTGCTCTTTGATTTTTTTCCACATAATTTCAATATCTCTTATATTTTTAACCTTGTATTTGCCGAATATGTGCGGATGTCTGCGGACAAGTTTTTTGTTCAGCTTTTCTATTACTCCCGCAATATTGAAGTTTTTATTTTCTTTTGCAATCTGAGCGTGAAATACAACCTGAAGCAAAATATCGCCGAGTTCTTCCTCAAGATTTTTCATATCTTTATTTTCAACGGCTTTTTTCACTTCTTTGGCTTCGGAGAACAGGTGTTTTATAAGAGATTTGTGCGTTTGTTCTCTGTCCCACATACATCCTTTTTTAGAACGCAAAGTTGCAAATATGCCTATCAACTTGTCGAATTCCGTTAAATGCTTTTTCATGTATTTTTTTCGCCGCGTTCTATCTTCAGTCTTTGCCGCCAGCTTTTCTCTTCGCTGTAAATCCCGTTCTGCCCGCCTTATGTTCTGTCAAAAAATCTATATTGTACGGCTTCCGCTATATGATTTGTTTTAATCGTATCGCTGCCGTCTAAATCTGAGATCGTTCTTGAAACTTTTAAAATTTTATCGTAGGATCTTGCCGAGAAATTTAATTTTTCAGCCGCAATTTTAAACGTTTCATGAGCTTTGTCGTCTAAAACACAATATTTTTTTATTTCTTTTGATTCCATTTGAGCGTTTGCGTATATGTCGTTTCCCGTAAATCTCGCATTCTGAATTTCTCTTGCCTTTATAACTCTTTCTCTTATGCTTGCCGAATTTTCACAATCGTCGTCTAAAGTTGCAAGCTCGGAAAATTTTAGAGCTGGAACTTCAACGTGAATGTCGATTCTGTCCATCAAAGGACCTGAAACCCTGCTTTGATATTTTTTTATCTGATAAGGATTGCACACGCATTCTTTTTCTCTGTGTCCCAGATTTCCGCATGGGCAGGGATTCATTGCCGCGATAAGCATAAAAGAAGCCGGAAAAATAAGACTGCCTTTTGACCTTGAAACGGTTATCTTTTTGTCCTCTAAAGGCTGCCGCAGAACTTCAAGCGCATCTCTTCTGAACTCTGCAAATTCGTCTAAAAAAAGAACCCCGTTGTGCGAAAGACTCACTTCGCCGGGTTTGGGATATGCTCCGCCGCCGGCTAAAGCAACGGCTGAGGAAGTATGGTGCGGACTTCTAAAAGCGCGTTGCTTTATCAAACCGCCGGCAAAAGTGCGCCCTGAGGCAGACCATATTTTTGTAGTTTCGATAGCTTCTTCAAAAGTCATAGGGGGGAGTATTCCGGGAATACGTTTTGCTATCATAGTTTTCCCCGAACCGGGAGGACCAGACATTATTATATTATGGCTTCCCGCCGCCGCAATTTCAGCAGCCCGTCTTGCGTTTTTCTGTCCTTTTACGTCGGCAAAATCATGATTTGTGCCAACGCCATCGCTTAAATCCGTCGCGTTGTAAATATGAGGTTCGCAATTCAATTCGCCGTTAATAAACTTGACAATTTCAACAAGAGTCTTAAACGGAAATACATTTACCTTTCCCGCAACAGCGGCTTCCTGTTTATTTGCGACAGGCACTATAAAATCTTTTATTTTGTTTTCCTGCAAGCTTAAAGATATGGGCAGAACGCCTTTAACTTTCCTTATTTTACCGTCTAAAGACAGTTCGCCGACGGCGCAAAATCTCTGTAAATTCTCTTTTTTTACTTTGCCATTTGCGGCAAGTATCCCCAAAGCTATGGACAAGTCGAAAATGCCGCCCTCTTTTCTAATGTCTGCCGGAGCTAAATTAACGGTAATTTTTTTTGACGGAAAGTCGAATCCCGAGTTTTTCATTGCGGCTGCCACTCTGTCGCGCGATTCTCTGACTACAGCGTCGGGAAGACCTACTATGGAAAAAACAGGCATTCCAGATGAAATGTATGTTTCTACTTCAACTATGTTTGCTTCTATGCCGTTAATAGTCGCGGAATAAATAAGCGAGAGCATTTAAGACCTCTTTTACTTTCTCACTACTTATTATATCATATTATTCCATTCTTCCAAAAGTTAACTAAGTCTGTAAACTGCAGACGTATAGATTTCAATTTACGCGTTAAAAACGGCGTCTCATCTTTTAAAACAATATAAATGAAAAACTGAACGAATTATAACTGCTGCCGCGGAAGCAGGGGCATAAGACTTGAGCAAAAACAAATGTGTAAACTAGTCATTTTTCTATTCTGTTTGCCTTCCTTGAAAGCAAAAAAAACGGTTGGCAAGGAAACGCATACATAAGTTTTGAACAGAAACAAAAAACATAAGTCGATCATTTTTCTATCCTATTCGTTTTTCCTAAAAACTGAGTCTATTGTATATGAGAACAAAGGCAAAAGTCTTAAGAGTAAACAAAGACATAAGTAGAAATGGTAGATGTGATCTTTGGCTGGAAACAAAAGTATAAGTTGATGGTTTTGCTTTGTTACGTATTTCTCAGAAAACAAAAGAGCGTCCGCTTTGGAGACGAAGGTATAAGACTTGAGAGGGAAATAAAAATCAAATATTTTGCTTTGGTGTTTGCTTTCCCCAAAAGCAAGACGAATGACTTCTGCGAAAGCGGAGAAAGCGTAAGTCTTGAGAGTAAGCAAAAGCAAATATTATCTGTATTTATCAACTATGTAGATATAAGGATTTAAGGAAACATTCTCATGTCGGAAAGCTGCTATCTTACTGAAACTGCCGAAGCGCATTCCAGAATATTTTATAGAAATTTAAAAAAGTTGTTTCCGCAAGTCCGTATAAAAACGACAAGAATAAACAGAATTGCCTCAACTTTTTTGTCTTTGTCAAATAATTCGCCCTCGCAATACATTTTGTCCGTTTATAGGCTGTTTTTTATTATTTCCGGTATATATTCTTCCGTGCCGATTGCCATTATATGGACGCCGTCTGCAAATGAACGAAATTTTTTAATCATTTCAGAACAAATTTTTATGCCTTCCGCCAAGGGGTTGGAAGCAAAATTGATCCTGTCCTGTGTTTCTATCGGTATATTTATTCCGGATAAAGACTGCAGAAACTGCATAAATTCGAAGGATTTAATGAGAATTATTCCGGGTAAAATTTTTACTTTTAAATGTTTCACCTTATCAAAAAAATTCTTATATATCTCTACGTCAAAAATTGCCTGCGTCTGAAAAAATTCGGTTCCGGCTTTCGCTTTTTTTTCAAGCATTAAAGCTTGTAAATCGCTTGGTTGAGCCGACGGATTTACAACTGCTCCAACGCAGAATTTCGGATTGCCGCGTAATTTTTTCCCCGCTAGATCTACGCCTGTTTCTAAAAGGCGAGCGGTTTTTATAAGCTGTAAAGTGTCCAAATCGTACACTGCTTTTGCTTCGCGATTTTCGCCTAGAGACGGATGGTCGCCGCCTAAAATTAAAACGTTTTCTACGCCTAAAATATTTGCGCTCAACAATTCGGACTGTAATGCAATTCTGTTCCTGTCTCTTACGGTAAGCTGTAAAATAGGCTCTATTGCATGGTCTATCAGGATTTTGCTCATTGCAAGAGAACCTGCTCTCATAGAAGCTCTTTGGTTGTCTGTGACATTTACGGCGTCAAGTCCGGACAAACAGGCTGCTCTGCGAAAAAAAGAAGAGGTATCTACGCCTTTAGGCGGATACAGCTCCGCCGTTATCAAAAATTTATCTGATTTTAGTTTCTCTTTAAATTTCAAATTTTTATTTTTCCTTTATTATTGTATGTCTAAATTAAGTTAACGTCGGCGGCTTATGGCGACTTAAGGTGACGGCGCTGAAAAAACCGCTAGTGCGTAAAACTGTGTTATATATTTGTTGCTCTGTTGCCGTTGCGTGTTTTTTTGACAGCATGTCAACGCTCTTTTTCCTCTTTCCTGCAGTAAACGCGGGAAAAAGCTTGAAACTGTCAGACTATATCAACTTTTGCGCCCGCTCTATTACCTGTGGGAGTAAAAGAAAAAAAAGAGTTCTCCCTTTCGTGCTAAGAGAGAATTGCAAGAAGAAAAGTAATTTGACGAAATAGAGATGTGTCGTTAAAATGCAGTTTTATATATTTCGGTGCGAGCAAAAACCGTTAAAATTTTGCGAACTAAAAACCTCATATGCATGATGTTTCCCGCGACGCAAATATAGAAAATGATTTTCTCTATAAACGAATATATGTATAAAAAAGCGGGTGAAAAACAGGAATAAGAAAATGAGAATTGCGTTGTTGTCGTTAAGAGTCAGTTTTTAAATAGCGTCTTTTTCGGTTCTATATATTGATTGAGAAAGTTTTCCAGCCTTCCAGTCTTTTTTAACTTTTCGTAAATCAAAACCCACATGCAGTCTTTTGTATGGTCTGTCTCGCATTTGCCGTTGACGAATCCGCCGCACGGTCCGTTGACAAAACCTTTGGCGCATCCCGATTTCGGATACAATTCTTTTGAGACTTCGCTTTGTTGTTTTTTTTCTATCATTATAATTTTGTATTCGTAAGTTTTGAAACCGCTTTATCAAGTCCCGATATGCATATTTCATCAAAAAGACTGACAGCCGTTTTTTTCATTAAATTTATTTTTTCTTTATCTTCCTGCTTGAATTCTGACAACACAAAATCTGCCGTATTAATAAATTTAGGGAGCGGACCTGTGCCAAGCTTCATTCTTGGGAAATTGTCCGTATGAATATAGTCTATTATGGAGTTTATTCCGTTGTGACCGCCGGCCGATCCCGACATTCTTATTCTATATCTGCCGAGAGGTATTGAAAAATCGTCATAAAAGACAAATGTCTCTTCAGGCTTAATTTTATGATATTTTGAAAAAGAAGAAACTGCTATTCCCGAGAGATTCATAAAACTCGCAGGTTTTAAAAACCATATTTTGTTGTCTGCCTCTCCGCAAAGAGAAATATCGCTCGTGTTATTCCACTTTTTAAATTCCAGACGTTTTGATGCTGCTATTTCATTTAAAATAATGAAACCCAAGTTATGGCGAGTATTTTCGTATTTCCGTCCGGGATTTCCGAGTCCTACGAAAAGCTTAATCTGCCCGCTCATAAATTAAAGTAGCCTCGCATCCGCCTATTTTTTTGTTCCGCCAGTCGCCGCCGCGTCTGTCGCCGCTCCTTCTTCGGCTTCTTTATCTTTCTTCCCTTTGTTGATTACTTCAGGCTGCGCCGCATCCGTTGCTTCAGCTGTCGCTTCAGGTTTTTCCTCTTCGGCTGCGACAGATATGACGTGGACTATAAGCGTTGACGGATCCTGAATATATTTTATTCCGTCTAATTCTGGCAAATCTGCGACGGTTATTTCCTGTCCTATTCCCAATGCGCTGACATCAATGCTGATTTTCTGAGGGATATTTTTAGGCAGTGCCTCTACTTTGACTTCTCTGACTATGAATTCCATAACCCCGCCGAAATTTTTAACCCCGTCGGCAATACCGTCAATATGAATAGGAATCAAAACTTCGACTTTATCTTCAAGCGAGATTACGTGAAAATCTATATGCACCGGATTCCTAGTTAAAATATCTCTATCTAATGATTTTACTATTGCCGCTTTCTTTCCGTCCTTAAAGCTCAAATTTATGATGACATTTGCTCCGTTTGCTTCCATTATTGAAACAAAAGCTTTTGAGTTGACAGCTATGGATTCAGACTTAATGCCTTTTCCGTAAAATACCGCAGGAATTTTTCCGCTTTTTCTTAAAGCCGCAATGTTCCCTTTTGATCCCGTCGTTCTCGCTTCCGCATCTAAAATTACTTCCTTCACTGAAATCCTCCACATTGTCGTTACAGTCGCGCTGCTTTATGATACAAATCCGCCGAAGTTATAGAAAACGGACAAAAAATAAATCGCAGTCACGCTTTTTTATCTAAGCCGGACATATATCCTCTTTTTATTTTTATGAGAAAAGAGCGCTTATTGATTCGTCATTTGAAATTCTCATTATAGCTTCCGCCAAAATCGGAGCAATGCTTAAAACAACTACTTTTTTCGTCGGTCCGTCTTTTGACAATGGAATCGAATCCGTTATGATGAGTTCTTCTATGCACGAATTCTGAATTTTCTGTTTTGCGTCTCCTGAAAGAACTCCGTGAGACACTGCCGTAAAAACTTTTGCTGCTCCTTTTGCTTTTATCGCCTCGGCTACTTTTGTCAAAGTTCCCGCAGTATCGACTAAATCGTCTAGAATTATACAATTTTTATCTTTCACTTTGCCGATAATATTCATTACCGACGCTTCGTTGGGACACGGTCTTCTTTTATCGACAATCGCCAGTTCGGCATTAAAATGTTTAGCGAAAGATCTCGCTCTTTCCACGCCGCCGGCGTCAGGGGAAACGATTGCGACATTTTTCAGATTTTTCTCTTTAAGGTAACTTAGAATCACCGGTCTGCTGTAAAGATGATCAACAGGAATGTCGAAGAAACCCTGAATCTGCCCCGCGTGCAAATCCATAGTCAAAACTCTTGTAATGCCCGCAGTAGCAAAAAGATTTGCGACAAGTCTTGCTGTAATTGGAACTCTCGGTTCGGATTTTCTATCCTGCCTGCCGTACCCGTAATAAGGCACGACCGCCGTTATTCTTTTCGCCGATGCTCTCTTTAAAGCGTCCGCAATAATTAAAAGTTCCATTAAATTCTCATTGACGGGGAAACTTGTAGGCTGGATTATATAGCAATCCGTTCCTCTTACGCTGTCAATAATTTTAACCTGTATCTCGCCGTCGCTGAAACGCTCCACTTTTGCTCCGCTCAACTCAACTCCGAGTTTTTGCCCGATATGTTTTGCAAGTTTAGGGTTGGCGTTGCCCGAAATAATTTTAAGCTTCATAATGCCTCTTTATGTTTATTGAAAATAAATCTCGGACTGTAATGTTCGGATTAAATAAAATGCATCAATGTTTTATTCATCAATTTTTCTGTGCTTAAGTTCTTGTTTTGCCCTTGCTATTACAAGTTTTCCAGACGGAACATTGTGCGTCACAGTCGAACCCGCCGCAACTAAAACGCTACGTCCTATTTTAACCGGAGCTATAAAATTCACGTTGGAACCCACAAATGATCCTGAGCCTATAATCGTCTCATGCTTTTTTTTCCCGTCATAATTGCAGGTTATTGTTCCCGCTCCTATGTTGACATTTTCGCCTACTCGCGCGTCGCCTATGTAAGAGAGGTGATTGGCTTTGGAATTTTTGGCTATAATGGCTTTTTTTGTCTCGGAGAAATTGCCTATGCTGACATTTTCCTTCAGCACAGACCCTTGTCTTATATGCGAAAAAGGACCTACTTTGGCGTTCTTGCCTATGACTGCGCCTTCTATGTAAGAATACGATATGGTGCTTGCGTCGCCGATTTTGGAATTTGTTATATAGCTTGTGCCTTTTATTATACAACTTTTGCCTATCGAAACGCCCGTATCTATAAAAACGCCCGGATATACGACGGTATCGCCGCCGATTTTTGCGTCGTAAGATATATACACGTTATTTGTGTCTATAATACTGACGCCGTCGCTTAAAAGTTCTTTAATTTTTCTGTCTTTTAATATGTTTTCTGCGTGCGAGAGTTCAGCTCTGTTGTTTATGCCTTTAACTTCGTAATTATCTTTAACCGCGATTAAAGAAACTTTTTTGCCGAATCCTTTGAGTATAGACACGGCGTCGGTTATATAATATTCTTTTTTTGCGTTATCAGGTTTTACTTTTGAAAGGGCTGTCCATAAATTTTTATCGAAACAATAAATGCCTGAATTTATTTCTTTTATGTGTTTTTCAGCGGGAGTTGCATCTTTTTCTTCAACTATCTTTTCTAAAATGCCGCCTTTTTTTACAATTCTGCCGTATCCAAAAGGATTTTCAACTTCCGCAGTTAGAACCGTAATAGAAGCGCCGATTTTTTTATTGTTATTTATTAAAGACAATAAAGTTGAAGGTTTAATCAAAGGCACGTCCGCGCTTATGACCAAGATATCGCCCTCATAATTTTTTAAAACTTTTTCAGCCTGCATTGCCGCGTGTGCTGAACCGAGTCGTTCTGTCTGATAGACAATTTTTATATTGTTTTCAGACAAAGATTTTTTGACGAGTTCGGCGCCATGTCCAAGCACAAGAATTATATTGTCAGGTTTTAAAGCGGAAACAGAATCTATAACCCATTTTATTAAAGGTTTGCCGGAAAGACTGTGCATAACTTTAGGCAAAGAAGATTTCATTCTTGTGCCTGATCCCGCCGCAAGTATTACCGCTGAAAAATTTTTCATTAATAAGATCCAAAAAAATTTCCTCTGCAGGATAAACGTTTTTTACCTCGAGGGGGAATAATAAATCTAACATACTTATTATAGCAAAGATTTTTAAAATAACAAAGGGACGTTACGCTGTTAAAAAGCTGTCGGAGAAGATAAAAGCGTGTCGTTGCTGTCTAGTTAGCGAAGAAGGGAGCTGAAATAGAAGTTCTTGGAACGAGCAGGACAAGTAACGAAAATCGTCAAAAAGCGGAGAGAAATTTTTAAGATATGGAAATTCTTATAGAAAACTTATCGTCGAATACTCAAAGTCTAGTCTCGTCTTTTGAGAACGTTTACAAAAAGAAGATAATATAAGCGTTCTAAAAAAGTTTTTTTAACTGTCGTCGTGCTTCTAAACTCTGAGGTCGGTTTTTGAATCTGACTAATGTTTCCGAAATTTCTTTCCACGATATGAATTGTGATTTAAAACAACGTTCTATTTCTTTCTTAATGCGGCTTTTTTTGCCAGAAAGTCGGCTTTATTGTTTTTTTGATTGCCGGTGTGGCTTTTTATGTGCCGCCATTCGATTTCCATTTTCGCTTTGAGAATAAAATCTACGTACTCTTTTGAAATGTCGTTGCCTGCTTTCCATTTGCCTGTCGCGAATTTTTCTATACCCTGATAATCGTAATTGATTCTTATTTTTTTTATGCCATTATCCCTGCACCATTTTATTGTTTCAACGACTGACTTCAGTTCGCCGTCGAACTGTCTAAATTGCGCGTCTGAAATAGCGCCTGAAATTTCAGCTTTTAACTCATTGCCAAGGTAAATAGCTGCTCCGTAGCCTGTAACGCCTGAAATATATGAGCCGTCGACAAACGCTTCATATATGCCGCTTTCGGCGGGATAGGTCTCCGAACGGTTTATTTTATTCCATACCGAATCGATTATCGTGTCGATTTCGGAGTTATTTATTTGTTTTCTCAAAGAGTAGGTATTTTTTGTAGGTTTGTAATAAACTAAGAGGTTTCCGCCGGGTATGTCGTTTGCTGCGACGGCAAGTCTGATGAGATAATCTCTAAAAGAATTGTTATTAAAAGAAACTTTTATGTTTTGTTTTTCAAGCATATTTTGCAGTTCTAAAGCTTTGTTTCGGAGTTCTTTTTTATATAGCGTCATTACTCTATCTCCGTTCTTCTTCTATATTTTTTAAAAGTATTCCGGGTATTTCTTTTTTTGCTGGAGAGCCGAGGTCTTTTAATCTCTGCGCTCTTTCTATAAGACTGTCGCCTTTTTTATCGGCTGCTGAAAGTCTTTTTATGGCTTCCTGCGTTTTGCTTTGCGCTTCCGATATTTTTTTATCGGCTTCTATTAGCGTTTGGGTAAAACTTGCGAATTTATCGTAAAGGCTGCCGCCTTGTCTTGCTATTTCAAGCACGTTTTTCTTCTGGTATTCCTGCCGCCATATATATTCGACGGTTTTTAATGTAGCCAAAAGCGTAGCCGGCGTGACGATTACTATATTTTTTTTAAAAGCGTATGCGAAAAGGTCTGGTTTGTCAATAAGAGCGAGAGAAACCGCTCCCTCTAAGGGAACAAACATCAATACGTATTCCGGATGGTTGATATCGGACAGATCGTCATAATCTTTTGAGGCAAGCTCATCAATATGTTTTTTTACGCTTGCGGAATGTTCTTTTAAATAAATTTTTTTATCGGCTTCTACTTGCGAATTGTAATATTTTTCATAAGCGGTGAGCGAAGTTTTTGCATCTATTATAATATGTTTCTCATCTGGCAAATTTACTGTGTAATCGGGAATTTTCTTGCCGTCGTCAGTTTTAAATTGTTTCTGCGATACGTAATTTACGCCTTTGATCAGTCCCACATATTCAAAAATTCTCTCAATGCTGAGTTCTCCCCATATTCCCTGTAGTTTATTTTCTCCTTTTAAAGCGCCGGCGAGGTTGTTTGCTTCTTCGCTTACCTGTTTGTTGAGACTTATCAATTTTTCCAGTTCTTTTTGAAGTCCGGATATTTTCTCAGCTTCGTAAATCTGAAAATTTTCAATTTTATTTCTGAACTCGTCGATTTTCACTTTAACCGGAGCGACAATGCTTTCCAGAGAGTTTAAGTTTATGTTTGTAATTTTTGCGTTTTTTTCTTCCAATACTTTTGATGCGATGTTTTCAAATTCAATTTTTAAATTGTTGCTGAGGCAAGTTTGTTTTTCAATATTTTCCGTTAGGTCGTTTATTTTCTGTTCTTTTGCGGCGTTGTCTTTTGATAAGGATATGTACTTTAATGTAGATAAGCAAACTCCCACCGCAATTCCGAACAGAAAAAGTAAAATTGAAATTATTATGCTCATATCTCTCTTTTTTATTAAGAACATCGCGTAAAAAAACAATTCTTTTATTGTCTTTTGACAAAACCTTTATCTTACTGTGTCGTTATTGATAAACTGAAATCCGTTCTTCTGCCGTGTTCTTTAGATAATTAAAACATATAAAATAGTTTTGAAGATATTTTTCCCCACACAATCCGCTTATTGCCGAACGTGTATTTGTTACTTTCATAGAGATAACGAATTTCTGGACAGGCTGAATTTGCTGGTTCATATAAAAGCTTGGTTAGTGTCTGTGCGTAAGGTTTTTCCCGTATTCAAAAAGCGTTGAAATTTTGTAAGCCAGAAAATCAAATGTATTGCTTCAACTAAAACGACTGGAAACGTATCGGCAGCCTCAATAATAATCCAAGTTCTGTTATCAATGTTTCTAAAAAAATTTATGCATCTTTCAAGCGTGCTTTTATTTGCAGCGACCGCAAGTCTAGTGTTATTTTTAGGTTTAGGATTTAATTTAGCGCGAGTGCTGTAGCGTATATATGGCAAAATAATCCCGCAAGACAAAGAATTTTTTATTGATAATCTTCTTTATCTATGCTGGAACGCGCAAAGATTTATAAAATTTTTTAGCGTTCGGGGCAAATTTCTTTATAATGGCAATAGCTGCAAAAAAATGCGTTATCGCTTAAAGGAAACTCTTTTTTGTCTTTAGGTATATTTTTCTCTATGTCTATGAGATATCCGTACATATCTTGCGTTTCGTTTATCACGGTATCTGCAAATTTTGCAATTAAATAGTCGTCGACTTTAACTTTGTTTTCATTGTATTGCGGATAAAGATAAATTATCATAGGGATAATGTCGCTAACTTTTTTACCAAAATGGTGATTTGCCCAAAGCGCATATCCCGTAAGCTGTTTTGAATGTTTTTTGTCGTCAGGTTTTCCTGTTTTCCAATCTATAATATACATTTTATCATCGTGCGGAAACAAAAAATCTACTTTACAAAAAGCTTTATAGTCGTTTATTCTGGTTTCCCCGAATCCTCCGGGTTCTATAATCCACTTGGAACTTTGAAGAGCGGCGTTTTTTTCTATCCATGTAAATATTGGATTGTTAAGGAAATTTTCCAATATACTTTTTATTTTTTCGTAAATTTTAGAAGTTGAAATAATTTCGCCGTTATAATAATGTTCAAAAAAAGTTTTTGAGCCACAATATTTTTCGGTCATATCAAAAGAATATTTAAAAAATTTCTCTTTATTTATTTCTTTTGTGCTTTTTTGATATCTTTTGAGCATGTCCCTTATGATGTCGTGTACAATATTTCCGGTTTCTAAATTCTTAGAGGTCAAACTTTTTAAAAACTGTATTTTTTCAAACGGTATTTCTTTGTCAAACTTTGCATAGTAATGGTAGAAATACTGCCTTTTGCAGTTTGAAAAAGTTTCGTATCTTGACGCAGACCATCCTAAAATGCTGGTGTACTCAAATGTCTTTATGTTTTCCATTGGTTATTAAATTATCTCTTGTTTTTTTTGTCTTGCTGCTGTAAGCCTTCAATAATTTTTTCCCTTTGCGGCTTGGTGTGCGGGAGATGTTTGTATAAATGTCAAATTACGGCAATTGTCAAATTAAAACAGACGTTCGTTTTATCGAGAAATTATCCGCTTCTTTAAAGCGTTAGCCGTAAGGCGTCAACAACCGGCACGCATTGTTTCTGATGCGTTTTAGAAGCGGCTGAGTCTTACATTCGTGAGCCGTAGTAAGTTTTGCCTTTCTCTTTTTTGATTCGGCAATGCCAGAAAGCTCTTTCGCCAAATTTTTGCTGAATATTTCTATGTTAGACTCAAAGTTGAGTTTAAAACTTCTTACGTCCCAGTTTGCCGAACCTATAAAAATCCACTCGTCGTCGACTACAAAAATTTTACTGTGATCGAAAGGTCGCGGCGTGCGGTAAATTTTTACGCCGCTTTTAATTAAACGCAGAAAATTTGGTTCGACAGCCCGGTTTATAAAACCGTAATCACCCTTGTCAGGAATTATTATATCAACATCGACGCCTCTCATAGCAGCCATTTCAATCGCCGTCAAAATATTATTTTCCGGCAAGAAATAAGGCGTAGTTATGAGGATTTTTTTTGTTGCAGCGTTTATTGCTCCGTGCGCGATAAGTTCTATAATTCCGCTTTTATTGTCGGGACCGTCTGGAATTATCCTTGCGGGGGTTGTATCCGCTTCAATATTAGGCAAACGTTTGGACGAAGACTGAAAAATTTTTCCGGTGGCAAATTCCCAGTCGTCTTCGAATACCTCCGACATCTGATTTATGATATGCCCTTTAACTTTAAAGGTGATGTCTAAAATACCGTTTTTGGTGTCGTCGATTAAAACGTTTTTCTTTGAGAGATTCATTCCTCCAAAAAAGGCTGTTTCTCCGTCAATTACCATAATTTTCCTATGGTTTCGTAAATTTACGAAAGGCATCGCCACAGGAATATACGGAGGCAGAAATACGGCGTATTCCAAACCTTTGATTCTGACGAGTTTTTTTTCTATTGAGCGGTGAAAAAACTTCAAAGTGCCTATGCCGTCAACCAGAACCTTTACCGCGGCGCCGTTTTTAATTGCGTTTTTGAAAGCTTCTAGGAATTTATCCGTTTCGCTGTCGCAATCAAAAATATAACTTGAGATTAAGACTTCTTTTTTTGCGTTTTTTATGGTTTTTATCATTTCGGGGTAGGCTTCAACGCCGTTTTGCAGAGGCTCTATCGAATTCCCGAAAACAAAATTTTGAGGATATGCATTGTATCCGAAAGTTATAAACTGCCTATAGTTTGCCGGTAAATTTTTGTAAACGTTTTCTATGGAATAATTGCTGGATACAATAATCTTTTTTCTTAAACGCGCGCCTTTTCTTTTTACTCTGTTAATGCCTAAAAATATATACAATATAGAGCCGATAAACGGAGAAAAAAAAACAACCGCAATCCATCCTATTGAACTTTTGATATCGTCTTTATGCAACAATATATGAACAGTCGTTCCTATAAATAGAACTATACAAATGCCGGTCGTAATGAAAGTTTGCAAATCAAAGTTTGTAGAATTAAAAAAAGTATTCGTAATCATTGATAAAATATTTTAAGATTATATTAGCAAAGTTAATTTATTTTAGCAAGCATATACGTTTGGAAACGCGCCATAACGTAAAATTGGAATTTGGAATTAAGTTTATGCGCGCTTCGTCAGCGTTGTAATTGATAATCGTTTTGGCTTTATGGTAAAATGATGCGGTGGAAATTCTAGCTCTACTATAATACGGAAATACAGAGATTAAAATGCTAAATGCCGAAACGAAGTTATTTGCAATTTTAGGATATCCAGTAAAGCACTCCTTTTCGCCACAAATGCAGAATAAATGGTTTGAAAAAGAAAAATTAAACTGTATTTATCTTGCTTTTGAACCGTCGCCTGAATATCTTGAAAGAGCAATAGAATCTTTAAAGATTCTCGGGTTTCAGGGCGTTAATGTGACAATTCCGCATAAAGTTGAAGTGATGAAATATGTTGACTTTATAGACGAAGCCGCAGAAAAAATAGGAAGCGTAAATACGATAGCTTTTAAAAACGGTAAACTTTACGGATATAATACCGATCATTTGGGCTTTAGTCAGGATTTAGCTGCAAAAAAAGTCAATTTAAAGAATAAAAATGTTTTAGTAATCGGCGCGGGCGGCGGAGCAAGAGCAATAGCGCACGCTCTTGTAAGCAGCGGCGCAAAAGATGTGTACATAGCGAACAGAACGTTAGAAAAAGCCGAAAAACTTGCAAGCATATTTAAAATAAAAGTCTTTGATATAAGCAGGGCGGGAGAACTGCTTCCTGAGATAGATTTGCTTGTAAATACTTCTGCCTGCGGGATGAAGAAAACCGATATCCTTCCGTTTAAGGTTGATAAAGTTAAAAGCAGTTTGGTCGTATACGATTTGATTTATAATAAGATGACGCCTTTTACAAGACTTGCGGGAGATAAAGGATTGAAAATATTTACAGGCGACGGAATGCTTATACAGCAGGGCGCCTGCGGATTTAAAATATGGACGGGAAAATATCCCGACATAGAAGTTGCCGAAAAGCTTTTAAAGAAGTTTATCGGATAGTCGGCGTTTGTGTCTGTCCGTTTTTTCCTGCGGCGTACGGCTGTCGTTTTAAGAATACTGAATTTTTTGCCATAGGCAAGTTTTGTCGGGAAAGATGTCGTTTTGGCGGTTATGTTCGTGACGTTTGCTCCTCAAGGAGAAACATATTCAGGAAAGTTTAAATGAAAAACGCCGCAATAATAGTAGCAGCAGGATCCAGTAAAAGGTTCGGTAGCAAAGTTTTAAAACAGTTTTTAAATCTCGGCGGCAGACCTGTGTTTTTGCGAAGTGTCGAAGCGTTTGCTTCAATAAAAAGTTTTAAACAAATAATTTTAGTTGCGCCGTCTGATAAGGTTGGGTTTTTATCTTTAAAATATAGAGCGGATTTTGTTTGTGCGGCAGGCGGAAATGAGAGATTTGATTCAGTAAAAAATGGTCTTGCTCTTGTTGAGGACGATGTTGACTTTATAGCCGTACACGATGCGGCGAGACCGCTTATATCAAAAAAAGATATTTTGTCGGTTTTAAAAAAGGCTGTAAAAACAAAAGCGGCTGTTGCGGTTGAGAATATAAAAGATACCGTTAAATTAATATCTGCCGACGGGCGCATATTAAAAACTTTGGATAGAACGGTTTTAAGAAATGCGCAGACGCCGCAGATTTTTGAAGCGCAGCTTCTTAAAAAGGCTTATTCTAGAAAAATATCCGCCGGTACGACTGACGATTCTAAGCTTGTGGAAAATCTAAAAATTAGAGTTTCCGTCGTTGAGACAAAATTTCCAAACTTTAAGATAACGACAAAACGGGATTTTGAATTGGCGGAAAAAATATTAAAATTTTAAATTCTGTCGTCCGCTCGGTGTTTGTTTACATTGTTGCGTGTTTGGCGCGGCGTCTGTGTTTTGCAAAGGAAAATATCCGTTCCGCAACGACAGCATGCCGTTTCTTATGTTGCCCCTGCCTGCTTTGACCGTCGGAGAGCGGCTCCTAACGCTCTCTCGTAAAAAAAAAAGTTGCGCGAGACGGATGCTTAATTTTTGGCTTAACGCGGAATTTATTGCGCAGGGCGCAATGCTGTTTAAAAAATCAATGCGGTTCTTTGTCGGTAGGTTCTATATAGCGGTGGAAGGCGATGGAAATGTATGTTGGGTTCGGATATGACGTGCATAGATTTAAAAAAGGCAGAAAGCTTATTTTGGGCGGTGTCGAAATGGCAGGTCCTAAAGGGCTTGACGGACACAGCGATGCCGATGTCCTTGCGCATGCTCTGATGGATGCGTTGCTCGGCGCTGCGGGATTAAACGACATAGGATATTTTTTTCCAAATACAGATCCGAAATATAAAAACATTTCAAGCATTTCTCTTTTAGAATTTGTTTATAAAGAATTAAGGAATCAAAACTTTTTTGTTAATAATGTTGATATTGCCGTAATAGCCGAATCGCCGAAAATATGTCTCTTTATTGACGGCATGAAAGAAAATATTTCAAAAGCGATTGGATTGAAAAAAGAGAGAATCGGAATAAAGGCGACTACAAATGAAAAAATGGGTTTTCTCGGACGAGGCAAAGGCATAGCCGCGATGGCGGTTGCTTCTATCCGACGGGAGAGAAAATATGACGATAAAAATCCATAACACCCTTTCAAATAAAAAAGAAGAATTTCATCCGCAGAACGAAAAATTTGTTTCTATGTACGTATGCGGCATAACTCCCTATGATGAAGTGCATTTGGGGCACGCGAGAGTTTATGTGGTGTTTGATATTGTGAAAAGACATCTCTTGAGGAGGGGCTATAGAGTAAAACACGTGCAGAATTTTACGGATGTGGACGATAAAATTATTAAAAGATCGCGGGAAAAAAATATGAAACCTTCGCAGCTTGCGCAGATTTATATAGACGATTATTTTGTTCAAACTGACAAATTAAATATTTTAAGAGCTGAAGAATACCCGCGCGTCACGCAGATGATACCGGAAATAATCAATTTTATCAAAGAGCTTGTTGATAGAGGTTTTGCCTATGAAACAGGCGGCGATGTTTACTTTTCTGTTGAAAAGTTTAAAGATTATGGGAAATTGTCGAAAAGAAAACTCAAAAATTTAAAAGCGGGAGCGAGAGTAGGCATATGCGCCGAAAAAACATCGGCGTTTGATTTTACGCTGTGGAAAAGAACAAAAGAAAACGAGCCGCGCGAAGTCGCGTGGGAAAGTCCGTGGGGCGAAGGTCGCCCGGGCTGGCATATCGAGTGTTCTGTAATGTCGTCTGAGTTGCTTGGCGACACAATAGACATACACGGCGGCGGACAGGACTTGATATTTCCGCATCATGAAAACGAAATTGCTCAGAGCGAATCAAAAACCGGCAAACGGTTTGTTATATACTGGATACATAACGGATTTGTCACTGTAAACAAAGAGAAAATGTCAAAATCCTTGAATAATTTTTTTACGTTAAAGGCGGTTTTTGAAAAATACAATCCTCGTGCCGTGCGTTATTATCTTTTAACGCAGCGCTATTCGAGTCCGTTGGATTTTTCCGACGATGGCATTGAGGCTGCAAAAAACGCTTTACAGGGAATGGACGACGCTTATCTGAAGCTTATTTCGTCTGCTAAGGAAGCCGCGACGGAAATAACTGATAAAGATTTATCAGGTTTGCAGGAAGATTTTTTAGGCGCGCTTGACAATGACTTCAACTCTGAAAAAGCCTTATCTTATCTTCACGAACTGAAAAGTCTTATGCTAAAAGAGCTTTTTACCGCAGGCGGAGAAAGACTTTCTCAATTGAGAAAACTTTTTGAAGATTTTACCGGAACATCTTTGGGTATTGCGTTGCCTGAAGAGCATAATGCGGATAGAGTTGTACATGGACTTTTAAAAGAGAGAAATGAAGCGAGAAAGAATAAAAACTGGACTGAATCTGACAGGCTTAGAAAGCTTATAAATGAAAAAGGCTATAGGATATCGGACAATGAAGACGGCAGTTCAGTGTTGATGAAGAAGGTTTAACTTGTTTTTATTGGTATCTGCAAATCGGCGAAATAGATGAAACATTCTGCGTCGCCGATGGAACAAGGAGCGGAGCCTCTAAATATTTTAGAGGCGCCGCAAATCCCGTACACTTTTTTACTGCTTTTTTTGCACGCAGACCAAAAGTTTGACTTGGTTGCGGCTTTTTAGCTAAAGTATAATTGCAACACAAAACGATTTCAGTTTTTGGAAAAAAACCGACCTCCGAAAAAATGATAAATGAAAAAATGATAAATGATTATTTTGATCGCATCGGAGCGAGAACCCCAAAAAAGGAAATCCGTTATTACTCCTGCCGTCCCGATAGGATAGGAACAAAATGAAAAAAGTAATATCGTTGTTATTATCTGTAATCTTAATCTCAGGCTGTGATAGACTGCTTAATAGATCTAAATCTGAAGTTGCCAAGCCCGATACTCAAAATGCTAAACAGGAAAATCTAACGCCGACACCGACGCCAAATCCAACGCCAACGCCGACACCGACACCGACACCGACACCAAACCTAACGACGGACATTGTGGCAGCAGAAGACAACAGAAGTACCGCTGCCAGAATTGTAACGGCAGTAATCAGCTTCGCCGCTTTTGCGGTGGCTACATATACCGCCAAATTGGGAAAAGATGAGATTTGTGAGCTAGATCTTAAGCCAAAAAATTTGTACGTTAAAGTACTCGTTTTGGTATTGTATTTAGGTTCTCTCAGCGGTTTCTATTGGATTTCATAAAAAACAAGACTTACTTCCACAGTAATACCATTACTGCCGGATGTAAAAATCTCCTGCTGTCCCGATAGGATAGGATAGGATAGGATAGGATAGGAGTGAAGAGATTAATAGCTGTGTTCTTAATAGCAATCTTAATCTCAGGTTGTGACAGGTGGACTAACAGCGTCAGTCCTGTGCCTCAGTCTTCAAATGCTCCCGCCCTTGTACCACAGCCTTTAAAAGTTCTTGCTTCTGAACCTAAGTTTTCAAATATTCAAGAAACTTCAAAAAGGCAAGTCAGTATTAACGAAAAAAATAATCTTCAAACAAATATTGAAGTTTCAAAACAGACCGCTTTAGAGAAGCTAAAATCGTGGATATTTAGGCACCCATTTACGATATTATCGGTAGTATCCATAACTCTATTATCAGCGTTTTTTATTGACCTTTTCTGTAAACTTTATAATGTTTATAAAGATGATAAACATCAACTTTATAAGATACCGCCTGTCCAACATACAATGCAGATGATTGCGGACAAATGGTTATTTAGCTATTGTAGACATGGTGATAATTCTCGTTTAGGCGAGCGGTATAGGTCTTATATAAAATCGCTCATTGATTTAAGGGATGCAAATATATACAAGGAAGAAAATGAAGTCCTAGCTTTAAATAAGCGCATAAATCATCCTCTGCATTCTGTCGAAGAGATGATTTCATTATGTTATAAAAAAGTTAATAAATTTATTCTTCGAGAAGATTATAAAGATATGTCTGATACAGCGAGATTTATGACTTATAGACAAATGTTATTTTCATTGAGAGATTCTTGTTTATATACGCAAGAAGATGAACTTCAAAAGTTGGATGCTGAATTATCAAAAATTAATAATTACATTGATGAAAAGGATCCTATACAACCAGCTTTTCTTCAAAATCTTCGTGGTTGGTTTAGTAGTATACAAGCGTTTATAAATTATTATTATAACCAAATGGAAAAATCCTATCCATGTGAAACAGAACAATTTCATCGTTATAATAATTTTCTTTATTCTTTGCTTAAATTTAGTTCTTTTTTGTCTCTCACAGAGAATGATATTAAAATAATCGACTACGAAATTGGACAAAATAATAAGGGTTTGGATCGCGATATACCCAGAATCCCGATTTTCAAATTGCCCTCAAATCAGCCGCTATTTTCACCATTTCCACCGCCCGCCCAGTCCGCAAATCAGTTTCCGCAAATTCCTTTATCGGCGCCGAATTTTCCTAACTTTTCACAAATACCAAATTTTCCATTTTTAACATTCAGACAGTTTTCCTCTCAATAATTGCAAAATTTTAGTAAATGCTTGTATAATAATGACAGGTACTCTTGTTCTCACAATATAAGATTGCTCTAATGACCTTTTATTATTTATTATTTTTTTGTTGCGAACGTGCGAAACAGAGCAAAACGATTTCAGTTTTTGGAAAAGAAGGCGACCTTCGGGAAAAAGATAATTGATTATTTTGGTCATTAGGATAGGAATGAAAAAAGTATATCGTTATTGTTAGCTGTAATCTTAATCTCAAGCTGTGATAGACTGCTTAGCAAATCTCAATCTGAACCTGACAAAACTGCTAATCAGATCAATCCAAGTCCATCATCATCGCTGTTAGCTTCAGCGTCGCCTAAAGTGGAGGTATAAATGGGTTTATACGCTATGGAAGGAAAAGGGAAAAAAATGGAAACTAAATTGCTCGTGCTGCAAGAAGCATTGCGGCTCATCGTTCCGCTCCTTGAAAAGATGACTAAGGGGACAGGCGATTTGACTCATGTGAAAGTTGACCAGCTGATTGACATACTTGACGCTATAGATAGAGGAGAATTGTCCGCAGAAAAAGCTATAGAAAACGCTAAAGAGGTGATAAAGTAAAAAAAGGACAAAACAAATGAAAAGGAAGATATTGGCATTGCTTGTATGTGTGAGCTTAGCGCTAGGCTGTGGGAAGACTTTACAATCCCCAGAAGCGCCAAAAGCTCAGCAGTAGGAAACAGCAGGTCGGAGCGACAGCAGGTCGCCCGCAGAAATAAAAAAGATAAATGATGAAAAGACTAAGGAAGAGGTCGGAACCTTTGACGGATACCTGCGTCCAGCGTGGAATTGGACTGTTGCTCATTGGAAATCTATAGCAATAACTACGGCTGCAATAGCGGTTTTTATATTTGCCTTGTGCGATTACAAGTACAACCTGCACGGCAAAGCGTGGGGCGGAATTAAGAAGATGTTTACTAAAAAAGAAGCAGAATCAGCTTTTTCTAGCGGCTCACAAAAGAAAAAAAAGCCCAATGATGAGTTGAATGAAAACAAGGACGACCAGACACTTGATAAGTCAGACCTAATTCCTAAGACTCCAAAAAAAAGGAGTAAAATAAAAAGAAAGAAGACTAAGAATTCCTTAGGCGACCAAAGTGAATCTGAATACGTAAGCGAAAATGAAGAAGAAGAGAAACAATCAGAGTTTGAAACCTAAGAAGAAGAGCAGATTACAGAAGAAGTAGAAGGTACTCAAGTAATAAGTAAAAAACTAATTACCAAGAAAAGACCTAAAAAAAAAAGAGAACCCAGAATAGGACTGAAAGAACGGCAAAGAAGAGAACAGGTAAAAAGAGAGAAGCTAAAATTTGTTGAAAATTCTAAACACAGGTTTAGAATAAGATATATAGCTGAAGGGAAACCCGAAAAATGGTATTACCCTGTAAGCTTAATACCGCCGGGAAGAGAGACTGTTGAAATCTTTGGTCAAGCGTATGTTGAAGACAGCGACCAAGAAGATGGATATAACAATGATTAATGATTAATAAACGACGGAAATCGCATGAAAGTGTGTACTATTCCAAGATAGCGATCTGCTAATAATTGAACTACTCCGCTAGATGTAAAAATCTCCTGCCGTCCGGATAGGATAGGATAGGATAGGATAGGATAGGATAGGATAGGTATGAAGAAAGCAATATCGGCTGTTTTAACGCTGTTGCTTATATCGGGTTGTGTTGCCCCGCCTCGTCAACTGTCCAAGTCGGACACTGTTGCAGATGTCTCTGATTCGATGCAAACAGAGCCGTTACAAAAAGCACCTGCCGACATATGCCCAAAGCAACAAGAATGCCCTGTATTGCAAGAAAAAAGCACAAAAGGATATTGGATAGCCATAGGCGTGTTATCTTTGGCTTGCGCCGCTTCGTTGTTTGGTCTTTACAAGCAATATCAGAAAACAGTGCAATGGCACAACTCGTATAATCTGGCTAATGCAAAAAAGCCGATGCAAAGAAAAAACGAGACATTGTCGACTGACGACAGAAAAGTGTTGCAAGACGAGATAGACAGATTAAAAGGTGCGATTAAAGAATGGGAACAGAGAGAGTCTGAGTTGGTGCGAGTGATAGAACACCCTGACGAGAGTTCGCTGAGTCCTTTCGCACAAGGTTGGTTTCGCCTCAAAAAAGAATTAGCCGAATGCAAAGATGAGATTAATAAATGGAGCTTAGAAGTCCAAAGATTAGTTGGGATACTGAATCGTCATGACATAGACGTACAAACTGGGAACAAGAAATAAAAGAGACCCGTGTGGTATAAAAAGATAAAAAGAATTTTAATTTTCGTTGTTACTTCTGAAGGATAGGTATGAAAAAAATATTGATACTGATACTGATATTGAATATGGGGTGTGCAAAAACTACGCAGCAAGCCCCGAGAGAAAGAATGATGCCCGTAAGCATGGGCATGACTGTGCAAAACGAGTGCGGGGAGCTGCTAAAGGTTGCCGATAAATTTATGCCCGTTGTAATAGGCGCATGCGCAACACATTTTTGCATTAAAGGGACATCGCACAAAACGTGGAGCAAAAAGAAATATGCCGTAATTATTGCGGCACAGCTTGTTATGTTTTCGCCTTTAATAAAACACTACGCTGTAGCAGGTTTTGATTACATAAAAAGCTTTTTTGCAAAAACCGAAGAAGAAATAAAAACAGACGAATAATCCGTCCCGCTGTCCCGATAGGATAGGAATGAAAAAAAATAATATCGTTATTATTATGTATAGTCTTAATCTCAGGATGTGGCAAACAGCTTAACAAATCTCAACCTGACAAAACTGATACCAAAACTAAAATCGGTATCAGTATAGGTGTTGTTCTTATTGTTCTTGGTCTAATTTGTAAAGGTTTTTATAGTTGCTCTTGGTAAAAGGGTTCTGCTAGGTCTCCGCCTCCTAGTGGCGATGATAAATAAATAAAGCAACTCCAAACAGTTTTCCTCTTATTGGTGGCTAAGCCCAATAATCAAAGAAGAATTTAAGCAGTTCCGACTTCATTAAAAAATTTATTATTACTTCCGCCTGTCCGGATAGGATAGGATAGGATAGGATAGGATAGGATAGGATAGGATAGGTATGAAGAAAGCAATATCAGCTGTATTAACGCTGTTGCTTATATCGGGTTGTGTTTCTCTGCCTCGTCAACTATCCACGTTGGACGCTGTCACAAATGTTACCGAATCAGTACAAACAGAGCCGTTACAAGAAGCGACTGCTATAACTTCGTATATCAAAGCAAGCAATCCAAAGAATGAAGTGAAAGCTTATAATACTAATTACTTCTGGTGGGACGTGGAATGGATTGTTGGGTGTGCAATTGCAATTGCTAGTGTTATTGCTTTTGGTTACGGTATTTATCGGTCTGATAGTGAGGCAAAGCTTTGGGAGATAGAGTTCAAGCGTCCAAGATGGTAATCCAAATAAATCATGCTGGGCATCAGGTAAATCATCCAGGGTATCGTATTGGTTCTTCTAAGGACTGAGAGATGTCAAGATGAAATGAAAAAAGAGGTTATTAGAGTGAAAAGAAATATTGTGATTTTGCTCTGTCTAGTATTCTTTACTCAAATTGCATTTGCTCGTCGTATTGATAATCGTGAGTTCCAAGATATGATTGTTGATAAGTGTAATCACTTTGTTTGTTGCGATGACCAGATGACCTTATATTGCGAGAAAAATAATAATGCGGTCGCTGAGTATATGAATAGACGATTTGGAACGATATGGAAATAGACCATGATTAACCTTGCTACATCAAGATTATCCTTTTTAATAGACGCAGCGGGTAATTCCGTTGCGTTTATTTTTTTGGTATCACCCGAGCGGGAAACTCAAAAAGGACATTCGTTGTTTTCTTGCTCGGCTTCTTCCTTATTTTTTTTTCTCATTTTTTTCCTCGTCTTCTTCAAAATAATCAAATGCAGGATAATAATTAAAAAACGTAATTGTCCACGCTTTATAAAATCTATTTTTTAAAATGACAAGTTTTACATCTCTCGGGTCTGCATTTTTAGCGTTGTTGATTGCTTCCTCTGGTATCTTTCCGTCACTGCCTTTATTTACGTTTAGCTCCAACGCGATTACAACGTCGGCAGAGTACTCGATTGCCCCGCTTTCCTTAAACGCCTGAAAACTTGCTGAGCTGGTGTAATTTTCGCGGTTAAAAGATGAAATGACGATTATCGGCAGGTTGAAGTCCCGCGTCATGCGTTTCAGTTCCAGCACATTTTTATCTACAATTTGCTTATCCAGCAATCGGCTTTTTGGGTCAGGCGACGACATAAGTTGTAAATAATCAATAATGACTAACGGACGGCTGTTTTTTTTCACTTGCATAAAGTTTGCAATTGTATCGCGGATTTGATTATGACCGACATCGCCGATGCCCTCTTTGATATAAATTCTCTCGCTGGTTTTCGCATATTCTGTAATTGCATTCTGGAGTGCTTCGGTTTGTTGTTCGGTTAATTCTTTTCTGCCTGTGTTAGTAGTTTCATAGACGATACGGCGCACTCATTAGCGTTTATCTTCTCATCTAAACACCTCTGATAAGTTTGTCTCGATAGACTTTTCATTTGCCATTCCATTCGGCTCATCTCGAGGCTGAAAATTAATACATCTCGTCCCGCCTTCGCAACGTTATCAGCAATGTTCAAAGCAAATGTTGTTTTACCTAAACTGCTTATTGCTCCCAAAGCGTACAGCCTGCCGTCTCGCACGCCTCCGCCAAGCACTTCATCAAATCTTTTAA
>JAIXMX010000001.1 GCA_020328155.1 Candidatus Endomicrobiellum agilis | reverse complement strand
AGCTTCTTTAAAACTCATAATTTCTCTTGAAACAAACTCGTCTTCATCCGGATTTTGCTCTCCATTTATAAGTCCGAAAGCCGCAAAAATATGGATAATTTCATTTGAAAAAGCGGCAGTAGGATAAAACGCCAAGAGTTTTTTCAAGAGAAATTATGAGTTTTAAAGAAGCTGTCAAAATGGTAAAAACAGGCAAAATAAAAGATTCAAAAACGATTGTTGCATTGTTGTATTTTGAAAATATTTTAAAATACAACAATGCAACAATCGTTTTTGAATCTTTTATTTTGCCTGTTTTTACCATTTTGACAGCTTCTTTAAAACTCATAATTTCTCTTGAAACAAACTCGTCTTCATCCGGATTTTGCTCTCCATTTATAAGTCCGAAAGCCGCANAAAATACAACAATGCAACAATCGTTTTTGAATCTTTTATTTTGCCTGTTTTTACCATTTTGACAGCTTCTTTAAAACTCATAATTTCTCTTGAAACAAACTCGTCTTCATCCGGATTTTGCTCTCCATTTATAAGTCCGAAAGCCGCAAAAATATGGATAATTTCATTTGAAAAAGCGGCAGTAGGATAAAACGCCAAGAGTTTTTTCAATTTTTTAGCCCGATATCCTGTCTCTTCTTCAAGTTCTCTTGTTATACATTCAAGAGGTGTTTCGCCTTTGTCAATTTTACCGGCGGGTATTTCGTAAGTTATTTGATTTATTGGATACCTGTATTGTTTTACCAAAACAATACTTTTCCTACTTATAAAAGGAAGAACCGCCGCTGCTCCGGGATGTCCTAAATATTCTCTTTTCGCGACGGCACCGTTCGGAAGTTCGATTTTATCGCAAAAAAGATCTATTGCGGATCCGCAATAGACTTTATTTTTTTTTATCAATTTTTCGACTGTATTCATTTTTTTATTTTATCATTTTTTTGAATGCAAATAAAATAAAGAGAGGCTGAAAAAACTCTCTTTCAGCCTCTTTCTTATTTGACAAAAATATTTAGAATTTATATTCCAAGTTTCTTTTTAAGCTCTGCCAGATGGTTTCTTAAATCGACCGGCATTTTGTTGCCGAATTTAGCATAGAACTCTTCTATCATCACCACTTCTTTTTTCCAGTCTTCCTTATCAACCTTCAACAGTTTTTCCATTGTTTCTTTTTTAATATCCAAACCGCTCAAATCTATTGCATTTTCTTCAGGGAATAAACCTATTTCAGCTTCTTTAGCCCCTACTTTTCCTTCAATTCTGTCTATCATCCATTTTATAATTCTAGAATTATCTTTAAATCCAGGCCACATAAACTTGCCATTTTCATCTTTTCTAAACCAATTCACCATAAAAATTTTAGGAAGCTTCTGAACTTTTTTGCCGATATTAAGCCAATGCTGAAAATATTCGCCCATATTGTAGCCACAGAAAGGAAGCATAGCCATAGGATCACGTCTAACATTTCCCACCTGTCCGCTTGAAGCTGCAGTTGTTTCAGAGCCTATTATTGAAGCCGTAAACACGCCGCTGTTCCAGTCTTTTGCCTCGTACACAAGCGGAATCGTGTCTTTTCTACGTCCGCCAAAAATTATCCCCGAAATAGGAACGCCTTTAGGATTATCACATTCAGGTGAAAGCGTGGGACAGTTATAAATTGAAACGGTAAATCTCGAATTCGGATGAGCCGCAGCTTTACTCGAATCCCTGTCATATTTCTGTCCTTGCCAGTCGGTCATATCTGACGGAACTTCATCAGAAACTCCCTCCCACCAGGGAGTATTGTTGCTGTTGTCAACAGCAGTATTTGTAAATATCGTCGGGAAAAATTTATCGTTTTTGAGCGTCTTTACCATAACGGGATTTGTCTTTAACCCTGTTCCCGGAGCAACTCCGAAAAACCCGGCTTCCGGATTAATCGCGTAAAGTCGCCCGTCTTCTCCGACATTAATCCAAGCTATGTCGTCTCCCAAAGTCCAGACCTTATATCCTTTCAGTACAGGCTCTAAAAGAGCGAGATTTGTTTTTCCGCACGCCGACGGGAAAGCACCTAGAAAATACGTCACTTTTCCGTTAGGATCCTGTACGCCTACAATAATCATATGTTCTGCAAGCCAACCCTCTTTATAGCCCAGATAAGAGGCAATTCTGAGAGAATAGCATTTCTTGCCAAGCAAAGCGTTTCCGCCGTATCCCGAACCGAAACTCATAACAAGATTTTCCTGCGGAAAATGCATAATAAACCTTCTGTCGGGATTCACGTCGCCAATCGAATGAATTCCTCTGAAAAAATCAGAAGAACCGCCTATTCTCTCAATTGCCTGCTTTCCGACTCTGGACATAACTCTCATGCTTAAAGCGACGTAGATTGAATCTGTTATTTGAATACAGTTTTTTGCATATTTTGATTTGGGAGTTCCCATAACAAAAGGAATAACATACATTGTTCTTCCTTTCATTGCACCTTTGAAGAATCCAGTCATTTTTGCTTTTGCTTCTTTGGGATCCATCCAGTTGTTGTTTGGTCCCGCCTCTGTTTCTGAAGGAGTACAGACAAAAGTTAAATGCTCGGTACGCGCCACATCGTTCGAATTTGAACGGTGATAATACGAATTCGGATATTCTTTGTCGTTTAATTTTCTTAAAACAACTCTTCCATCTACTTCTGACTTTTGCGCAATATCTGCCAATCTCTCTGCTTCTTCCTGCGAACCATCCATTACATAAACTTCGTCAGGTTGAAAAAGCTTTTGCATTTCTTCTACAAATAATTCCATTGGCGTTGTCATTTCTTTTTAACACTCCTTTTCAACTTTTGTTGTCAACTCCGAGGTGTCCTCTATTTGCCAAAATAATATAATCAAAAAAACCGATTAAAAAACGATAGTTAACACATTTCAAACTGATACAATTTCGTTGCAGACAACCACAGAACACACAGGTTTTCTGCAGGTCTAACTCTGCATATTATCGCTTCCACGCCGTAGTACTTTCCGTCTCGTCGTTCTACGCGCTATGCATGAGGTGCGCTGCATTATGAGTACAGTGAGTTAATTAACTGCCACACTGCTTGACAACGCTCAGCATCGCATCATTTCCTTAAAAGCTTTTCAAAGTATGTCTTGCTTTATACCCCGCAAAAAGAATTCCTGCTGAAGAAATATCAGGACTCTGCGAGATAGCTTTTCGAGGGAATCCGCTCTCTATATTAGAAAAGACAACAGTTAAGATAATAGCTGAAAATTCCGTTAGTTTTATATTTTTAAAAACGACAACTTCTTATTGAGCGAGTAACCGCCGCAACTATACCAATACCACTCTGCAACTTATGCATTGATAGACTCAAAAACTATTATTAAGTCACGCCCAGACCGCTTTTTCTTCTTTTTCAATTATAATTTTTTTCACTGGATATATTCTTTTCACTATTTCTTCGGGTTTAAACCACAGCTTGATTTCTCTCTCAGCTTCCGATGGATCGGAAGAGCAATGTACGACGTTCTCATACACACCTTTAGTTGTTATTCTTCCGTATGCTCCTCTGATTGAAACGGGATCTGCTTCTTCAGGATTAGTTTCTCCAGCAATTTTTCTCATCTTTGAAATAGCGTCTTCGCCTCGATATACAAATGCCAACACTCTATCCCAAGGCTTTCCGTACACTTCACCCTGAATATAATCTATAAGTCCGCCAAAAAAAGGTTTATCTTTGAGATGATAGTAATGCGCTTCTGCCAAATCTCTACTTACTCTCACCGCTTTTGCTCCTATAATAACCATTCTTGCCTCAGAAAGCTTAGTTAGAATATTTCCCGTAAGAGATTTTTTAATTCCGTCAGGTTTAATCAAAATTAAAAGCTGTTCAATCGCCATTGTTTCTACCTTTGTTGAAAGATCCTTTTTAAAACTTTCCAATACTTTATTACGTAGCTAAGTATACCAGAAAAAGCATATAAAGTAAATAATATAAAAATAATATTTTGCGGAAATGTAAACGTAAGCCATATAAGCAATACTGTCAAAATTAAAAACTTGAACGCTTTAGGCTTTGCAACGTTTATCTTTTTAAATGAAACATAAGGAATATTCGAGACCATAAGCAAAGACAAAACCACCATTACAATAGGCATTGTTTTAAAAAATACCGGCATATTTTTCATCAAAATTGGTATCGTTTTAAACGTTAAAGACTGTCCTGGAACAGCAATAAACAATTCATAACTCAAGACGAAAGATATTAACAATCCTGCCGAAGCAGGAGTCGGCAGTCCCATAAAAAAATTTGATATTGAATCATTACTGCAAGCTTTAACATTAAATTTTGCAAGTCTCAAAGCACTGCATAAAATAAACAACACAGAAATTGCCGTGCCAATCTTTCCCATAGAGTTTAAAACAAGAAGGTACATCATCACAGACGGAGCAATACCAAACGATACTAAATCGCTTAAAGAATCCATCTGAACACCGAACTCACTCGTCGTTTTTGTCAACCTAGCGACTCTTCCGTCCGTCATATCAAAAACTATGGCAAATATAAGCAGCCATGCAGCTTTCGTAAAATTTCCGTTTATCGACGATATTGTAGATAAACAACCACAGGTTATATTCCCACATGTGAAAAGACTTGGCACTATATAAATGCCTTTTTTTAATTTTTCATCCACGAAAATTTCCTATTTATTTAAAGTTGCAAAAATTGTCACACCTGATACAACTTTATCGCCCTGATTTACCTTGACATCAGTATTTTTGGGAATATGCAAATCCACCTGCGAACTGAATTTTATTACACCTATTTTGTCGCCAATGTTTAAAATATCGCCGGGCTTTACCCACGAAACGCATCTTCTTGCGAGTATTCCTGCAATCTGTTTGACAAGATACTTTCCGCTTTCATTTTCTATGGTTATAATATTTTGTTCGTTGACTATATGCGCTTGAGGATCCATAGCTTTTAAAAACTTCCCGGGTTTATATTCGACGCATTTAACTTTCCCCATAACAGGGGAACGCTGTAAGTGAACATCTAAAACTGACAAAAACACTTTTATAATTTTTTCCGTTTCATTTTCGCTTACTTCTAAAACTGTTCCGTTGCACGGAGAAAGAATTAAATTATCTCCTTTTGTTATTTCCACTTGAGGATCTCTAAAAAAATATACGCAAAATAACGAAATCAAAATGCATAAAATTCCCGCCGTAGTCAAAATTGTACCCCGGCTTACAATAAGCAACACCAAACCAAAAATAAGCGGAACTATAATAAATCGGTACCCTTCCTTTACAATTTGCATATAAACATACCTTTTCACACGCTTTGATTTTTATTTTTTCAAGATAAAATTTTATAAAAAAACAACCTAATGCAAAACCGCTGAAAATAAAACATTTTTAAATTTAAATATTAAAGCTGCTAGCTTTGCTCGTTATATTTTTTTCTAATTTCCACGATAAATACGCACCAATAAAGTCGTCAATTTCCCCGTCCATAACTAAATCCACCTGCGATGTTCCATATCCTGTTCTGTGGTCTTTTACAAGCTGATAAGGCATAAAAACATAGGAGCGTATCTGACTTCCCCACTCTATGGCACCTTTTTCATTATAATGCTTTTCGTAAGAAGCGCGCTGCTTTTCCCGCTCAAGCTCATAGAGTCTGGCTTTTAAAAGTTTCATTGCTGTCGCCCGGTTTTTTATCTGCGAACGGTCATTTTGAGACTGCACCGTTATCCCCGTTGCCAAATGCGTAATTCTCACTGCGGAATCAGTCTTATTTATATGTTGTCCGCCGGCGCCAGAAGCTCTATAAGTGTCAATTCTTATATCTCCGTCTTCAATAATTATATTGATAGCGTCTTCCACTTCGGGTATAACGTCAACCGAGCTGAAAGATGTATGTCTTCTTTTATTTGAATCAAACGGAGAAATTCTAACTAGTCTATGAACACCTACTTCCGATTGTAAAAATCCGTAGGCATACTCGCCTTTTATTATCACCGTCATATTTTTTATTCCGGCTTCCTCGCCTTCTAAACTGTCGACAACTTCCGTTTCGAAACCTTTATTTTCAGCCCATCTCGAATACATTCTCACCAACATCTGGGACCAATCGCAAGATTCTGTCCCGCCAGCACCGGCATGTATAGAGAGAATCGCGCTGTTTTTATCATGCTTGCCATTGAGCTTTGTTTTTACTTCAAAAACGGATAGTTCTCTTTCAAGTTTTTTGCTGTCGTCTTTTATATCTTTTAAAAGACTTTCATCGTTTTCGCCTGCTGCAAGTTCATTTAAATCGATTAAATCTTTAACTTGTTTACTCATATCATACCATTTATGGCACATGTTCTTTAAACCGTCGAGTTCCGCCATAATTTTCTTGGCTTTATTTTGATCATCCCAAAAATTTGGAGCCGATATTTCAAGCTCAAGATTCTTGATTCGATTGATTTTTAAATCAATATTAAAGAGACCTCCTTAAAGCATCTATTCTCTCTTTTTGTTGTTCAAGCATTTAAACCCCTTTTGTCATTTACGCTGTCTCGTACATACGACTGAGTCTGCGGTTTTATTTGCTCACGTTGATTTTCATTCATATCCAAGCGAAATTCGCATTCCTTTCTTCCGCCATTCTACTTTCTTTTTCTACTTACTATGCAATGTTTTTTCACGTTGACATTTACCACTCGAATCAAAGCCTTTTATTTTAACGCCTGTCTTATAATACGCCTTGACAGTTTAGCAAAAATAGTTTTTCTGGCTTTACTTTCCGTTATTCCGTCGTTAAATTTGAGAAATTTCGAGTCTTTATTAATATCCCTATAAATATGCATGTCTCTCATATTCGGTTCATTCCACAGAATCACACCTTTACTTTTATCAATAAGCGAAACGTTCGCTTTAATCAACATCTTAAATTGATCAGCACTCAATTTATCTATCGCTGCATTTATTTTGCAATAAGTAATTGGCTGCAAAATATATCCTTCAATTACAGCAACTAAAACGATATCAGCTTCTTCTTCAGTGTTTACTAAAGAAAGACGCCCGTCCCTTATTATTTCTCTTTCAACAATCTTTGTAAAGATTACTTCAATACCAATACTAGCTAGGTTGGTACTGCCAGCAATTAGTTTGATACCGTTAAGAAAAGGCTTCACATAAATTTTCTTAATATTTTCCGGCAGTAGGCGTGCGGTGGCGGGGACATAAAGAGAAGAACACGATATTAAAAATAAAAACGATGCAAATAAAGACAAAAGCAACATAATTTTTCTCATAAATCCCCTAAACATCATTTAACGGATATTGTGATGATTTTGTCTTTAACATATATAAATTTTTCTATCTTTTTATCTTTTAACTGCGGAGCAATCTTCTCGTTTGTTTCTATAATTTTTTTAATTTCATCTTCGTCGGTTCCTGTAGAAATCATTATTTTGCCCCTCAACTTCCCGTTTATCTGCACGGGAATTTCAATAGAAGACTGTTTCATCATACTTTCGTCAAAAGCAGGCCAAGGATAAGTCGATATATATCCTCTGTGACCGAGCATCTCCCATATTTCTTCACAAATATGCGGCGTAAACGGAGACATTAAAAGTACAACAGTCTTATACGCTTCAACAGATGCTCCGCCGTCATTTGAATGATATTTATAAGCATATAAAGCATTTACAAATTCCATAATTGAAGAAATTGCCGTATTAAATTGGAATTCTTTTTCAATATCAATAGTGACCTTCTTGATTGTCTGATGCATTATTTTTAAAATATCATTTTTATTTTTCTCAGACGCGGGAATATCAGACTTCTTGTGAACTACATCAAAGAGACGCCATATTCTGTTTATAAACCTCCAACACCCTTCAACACCTTCCATAGACCAGTCAAGCTGTTTCTGAGGTGGCGAGGCAAAAAGAACAAAAAGTCTCGCTGTATCCGCACCGTACTTTCCAATTATCTCATCAGGGCTTACGATATTCCCTTTTGATTTAGACATAACTCTACCGCCCAGCGTCACCATTCCTTGAGTTAAAAGATTTATAAACGGTTCATCGTGCTTTACAATGCCCAAATCCCTCATAACTTTATGCCAGAACCTAGAATATATCAAATGCATACACGCATGTTCTATTCCGCCGACATACTGATCTACCGGCATCCAATAGTTTGCTTTCACAGCATCAAAAGCCATATTGCTATTGCGGGCGTCGCAATATCTCGCATAATACCATGAAGAATCGACAAAAGTATCCATTGTGTCAGTCTCTCTTTCAGCGTCCATGCCGCATTTAGGACATTTCACATTTACAAAAGCCTCGCTCGATTTCAACGGAGATTCTCCTTCTCCCGTAAATTCAACATCCTCAGGAAGCATCACAGGCAAATCTTTTTCCGGCACGGGAACGGTACCGCAGATTTTGCAATGAACCATAGGTATCGGAGTTCCCCAATATCTCCGTCTTGATATGAGCCAGTCTTTAAGTTTAAAATTTATCGTTTTTTTGCCAAAACCTTGTTTCTCAATCCATTCTGAAATTACGCCAAATGCTTCGATGGATTTTATTCCGTTAAACTGTTCAGAGTTTACAAGCACGCCCTCGTCTTCGTAAGCGTTTTCATCAACAGATTGGGTTATGCCACAAGAGTCGTTGCCTCTTATAACTTCTACGATCGGAATATTATATTTCTTTGCAAATTCCCAATCTCTCTGATCATGAGCCGGCACCGCCATAATCGCGCCGGTACCATATCCGGTCAAAACATAATCCGCCGTAAAAATTGGAATTTCTTTTCCGTTAACCGGGTTTATCGCATTGACACCCTCAAGCCTTATTCCGGTTTTTTCTTTACATGACGCTCTCTCTATATTTGATTTTCTGCCGCTTTCAGCTACGTATTCTGCAACTTCATTATAATTCATGATTCGCGGTTTTATTTCGCCAATAATTTTATGCTCCGGCGCTACAACCACAAAAGTAGCGCCAAAAAGCGTATCGGGTCTTGTCGTGAATATCTTTAATTTTTCGCCAGTTCCCGTCAATGCAAACTCAATTTCTGCCCCGAAAGATTTGCCGATCCAGTCTTTCTGCATAGATAAAACCTGCTCAGGCCAGCCGCTGAGCTGTTTATGTTTTTCCAAAAGTTCATCAGCATAATCCGTAATTTTTAT
Source organism: Candidatus Endomicrobiellum agilis (assembly GCA_020328155.1). Classification (GTDB taxonomy): domain Bacteria; phylum Elusimicrobiota; class Endomicrobiia; order Endomicrobiales; family Endomicrobiaceae; genus Endomicrobiellum; species Endomicrobiellum agilis. The sequence goes on along the minus strand of JAIXMX010000001.1, from coordinate 230,118 downwards.
AAACCACTGTTCCAAATCCCTGTGTTCAGTACGACTATCGCATCTCCAACACAGTCCGTTCGAAACCTGCTCGTTTGCAAGGACAGTATTGCACGACGGACACCAATTGACATTCGCTCTCTTCCTAAAAACTAAACCTCGTTCCCACATTTTTATGAAAAACCACTGATTCCATCTATAATACTCTGGGTTGCACGTCGCAAATTCTCTGCTCCAATCGTAAGAGATACCTAAAACTTTTAATTGTTCTCTCATGCGTACAATATTTTGTTTTGTCCATTTTGCGGGATGAATTTTATTTTTTATAGCCGCGTTTTCCGCAGGAAGCCCAAAAGCATCCCAGCCGATGGGATGTAAAACATTTTTTCCTTTCATCTTATGAAAACGCGCAAAAACGTCTCCAATACCGTAATTTCTAACATGTCCCATATGTAAATCACCCGAAGGATAAGGAAGCATGACAAGACAATAATATTTTTCTCCTTCCTGCTGCTCTTTAGCTTCAAAAACTTTATCTTCTTCCCATTTTTTCCGCCATTTTTTCTCAATTTCAGAGTAATTATAGTCTGTCATCTTTTTCCTCATTAAATGCCGTTTCTCTTCAAATCTTTTATAATATTTTCAGAGTAATTCCTAATATGCCGTCTTTTACAAGACTTCAATTAACCTTAATTGCCACAGAAGCGCATACCTTGTTCTATTATCTTTTATCCTTTTTTTTAACCTTTTTTTGTTATTGCTTGCCACAATATCCTGCGTAAAGTTTATCGGACAGCACAGCATCAACTATCCTTATAATATATCCTGAAAATCCCAACCACATTCCATTCTACGAACCTGCTTTTTGAATAACATTCCTTTCTTTTAGAAAAAACATTATTTTAATATTATTAAAATTGCTCTTTAACGGTAACTCAAAAGACTATTTGTCATTTGCTTAAAAGAACAAAATGTTCTAGATTTCCTTTAGGTCCTTTGAGAGCAGAATCAGTCTCGGAAATGATTTTAAAGCCCAAATCCAACGCGACTTTTTTAATCTTATTTATGGCTTTTTGTCTTAATTTTTTATCTCTCACAATACCTTTTTTTACTTCCGACGGTTCGAGTTCAAATTGCGGTTTTATCATAGCCAAAACAAACCCGTTTTTTGAAACGCTTTTATACGCTACAGGCAAAATCTTATCGAGAGATATAAAAGAGACGTCTATAGTCGCTAAGGCTATATTGTCTTTTAAAAAAAACACGTCAAAATATCTAAAGTTGACATTTTCAATATTGATGACGCGTTTATCTTGCCTTAATTTATAATGCAACTGCCCTGTTCCGACATCTACCGCGTAAACTTTAGCGGCGCCTTTTTGAAGCAGGCAATCTGTAAAACCGCCTGTCGATGCACCTATATCTAAACAAATATATCCCTCTACATCAATAGCAAGAGTTTTTAAAGCCGATTCCAATTTTAATCCGCCGCGCGAAACGTACGGATTTGTATTTTTCACCTCGACTAAATCTTCTTCCCCTACTAAAGTTCCGGGTTTATATTGAACCTGATTGTTTACAAAAATGTTTCCGCTCATTATAAAAGCTTGTGCTTTTGCGCGGGTTTCAGCAAACCTCTCTTTCAAAAGTAAGACGTCGAGACGTTTTTTATTTTTTTTCTTCTCCATAATTACCTTCTAAAAAAACAGGCAAGCTTCCAGTTCTTCCAAACGTCCGCAGATGAAAATCGCGATTAACTGAGAAAACGCAAAATAATGTTGTCACAACATCTGTAGCGCCTTTTCCGCTATGTTCTCCGGCGTAAAGCCGTATTTTTTTCTCAAAGCTTCTAAGTTTCCGTGTTCTATGAATTTATCAGGCAGACCTATGCATTCAACCTCAGCTCCGCTCCCACATAAAAAAGCTTTCACGATTTCGCCAAGCCCGCTCGATAAAGCATTTTCTTCAACCGTAATAAACTTCTTTGTTCTTGAAAGCATTCCTTTAACGACATTGACGTCAAGCGGTTTTAAAAATCTCATATTCACAACGGAAGCATTCACGTTTTTTTTCGAAAGCAAGTCTGCAGCTTTCAAACACGTCTCGACATGATTTCCAATTGCAAGAAAACAAATATCGCTTCCTTTCCTTAAAACTACGGCTTTCCCTATTTCCAAAACACACAGTAATTTGTCTAACGCAACACCCGTACCAACACCTTTGGGATATCTTATGACGCAAGGCTTATTCGAATTTAAAGCCGTTTTAAGCATATTCTGCAACTCGTTTTCATCAGACGGAGACATAATAATAAGGTTAGGAATATAATTTAAATAAGACAAATCAAAAACTCCGTGATGAGTTCCGCCGTCTTCTCCGACAAGTCCAGCTCTGTCTAAAGCGAAAACAACCGGAAGATTCTGCAAAGCGACGTCATGTATAATATTGTCAACCGCTCTCTGCATAAAAGTCGAATATATTGCGCACACCGGACGCATACCATCTGCCGCCATAGCAGCCGCAAAAGTTACCGCATGTCCTTCGGCAATACCGACGTCAAAATATCTGTCGGGGAAATTTTCTGCAAATTTATCAAGTCCGGTTCCTTCGGGCATAGCCGCCGTTATCGCAACTATCTTATTATCAGTCTGAGCCAGTTTTATAAGAGTATCAGAAAAAACTTTCGTGTAAGTGACGGTTTTTTTTTGTTCGATTTTACCAGTTTTAACGTCAAACTTTCCGACGCCATGAAAATTTACGGGATCTTCTTCCGCCGGGGCATACCCTTTTCCTTTTTTCGTAATAACGTGCAATAATACCGGAGTTTTCATATTTTTTAGGTTTTCAAGAATCACAATCAGGCTATTTATGTTATGCCCCTGCACAGGACCTATATATGTAAAACCCATCTCTTCAAAAAGCATACCAGGGAAAAGCATAACTTTTACTCTTTTTATAAATTTCCTAAATGGGGACCCAAAGCTGTGGAATCTGCTTACGGTTTTCATAACTTTTTCTTCAAATTTGCGCGCCATGCCCGCAGTCAGAAGTTTTGCAAAATATCCGGCGACAGCACCGACTTTATGCGAAATGAACATTTCATTGTCATTTAATATGATAAGCATATCTTTTTTTAAATGTCCCGCGTTTTGTAAACCTTCAAAAGCAAGTCCGCCTGTCATAGAACCGTCGCCTATAACAGCAACTACTTTATAATCTTCATCTTTTAAATCCCTTGCAGCGGCAAACCCCAATGCGGCTGAAATTGAAGTTGAAGAATGTCCTGTGCTAAAAGCATCGTATTCTGATTCGGATCTCTTTGGAAATCCGCTTAAGCCGTTATGTATCCTTATAGTTTTGAATTTATCTTTTCTTCCGGTGAGAATTTTATGAGCATAAGACTGATGTCCTACGTCCCAGATTATTTTGTCGCGCGGAGCGTTAAACACGTAGTGGATTGCAACGGACAGATCGACAACACCAAGATTTGAGGACAGATGCCCGCCGTTTTCTGAAATCGTATTTATTATTTCTGCTCTTATTTCTTTTGCGAGATAACTTAAGTCTTCCTTTTTTATTTTTTTTAAATCACAAGGGCTATTTATGCTGTCTAATATTTTCAACTATCGCTCCAATTTAGTCATAATTGAATGAACTCAGTTCAGAAAGTTTGGAATTTTTATCTGAAACAACGTTTCTCTTTTTTTCTATCTGCCGAGTAAGATATTGTTATGTTTTTGACAACAGGCAAAATTTAAACCCACATCGTTTTCCAAGCTGTTGATAAGCAAGTAACGCTCATTAAGAAATAAATCTGACGTCTTATTCAGCGTTTCCAGTTTTTTGCTGTTTCTTTTCGTTCTTTTGTTAAATCTTATCAATTACCGCTGTTGTTGTCGCGTCTTTTACCGCCGTTAATCTGGACAGTTAAGATAAAGTCCTGCCGAAAAAGTTTATTATTGTTGAAATACAGTATAATAAACAAAAAGGATTAAACTGCTGCGAGAATTTTTTTACCAAGCTATGACGATAAAAACGCCAGCGTTCAAAAAATCTGCAACAGTTTTGAAAAACGCTACAGATTTTCAACGATATATTATACCATAGCAGTACCTGAGATTGCCAACAAAATATTCTTTCATATTTTTAATTGACTCTTAGCGTTTGAGAAAATATCAATAGAATCACATTGTATATCCCCTCTTCAAAGAAGACAATTAATGATTCTAAATCAAGTTTAAGCGGACAACACTTAAACGCTAAAAATATCTCTCATTATTTTTAGGCAGACGCAGGTTTCAATTGCGACTGAAATATAGAATTAAAAAAGAATCTTTCTTTCAAAGTAAAAAGATAAACCTTAAAATACGATTACGATAAAAAGACGTTAAAATAAATTTTTAAAGTACCGCATATTAAATATATAAATTTGATTAAAAATCTGCCCTTAAATTAAAAGGTATAGCCTTTGAAGAATACAGAAAAAACAGAAGGGCGGAGACTTGAGAGGCAAACTTCTCTCGGCACAACAAAAGAGAGAGAGTGGATTTCGGTTCGGCATAACAAATAAAAAAGATTCCAACGGGCTGTTTTTTAAGTCCGCAATGCGCCGTATTCGTCAAAGCGGGCGTTTGTGACACCGTTGTTTTTATTTGTTCGAGGAGTGAATTTTTGCATTTTTTAGGAGAATAACACAATATGCTTTTCCATTCGTCATTACGAACTTGATTAGAAATCGCTGTCAAAGACTGTTCTTTAACGAGACATATATGTCAGTCTTGCAGAGAAGAAGAAAGAAGAGAGTCGTCATCTCAGAAAAATATATCGATACGTGCGATAGTAAGCCCTACATTGAGGACGGAACAGCTATCAAACCGAAAACTTGCTTCAAAAAACTATCATTTAAAAAATATACGACAACGCTAGAGAGTTTAAGGATAAAAACCCAACTTATCCGCAACGTCGGAAATTTAATATGTTCTGCCTGCTATATAATCTGTAAAGCAGATAAATATTTCGGATTCATCTCCGAATACGGCTATCGCCTCTTTTGCTCTTCTGATATGTTCGTCCGCTTTTTTCTCTGCTCTCCGCTTTCCGTATAAGGAAAGAGCCGTAAGTTTACAGTTTTCCACGTCGCTGCCTTTTTTGCCTAGCAGCTTTTTATCAGCATATACGTCTAAAATATCATCAGTTATTTGAAAAGCTATACCCGTATCTGTACCATAAATTTCAAGCGCTTTTAAACTTTTTTTATCCGCGCCGGCTAAAACTGCACCTATTTTTAAACTTGCAACCATCAATGCCGCCGTCTTTTGAACCTGTATAAAATTTAATTTTTTTTCTAATAGCGCTTCACTTTTTCCGCTCCATACTCCATTTGCAATAGTATCTTCGCTCTGTCCCGCAATCATTCCTTTATAACCGCTGTAATCCGCAAGAATCCTTACAGCTTCGTTTATATTTTTTTCGCCGCTTTTCGATTTTGTTATAAGATTGAAAGATTCCGTAAGCAATGCATCGCCGCACAAAATAGCTGTAGCCTCGCCAAATTTTTTATGATTTGTAAGCATTCCTCTACGCAAATCGTCATTATCCACCGCAGGCAAATCATCATGCACTAGGGAATAGGTGTGTAGATATTCGACGGCACAGGCAGCGGGAATCACATCTTCTGCTTTCGCGTCAAAAAGCTCAGCCGCCAAAATAACTAATATGGGACGCAACCTTTTGCCGCCGGACAGAACGCTATAACGCATACTTTGAGAAATAATGGAATTATCTTTGGGCAGAAATTTTTTTAACGCTGAATCTATATATTCCGCTTTTTGGAAAAGGTATTTTTCAAAATTAACGTTTTTCTTCAAAATTTTATTCCTTAAAGATCTCTATTTTTCCAGAAGAAGTTATAATTTCAATTTTTTTCTTTGTCTCATTTAATTTTGCCGAACAGAATTTTACAAGTTCAGCGCCTTCCGCAAATAAAGCCAAAGCTTTATCCAAATCAGGCGCAGCGTTTTCCATTTCGGAAACTATTTTCTCGAGTCTTTCAAGAGATTTCTCAAAATTCAACTGCTTTTTCACAACTTTTTACCTCAGCATTTAAAGTGCCTGACGCAAGCTTTATACTGATATCGTCCCCGGCGCTGACGTTTTTTGAATCTTTAATAATTTTATTAGCGCTATCAAAACAAACGGAAAAGCCTCTTTTTAAAACAGATAGCGGAGACACAATATCTAATTTATGGGAAATATTTTTCACCTTCTCGGATTTTAATTCAAACGCTCTGCGAATATTTACTAAAAGACGGTTATCCAGTCCGTCTAAATAGGATATTTTATCTTCATATATCAAATGCGGCTTCGTCAACGCTCTTGAGGACGCAAGTCTGTCAAGTTTTGCTCCGCAGTCGCTTAATGTAAAATTCATCGCTTCAATAAGAGACTCGCTTAAAAATTCTATGCGTTTTTTAATGCCATTTCCGCTTCTTAGGACCATTTCTGCCGCCGCAGAAGGCGTTGGAGATACCATATCCGCAACAAAATCCGCTATTGTAAAATCAACTTCGTGTCCCACGCACGATACTACCGGTATTTCTGAAGCGAAGATCGCTCTTGCTACAGATTCCGTATTGAAAGCCCATAAATCTTCTATTGAACCGCCGCCTCTGCCCACGAGCAAAACGCTTAAATTTTTATGGTGGGAATTCAAATACTCTATCGCTTTCGGAATTTCCTTTTCGGCTTCTTTACCTTGAACCCTCACAGGATATATCAAAATCTCAATATTCGCGTTTAAATTTTCCGCTACTTTTAAAATATCACGCAACGCGGCACCGTCCTGCGAAGTAACGATTCCCATTCTGTTTACAACATACGGCATCGGTTTTTTTGCGTTACCGTCAAAAAGACCTTCCGCTTCCAATTTTTTCTTCAATTGCTCATATGCTTCGTAAAGCTTGCCTTTACCGTACAGCTCCATACGATTTACAACCATCTGATAATCGCCGCGCTTAGGATAAGAACTCACTCTACCGTAAACCAAAACTTTCATTCCGTTTTCAGGAACAAAACTTAAATTTATACCTATATTTTGAAATATTACCGCTTTTATCTGAGCATTTGCATCTTTAATACTAAAATACATATGTCCAGAATTATAAAGCTTAAAATTTGAAATTTCTCCCTGTATCCATACGGCGGGATATGAATCTTCAAGGATGAGTTTTATCCCATTGCTTATCTGCGTAACGGTATATATAAGTCGTCCGCTGTTATCATTACTGAAATCAAATTCTAAATCCTCAGACATTTATGCAGCTTTTTACCTCACAGTCCCGTGCGGGCAATATATTCCTTATTCTAAATCCTCAGATATCTGCGTAATTTGCCGCCCTATATACTAGGAGTAAATACTAGAGTTAAAAAAGCCTTTGAACCAAGCTAATTTTTTACTGACATCTTATATTTTTACGAATTACTTTGAGCTTAAGCAGAGTTTTCGCCATCAAAACTTTATATCAAAAAACGCAATAAGTCGGCACATAGCACAAGCATACGCATAAAAAAACAGAATAAAAAACTTACTTTGCTATATCCTGCACCCTTGTTTCGCGAATAACGGTAATCTTAATCTGTCCCGGATATTCTAGTTCTTGCTCAATTTTTTTAACTATATTATGCGCTAAAATTTGCGCCTGCTTTTCGTCAATTTCATCTGGCTCTACAAGTATTCTTACCTCTCTTCCAGCCTGTACTGCATAAGCCACTGAAATGCCGCGAAACCCTTTTACGACTTTTTCAAGTTTATCAAGACGTTTGAGATAATGCCCTATTGATTCTTTCCTTGCGCCAGGTCTTGCCGCAGAAATTGCATCCGCCGCCGCCAGAACGAAAGCTTCAGAGCTTGACGGAAGTTCAAAACCCTCGTGATGCGATAAAATTGCATTTACCATCTTAGGGGATTCGCCATATCTTTTAGCTATATCGGCGGAAATCTGATGATGAGTACCCTCAACTTCATGATTAACGGCTTTTCCTATATCGTGCAGCATCGCCGCCTTCTTGCAAAACATTACGTCAAGCCTTAGCTCGCCTGCTATGGCACCTGCAAGCCATGCAACTTCTAACGTGTGCTGAAGTTGGTTTTGCCCATAAGAAGTTCTGTATTTTAATTTTCCGAGCAATCTAATAATTTCAGGATTAGAACAGGGAACTCCCACCTCTATCGCGGCTTGTTCTCCGACTTCCTTAAGATGTTGTTCCATCTCCTTTTTTATTCTTTCAACGACTTCCTCAATTCTTGCAGGATGAATTCTGCCGTCGGCAATCAATTTTTCCAAAGCAAGTTTTGCTATTTGCCTTCTTACGCCGTCAAAAGCCGAAATGACTATCGACTCAGGCGTGTCGTCAACTATCAAATCAACGCCTGTCGCCTGTTCAAACGCTCTGATATTTCTGCCCTCTCTGCCTATAATTCTTCCTTTTACTTCATCGCCTAAAATCTGAACCGTCGAAGTGGTGATATCCGCCACATGATCTACGGCTACGCGCTGTATCGCAATAGAAAGAATCTCTTTTGATTTTTTATCGGCATTTTCCCGCGTTTCTTGTTCAAGTCTCTGTGCTAGGACCGATGCGTATTGTTTTGCATCCTTCTCCATTTCGCTTATAAGATTTTTTTTTGCCTCTTCCCTAGTCATTCCTGAAATTTTTTCAAGAATTTTCTTTTGCTCTTCCTTCATTTTATCGATTTCCGCAAATCTTACGGAAAGATGCTGCTCTTTTGAGAAAATATCTCTTTCTTTACTGGATAAACTTTTCTCCCTCCTGTCAATCGCGTCAATTTTACGATCTAAGTTTTCTTCGCGCTGGTTCAAGCGATTTTCCGTATTTTGAACGGCCTGCTTTCTTTCTTTTATTTTATGCTCGAATTCTTTCCTCTCTCCGTCAATCGCTAACCTTGCATCTAAAATTATCTCTTTTGATTTTGTCTCAGCTATTAGTTTTGCCTCTTCCACAATTCTTTCTGAAGTTCGTTCTGCCGATCTAACATCTAATCTCGCATAAATAAAACGCAAAATATATCCCACAGCCAAAGCCACAAAAGCGGTTATAACAATCACCATAACGTTTTCCATTTCTCCGCTCCTTAAATTCCTTCAATTTGCATAATCCTTTTTTCAGTAATAATAACACCTACCGGAATGTCATATTCCTCAGTCGGAAGTTTGTCTGTAATTTGAAAATCATAAGCGAGTCCTACGGTTTTTTCAAGCGGCACGCTTTTAAGCCACCTGTCATAGTAACCTTTGCCGTAGCCCGTCCTGTATCCTCTAGCGTCAAAAGCGATGCCCGGAACAAAAACCAAATCGACATCGCCTTTTTCTACTATATCTCTGGGACTTATTCCAGGTTGTCTTATGCCGCAAACCGATTGGCAAGCATCTTCAAGCCTTGAAATCTTTACGGCGTACATCTTTCTATTTTCGGAATTTTCTATCGCAGGAACAACAACGGTTTTCCCATTGTCAAGAGCAGAATTTACCATAAAATCAGTAACAACTTCAGAACCGCTAGATAAATAAAACATCACGGTTTTCGCTTTCCTGTATAGAGAAAGCTTTTTAATTTCTACAAAAATATCTGCGCTATAGGCTGCCGCCAAAGCCGGCTCTACTCCATTTCTTATAGCTAAAAACTTATATCTTACTTTTCTTTTTTCTAATTCCAAGCAATCGTTCACGGACTTTCCCTTCGTAGCTTTCCTTTGTAGGCGTATAAAATTCCACAGGATCAGTCCAATATTCCTGTTGTACGTAATGTCCTTCAAAATCATGCGGATATTTATATCCCTGCCCATGCCCAAGTTTTCCGCCATCGAGATTCGCATCTTTCAAATGATTTGGAACACCTCTAACTTTACCGTTTTTAACTTCCGACAAAGCCCGCTCGACAGCCATATAAGAGGCATTAGATTTTGGAGCGCAAGCCACGTAAATAGCTGCTTGGGCTAAAATTATTCTCGCTTCGGGCATGCCGACAAATTCAACCGCATTAAATGCGGAAACCGCAAGCGTTAAAGCTCCAGGATCTGCCATACCCACGTCTTCGGAGGCACAGATTATTATTCTTCTTGCAATAAAGCGAGGATCTTCTCCAGCCGCAAGCATTTTTGCCATCCAGTAAATCGCTGCGTCGGGATCTGTTCCCCGCATTGATTTGATAAATGCAGAAATATGATCATAATGAGTGTCTCCCGAGCTATCGTATAAAAACGCTCTTTTCTGCATTGATTCCTGAGCTACGCTGATATCAAAAACTCTCACGCCTTCCGCATTAGTCTCCGCGGAAAGAACACCTACCTCAAGCGCATTGAGAAGTCTTCTGGCATCGCCAACTGCATTCGCGAGCAAATGTTCTTTCGCTTCTTTTGACATTTTAACTTTATAGCTTCCAAGTCCATTTTCCCTATCTTTTAAAGCTGATTCCATAATATGTAAAAGAGCTTCTTTCGACAAAGGCTGAAATTCAAAAACCGTACTCCTCGAAATAATAGCGGCATTAATATAAAAGAATGGATTTTCCGTAGTTATACCGATTAACGTTATTATGCCACTTTCAACGTCTGGAAGCAACGCGTCTTGCTGCAAACGGTTGAAATGATGAATTTCATCAAGCATAAGAATAGTTTTCTTGCCAAAAACTTCCGTCCTAGCTTTTGCGGCTTCTATTATCTTTCTTATGTCAGCTATGCCGATCGTCACTGCGTTTGCTTCTTCGAAATACGCTTTTGTTTTTGAAGCAATAATCCTTGCCAACGCACTTTTACCGGTTCCGGGCGGACCGAAAAAAATTACAGAACTGAGATTGTCAGATTCTATTAAACGACGCAAAAGTTTGCCGTCTCCCAAAATGTTTTCCTGTCCCGCAAATTCTTTAAAATTACGAGGCGACATTCTTACAGCCAGCGGTTTGTTTTTATGATTTACGGCATTTTCAAGAAAATTTGTCTGTTTCATAGCTATCTACATTGCTTTTCGGCACTAATTCAGCTTTTAACTAAGTAAAAAAAACTGCAATGCTAGAAATTCCAATCAATCTAGATCTCATTTCTTCAATTAAAATGCGACAGCACACGCCTACTTGCCGCTCTTTAAAAAGAGACACATAGAAATAAATCGATTAAACATAGCCAACATCGCAGACTAAATATGAAAAATATTTCAATTCATATAATCAGCTTCGTCTAATTGTCGTATAAACTCTTTAATTTTTTTTTCATAATTACATGAAATACTTTCTTGTAAATCTTTCAACCTAAGCAGTTCTGTCGCTATCTTTACAGCCGTCAAAGCCGCTATCTTCTGCGTGTCGGGAACGTTAGCATTTTCGCTCTTTACTTCTAGCCACTGTTCGTTTACAAAACTTACAACCCTGTTAAAGCTCAGCTCATCCATACCATCTATATGCAGGTCTATGTCCCTTCCCATAATTTTCTCACGGGTGGTTGCCATAATTATAAAACCTTTACCGTGTCAATTTTTTTTATAATTCTTTCAATTTTAGTAACAGCTGCTTCAGCATTTTTTCTCAACACCACATACTCGCTCGACTGTTTTCTGCCGCGTTCGCTTTCTTTCCTCAAATATTCCACTTCCAATTTAAGTTTGAGATTTTCATCGGTAAGTTTTCTCAATTTTTCAGCCGTTTTTTTAATTTTTAAAGCTAAAATTTCAATATCTTTCATGCCAATATTTTACAATTTGCCTGCAGGATTGTCAATGCAGTATATCAATACGCGGAAGACGATAATTAAGTCGCTAAATCCATCTTCAACTAATATTGCATCTTATTTATGTTTATGAACTCTTTCTTTATAAAACGCCGTCATATTTTATGACAATATAACAGCAAAAAAGAGATAACTATAGCATCTCTATTGAAAAGTATCTTATTGCCCTTTTTTCTTTTTGGCATTGCACCTGCTGCATATCGCTCGTCTTTTTCTCTTTTACGATGATTATAATTATTCCTTTTATTCATGCTAGCGTAAGCGTACTAGATTTATATTAATTGACAATAAGTTAAAAAAATGGCATATAATTAAGCTTATACACAATGCAAAGTCGCTTCTATTGTAATATTACAGGAGACACCGTTTATACAAAAATCACCGAAGTTATGACAAAAATTACTGAAAATAATAATATATCTGCACAGGTGACATCTTTTTATTAATCTACTACGCTTAACGAAAGCCAAAATCGTCTTTTATTTTGGCTTCACCAAACGCCGAAGGCATGCGGTAGTAATCTTATATGCCTATGCTTCCGAAAATAATTGCCAAGCTACAACGATTAACGACGAAATATCTGGCTAATAGAAGGTAAGCATGTTAATATCCCGTATCCCGATTACTATCACAAAAAAATATTATCCGAAGAACACTACAAAAGGAGAAAGAAAGGCAGACTTCGTCAGCTTTACAGGCTTTATACTACAAAACTGTTAACCTTTCTCTTGAACAAATTAACGAGCATTGGAATTTTGAGACTATTATTTGTACTTGGTATATTTTATCGCTCTTTTTATCGGGATAGAGAGACAAAAAAACAGACTAAAGAAATAGAAATACCTGTTCGTAATACCTTTAAGGGTATATATTGTTTCTATTTATATCTTTATAAACCTTATTTGTCAGAATAGATAAAATTCCTGAAATCTCTGAAATTTGGTTGAGGAAAAAATTAGGAATTGTTAAGAAATAAAATGAAGAAAATTATATGTATATGTTTGTGTATATTCTTGGCGTCTGGCTGTGGTAAGTTGCTTAACAGTGCAGGCACCGTGAATACTGTTACTGAAAAGGTTAAGCAAGCTAGTCCAGAACCAGAACCAGAACCTACACCTATACATAAGTCGAATGACTATGATGAAGACGGTTATGATAAAGACGGCTATGATATGTTAGATTATAATAGAGCTGGTTATGATAGAAAGTAAGATAACACCATACAGGGATTGTCCGTGTGTAGTCCGCTGATGTATCTGAAATGCATACTGTTCCAAGATAGATAATAAGAAAAAGATAATTACGAATTAATCATGAAAAGAATATTATCGTTGTTTTTAATTGTAAGCTTAATCGCTGATTATGGCAGGCTAATTGATATCGGAAATGCTGCGTATTATGACGCTGTTAGCTAAGTAAGTAATCCACACCCAACGTCGACACTGATGCCGATGCCGATATCAATGTTTGAGCTGGAGTCTAAAGATGATTATACTGTTGCCGAATGTATTTCGGCATTAAGAGACGAGGATTTTTGTAATGTCCGCTATGCAAATTTTTTAAATATTATAAACTCGCAACGTCATCTTTCTAACTTAAATAAAGTTAATGTTCCTGAAGGACAAATCATCTCGCTAGATTATAAACCTTGTTATTTTAGTGACACTGGTAATTGTTACGATTGGACGAAAAATAAACGTATTGAAGAAGAACCTTTTTTAAATGAAGGTGTTGATGAAGAGGCTTTGTTTAGATATGTTTATAAACCTAATGATGTTTTGTTTTGAGTAAAAAAAGAAAAGTTATATTAGAGCTTGCAGGCACCTGCAGGCTCTTTTTTTTATGAACAGTCAAAGGAGACAAAAAAGCGCAATAAGTTATCTCGTTGCGCTTTTTTTGTTTGAATTTGATTAATGCTTGATATTATTTGGTATACTATATTAATCGTATGCAATAAAGAGCAGTAATCTGCTTAACAATTGAGCCGAAAGGCAGTCCTCAGACTGCCGATTCGGCGTCCGAATACTGTTGTAAAAATCTCCTGCCTGTTCCGTATAGGGTAGGATAAGTATGAAAAAAGTAGTTAGTTTAGTAGTATGCTGTATAATGTTTATAGGTTGTGACCAGATAGCAGACAGTGTTGCCTCAAAGGTAACTATTAAAATGATTGAACCGATTACTGCTGCAATGAAAGAAATAAAAACAGATGCATTCAAATCAGCACATGTTCAGTAGGAGCAGAATACAGAGAAAGATAAAGTAAAAGAGGTAAAAATATGAAAAAGTGATTGCCGTGTTGTTGTGTCCGATGATGACGATGGGTTATACAAAGACGATGAAAGAACCGATAGTAACTGAAAAGGTAGTACATGTAGATAAGATTGTTCCTGCTGATACGCACACTCATTACAATTACGAAGCAAGAGCGATATCAAACAACGTTTTTGAAACGTCTGTTTGGAAGAACCCAATAACTTACGGCGTTAATATTGATAACGTTATTAGCTGTTACAAGTTTTACAATAGATATGCTCTTCAAGTTTGGTTATTTTAAAAAGGATAAAGGAACTGTTGACGGACAGGGAATACAGGAAAAAATTAAACAGGTAAGTGATAGCATAACCATACAGACAGAAGCGGTAATGAAATTGAAGGAATCAGTGAACGCAGTAGTACAAGTGCTACCCAAGCAAGAAGATAGTTCACAATAATAAGGATTGTCCGTGAGTAACCGATTGCCGAATTATTTGAAATGCGTACTATTCCAATATAGATAATACAAAGAGAATAATATAAGTCAAAAATATTTTAGCGGAGCAATCCGCTGATATTCGAACGCTCTGCCAGATGTAACGATTTCTTAACTGTCGCGATAGGATATAAATGAAAAAAATTATATATATATTCTTGACGTCTGGCTGTGATAAGCTGCCTAATCATGGAAGTACTGTGAATACTGTTGTTGACAAAAAGGAAAGCGAAGTCGTTTCAACGCCGCACCGCTGGCATCAGAGACTGCTCTTGAGCCTTCAAAAGCTCTCGCTCCTAAACCTGAGCCAAACATTTACACCCACTCCAACATCCGAGACGAATGAAACTGTTCCAGCTCTGTCCGATAGAGCTGTGCGTATCGGAGCGATACGAATCTGCAAAATTGCCTTCGGGATAATTCTGTCCAATTTCTTTCAAAGCATGTTTTTCAATAGACGCTTATGCTTCAGATGCCGGAACTGCTGAGCATGTATTGTAGTCGGAACTCTAATTACACATGCCATTTATAAAGGTGTTTCCGCGCCGAAAAAATCTGCTCCAGCTTTGTCCGACAGTATTGAGCCTACAGTTTTGAAGTGGTACAATAATCCGTTTAATATGATTGTGATTACTTCGGCTGTACTTATTGGATTTTATTATTTAAAAGGTAAATTTGAGAGGAAGTTATCGCCTGTCAAAGTTGAAAACCAGTCAATAAAACCATTATTAAAAAAATATACACAAGAGGAGTTAGAGCAGATATAAGTTGGAAGATTAGGATTAATGGATGTATAGAAAGCGACGGTTATTAAGGTTATTGGGATTATTCTGATATTACGATAGTTCCAACTAGTAAATGGAAGATATGCGACTTGAAATGCATAAGTCGTTCCACAAAGCTCGTCAAAAACGATATGATGAAAGTTCTCTAATTGAAAAAATTAGTTTTGATGAAGCTATAAAAAGAGATTCTGAAGATTATAGTTATTATTTCTATTATGCACTAGTTCCAAATAATGAATTATTTAAAAAATTACAGGAGCAGCATGATAATGCCGACCTAGAAGAAAAACTTTACTTAAAGAAGCAGATGACAGAAAATTATAAATTTGATTCAGAACTTTTTTCATCAAATATCAAGATGCTTCTAGACTATGAATTTATAGACAATATCAAGAATTACAAGCGGAATATGAAAGCCAATCTCCTGCTCTTCTAAAATCTATTTCTGACATGCCGATACTAAATCAATGAGTAGAGATGAATTTAGTACATCAGAATCGTTTAGCAGAACTTCAGAAGCATTGTTTTCATGATCCGTATAGTCAACACAGACAACCCTATCTTAACGAATTAGTACAAAAATATATTAAAAGTTAAATTTTACGGTTATTTTTTAATTTGTTATTATATATGTGTTCCCATATGCTGATTCGCTAAAAACTGATTGATTTTTCAATGTGTTTTTTTTCGTTATAATTATCTAATATACTAATAATCTAAAATATATATGCACAGGTGACACCAAAAGCCAAAATCGTCTTTTATTTTGGCTTAACCAAACGCCGAAGGCGTACGGTAGTATTATCTTAAATTAATTGATAATGACTACTGACAGAAAATTACACACTAAAAACAAAACTAACGTGCGGGCGCGATATAATGTTTAAGTGTAATTATGTCGGAGTATGTTATTGACTAATAACTAAAAACTCTTATCTGTCACGACAGGATAAGTATGAAAAAAATAGTTAGCTTAATAGTATGCTATATGATGCTGGCAGGCTACGGTGAAAAAAAGAAATTATGCTGATAGTAAAAGAAACAGTCCTGAATGTTTATAACAACTAGCGCGCTGTAACTAACTCAAATAATAAGACCAGCGTGAGTCTCGCCGATGAGCAAATGAAAATTATATTGCCGTGCATTGATAAAGCGTCGTCCGACATTAATATTGTGGCTTATTCAATCGCTACTGCAGTAGTTACTGTAGTTATACTGCCCCGAGTTTGTAATTGGGTTCTTCACTTAATATGTGTAGGTGCGACTAGGTTGCTTAAAAAAGTCTTGAAAATCGGAACGTGGGAACTACCTCTTGTTGACCTTGCCGACAAAGGCTTTTTTGAGGTCGTACCCGCAAAAGCTAGCGAAGTTAGCATATACAGATAAAAAAACCGACAAATATCGGGTTAAATAAAGAAGAAGAAGGTGGCAATGGAATAGACATATAAGCCTCATAGTGTGTAAAAGGAGTGTATGAAAATGAAAAAAGTAATTTTTATGCTTTTTATAGTTAGTTTATTTTTTGGTCTCAATAAGCAACTTATTGCTGCTTCATCTCGTAGCAATAATAATAGCGCTGGTGCTGGTGTCTATAATATACTTGGCTATAACAAAGATAACTATGATAAAGATGGTTATCATATAAGTGGCTATAATAAATTGGGCTATGACAGACAAGGCTATAATGGATTTGGCTATAACAAAGATGGATATGATAAAAGAGGCTATCATATAGATGGCTATAATAAAGCTGGCTATGATACACATGGCTATGATAGACAAGGTTATGACAGAGATGGCTATGACAGAGATGGCTATGACAGAGATGGCTATCGCAGAGATGGCTATAATATATATGGCTATAATATAGCTGGTTTTCATATAGATGGCTATAACAAAGATGGATATGATAAATATGGCTATGATGTACTAGGCTATGATAGACATGGCTATGATAAAGCTGGATATAATAGAGAAGGCTGTGATAGAGATTTACATTGTAGAGAATATGGCTGTTATATAGAGGGCTATGGTGTAGATAACTTTTTAAAATATTTTTACAATAAACATTTCTATGACAAGTATGGCTATAGAAAATATTGTGATTATATATGTTCTTTTCATAAATCAGAAAAATGAAAAAAGGTGAAAAATATCGCCGAAAAAAGAATATATTGATGATTTTAATCCTGAAAAGTGCGAAGATTGTGTATATTTTAGTTGCCCTGAAAATTGATTTTCGCTAAAATTATTAAAATCTGAATGATTTTTAAAATATGGAGTATTATTAAAAGTATTCTTTCAGGTAGCGGTAATTTTTTTTATAATTAAAGTTGTATTTTTTTCCTCTGTTTCTTGAAATGTATCTGCATTAAAAAGCGAAAGTTGAAAAAAGTTGTTATGTCCTTGTTGAACTTTTGTTTCACAATTGTTTTTATGTTATCAGCGTAGTATTTTATACGGAATAGTCGCGTATTTTACATAAAAACGTTAATTTAGATTTATTAAATTCAATTTTAGAGTAAAACAGTAAAACAAAATCGCCGCTGTTTAAAAAAATCCCAAAATGCTCCGTCACTGAGTGATAGAAAAATGCCCTTTCAGCATTGCTAACAACGATGCGTGACGCGGATAAAAAAGTTTAGGACATTAAAACCGAGAGCATTGTTAGCGCAGTCAATCACAAAATGCAAAGACTCAGTGTTATTTATAGAATACTTGAAAATACGGAACAGTTATGAAACAGGTAATTTAAGAAATATTATACGAGCCGACTTATAAAATAGGCGCAAGCAACCGTCAATAAAATATGCTTGAAAACGAAGCTGCCGCTTGTAATAAAAAAGCTTCTACGCATTAAGCTGACAGTCCAAACCAATATTCTTCAAATTTTAACACGGGTTTACATCTGGCTTAGAAACCGTTAGAATTAACGAAAATTCTTATTGACAACAAAAGGGAAACCAAATTGTTTTAGATTTTTCTTTTGACAGCAGCACGACAATCATCGTTGCAGCGAAACTGCGGAATTAAAGAGAAAATATATCAGTATAGGATTTGACGAAATGCGGTTAATAGGCTTAAAAAAGTTGAACCAGACAATAAAAGCAATTTGTTTTTTTAATAGATTATCCGCCGGTTTTAACAAGTAAATAAATTTTATATAAAATAGGGGAGGCTTGACCTCGAATGAAAGTATTAGTGGTCAATTGCGGTTCGTCGTCAACTAAGTACACTCTTTTTGAAATGGAAAGCGAGAAAAAGATTGCATGGGGAATAGTCGAGTGCATTGGTCTTTCCGAAGCATACTATAAAAGACAAACGTCCGACGCTAAAGAGAAAAAAACTTCAATAAAAGTTACAAACCATACGGAAGCCGTTGAACTTATAATAGAAGATCTCTTAGATAAAAAAACTGGAAGCATTGCAAATATAGATGAAATTGCCGTAGTCGGTCACAGAATAGTACACGGCGGCGACAAATTTTCAAAATCGGTTTTAGTAACGAAAGAAGTAAAAAAAGGTTTAAAAGAATGCTTTTCAATAGCGCCTTTGCATACTCCGGCGCACTATGCCGGCATTCTTGCGGTAGAAAAAATGCTTCCGGGAATTCCGTCAGTTCTAGTTTTTGACACCGCTTTTCACCAGACAATGCCTGACTACGCATACATGTACGCTCTTCCTTACGAATATTACGAGAAACACCATATAAGGAAATACGGTTTTCACGGAACTTCGCATAATTACGTTTCACAGAGAGCGGCTGCAATGCTTAGAAAATCTTTAAGCGAATTAAAACTGATTACGGCTCATTTAGGCAACGGCAGCAGTATAACTGCGATTGAAAAAGGGAAAGTTATAGATACTTCTATGGGTTTCACTCCGCTACAAGGAGTTATGATGGGAACAAGATGCGGCGACATAGACCCTGCAATCATAGCTTATATTATAAAAAAATATCCTCGATATAAAAACGACGACGACTTAAACACTCTAATGAATAAAGAAAGCGGATTGCTCGGTATATCGGGACTTTCGGGCGATATGAGAACCACCATCAAAGCGTCGGCGGAAGGCAACAAAAAAGCAAAACTCGCTTTTGAAATGCTCTGTTACAGTATAAAAAAATACATAAGCGCCTATTGCGGAATATTAAACGGCATTGACGGTTTAGTTTTTACAGCGGGCATAGGGGAAAATTCTATGGCAGTCAGAGAAAAAATATGTGCAAATCTACATGCTTTGGGAATTGAGATGGACGCAAAAAAGAACAACGAACCTTCAGTCGAAGAAAGGTTCGTTTCAACCGCGAACTCTAAGGTAAAAATTATGATAATTCCCACAAATGAAGAATTGATGATCGCAAGAGAGTCAAAAGTCTGTCTGCACGCAAGCGCTCAGACAGACGAATAGATTTAAAAATATTTACAGCATAAAATCATTAGTAGCAAGGCATTTATGAATAAAGTTATATTTATAACCGCTCCTGAAGTATTCAGAGACGAAGAATACTATAAACCTAAAAAAGTTCTTGAAGATGCCGGCATTGAAGTTACAACTGCGAGTGTAAAAATTGGAGAGCTGACAGGCAGATTTGGATTTAAAACGATAAGCACGCTTTTAATTCAAGATATTAATCCAGATGACTTTGACGCGATAGCGTATATCGGCGGAGGCGGATCAAAAGTGTTTTTCGATAATCCCAGCGCTCTAAAACTTGCAAATGATTTTTTTAAACTTGGAAAACCTACGGCTTCAATATGCATAGCGTGCGTAATTCTCGCAAATGCAGGCATTTTAAAAGGTAAAAAAGCAACGGTTTTTATTGACGGGAAAGAAGAATTGATAAAAGGTGGCGCCATATATACGGGCAACGACATGGAAACTGATGGAAATATTATCACTGCAAATGGTCCCGACATCGCACAAGATTTTGGTAAAGCTATTTTAAAAGCCCTTAAACAAAAACTGATTCATTAACTGTGCAGTGAGCGCTTCATTTACTACCCAACTGTTAAAAACATATTCCGCTAAGTTCACGTCACGACATATTACATGCGTAAAACGAACATTAGCATCAAACTCAGTCGGCAAAAAACAAACATTCATAATTTAAAATATTTATCAATTAACAAAGATACATTTTTATAATACGGATTTTGAGCTATTTTATCGGATGGAGTCATAAACGAAGTTTTTAACGAACTGCCGCAGGAACACTTTATTTCTCTCTCTGAAAGTTTCACAACAAGACTTTCAATAACTCTTTTACTGCTTGCAAGATTTGCCGCAACAACCGAGGCAACGGCGTCGTTCGTTACTTCTTCCCCTTCTTTCCATACGTCAAAATCAGTCACAAGAGAAATGTTTGCATAGCACATTTCAGCTTCCCTAGCAAGTTTTGCTTCTGGAAAAAGCGTCATTCCAACTATTGAAAAACCCGCCTGCCTATTGGCTTCCGATTCAGCTTTCGTGGAAAATTGCGGACCTTCAATGCAGACATATGTTCCGCCGAAATGATGTTTTATGCCAAGCTCGTCAACAATTTGGCGGATTAAATCTCTTATTCCATTGCAGAAGGGATATGCCATTGAGACATGAGCGACTATGCCTTTTTCAAAAAAAGTCGACGGCCTGTTTTTTGTTTTATCAAAAACCTGGTCAGGAATAACGAAATCTCTCGGTTTCATTTCTTTCTTCAAAGAACCGCACGCTGTAAAAGAAACTATCTGTCCCACGCCTAGAGATTTTAAAGCATAAATATTCGCTCTTTGATTAATCTCCGAAGGGTTTAAGGTATGCCCTCTGCCGTGTCTCGGCAAAAAAGCGCAGTTTACGCCGTTTATCTCGCCTGTGGTTATTTTGTCCGAAGGTCTGCCAAAAGGCGTATCAACATTTCTTTCAATAATATTTTTAATACCGGCAATTTCATATAATCCGCTGCCGCCTATAAATGCAATCTTTACCAGATTTCCGCGCATTTCCATATCCTCGTAATTTTATCCACAAATTAAATTCAGAAATTCTTAAGATATTGCTATGCACGCCATCTAAAAAATAAACAGCAGTTGAAAATTCAATACCAAGTTT
Organism: Candidatus Endomicrobiellum agilis; assembly: GCA_020328155.1. Classification (GTDB taxonomy): domain Bacteria; phylum Elusimicrobiota; class Endomicrobiia; order Endomicrobiales; family Endomicrobiaceae; genus Endomicrobiellum; species Endomicrobiellum agilis. The sequence continues at coordinate 208,721 of JAIXMX010000001.1, read as the reverse complement.
CAAACTGCCTTCGCCTACAACAACTAAAAAAATCGCTTATAATTACGAGAGTTTTATATCTGCAGCATTGAGCTGCACTACTTTATTTTCATTTTTGCCGACCACGCCAAGATTAAAAGCTATATTCAAAGAATCTTCGGAACGGGTCATCTTTGGAAGATTTGCCTTGTTCCAAAACACAGTCTGAATATTTTTACTTCTTTTATGCGAAACTTTAAATTTTAAAGGCTCTTCTTTGTCTTCAAAAAACCAATATCTCACAGTTAGTATTACATCTCTTATGAAAAATACGGGGCTAAAATTGTTCATACCGAAAGGTTCCATCATTTCCATCTGTTTATAGAAGTCAATATTTATGTCTGAAATCTTTAATTCGATTTCAATAATTATCGCATTTCACAGTCTCTTTTAAATTCCTGTCAACATATTCCGAGTATAAAACAATCAATACTATTCTTTTTGGTATATCATTTTCTTTTGAGAACTTTTAAAACCGCATCTGCAATATTTACGTCTTTTAGTCCGAATCTGCACATTAAATCCATAGGTTCGCCGGACTCGCCGAATCTGTCGTTGATTCCCACCATTTCAACGGGAACCGGACAATTTCTGACAAGCACTTCGGCAACCGCAGAACCAAATCCGCCATAAATTTGATGTTCTTCCGCGGTTACTACCGCACCGCATTCTTTCGCAGCGGCAATGATTGTTTTTTCGTCTATAGGTTTAATCGTGTGGATATTTATGACTCTTGCTTTGATACCTTTTTTCTCTAAAATCTCAGCGCTCATTAGAGATTCGTAAACCATTGTTCCGCAAGCCATAATCGCAACGTCATCTCCGCCTCTTAAAACATTTGCTTTTCCTATTTCAAAAGGAGTATCGTCTTTTGTGATCATGGGGATACTTTCTCTTCCGTATCTTATGTATGTAGGCCCGTCTGAATACGCGCTCGCTACTACCGCTTTCCTCGTCTCAACCAAATCGCACGGCGTTATGACTTTCATTCTGGGAAGACATCTCATTATGGCTATTTCTTCCAAAGCCTGATGGGTTGCTCCATCAGGTCCTACCGTAATTCCAGAATGCGAACCGCCTATTTTTACATTTAAATTTGAATAACACACAGTCGTTCTTATCTGTTCCCACGGTCTTCCGGACGCAAAGACTCCGTAAGTGGACACAAACGGAATAAACCCCGCTACGGCAAGTCCTGCAGCCATACCTATCAAATTGGTTTCCGCGATGCCGACGTTAATAAATCTGTCGGGAAACATTTCCTTAAAACCATCTATTACGACTGAAGAAACCGTGTCCGCGCCCAAAACAAAAATTTTAGGATCTTTTTTTCCAAGTTCGACAAGACCCTCGCCAAAACCAAATCTTGTAGCCTTTTTTCCAAAAACTTCTATCATATTTTTCTCCTGACCGAATACATACTTTCAACCGTTATGCCAAACCGCAATCGTTATTTTTATTCTTTTTACATCTAAGCTTTATCCCGACATCTACAGTCGTTTTTTTTAAACTGGGCGCCAACATCGTTTTCCCTATTTCAACGATTCGTTAATTTCCGTCAACGCTTTTTCAACCAATTCTTTTGAGGGAATTTTTCCATGCCACTCGGCGACATTTTCCATATAAGAAACGCCTTTGCCTTTAACAGTCTTCGCTATTATCGCCGTAGGTTTCCCTTTTTCCGTTTTGAACTGCAAATAAGCTTTGTCAATCGCCTCAAGATTATGTCCGTCTATCTCTATAACACTCCAGCCAAAAGCTTTGTATTTATCGGCTAAAGGCTCAACGTTCATTATATCTTTCGTAGCGCCGTCTATCTGCAAACCGTTATTGTCAACGATGGCGCAAAGATTGTCAAGTTTATAGTGAGCCGACGACATTGCAGCTTCCCAGACGCTTCCTTCCTGCTGCTCGCCGTCGCCCATAAGAACGTAAACTCTGTTGCTTTTACCCGCTTGCCTCATTCCTACGGCAATCCCCGCTCCAATAGATAAGCCGTATCCTAAAGAACCGGTGGACACTTCTATTCCCGGAAGTTTTTTATCTTTTGCCGGATGTCCCTGAAGTTTGCTCCCGGTTCTTCTCAAAGTACACAATTCATCGGAATTGAAACATTTAAGCTGCGCTAAAACCGCATAAAGCACTGGACAAACATGCCCCTTTGACAATATAAAGTAATCTCTGTTTTGGTCATTTGTATCTTCGGGATTAAATTTCATATGTTTAAAATATAACGACACCAAAAGTTCGACCGAAGATAAACTACCGCCCGGATGTCCCGTACCCGCAAGAGCAAGCATTTTAATAATATCTTTTCTGACATTAGCAGACATTATCTTTAAGTCTGAAATCTCCATTATAACAGCTCCTTTTTAAGTCCTGTAAATAAAAAACTATTTCCGCTTATTAGCATTGTCGCGCGGAATGGTTCTTAAGACATCTCTCACTACTGCGTCAAGCGCATAATCTATATTTTTATTTTTGCAAACAGACGAATCTGACCATATAACCTGTCCCGTTTTCACATCAGTCATATACGCGTAAATCCCGACTATGGCATCCCTTGTAACAACTTTTCTAAGCGTCCGACTGCGCGCCCAATTGTAATCATAACAACCGTCATAATAATCATTAAAAATATAACATTGCGAACTACATCTCACCGGGTATAAAACATATTTCCGCTCGCAGCGAAAAGAAGTTATGCTCCCTTCTATAACGGCGTCAACTTCAACATTAACATTATCAGATACGACGTTATAACCTTTAGCTAGAAGATGTCGAATAAAAATTTTTCGCGACGCTTCGCCAGCCTCTCTGTATTTTTTGCCGGAAGAAAAATTCTCTACCCGCACAGTCCTAATTGTTGAAAAATCATAATCCGGCTTTACGACAGCCGTGCTTACAATACACGACGACATTATAAAGACAGAAAAAAGAACAGTAAAAATGAACTCCCTCATTGTTATTTCTGGCACTGCAGTTTTTCAATTTCCCTAATTTTCTTTATTCTCTGCGAATGTCTTTTCTCAAACGGAGTTTCAAGAAATATCTTTATTCTACGGCACAGTTCGTTCAATGTAGCAGTTCTCGACCCAAGACATAAAATATTTGCTCCGTTATGTTGCGCCGCAAGCTTTGCGGTATCTTCATCCCAACAAACTGCCGCAATAACGCCTTTAACCTTATTTGCCGCAACGGACATGCCTATTCCCGTCCCGCATATAAGAACGCCCTTATCCGCTTTTTTGCCGACAACAGCTTCTGCAACCTTAAGAGCATAGTCGGGATAATCGCAACTTCCTTCTCCGCAGAAACCGAAATCTTCAATCTCATAACCACTGCTCTGAAAATATTCTTTTATTTTATTCCTTACTTCGGCGGCGGCATGATCCGTGCCGAAAGCCAATTTTATAATCTTATCCATATCTTTCTCGCTGTATATTTTATGTTATTGCCATGTTGTTAACTACGTTATTTCATTTAGAATACTCGACAAGTTTTGCAAAAGATTCGGCTTCCAAACTCGCTCCGCCTACCAAACCGCCGTCAATATCGGTTTTTTTCATAAGATCCGACACATTGTTCGGATTTACGGAACCGCCGTAAAGGATTCTCACTTTTTCAGCTGATTCTTTGTACATCTGTTCATATATTTTTCTCACAAAAGAGTGAACTTCCTGAGCCTGATCGGGAGTTGCGGTTTTTCCCGTTCCTATAGCCCACACAGGTTCATAAGCTATAACCGCCAAAGACGCCTGTTGAGGACTAATGCCTGACAAACCGACTCTCACCTGTTTTTCTATAACTTTAAAAGTTACATTGTCTTCTCTTTCTTTAAGAGTTTCACCCACGCAAACTACGGGAATAATACCCGCCGCAAGGGCTGCTTTCGTTTTTTTGTTTACAGTTTCATCAGTCTCGCCGAAATGTTGTCTGCGCTCCGAATGACCGATTATAACGTAAGAACAGCCGGCATCTTTCAGCATTTCCAAAGAAATTTCACCGGTGAACGCCCCTTTTGCTTCCCAAAAAAGATTTTGCGCTCCGAGACTAATATTTGAACCTTTAATTTCATCACTTACCGCATAAAGCGCTGTAAAAGCGGGACAAATCAAAATTTCAACACCCGATACGCTGGCGACAGCACTTTTAAGCGACTTTACAACATTTATAGCCTCTGGAACAGTCTTATTCATCTTCCAATTTCCTGCCATCAACGGTTTCCTCATGGGTAGCTCCTTTTATTTTTTTTATATATTTTGAAATTATACCAGATTTACAGTCGGACTTTCAACATTTTAATTATAATCGGGCTATAAAAAAAGACATCAAAAAAACAAAAATATCGACTCCGGCTTTAGAAAAGAATCATAATAAAAGTTTCTAAAACAAGAGTAAGATGAGCATCGCGAATTATAAAAAGGAAAAATCTGTTGTAAAGTTTGTAAATTCTTAAGAAACATATCTCGTTAAACGCCCAAATCAAGTCTTACCTGTCAAACTTGAACTGCTCCGCTTACTTTTACTTGCAAACTTCAAACAAAACCCCATCATACTCCCAAAATAATATCTTTCTTTTTTCTCTTTCAAAAAATACTTTTGAGAAAAATATCTATGGATCTATTAACACTCAAACTTCAATACTTTTATTCCCGTAACAAATAAATACAGGTTAAGAAAAATAACAATGTTTATTTTGAACAAAAAATTCCACTCGCATTCTAAAATTTCCGCTTATCGCCTCCATATATTTTTATAATATCATTATTGTCGCTCGTTTTTGTCGACAAATTCTGTGAATATGCCAATACGCTTTTCAATCTCTTGTTGCTTTTGCTTCCAAACACTTTCTCTTTTCATTAATTAACCGCGATCTGATTTTAAGCGCATGACAATATAGCATAGTAAACGCAATAAATATTTGGTACATTATATAGGCAAGCAGGGTTTCACTCTGCTAACTCGCGCGCTTTTTAATGAATGTAACAGCTTTAAACCAGCAATTTTTTAAATTCGAAAAATTATCTAAATGAAAAAATTAATTTGTATTTATTTACTATTGTGTTATGCAATACTTAACTTAAGCGCTTGCAATACAAATAAAAACAGGACTAATCGGACTGACCTGATTGATCGGACTAATTCTAATTCCCTCGCAGTTCCAACGAAAACGAACTATCCTCGGGTAACAATACTTTCGCCAATTATAAATATTTTAGCGGCGGGATATGAAGCTTATCTTATATTAAAAAAGACAACACTTAGGAATATGTTTCGATTTGAAACGCTGCTTCCTTTGGGTGCAGTTTCGTTAAATTCTTATTACTGTTGTAAAAAAAATACACTTCCCGCTGGAAATCAGGAAGAGTATGAAAACCAAATAAAAAGTGTATCAGCATCTGCGATGTCAGCATTCATGCATATTATACATATCGAAGAAACACTCAGACAAAGAAACAGTGTAATGTCAATACCAATAATACCAATCCTTATGCAATTTGGGGGAGATATAGTCAGAGGAATAATTACCAGCTTATATGCCATCAAAAAAAAACCAATACCTATAGGTATCTGGAGCGCATCACTATTTATCGATAAGTTACTACAAATTCATAATACAAAATCTCATATAGATACATATTTGAGTGCTATCAGCAACGCATGGACAAATTCTAATCCAATAATAAGCATAGTAAAAACATTAATAAATATGGGTATGATCAATTCAAACTTTCACGAAATGACTGAAGTAAATAAAGAGCTGATGAATGATTTAAGTAATTCAATCATTATGAGAAAACTCTGGAACTACGCAAAACCCTTTTATGAGAAGTATAAAATAATTAGATATGGTCTAGCTGGCATAGCAGCTGTATTTGTCAACTTTCCTAAGATATATATATGGGCAAAGACTGCATGGACTGCGACAAATTTTTTATGCCAATATCTTTAATGTCTCCTCTGCTATCTCTTGCCAAATCACCATTCTTAGCATCATTCAAAGTAATGTCCAAGGTAGTATCGGTAATCATCAATCGTCTATAGACCCAGCGAAAAAAATTTCAACCTCTATTCTCAATTTTTATAATACCCACTACACTTGAATTCATACTTTTTATAAGCTGATAACGCTTCTGGAAAAACTTCAAGCACTTTTTCTATAACACCGTGGAGAACTGATATCGCAATACCATAATTTGTTATCGGCACTCCGGCTTCGACAGCTTTATTAAGTCTTGAAAGCATGCTTTTTCTATTTAAAGTACACCCGCCGCAGTGTATTATGATTTTATAAACTGCAATATTTTCAGGATAATCCTGTCCTGATATATACTCAACTTCCAAATCTTTCTTTGAATATTTCCTAATCCATTTTGGAAGTTTCACTCTCCCTATATCGTCTGCAGACGCATGATGCGCACACGCTTCGGAAATCAACACCTTATCGCCGTCCTGAAGATTATTAAGAGCGGTAGCACCTTTCGCCATTTCAACTATATCAGATTTATCCGCGGCATAAATTATTGAAAAAGTCGTAAGTTTAACGTTATCGGGCGTCTTTGCCGCTATGCGCTCAACAGCTTGTGAATCCGTCACCACAATTATAGGAAGCGTTTTTAAATTTTGCAACGCAATTTCATATTCAGTGTCTTGTACTGTATACGAAGCCGCATTTAAATCCAAAATATGCCTTAGAGTCTGTGCCTGCGGCATTATTATTTTCCCGCGCGGGGCGCCCAAATCTATGGGCATAACTAAAACTACCGTATCGCCTTTTTTTACTATATTCCTTAAAGCTCGATAATTCTCAATGTATTTATCGGGAAGTGCTTCTATAAGAATCTTTTTTAAAGCGTTCAGAAAATCATCTCTGTTTCCACTGACGTTAGAAAAGAGCATAACGTACTTTGTATATTTTTTCAACTGTTCCAGAAATATCTTGTCGGGAGGGTTTAAATCAGTTTTACTTACGACAATTACGCACGGCGTTTTTCTTTTATCCGCTTCTTTGACAATACTTTCTTCAAAGCTGCCAAATTTTCCCGAGTCGCACATTAAAATAACAATATCGCAAGAATCAAAGGTTTTTTGCGTTTTTTCTATTCTTTTACTTCCTAAAACAGACGTATCATCAATTCCCGCGGTGTCAAACAGCGTTATTGGTCCCAAAGGGTTAAGCTCCATTTGCTTATAAACTACATCCGTTGTAGTTCCCACCGTTTCTGAGACAATAGACGTGTTTTGGTTTGTAATAAAATTCATAAGCGATGATTTCCCAACATTTGTTCTGCCAAATATTCCAATCTGAATTGTCAACGCTTTCACGCCGCCACTCCTCCCGCTCTCAGCGCAAACATATTATTTTCCTGTATTTTTAGTTAGACGATCCGGAATTCTAACGCGGATAAAAATTGTTTCAAAAGTTTTTTTACGCATGCCTTTTTACAGAAAATTCCATAAATTTTTATTTGTCGACCAAAACTGCAAAACACCGTTTTGTTTAAAACCTTCCTTCCTAAACAATAAGTCAATTTTCTAAATAACAACGACAACAAAGCTCATCTGTTTTTTTTATCATGGAATTCTTGCTGTGGATACCCACCGCATTGCAGTTCGCGCGGCGCGGTCTATAAAGACATTGCACGCAATATAATTCAAATAGCATGCCGCGGCTATCAGACATATTATCTCCTTCAATTTTTTGCCGTTGTTGTGATTGTACAATCTTGTGTCTTTCCACTTTGTCGTCCCGCTTCAGTTCTTCATCCTAGTCGCGATAATAAAGTTCGATATAAGTTTCAGCGACGCACCCGGACTGCGAAGAGCGACTTTTCGAGCCGTTCTCTTGATAATTTTACCTTCAATTTTTGTCAAAATCTGCTCTATTTTCGTAAGAGAATCTGTAGCGAGAGACATGTCCCTCGCGACGGTTGCCCCGCTTACCGACAACAGACGGAAAAATTGTCCTTGTTAGCGTGCTTATCCGCTTCTCAATGCTTGATAGAGTCGGGTCGTTGACTTCAGTGCAAAAATAAAGATTTCGAAATTTTTCGTCGATTACGCATACATGAAAAGAAATCGTAATATCCAGATACGTAAAGTTATAAAGATCATCAGCAAACTAAAACTTACTAAAATAAAATAGAAACCTCCGTATTACAGGAATTTCATGCTTCATTGCGGAAAAAGGGAAAAAAAGGAAAATAAAACAGAGACGCATTGCTCAAATGTTTTTAAGATAATCTGCTATCGCCCGCGCCGCTTTTTTACCCATTCCCATCGCCTCTATAACAGTATCCCCGCCAACAATATCGCCACCTGCGAAAACGCCGGATATCGAAGTCATATAGTTGTCGTCAATTATAATATAACCGCGACTGTCCGTATTTAAACCTTCAGTAAGCAGTGGCAAAATAGGATTTGGATGCAGTCCTAAAGCCAAAATAACCGCATCTGCTTCTATTGTATAATTCGATCCTTTAACTTCTTGAGGACGTCTCCTCCCAGAATCGTCGTAGTCGCCAAGTTCCATCTTCACACACTCAACAGCTTTAACAAATTTCTTTTCGTCTCCTATAAATTTTATCGGATTTGTCAAAGTTATGAATTCTATTCCTTCTTCTTTCGCGTGCAGCCATTCTTCTTTTCTCGCAGGCATTTCTTTTTCAGTTCTTCTATAAATAAGCTTGACGCTTCCCGCTCCGAGTCGCAGCGCTGTTCTTGCCGAATCCATCGCCGTATTTCCGCCACCGACTACCACAACGCTTTTGCCTTTATAGACTGGCGTGTCGTAATCGGGGAAATCATAAGAACGCATAAGATTTACGCGCACCAAAAACTCATTTGAACAGTAAACATGATTCAAATTTTCGCCCGTTATACCCGGAAATACGGGAAGTCCCGCTCCCACCGCAATGAATACGGCTTTGTATCTGTCGTCAAATAACTCTTTTATAGTTTTTGTTCTTCCGATAAGAGTATTTAAAACTATTCTCATTCCAAGCTTTTTTAAATTATCTATTTCTCTATCCAAAACCTCTTTTGGAAGTCTGAATTCAGGTATGCCGTAACGCAAAACACCGCCGGAATTATGAAGAGATTCATAAACTGAAACATCGTATCCCATTTTCAACAAATCGCCGCTGCAGGCAAGTCCCGCCGGTCCTGAACCGACAACAGCAACTTTTATGCCGTTTTTCTCAGTTGCCATCTTGTCATCGCTATTTTCAATCGCAACATCAGCCGCATATCTTTCTAAATTTCCGATACAAACGCTTTCGCCTTTCTTCGCTAAGATGCACAATTTTTCACATTGGTTTTCCTGCGGGCAGACTCTACCGCATACAGCCGAAAGATTATTTTTTTGTTTTAAAACTTTTAGAGCCCGCGCAGTATCATTGCCGGCAAGATGTTTTATAAACCCCGGAATATCAATTTCAACGGGACAGCCGCCGATGCACGTCGGTTTCTTGCACTGCAGACATCTTCCGGCTTCTTTGAGCATCTCATCACGCGTATAACCCGTATTCACCTGTTTAAAATCTCTTTTTCTTATCTCTGGATCCCTTTCGGGCATTTTTATTTTTCGTGACATTTACACTCCTGGTTATATTTAAATTTATCAACCGATATTTTTTCAAGACTTTTAAAGAGTTCAAGTCTTGAAACAAGTTCTTCCCAGTTCACGGAATGTGCGTCAAATTCAGGACCGTCAACGCAGGCAAACTTTATCATCCCGCCGACGCTAACTCTACACGCTCCGCACATTCCCGTTCCGTCAAGCATTATAGGATTTAAAGAAACCAGCGTCTTTATATGTTCTGCTCTGGTGAGTTCCGCAACGGCTTTCATCATAGGCACCGGACCTATAGCATATACTATATCCACTTTTTCTTTGCCTACGACGTCTTTTAAAACGTCTGTGACAAATCCTTTTACACCGCGCGTTCCGTCATTTGTGGCAAAAAGGAGCAAGTCGCTTTCTCGTTTTAATTCATCTTCAAGTATTATCAAATCTTTACATCTCGCCCCTACTATGGTAACAATTTTATTGCCCACTTCTTTAAACTCTTTTATAACCGGCAAAACTTCTGCCGTACCCACGCCTCCGGCGACAGCAACAACTGTGCCGTATTTTTTAATTTCTGTGGGATGTCCTAAAGGTCCTACAAAATCTTTTATGTAATCGCCTTCGCAAAGAGAAGCAAGATGCATTGTGCTTTTACCTACCTCTTGAAAGATTATTTTCACTAAACCTTTTTGAGGATTTGTTCCCGCTACGGTCAAAGGAACGCGTTCTCCTTTATCGTCAATTCTGAATATAACAAATTGTCCGGCTCTTGCGCTTTTCGCAACTTCAGGAGCATAAATCTCATATGCCCGCACTTTCGGTCCGATTTCTTTTTTGTTTACAATTTTAAACATTTTTTATCCTCAAGTATAAATAATCCACTATCTATAAAACACAAAAATCAATACACTCATACTCCGCCGCTGCAGACTTTTCCGCTCACTATATTTGCCGTCGCATAATTTTACCCTTACAAATTCACAAAAATATATTTCGCGCTTCTCGAATCCGATTAAAAATCCAATATCCATCCAAAAGCGACAGTTTGAAAGTATGCTATCCATCTTAAAACAACTTTACAATACGCGCCCTTTAAAATTACATACTGAAAAATATCCAAAATCCTAAAACCGTAAAATTCAGAAGGTTTATCCGAAAAAAACGAATATCTTATTTCGCCAACGGGAAGACAACAGAAGATAATGATACCGATTAGCTTTTGCATCACTACAATTCTCCGTTTAAAGCAGTTTCTCTTTTTTTTCTTTAAAGCCAATCGCGATATATATAACTATTCACTCATTTTTTGCCGCAAATCAAAATATAAAATTTCTTTTGTATGAATAATAACAGCAAGAATGTCGCCTATAACCGTCGTAAAGCGGCGCGTAGACACAGCGAAAAATCTCATTAGGCATCACTCTCTGCTCATCGCAGTAAAATTCTTTTTCTCACTTTTAACATCAAATTTTTATACAACGCGACCGCAAAACATCTCAACGCTTTCTCCAATAACCAATCTTAAAACTAGAGGCGACTGCCAGAAAATAAAATCTCATCACAAAAATTTTATACGGTAGAGTATTCCGTGCGTTTATCAGCGGTTTTTAAAAGAAAATCTTACATACTAAAAGAAATCTGTGGAAGTACTTCCAGTTCCTAACTCGCTTTGCTTTCGGAAGCTTTTGAAATGGATTTCCCACAACATATTTTACACAACCACTAACGGCAAAACTCCTCATAAATTTTCTTATATCAGTTTTAAGACATTTTCAAGCAATCTGTTCTAAATCTTGAACTAAAACACTGTCCTCTACATTTAAATAAACGCATTCTAAAGAAAATTACCCGCTCTTTAATACGCTTTTAAAAAACAGCTTTTATATAACCATTTGTAAAAAGAGAAATCTCTGCTGCCATTAAAAATCATTCATGCAAAGCCTGCAATTATGCTCTTTTGACAATATTCCTCAAATTTCTCTTTTGCGCTTCTAAATTTTTCCAAACTTTTTTCATAATTATTTGCAAAACAAACTGCTAAGACAATACCCAAAAACATGACGCTGCCTTTCTTAACTTCACATTTTCCCTATTATGTTGCCCCATAAGCAGAATGGACGTTAAAATAAGCCCACCGACAAACCACACAATGACTTAATTACAGCTTTTGCTAAAACAAAGAAGCACGGTAGAAGTTCCACATGTTTTCCATATTATAGTCTTCTTGCCGTTTAATAGCGTCCCAAAATCACGGATTAGTAGAGGAGTCCTCCATATTTTCCATATTATAATCTTCTTGCCGTTTGACAGCGTCCCAAAACCGCGAATTAGTAAATCTTTCCTCAGCAGTTTTTTCAGTATAATATTTGTACGGACTAATCCATATTATTCTGCTAAATTTTCTTTTCCCCACTTGAAGAATAAACGAATTTTTACTTTTAGGCTTATTAACCATAATATCTTCGTCTGCTCTTTGCAAATCTATCCTCACGCCGCCTTGTTTTATAAGCCATCTCGCTTTTTTCATGCTTAAAATCATACCGCTTTTAACAAGCAAATCGGATAACTTTATCCCGCCGTATTCCATACAATATTCTTCGATGTCATCCGGAATATCTTTCCAATTGTATCCTACTTTGGTGTCTTCCGGAATATCTTTCCAATTGTATTCCATACAATATTCTTCGTATTCCTCACAATATTTTTCGATGTCGTCCAGAGTATTTTTCTTATCGTATTCCCTACAATATTCTTCGTACTCCCTACGATATTCTTCGTATTCCCTACGATATTCTTCAGTGTTGGACGGAGTATCTTGTACATCGTATTCCACTTTGGTGCTTTCCGGAATATCTTTCCCATCATATTCCACTTTGGTGTCTTCTGGAATATCTTTTCCATTGTATTCTCTACAATATTCTTCGTATTCCTTACAATATTCTTCGTATTCCTTACAATATTCTTCGTATTCCTTATAATATTCTTCGTACTCCCTACGATATTCTTCGTATTCCTTACAATATCCTTCGATGTCGTCTGGAGTATTTTGTGCATCGTATTCCACTTTAGTGCCCCGAATACGAATATCTCTTTTATAGTGTGGAATATGGCATTCTTCGATGTCGTCCGGAATATCTTTTCTTACGAAAATCTTATCAAATTCCGCTTTCGCTCTCAAAGCTTTTTCTTTTCCGTGATATCTTTCTACAATCTCCTGAGCCAACGCAGATTTCGCCGCTTTGGGATGTATATTTTTAACGGCATTTAGATCTGCCATCGTAAGAAGTTCGTAATATCTGTACATAAGCTCATCAGAAATTGACATTATCTTTCCGAACATATCTTTAGGCAAATCGTTTAAAGCTATGCAATTTTTATACGATTTTGACATTTTCTTAACGCCGTCGGTCCCTTCCAAAAGAGGCATGGTAATTATAACCTGGGCGTCTTTAATTCCATAACCTCTTTGTATTTCTCTTCCAAGAAGCAGATTGAATTTTTGATCGCCGCCTCCGAGTTCCACATCGGCATTTAAAGCGACAGAATCATACGCTTGAAGCAAAGGATAGAGAAATTCAACTATGCTTATGGGATTGTTTTCTTTATATCTTTTTTTAAAATCGTCTCTCACAAGCATCTGCGCTACCGTACTTTTAGCGGCAAGATTTAAAAGTCCGCTTACGCCGAGTTTTTTCAGCCATTTGCCGTTATAGGCAATCTCCGTTTTTTCTTTACTAAGAATTTTAAATACCTGATTAGCATAGGTTTTCGTGTTTGCCTCTATCTGCTCATCTGTCATAATAGGACGCGTTTTGGATCTACCCGACGGATCGCCTATTCGCGCAGTAAAATCGCCGATTAAAAATACTATTTGGTGACCTAAATCTTGAAATGTCTTTAATTTACTTATAATAACAGTATGCCCTAAATGCAAATCTGGAGCAGTAGGATCAACACCCAGTTTTATTCTTAACTTTCTGCCGGAAGCAAGTTTTTTTTCAAGTTCTCTAGCAGAAATAATTTCATCCGTTCCGCGTTTAATTTTCTCCAACGCTTCGTTCATCTACTTTCCTTTTCAGATTTTTCAACGCTTTGCAGTTTTACCGCCGTGCTTTTGAGAATGACAAACAGTGATATTAAACCGATAAACTCCTCAATACTTTTACCGTCTGCACGTCAAATTTCTTTTCATATTTTACAGCTTTATGAATCGGTATCGCAGACACAGCGCCATCAGTTATTCCTACGAGGAGATTTGTTTTTCCCTTATGAAAAAGATCCATTGCGGTATATCCGAACTTCGAAGCAAGTATTCTCGTCCTTGCAGTAGGTCTTCCGCCGCGCTGTATATACCCGAGATTGCTTACCCTTACTTCTAAACCCGTAAGTTTGCCCACCTTTTTTGCAAAATCGCCCGAAAGACCACAGCCTTCGGCAAAAGCTATAATTTCAGATGTTTTTCCTTTGTCTTTTCCTTTCTTGAGTTCCGCAGCAAGTTTTTGCATATCAACTTTCATTTCCGGCACCACTATAAATTCGCAGCCGGCCGCAAGTCCGACATCAACGGTTAAAAACCCATGCTCCCTGCCCATAATTTCAACCACAAAAACTCTGTCGTGGCTTTTAGCAGTGTCTCTTATCTTATCTATAGCTTCCACGGCAGTATTTAAAGCTGTGTCATAACCTATAGTCTCATCAGTACCGTATATGTCGTTATCAATAGACGCGGCAATATTTATAACTTTTACTCCATACTTTGACAAGACGTTGCCCGCCGCCAAAGAACCGTCTCCTCCTATAATTATCAAGCCTTCCAAACCAATCTCTTTTATCGCCTTAACAGCTCTGCCCATTCCGGTTTTTGTTTTTGTCTCAGGACACCTTCCAGTATGCAGCATTGTTCCGCCCATGTTTATTATGCCGCTTACCGATCGCAAAGTAAGCGTTACAAATTCGTCGTCAAGAAGCCCTTTAAATCCCCTCTTTATGCCTATCATCTGATATCCAAAAAAAATCCCTTGCCGCACGACGGCTCTGACGGCTGCATTCATTCCCGGCGCATCTCCGCCTGAAGTTATAACACCTATTTTTTTTGCCATTGAATTCTCCTGATACAACGCATAATAAATAACCGGTATAAATTTACCTAAATACCTATCCTACACTTCCGCTCCGTTACATTTTTGTATGAACATTATAAAAATCATTTTAATTACTGCTATAACCGGAACAGCAAATATCATACCCAAAAAACCAAAGATTTGCCCGCCCGACAGCATCGCAAAGACCATCGCAACAGGACCCAAATTTAACTTATATCCCACAACAAGAGGCTGTACTAAATTGTTATCTAAAAATTGTATTAATGCATACACAATAGTTATTTTTACTGCTATCGCAAAAGTTTGAAACTGCACAACTCCCACCGCAAGGGCTAAAACTAGCCCCACAAAAGGACCTAGATAAGGAATTATATTCGCAAATCCCGCAATAGTTCCGATAATTAATGCAAAATTAACACCCAACACACTCAAAAATATTACGGACGCAATACCCACAAAAAAAGCCTCTATGAGCTGCCCGCGCACAAATCTTCCCAAAACAGCATCCACTTCATAAACAACGGAGAGAACCGTCTCAATATATTTTGACGGGAGAAAATTTAAAGCCGCATTTACGCTTTTATCTCCGCCAAGCAACATAAAAAAAACAAGCATCGGGATTAAAACTATAATTGAAAAAACCGAAAAAATATTCATAAGATACGCGGGCAACTGCTGCACTGTTGAGACTATAAAACTGTGGATTTTTTCAATGACCATACTTGAAATATTATAGCTTTTGATTGCGGGGATAGTCATTTCAATTTTTGCTCTTATAGCGCCAAAATAATTTAAAAAATATTTGTAATAATCCGAAGAGCTGGACTTAAATTTCTCAATTTCACTGATTAACAGAGGAATAAAAATTATCAAAAAAGCAACAAGAGCAACAGCAAGAATAAATGCGATTACCGCAACTCCTACCCATCTCCTGTAACCGTAAGACTGTATTTTTACAATCAGCGGAGACATTAAATACGCGATAAATGCAGCTACGATAAAAGGAGCGAGAATACCTCTTGCAAAATACAAAAACAAGCCAACTGCAAGAAAAATCATCACTATAATAACAAAAACTCTATTTTCTGATGATTCTGTCACCGTTTCCCCTATACATTATTTTTACGTCTGCTAATACTTCAAAAATCCCGCCTTTTTAGAATTACGGCAGCGGCTATTTTCTAAATCTCAGAATACTCAAGTCTTTTTGCAAATATTAACGCGAGGTTTTTCATTATCACCAACCCCGCCTTGCCGTTCGACGAGAACATATCGTCAAACTTTGCACGGTATATAAGATGGAGTTCGCTGTCTTTCAAAGCAACCGCGCTACAATTATGCTTATAGCTCCCGATTAAAGAAATCTCGCCGAAAAAATCTCCGGCTTCAACAAATTTGCCATCACTGCCGGCATTCAATCTGACATGCCCACTTTTAACTATGTAAACAACGTTCGCTTCCTGATGAACTTCATAAATTTTTTCCCCGGCAAGGTAAGTTTTCTTAAAAACAATCAACGCCACTTTCGCCAAATGCTTTTCTGAAAGATTCTTAAATAAAACAATCTTTTTCAAAAAAGCAATATCTTTTTTTAAAATACCATCGGTAAATAAAAACTTTAGCAGTTTCTTTATCATTCGTTTTTTCCCTTCGCACTTTTCCCGATATCCGCCATCTAAGAGGCATAAAAGCGTTGACAGTTGCACCTGTCAACTACACAGAATAAGCACCATAATAAGTTCTTCCGCCACTTTCTCTATGCCGGCAACTCTAGAAAAAACGCATCTGCTTTTTCAATAAGATTTGCGGAAAATACCTCGTAGCTATTTTTTTACGAAATTATTTTTTTTCCACCGTTTTCACACAAAAACTGCGGCTGGCAAAACAATAAGAGACACCGTAAAATAAACTCAACTTTTACAAACTGCCACTATTGCCATTAATTCTCCACAAAATAATCCATAATACACCAAACAGCGCCAAAACAGGCATTATCAAACTCATTATAATTTTGTTCGTATCGGCCCGCACAACCGCTTTTACGATTAATAGAAATAAGCAGCAACTGACGCAAAAATCGCAGCCATAACAAGCGGCAAATACTTTTTTATATAATTAAAAAATCTACTTGTAAAAATAAAAAATACAATTGCAATCCAAACATATTTGATTATGTTCCATATCAGAGAAAGCATCAAACACCTGACTTATGACTTAAATGTGTTTTTAAACTCACTCCGGCAGGAGCAACATTGTCATGTGAGCTTATTGTATGCAAATGAATGCCAACCGCGACATAACCTTTGCAAGAATCATCAGCGAATAGAATACATTGTTTAAAATTTGTTTCGGTTGTTTCCCGTTGGCTAAACAATAGATTAACGCGGCGACTGTAACCCATAAAACCCACGAAATTACGACCGGGCGATAAAGATCTCTGTTTAATATCAATATACAAAACGGCAAAGAATAAAAAAGTTTCGTTTTTAGGTCATGTCGGAGAAAAATTGGGCGACTGCTGTCCCGCTATCAAATCATAAAGCGACATCGACGAATAAAATATAAAGCTTGAACCCATAATTAGAAACAAACAAATCAACAGTAAGTTTGATGATCTCAACGCTTTCATTTACTGCACCGCAATATCCAATGTAAATATTGACAAACTATGAATTCATACGATTTGCATGACAGCAAACAATTTTAGTCTCTCTATAGTGAACGGATAGACATCTCAGTTGTGTCCTACTTTAATTATTATTGTCAACCGCAAGAGCAAATTTGATTGCCCCTGCCTTTTTAGCTTTATCCATAAACTGTATTATGTAATCGTATTGAACTTCTTTGTCGCCCTTTATAACTACAGTTTTACTTGTATGCGAAGACACCATATTGCGCATCACACTTTCAACATTTGAATTATGTATTTGTTTTCCTTCAACATAAACATATCCATTTTTTGAAATCAAAACTTCTATATTTGAGGCATCCTCGCTATCGGATATTTGTGTTTTGGGAAGATTAACTTTTATGCTCGGCTGCATAAGCATAGGCGTGGTTATCATAAAAATAATAAGAAGCACAAGAACAACGTCGGTAAACGGCGTTATATTGATTTCCGACATAACAGCATTTCTCTTTCTGTTTAAAGCCATTTGCCTGTTTTTCCTTTCAGAGTGTCTTCAACTGCGGAAGAACAGTATTCCATATTTACAATAAATTTATCTATGAGTTTTGTAAAAAAGTTATAAGCGATAACCGCGGGAATTGCAACAAAAAGACCCGCTGCCGTCGCAATAAGCGCTTCTGAAACACCGCCTATAACAACCGATATGCCACCTGAACCCATTTTGGAAATATCATGAAACGCTCTTATAATACCTAAAACCGTTCCGAACAAGCCTATATAAACCGCAACGCTCCCCAGCGTCCCTAAAATAGTGGTAAACTGTTCAAGCTTTACGGTCTGAATCATTATCTCCCTCTCCATAGATTCGCCGATATTTCCTTCATTTTCTTTAAAAGCAATTATGCCCGCCTTTGCAACCGGCGCCAGAGGAGAATCAACCGTATCGCAGAAATCAACAACATCTTCAAATCTGTCCTTTTTAATTTTTTCCACCAGTCTATGCACAAATTGAGACCTTGTCACTTTTGACTTCGTCCAGAACTCAACCGACTTAAAACAAATGACTGTTATTGAAAGAATTGACGCACCTAAAAGCACGAAAAGAGTCCAACCGCCCATATTAAGTATATCTATAAAATTTTTCCCCTCAAACATTTCTATCCTCTTGTATAAGAAATCTCTATCTAGTTAAAGTAGGAGACCATGACGGAGTATAAGATGTACCCGGAAGTTCCACAAGTTTTCTTATGCCCGATCCGTCGATAGCCATTATATAAATTTCGCCTTTACCCGATATATTTGAATAAAATGTGACAAATCTTCCGTCCGGCGACCATGTCGGATTTTCGTTGTTTCTATGGTTATTTGTAAGTTTTGTTATTTTTGCGGTAGGCAAATCATAGACATACAAATCATAATTTCCTTTCGATTGCCTCATTGTAAAAACAATTTTATCGCCACGCGGAGACCACGAAGGAGAATCGCAGAAACCGCTTGTCGTAAGTCTTCTTATATTTCCACCGTCAATGCTCATTATATAGAGCTGTGGATAGCCGGGTCTGTCTGAAATAAACACTACCTCCTGTCCGTTAGGAGCGAAAGACGGACTCGTATCAATATATGAACCTTCGGTCATCCTCTGCAGTATTTCGCCGGACATATTTATAAGATACAAATTCGGATACCTGCCTCGTGATAAAGTCAGGAGTATTTTTTTGCCGTCCGGAGAAAATGAACCGCTGGCATTTAATCCCTGATACTTTGAGATAATGCTGCGTCTGTTTTTGACAAGATCCAACACAAATAAATCAGGATTATTGTAGAGATAACTTGTATAAATTATCTGCTTTCCATCCGGTGACCATTTAGGAAGAATATTTATTTTATTGTCTTTAGTGAGCCTGCGCAGATTATATCCATCGTAATCAATAATATACAACTCTTTAAATCTTGTGCCGTCATTTACAAAAACTATTTTTGAACGCGCTATGCCGGTTTCGCCCGTAAATTTTCGCACAATTTCATCGCTTATTTCATGAGACATATATCTGTAATTTAAAATCTCATTTTTATACTTGCGCTTCCATATTGTTTCTCCGGTGGCAACGTCAAGCAAATTCGACTCAAGGACGAGTTTATCCCCGTCAATAGACACGGAAGCCGTAAGAAGAACCGACGCTCCTTTCTTTTCCCACGAAAACAGTCTCTCTTCTAAAGTGTTCTCCGTATTCTTAGGTATGTCTTGCACTATATTGAAATATCTGGAAAAAATGAGATCGTTTTCTATTATTTCTTTTAAGAGTTTTGCATATTTTACGGTGTCGGCTTTTCCATCCGCGGCAACAAAATATTCTATGGCAATATCAGATCTTTTCCCCGTCGCGGAAAGAGAAAGATAAACATCAACTTGAGCATAGACCGCCACAGCGGAAAACAAAACCGCGAGAATAAAGAAAAAAATTTTTTTCATTATTATTTTAATATTTTAATTTCCATATTTAAATTCAAAAAAAACACCCAGAGAATCGTCCTCATAACCATCGGGCAAATCAGGAAAAGGCGACGCGCGACGTATCGTGTCTAAAAAATACTTATCATATTCGCTGTTCCCAGAAGATTCTTTAACGGAAATATCAAACGCCGTGCCATCTCTTCGTATTTTAAAATATACAAGCACTCTGAACTTTTCGTAACTTTTAGACCGTCTCAAACAACTTGTTATTTTCCTTACTATTTGCCCTTTGTAATAAGAATATTTAAAATCCCGAACATCAAAAGAAAGTCCTTCATATTGCGAGCCTGTCCCGGCAGGCAGTCTGTTAGAATCCGGCGCTTGAAAAGTTTCAACATTGCTGTTATTTCCTGAGGACAGCGCCTTTTCAACTTTTTTTTCTTCAACAGGCTTCGCGGACTGCTCGTCTGATTTTTTTGCGTCAGTTTTGATTTGAGGTTCCAATTTTCCTTCGAATTCTCGACTATCTATGTTCTCTTCTGACAACTTTTTTTTCCTTACGACAACATCTTCTTTTGCGTCGCTGTTTCTTATCCGCTCCCGCACGGGGAGAGCGACTTGTTCGTCTTTTCTTTCAAAAACCGCAGCCGGCGATTGCTCTGCTTTCTGCTGAGACGGAGAATAAAAAGAAACTTCTACGGGGGCAGACAGAAAAACAGGCTTTTCCTTACCGTGAAACAAAAAATACACCGTCATGTGCAAAAATATTGAAATTATTAAATAAGGTAATAAATCATCTCTTTTGAACATTATTTATTATTACGTATTTTGATCTTCTCTTTTGCCGTTAAAGATTCCGGACTTTGCGGAAAATCTTTCAGTATTGACGAAAAGACGTCTGCCGCTTCATCATTTTTACCAAGCATCTCACAGCACAAAGCCGATTTAAGCCTCGCAGACGGCACCAAATTCGATTTACTATAATGCTGTTCTACTTTTCTGTATTCTTCAAAAGCTTTTTCCCACATACTCGTCGAATAAAAACATTCGCCCATATAAAACTGAGACTGCGGCGCAAGTTCGGCATGAGGATATTTATCTACAAACGACTGAAACCCCGAATACGCAAGGTCAAATTTCCCCATTGAGTAATCGCTATAAGCGTTCTGATAAAGAGACGAAGGCATAACGCTGCGGCTATTTTTTAACTTTTCGCTTGAAACAATTTTAAAATCATGTATCATCTGTTTCAATATAGAATTTTTACTCTGTAAATCCTGTATCGAAGCGTTAAGAGCGTCAAGCGTTACACAAGCCGAATCAACTTTTGCATATAAATCGGCATGATCTTGCCAAAGCTCCCTGTATTGTATCTGCAATTGAGACATTTCGCTCCTTAAGTCCGTGATTACATTCGAATTCAATGGAACACATCCGACGGTAAGCGCCACAAATACAAAATATACAAACAAAAATCCGTATCGTTTCATTTATTCTTATCTCGTCAGCGGTTTTGTTTCCGCTCTTCTGTTTTTTGCCCACGCCGATTCGTTATCTACTAAATCAACAGGCTTTTCCCGTCCGTATGAAGTTGTCGCAATTCTGTTAGCCGCAACTCCAAGCTGCGTATAATACTCCTTAACTTTTAAAGCTCTGCGCTGTCCTAATGACAAGTTGTATTCGGTAGTACCTCTTCCGTCAGTATGACCTTCAAGAACAACTTTTATGTCAGAATTGCTCGTCAAATAAGCCGCATTTTCTTTTAAAGTTTCCATAGAATCTTTTGTCAAATCGCTTTTGTCAAAATCAAAATATACGGTTTTAAGGTTTATATCTTTATTAGAATCGACTCTTACTGACGGCTCGTCGGTAAAAGCAACCGTTTCTAATTCTAAGCTGTCTGCATCGTCGCGCTTTATATCCTGTTTTTTACAGCCTGCTGTAAAAATAAATATGGCAGCTAGAGCTGGCAATAAAAACTTTTTCATTTAAAAGCTCTCCTGTTTTTATGTTCAGCTTATCAATTGCCGATTATTCTACATATTATTATGCTTTTTTGTCAATAAAAATACGCTTACAGACTAAAGCATGAAAGACAACGGAATAACCACGCGGTATTTGTGTTTACTTAAGCTTCCGTTATGCAGAGAGGAACTTTAACGGTTTTTTCTTTCCCAGTCGGAATAAATTATTCTTCTTTTGGTATTTAATCTCTGTATTTAACGCGTCCGCCGCAATGGAGTTTCTGAAAAAGCCACATCGGCGCATCTAAATAAGCTTTATCAATTCATTAAAGTCTGATAACGTAACTACTTTTTTATTAAACATATCGCGTATTTTTGCGGCATTCGGCAGATCTTTAATATAATAGTGGACAACTTTTCTCATAACGATAAATCCTTTTTTCTCACCGTAATGTTCCGCAGAATACTGAGCGTGTTTCTTTAACCACTCCATCTTTTCTTCTTTTAACGGCAAAGACAGCTTTTTGCCATCGTTAAAAAACTCTTTAAGTCTTTTAAATATTGAATAATTACCTAAAGCGCCGCGCCCTATCATAATTCCCGCGCAATTAGGCAGCTGCAAAAAATCCGCCGCCGTTTTCTCATCGACAATACCGCCGTTTGCAACAACGGGAATATTCGCGTTGTAACAGGCAGCGGCAAACGATTTTAAATCTGGAGACCCTGAGTGTCCCTGCGAAGCAGGCCTCGCGTGTATCGCAACCATCTTTATTCCGCAGTTCTGCGCTATTTTAACAATTTCTGGTGCTATATTCTGACTTGGCAGAAGACCCGTGCGAATTTTAATTGTAACAGGTATGTCAACGCTTCTCACAACAGATTCTAAAATCTCAGAAACAAGTTTTTCATTGGTGAGAAGTTCCGCGCCTGCACCGGCTTTCGCTACTTTTTTCGCAGGGCATCCAAGATTAATATCTATAATATCGGCGCCTTCGTCTCTTACAACTTTTGACGCTTCCGACACACTGTAAGCATCGCCGCCAAAAATCTGCGCTGCAACAGGTCTTTCGCTATCTGCTATTTTAAGAAGTTTTTTTGTTTTTTCATCACCGCGGACAAGCGCTTTCGCCGACATCATTTCCGTATAGACAAGGCCGGCTCCGCCGCTTTTTGCAAGGCAACGCAAAGGCAAGTCTGTTATTCCCGCCATAGGAGCAAGGATGATATTATTGTCAAGTTCGATATCTCCTATATTTATTTTTTTTATTTTCATCTCATTAAACATACTGTTTTCTAAGCGACTATTACTTACAACGACTTATAAATTTTAAGCGGAACAAGCAGAAAATAAGCCGTCTCTTTAAAATTTGCATCTTAAAGCTTAGAATCACCAGTTTTCAAATGAAAGAGAAGGGTTAGGCTTGAGTTGAACATCGCTATATTTTAAACCGCATTTTTTTTGTTTGAAATACGCGGCACAGCCGATCATCGCGGCATTATCGGTAGAATAAATAAGCGACGGAATAAAAACTTTTATCTTATTTTTTCGACCGGCTTCCAAAAAGAGTTTTCTTATGAGGGAGTTTGCGCTCACTCCGCCGCCCAAGACAATCTGTTTTAAGTCGAACCTTTCGGCAGCTTCAAAAGATTTAAAGCAAAGCGTTTCTGCAACAGCCTGCCTAAAAGAAGCGCAGATGTCGCTTAAATGCCTTTTGTTTTTAACGGGATTTGCTTTGAGATAGTTCAAAAGAGCCGTTTTAATTCCCGAAAAAGAAAAATCCCAGCTTCCTTTTAAGTAAGGTCTTGTAAATCTGATTGTTTGAGAATTTCCGTCTTCCGCCATTTTATCTATGACAGGTCCGCCCGGATAAGACAGTCCGAGCATTTTAGCAGCTTTGTCAAACGCTTCACCGGCGGCATCGTCTCTCGTTCTTCCCAATATCCTGTACTTACCAAAACTCTTCACTGTGACAAGTTCTGTATGTCCGCCTGATATTATTACGCCTAAAAACGGCGGTTTTACAGACTTATTTTCAATAAGCGAAGAGTAGAGATGTCCCTCTAAATGATTTACCGGTATTAAAGGTTTTTTATAAACGCAAGCAAGCGATTTTGCGGCAACCGCTCCGACGAGCAAAGCGCCTGCAAGACCGGGTCCCGCGGTAAAAGCCACAGCGTCTATTTTTTGAGCAAAATCAACAAAATCTATCCCCGCATCGTTTAAAGCCCGACATATTACGGGATTGATATTTTCTATATGCGCACGGCTTGCAAGCTCAGGAACAACACCGAAAAATTCAGCATGTATTTTTACCTGAGAAGAAATTATAATTGACATTACTTCCGACCCATTCGCAACAACCGACGCGGAAGTTTCGTCGCATGAAGTTTCTATCGCAAGCATATTCATATTCTGCGGTTAACCCCCTGAAGGTTCCTTTGAATTAACAAAAGTTATGTTGGAATAATTCTTACCCGGCAAATAAAACTTATATGTTACCGAGCCGTCGTCATTATCCGTCCTGCTCAAACCCATTTTCATAGAGCTAGCAATACTTCTAAAAATCTTCTCAAAAGACTTAACGGTTTCGCCGGACTTAAGTTTTATTACCTTATAAAACTCATTCCACACAGCTGTTTTTATATCTCTTTCTTTTATATGCTGACTTATGATATCGTTTTTAATAACGCCGTTTGCAATCAAAACTTTCATTATCCTTCTATCAAGCATTGTTGCCGTACATACCTTATGCTTCTGTGCGGGCTGCGCAGAAAACCACATTCCTACGCCGCAGAAAAACAGCGCTATTATATACACTTTAATCCATATACTTTCTTTTTTCACCTTATGCGCCACAGTGTCCCTCTAATGAAATGTCATTTTTTATTTTTATCTGTTCTGATCCTTTCAACAATTTGTACATTATTTAGAGCCGTTGAAGATTTTATCATTTCGGCAACTTTACCTTCTTTTATAATCTTCAAAGCTTGATTAAAAACATTGTCTTCAACTTTATCTTTCCGCGCGGCAGTCAGTTTACGATTTTTATCCTCTGTAAAAATTATCTCTTTCCACTGCTCATAAAGTCTGGCTTTTTCTTCAGCAGTGACATTAACCTCTATATCAGGAGTTATGCCTCTTTTTGCATTCTCGCAATTGGAACAGTCTATTCCACGCCCTGAGGGAAGATAATATCTCGCAACTGTAAGCCGCAAACCCGCACCGCCCGACAAAGGGATGACTTTCTGAACACTTCCCTTTCCAAACGTATTGTTTCCTATTATTAAAGCCCTTCTAAAATCCTGCATTGCCCCTGATATCATTTCGGAAACAGAAGCCGAACATTCGTTTACAAGTATAACAAGCGGAATATCAGAAAACTCTCCGTTGCCGGCTGTAAAACACTCTTTTTTAATTTCTCCATCTCTGCCTTTTATGGTGAAAACAAGCATTTTATCTTTTATAAACATGTTGATTGTGTTTAAAGCAGAATCTAAAACGCCGCCGGAATTGTTTCTCAAATCCAAAATTAAAGCCCGCATCCCCCGCTTTTTGTAATTAACAAGCGTTTTTTTGATATCGTCGACGCTTTGAGCGTTAAAGCTGGTAATTCTTATATACGCTATACCGCCGTCAAGCAGAGTTGCTATCACAGTCTCGATTTTTATCTTTTCCTTTATAAGATTAAATTCAATTTCACCTGAAACATTGCTTCTTAAAATTGTGATTTTAATTTTTTCCCCTGCTTTGCCCCGAAGTAAGGTTAAAAGTTTGTCTTCGTCAATGCCTATTACAGATTTATCGTTAATTTTTATTATTCTGTCTTTAGGTAGAATACCGGCTTTACATGCACAAGTTCCGGGTATGGGCGATGTGATAATTGCAGAATTGTCTCTAAACGCAACGACAACTCCCACGCCAGTGTAAACGCCTTTATTTTCATCTTCCTGTTCCTTATAAACTTCTTTTCCTATATACTGCGAAAACGGATCCAATTTAGCGACGACGCCTTCAATGGCGCCGGTAGCTAAATCTTTAGGATCTGTCGTGTAAATATACTCTATATCTATTAATTCCATAATTTCTATCATCAATTTAAGTTTATCATACGTTTCATCATTTCCAGCAAAAATGTTCGCGCTGCAAAGAAATAAAAACGCAGTGATTAAAGCAATTTTTTTTCTCAATTCCATTATCATTATTTCCGCTGGCATCAGAGTCTGCCGCCAAAAAGACAAATTTTTACCATATTCGAAATGGTGGTTTATATACTATTATGTTAGGACTTTCAGTATTACAATCCTAAAAAAAGATGGGGAGCAATGGCGACGGTCATCATTTAGTCTGAAGCCACAGCAGCGGATCGTCCGGAACATTATCATGCCTTATTTCAAAATACAAAACACTATCGGCGCCATTGCCAAGTTCTGCAATGACTGAGCTTTTTGAAACTTTTTGTTTTTCTTTAACAAATATTTTACCTAAAAGACCATAAACGCTAAAATTTGAATTTCCATGGTCTATTATAACAACTTTTCCATAAGAACGAAACTGTCCGGCAAAAACTACGATTCCAGATTCAACGCTTTTTACCTTGCTGAAATCAGCGGCAGCTATTTTTATCCCATTGTTTATGACATAAGTATCAAGCTCAGGATGTTTATTTTTGCCAAAATTAGCAATAATTTTCCCGTTTACAGGCCATAAAAGCGAGTTTTTTCTTTGAGGGGACACTGCTACCGTCTGCTTTTTTCTATTTCCCGCATTTATTTTATTTATCAAATCCTGCAGCGCTTCTGCGCTTTTATTTAAAGCTTTTATCTCCTTTTCTGCGACAAGTCTTTTGCCAGACGTAGTCTTTAAAAGTTCATTTTTCTCTTTGAGCATATTTTTGTGCTGCAATGTAAGTTCACTCTCTTCCCGCTGTAAAATTAAAAGATTTTTTTTTGATTTTTCCCATCTTCTTGCGTTCGCCGCAGAAACTGCCGCCGTTTTCTTCTCTTTTTCAAAATTCTCTTTTTTACATTCCAAAGATTTGCGCCTTATTTTATACTCCGACGGATTCTGTTCATAAGAAAACATAAAAGCCATTTTATTAAAAAGTTTCACTTCGTCAAGCACAGCCTGACTCCAGACGGCGCTTTTCGAAGAAGCGACTTTATATATTTTTGAAAAATTTTCAAGATTATGTTGAGCGATTTTTATATCCGCCGAGAATTTCGCAAGCTTTTTTTCAGCTTTTTTTATATTATCATTAAGAAACCTTAACTCTCTTTTAAAAACTCTTTCTTGAAGCATAAGTTTATTTTTTTCCTGCTCCTTTTCTTTTATAGATTTTTTAACTTCAGCAAGTTTTTTTGATTGCGATTTAACGTCTTCGCCCTGTCCAGACACCGATACAAAAGAACAAAACAGTAAAAAAATCAAAATAAATGCTTTTTTCATATCAACTCAATATGACTCCAAGAACGGCAATAAAAGACATTATTGACAACGCCGCCGTCTTATCAATTAATAAAGGATACTGCGTATAAACGCAAACAATCCATAAAACAAGGAAACCAAACGACGAAGACAACAAATAAGAAAAAACGTTTACGGCAAATTTCTTTGCATTCAGCTCCTGTTCCATAAAGAGAAATGCGCATTTAAAAACAAACAAAACAAAAATAACAGCTGCAAAAATAAGAAATATTTTACGGTAAAACGACAATAAATCTTCGATTTTTAAATAATGCTCAAAAACCGATATGTCAAACACTACCTCATCAACGCCAGAAATACTTTCTAAAGCAGCTCTCATCTTTGAAAGAAAATTTTTATCCGGCACAGATTTCGGAGCAACTACCGCATACGACTGAATTGACTTAGCGATATCCGGCACAGAAATATCTTTTAAGAATGGATTTTTTTCGACAGCTTTCGCGTATGCCTGAGACGAGTTTACATATTCTCTTACCGATACCAAACCCGTCGCTTCAATTTCATCTTTTATAACTGCATCGTCCTTAGAGTTCTTGTCAAAAAAGATGATTACATTAAGATTTCCCAACAATGATCCGGCATAATCTTTAATCCGGCAATAATGGCTTGAAACTAAAATGCAAAATGCACACAAAAATGCCAGAGCAGCAAGTTTCAATATCTTAGACGCTGTTTTTACTGTAAATCTACCGACTTTCATATTCGCTCCGTAAAAAATATTTTCATTCCGGTTTTTTATATATCAATAAGTTTTTTTGCATTTTTTTATATACCGCATGCGAAATCCGTTAAAAGCGTTCTGCATTAAAACGCGTTTCGCGCTATTATAAGCAAAAGAAATCTTTTACGGCGTCACTTCACAGGTATCCTGTGTTCCGGGTTTCGCCATGCCGACGCCAGTTTTATATAATATAAAATTTTAATAGAAACTTAACCTTGACTTTAATCTACCCCGACGATTTACCACAATACCCTTATTTCACATGTGCGCGTTTTAATATTAGATTTAAGAGGTTCCTTTTTCTCGGCTTTTCCTCTATCCTTTTATGCTGAACGTATTTCGCCGGAGCTATTCTATTCTATTAGGAGGTAGAGAAAGATAAGCTATTTAATTTTGCTGTTAGAGGGCAATTACTCACATCGCATACCACATACATCCGCATTAACATTCAGCCGCTCTCTCATCGTAAAAAATTACTCACAAAGACTTACCGTGCAAATTTATAGGCGACACAACCAAAAAATCAGACGTAATTTTAAAGCCAGCTCGTTAAGCAAACCGCCAGCCAGCGACGCATTTAGTTTTAAAACTAAACGATGCATATATAATAACAGCCACCAAATCATACAAATAAGCAATGCACACGCAAAACAAAACCGCTATAGAACCAAAATAATGCAAAATATCGCGATTTTGGGGTTTTGAATCACGCGGCAACTGCGCATCACGAACATAAATGAACGAAGTATATGTGTAAGCGCAGAAATCTTGTATGACGACCGCCTCTGCTTTCTACAGGATAACTTCTTAATTCTTTATAGTCTGTTGACGTTAAAAGAAAAGCAGCTGCAAAAGACTTCTACTTCTAAGAAAAAGACTTAGCGACTTTAACGTCGTTGTCTTTAAGTCTATTTGTCTTGAAAGAAAGACACAGCTTCCCAAAAGAAAAGACAAACACAGACTTAACGGATTTGCCTTCGCCACGACTCTTCCGTTAAGCAGGAACTGCCTGTCCAAACAGGCAACTGCCCATTTAAATCCATAAAAGATATAAGAGGCTTTTTTTCGAGGGAGTTGCTTGCGTTTTACCAATAGTTGAAAACAGTTCTGGCTGTTGATTGTTATCTTTCTTTGTTGATTGTTCCGATACTTGTTGAGCATTATCCGCCGTTGTTAATTGTTCTGGTATTTTGACAATTTTCCATATAATTTTTATGTTTATACAGAGATTTCGGAAGACCTTCCGTTCTTTTATATTTTCGCCTGATATTGGTTTCTTCCCTTTTTTGCCATATTCCCGCCACACAAGCCTGCGTTTTGAAGGTTGTTTAACGCTTTTTCAAACGGCTCGATGATTTTCCTATATGTACTTTTAGTTTTTGGCTTCATCACTCCCTCATAACTCGGCAAATCCGCAGCTTCCAGCAGGTTTTTCATGTTAATGAGAAACTCGTTTGGATTTTGATTTGGATTTTTATCTTTTGCGTTTCGCTTTATGTTTTGAAGGATTATGTTTTGGTGGATTTGAGTTTTATATATAAGTCGAGCTTCAAGAGTGGATTTTGTAGCGAAAAAGTATTCAGATAACGGTATGCGGGTATTTTAGTAGGTGTTCAATTAAAACCTCGTCAAAAATCAACTCAATCTGCCCATTGCTAAATATTGTTTTACTTTTTTCCTCGACCGATTCATAAGAAATTTTAGGAAAGTTATTATATCTGTTTTAGGTATATAGATAAATTTTCATATTTTGGCTCTCCGTCTGTAGAGATGCGAAAATGCTCGACAACGTAAAAAACTTCCGTTAAAACAACTTCGTTAGTTAAAACGCTACACCAACAATTATTTTGAAAAAAACCAATAATATTAATCAAAGACTGAAGCACGATCTAGCAAGAATATAAAATGCTCAATCCTTTAGAAAAAGAAGAAATAAAGCGTTAAAGAAGCTGTACAATATGTTTATTAACAGATAATTGATAAAAAGGAACTTCATCAAAATTTTTAGCGAGCAAAGTCCAAACCGCATAATTATCAACGTCTTTAAATCTTAAATTAATATAATCAAGTCCTCTTTGAGTTCTGCAAGAAATAAATGTCTGTCGTGAACTTTCACCGTATTTTTTTATCTTTGAGCCAAATTGTCAAAAGCTTTGAGTATCCCAAACCATTAGCCACTCAAGCACCTAACTTTATCATAG
This sequence comes from Candidatus Endomicrobiellum agilis, assembly GCA_020328155.1. Lineage (GTDB taxonomy): Bacteria > Elusimicrobiota > Endomicrobiia > Endomicrobiales > Endomicrobiaceae > Endomicrobiellum > Endomicrobiellum agilis. The sequence continues at coordinate 178,575 of JAIXMX010000001.1, read as the reverse complement.
CCGAAACGGTTTTTCCAAATTCTTTATGAGCTTAAGCTGTCACTGGATATTACCCATACCACACTAAGCAGGAACCCCGCCGTCGGAATTTTCGCCGTCAAAAGGCAGTTCCGGTTCAGGAACATTGGCGGTTTGCTGCGCATTCTTCGACATATCTTCAATTAGAGGAAGTTCGCTCAAATGAGCAAGTCCGAAATGTTTCAGAAAATCCTGCGTCGTGCCGTAAAGCAAAGGTTTTCCCAATGCTTCTTTTTTGCCTACTATTTTTATCAACCTTCTTTCAAGGAGAGTGTCAATAACGCCTGAAGATTCAACGCCTCTGATTTCGTCAATTTCAGCCCGTGTTATAGGCTGTTTATACGCAATCACTGCAAGCGTTTCAAGAGCCGACGGAGACAATTTCAAGACTGACTTTTCTTTGAGAAGCTTTTTTATCCAAGGAGAATATTCAGGTTTTGTAGCAAAAGTCCAGCCGCCTGCGACAAATTTAATTTCATAGGGTTTATTTAAACCTGCATATTTTTCTTTGAGATCGTTTAAAATGTTTTCAACATTATCCGTATCGGGATAATCAGCTTTTATAAGCTCTTTCAGTTCTTTTAAACTCAAAGGTCTTTCGGAAGCAAAAAGTAACGCCTCCAAGATCTGGCTGACTTCAGATATTTCCATCGTCTTCCTCTTGCGATATATCGATTCCAGATATCCAGAGATTAAATCTAAACCGAGAACGGCAGATTCCTATGAAAGTTGTTCCCGTCTGTCTTTATTTTCCGCAAATTTAAAAATATATTTATTATCTTCTTCCGCCTCAGTTCCAATTTCATTATTATAGATTCTATAAATTCTTATTTCTGAAAATAATTCAGACTGCTTAGCGGCGATTTGTTTATTTCTTATAAGTTCCAAAACAGCTATAAAACACACTACCAGCGCCATTTTGGTCTTCTGCATTTCTAACATTCCTGTAAAAGAAACATATTGTTTCCCTTCTAGAATATCAAGAATTTCCCTGATTTTTGTTTCAATGGGAATTTCCTGATACATAATTTCCTTTATATTTTCCGGAAGCGCCGCTAAAGCTTTGCGGAAACTGCTTACCAAATCAAAAATTGTGACGTTTAAAACAAAATCTCGCTTATCTATAGCCGGCGCCGGCCTATAGTAAATCTGCGAATTTTCCATAATTTTATACGACAGCAGTTTCCCGACTTCTTTATATTTCTGATATTCAACAAGTTTCTCTTTAAGCCGATTTAAAGAATCGTCCTCTTCGCTCTCTTTTTCATCGCTTGACGGAATAAGGCTTCTCGCTTTTATTTGCATAAGAGTCGACGCCATGAGAAGAAATTCACCCGCTAAGCCAATGTTGAGTTTTTGCATTAAATCAAGATACGCAAGATATTCGGCTGTTATCTCGGCTATTTTTATATTTTTAATTTCCAAATCATTCTTTTTTATAAGATGTAAAAGAATATCTAAAGGACCTTCGAATGCATCAAGGTGTATATCATAAGCCATGATAATCTACTATCCTAGTAGAGAGAAAGCTTTGCTTTCCGAGAGCATCTATTCTTTAAGTTCTCTCCAGATCATTTAAAATCCCGCTCATTTTCAAAAATACAAACAACTGACAACGGTTATCAAAATTTTAACGCTCTGCGGACTTCTCTCATTGTTTCCTGTGCAATTTCTACAGCTTTTTGGCTGCCCGTATCAATTACATTTTCTAAATACGCTTTATCAGCAATTAAATCTTTTCTTTTTTCAGTCAAAGGTTTCATAAATTCGGAAAGCATTTCCATCAGCTGTTTTTTGCAAGCCACACAGCCTATCGCGCCCACTTCGCATTCTTTTTCCCTTTTTTTACACTCTTTGTTAAATATCTCATGAAATGCAAAAACCACGCAGCCATGCGGATGTCCGGAATCGTCCTTTTTTATCTTTAGAGGATCCGTAAACATATTTTTAACTTTATCTTTTAAAATATCGTCGCTTTCACCAAGCAAAATCGAGTTGCCGTAAGATTTTGACATTTTTCTTCCGTCTAATCCCGGAACTCTTGCAGCTTTCGTAAGTTTTTCCTGCGGTTCGACAAGAATATTTCCGTAAAAGTTGTTAAATCTTCTCGCTATTTCGCGGGTAAGCTCCAAATGAGAAAGCTGATCTTTTCCGACAGGAACAATATCGGCCTTGTACAACAAGATATCCGCAGACATTAAAATCGGATACCCTAAAAAACCATAATTGTTGAGATCTTTATTCTTTATCTCATTTATTTGTTCTTTATACGTAGGACATCTCTGAAGCCAGCTTAAAGGAGTTATCATGGAAAGCACTAAAAACAGCTCGCTGTGTTGAAGTACTTTTGATTGTTTAAAAAGTACGCTTTTTTCAGGATCTATACCTACAGTGATCCAATCGGCAACCATTTCCAAAGTATTTTCATCGAGTTTAGAGGTATCGGCATAATCCGTAGTTAAAGCATGCCAGTCCGCCGACATATAATAACATTCGCATTCATTTTGAAACTCAACCCAATTCCGTAAAGCGCCGAAATAGTGACCCAAATGAAGCCTGCCCGTCGGACGTATACCCGACAATACTCTGCCCATATAATTTTCTCTGTTTATCCTAAAAATCTTTTAGCAGCCATCTGAAAATATCAAAAAGTAGCTCCGCTAAAAGCCATTACAAAAAGATTTATGACGGGATATATAAATCCCCATATTATTTCCGATGACAATATTACAAACAGCATTATTAAACAAATGTATGGATCTAGGCTTAAGTATTTTACCGCAATCCTTTCAGGCAAAAAATACATCACAATTTTTGAACCGTCAAACGGCGGAATCGGTATAAGATTTATAATCACAAGGACAATATTTACAATAAGCATTGCGTATAAAAAAGATTTTATTGACCAGCCGAATCCGATCTCAAAATTCGGAAACGCTTTTATAAGACGTATTCCGAGTCCAGACAGAAAAGCAAGCAGCATATTAGAGGCAGGTCCCGCAAGAGAAACGAGCGGAATATCGACTCTAGGATTTTTTAAATTTTTGTAGTTTAAAGGAACAGGTCTCGCCCATCCGAAAAGAATAGGCGCTTTCAGAAGCAACAACATTATCGGAAGTAAAATACTGCCGAACAGCTCTATATGCGATATAGGGTTTAAAGTAATGCGTCCTGCTATTTTAGCTGTATCATCGCCTCTTAAATGAGCTGCATATCCGTGCGCTACTTCATGAATTATTACCGAAAAAATTAAAATAACAATATATTCAAATACCGCCATCGCTACCTTTCTATATTTATATTATTTATTGAAATATCATACAAAAACCGATGAGTAATTTTACGTTTTTTGAACTCCTTTGTCAAACCTAAATATTGGTCATAGCATCAATTGTTTTTAACATTTTTCGAGGCAAAATATGTTCATTAGTATCTTCATTCAATTGGTCTGTCTTGCCCTATTTGTATCAGTTTGCAAATCCAAACTTGCATTCATTTTCATATCCACACTCAGTAATACCAGACAGTCACCCCAATACAAATACTTCCCGCTATCTCTGTCTCTATCCATAAAGCGCGATAGTTTTACATATCGTTGGAAGAGTTAATCACGTCATTTTTGTACTCTGCAAAGCAAGCGTTCGTTTCCTCAAACATCTGAACCTTATCTTCAAGTAACTCGTTCTCTTGGACAAAATTTTTATGCTTCACCTCTTGGACTCTGCTTGAAAAGCATTTATCCTCTGCCTTTGCATTTCTACATTGTCGCGTAGGAGAAGCAACGCTATCCCTAAGAGTTTTAATAGTCTCTTCGCGCGCTGCTTTTTCTTTCATCAAATTGAATATGCTTTGTAAGACGAGAGACGTTCGCATTTTGAGCGACATGGAGAGTATATTGCACTGTTTTCCCAAAACACCTTCTTTATAAGACATTTTCACTTTCCATCTCTTCTCGACTACACCGAATAATTTCCATTATCTCCTCTACATTTCTCATTTTCCATTTATCCTTTCCGCCTGCTTAAACAAACAGATTGTTTAATAAAACAGTTATTTGATAAAAGCACGCCGTTACCAACAAACAGACTGTGCCGACTCGACAGCAGTCCGTTGGTAGGAAAGGACGAGAGAGGACGATAGTAGTTAATAGGCTCGTCGGTATATAGCAAGTAATTCCTGTGCTTAACGCCGCCAATATGGCAATTACCGCTTCGCCAAGCAGCGCTATGTTTTTCCATCTCCCGCTACGAACAGCCTGTCGCTGTGCTGGCATAGGGATAGGTTTACAAATTATTATGTTTTTTTCCACAACCTCTTTTATTATAAATTCTTTTCTTTTTGTTCTCTGGTGATACAGATTACAACAAATAATTCTCTTTTTTTGCCAAATCGCACATTACGCACATCTATTTATCAAAAACCTCTATACTATTACCTCTTACCTCTGTCATAAGCTCAACACGTCATTTACATAAACGTTAAATGTCAAGACAGCTTCAAATTAAGACAAGGCGTCTTGGTATATTTTCCGCGTATCCCAGCATATCTATCTTAATCCTAAAATTCACAAAATATGGTGCTTAGCAGGAAAAAACAAATATTCAATGTATGTTTTTATTTTTTCAACAAGCCACAGTTAATTATTGAATTCGCTAAAGATAATCTTTTGGGAATATGTTATCTCGTCCTAAAATTCCCGATTCATCAAGACTTTTTTTGAATTTCGCCATTTCTTTAAAGCCTTCTTCGCCAAGCATCTTTTCCAGCAAAATATGTTTAAGTTTTCCTATTCCGTGTTCCGCAGAAACCGTTCCGCCAAGCTCAACGGCTTTTTGGGCAATATCCACGCACATTTGTTTACATTGCTTGTATTCTTCGTCATTTGAAGCTATAATATTTGCATGTAGATGATTCTCGCCTATATGTCCGAAAGTTAAATTAAAAATACCAGCTTTCTCAAATTCTTTGTCGCAAAAGTCAACAATTTCGCGCAATGTTCCATCCGGAACGGCAAAATCCGTACCGACTTTCGGGATATTAGTCTTCCTTATCATTTCATTTACGCGCTCCGGAATTTTGTGCCTGAAAACTCTGAATTCCTCCTGCTGCACCAAATTTGAAGCAAACCAGACTTTTTCTAAATCAACGCCGACTGCGCTGATAACTTCAACCCATTTTTCCATTAAAATATCAAAATTGTCTCCGTATATATCCTGCTCAAACATAATGCCCGCCTCAACATTTTCAGGTATGGCAGGATAATCACTCTTTATCATAAGCAACGCATTCTTATTAAAATACTCCAAAGACATAGCGCTGATTGAATCTTTTAAATTTTCTTTTTCTGTTTTCTTAGAAATAGTTTTTATCTTGTCTACAAATTCGTACGCACTGTCGCGAGTTTCAAAAAATATTATTCCGCCAAAAACTTCTTTAAAATGAGGAATGAGTTTAAGCACAGCTTCAACAATAACGCAGAGAGTGCCATCGGAACCTATAAAAATGTCAGCTAAATCGGTGGCGGGATAATTGTAATATCCCGCGACGTTTTTTACGGCAGGTAAACGGTACTTTGGAAGTACTATGTGTTTTTTACCTTTATTCGTGTCAAAAGTTATCCCGCCGTTTTTATCCGCGAAATATTCTCCCCTTTTAACATAACTTTTAGAACCGTCTGAAAAAACGACCTTTAAAGCCTCGACATAATCTCTTGTCACGCCAAATTTAAAACCTCTGCCGCCTGAAGCATTAGTTGAAATATTCCCGCCGATAGACGCGTTTTTTTCGGTAGGATCAGGCGGGTACATCCAGCCTTCGCTAAAAGTCTTTAATTTTACATCGCAAATTCTCGCTCCCGACTGAACAGTGATCAGAGCGTTCTTATCGTCGATTCTCTCTACCTTGCCAATTTTATTTAACTTTTCCAAAGATAATACAGCACCACCGAATGCAAGTCCGGAAGCGGTATTTCCCGTAAGCGCTCCCGCAACCGTCACCGGTGTTTTTGACTTAGACATTTCATAAAGAAATCCGGGTATATCGTCTTCTGTTTCCGCCACTGCGACAAAATCGGCGAAAGCTCCTCTAAGACCTGAATTATCTTCAAAATAATTTTGGATTGTATCTTTATTTTTTTTTATTATCATTCTATTTTTCTAAACATCATTTCTGCTGTCAATAGACATTTATCCAACTATAGTTTAAGAAATATTCCCGCTATGCGTTTACTTTAAATCTCTGACACCGTATTTCTAGCGTCTTAGTTTAACACCGCAATCAGCGTCGAGCTTTTGCAGCAGGACATCTATATCCTCATTGACTTCCACGTCGGTTAATGTTCTTTCATTGTTTCTATAAGATAATCTGAATGAATAGCTAATTTTGCCATCGCCTATTTTAGCGATATCGGAATACACTGAAAACAGCGAATACTCTTTTAAAATACCGCCGGATTTCATAACACTTTTAATAACTTTTTCTATTTTTGCAAATTGCAAATCTCTATCTGCAGTCACTGCAATGTCTCTTTTCACAACGGGAAACTTTGAATACGCTTTATATAGAGATTTTTTTTCGGCACAAACGTTCTCAAGCGGTTCTAAATCAATCTCAAAGTAGAAGACGTCGCCTTTAACATCGTCGCTCATTGACGGTTTCAAAACACCGAACTGTCCTACAGGTTTTCCATTGTAAACAACAGCTGCGGTTTTTCCAAAATGGTAATAGTTTTCAGGGTTCAAATTTTCTGCAATTATAAATTCATCTGACGGCAAAATATTTCTCACTATTGCACCGCCGAAATAAAAGTCGTATTCGGGACTAACTCCCTTTTCCGCCCATTTCCACCATTCTCGCCAGATCTTGCCGTACATTATAGCCGCAAAAGATTTTCTTTCGCCTAACACGGTAAAAATTTTACCGTACTCAAATAAAGTCACCGTTTCTGAACACTGCCCGACATTAAGCAATAGATTTTTATACAGCGCTGGCAGCAAAGACGGTCTTAAAACTTCGTTTTCTTTTGACATGGGGTTCGCTATTTTATAAGAATATTTTAAATGAAACTTTTCCAATTCGCTGATCTCTGAAAAACTGTAATTTAAAGCTTCGCTAAAGCCAAATCCGTTTAATTTAACTTTGAATCCTTCGGCTACAGCAGAAAGAAGCGAATTACTAGGCGTATAGATTTTAATTGTACATTTTTCAGGAGACGCTATGACGTCATATCCTTTAATCCTTGCAATTTCTTCAATTAAATCCACTTCCTCTTTTATATCGTTGCGCCATGACGGGATAGTACATAAAATCACTGCGCCTTTGGGCTGCAAATCTATCCCCAGATATCTTAAAATTTCCGCTATCTCATCTTCTTTAACATCGCAGCCTAGAACTTTAGATACTTTTTCAACTTTTAAAGCTATACTCGCCCTTTCATATTTAACAGTCCGCAAATCTTCTCGCGCATTCATTCTGCCACCCGCAATTTCAATTATGAGATTAGCAGCCCTCCATGACGCAAGCTCGGTTATATCCCACCCCAATCCTCTTTCAAATCTGTAAGAAGAGTCGCTTGAAAGATTTAATTTTTTTGAAGTTTTTCTTACCGAAACTGCGTCAAAAATCGCACTTTCTAAAAATACGGTTTCGGTTTTTTCGTCAATGCCCGAACATTCACCGCCCATTATTCCTGCAATTGCAATAGGCTTTTCGCTGCTCGCTATTACAAGCATCTCGGAATCAAGCTTATACTCTTTGCCGTTGAGAGCAATTATTTTCTCAGAATCGACAGCTTTTCTTATAACAATCTTTTTAGACGAAAGTTTCGCTATGTCAAAAGCATGCAGTGGCTGTCCCAACTCAATCATAACATAGTTAGTTATGTCAACGACGTTATTGACGGGTCTTATCCCGCTCTTTTCTAAAGCATCTGCAATCCATTTTGGCGATGGACCTATTTTAACGCCTGATATAACGCTTCCTATATAGCGGTGACACAAGTCAGACTTTAGCTCGACGCAATTTAAGTCCGCGACATTAAAAGTCTCTATTGCCGGAAGAGTCGGTATTTTACGCAGTTTTGCGCCTATTTCCCTTGCGACTCCCAAATGACTTAAACAATCGCCTCTGTTTGTAGTTATTTCTATTTCAAGTATTGAATCAAGCTCGGTTAGAACGTTTTCAAGAGCGACGCCCGCTTTTATATTTTCGTCAAGAACTAAAATACCGTCGGATTCTTTCTTAAGTCCGAGTTCCGCTTCAGAGCATATCATACCCTCAGACCAGATTCCTCTTATTTTGGATTTCTTTATTTTAAAATCTCTCGGCAGAACGGCGCCGATTTTCGCAAGAGGAACAATTTGTCCTGCGGCAATGTTTTTTGCGCCGCACACTATTGAATAATTCTCCAAACCGTCGCTAACTTTACATAAAGAAAGTTTGTCCGCTTCGGGATGTTTTTGCACGTCTAAGACTTTTACCGCAACAACATTACTCCAGCCGCATCCGGTTGAAACAACGAAAGTCTCAATGCCTACGGAAACAAGCATTGACGCAAGTTCCTGTGGACTCAGGTTGAAACCCACAAACTTTTTAAGCCAATTATACGATATCTTCATTCCACAAGTCCTCGTCTTTTCCAACGGCACAAGATGACGGCATAAAACTCCGTTTGAACATACAAACCGTTATTTTAGAACTTAAGTCCGAAACCTACCGCCGAAGAGACTTTGTCGTCGGCGCGACATTTGCGTCAACGCAGGCAATAAATCTGCTTTGCAAAATACTCCGTTCTTTATAGTTTAGTCTTATCCTGTATTATCGGCGGCTCTAAAACAAGAGAAATAAATCCTAGCTATTTAAATATGCTAAGAAGAACAAAATAATTTTGCCGAAAGTTTTCAAAGCATCAAGTTTTTGCAAAGATTTTTCAAAAATCGCACACTTTCGCAATTGCAAACAAAAATGATTCCGCCTGCTAAAATTGTTTTAAAAACCTCAAATCATTTTCATAAAACAGTCGTATATCGTCTATTCCGTATTTTAACATTGTAATTCTTTCAACTCCTATGCCAAAAGCATAGCCAGTATATTTTTCAGAATCGTAATTAACGGCTTTTAAAACATTAGGATGAACCATTCCACAGCCCAACGCCTCAATCCAGCCTGAATTCTTGCATATTCTGCAGCCCTTGCCTTTACAGAAAAAGCACTGTATATCAACTTCGGCGGACGGCTCTGTAAATTGAAAATGCGACGGTCTGAAACGCACGTTCAAATCGGAACCAAAAAATTTGTATATAAATTCGATAAGCACAGTCTTTAAATCCACAAACGATATATTTTCATCTACTTCAAAACCTTCAATTTGATGAAAAGTTGACGAATGAGAAGGGTCGGAAGCTTCATTCCTGTAAACTCTTCCGGGGACAATAACTTTCACCGGAGGTTTTTGTTTTTCCATAACATGAATCTGCCCCGGAGAAGTGTGAGTTCTAAGCAAATTTTTCATACCGGCGATATAAAAGGTATCCTGCACATCTCTTGCCGGATGGTTTTTGGGTATATTTAAAGCTTCAAAGTTATACCAATCGGTTTCTATTTCAGGACCTTCAACAGACAGAAAACCAAGCGACTCAAAAATAGAAACCATACCTTTTATTGTCTGAACTACAGGATGAAAACTTCCTTTTGAAAACGGAAAATAAAAACTTTGAGAATAATCTAATTTCTCTTTTTGCGTTTTTTCATCAAGCAAAATTTTCTCAAGATTTTTTTTCTTATTCTCAATTCCGCTTTCAATAATCTGTTTCGCTCGGTTCGCTTCCAAACCGATTCTTTTTCTATCCTCAATAGAATATTGCGATAGGGACTTCAAAATCTGCGTTAAAATGCCATTTTTCCCAAGATACAATATCCTCACGTTCTCAAGAGTCGCAACATTAGCATTTTCTATTTTTTTCGACGCTTCATCAATAAGCTGTCCAATATCGTTCATTACATGACCCTGTTTTTACATTTATTTAAATCTGGAAACCAACCTCAATTAAACGCGGATATGCATTTTAATTTTCAATACCTATGAGCTTATTAAGCCTGTCTCTGACTATTTTATAGTCGGGCTTAACAGCTAATGCTTTCGAATACATTTCTTTCGCTTCGTTCATTAGATTCGAGCTCTCTTTGATAAGACCTATATTGTAATAAGCCTCAGCATTGCCAGGATTTATTTCTAAAACTTTTTTAAATTCAGACACAGCTTCATCATATTTATTATTCAGGAAATAAAATTTCCCCAGCTCTATATGATCCGCTTCGCTTGAAACTATGTCTTCCATATCTATACTACTCATTATTATCCTCATTATCCTCTTAATTTTGCTACAGACTTTTCAGAACCTATGACAACCAAAATATCATTTCGGCCGATTTCATCGTCAGATCCCGGCATCATATTTATTTCCTCTTTTATATCGCTCTGCCCGTCATCGTTGATAATTGGAACATGCTTACGTATGGCAATGATATTAACCCCGTAATTATTTCTGATGTTTGAATTTTTTATAGTCTTTCCCCAAATTTCTTTCGGAGCCACCACTTCAACTAAATTATAATCTTTTGAAAGTTCTATCTGCTCTAAAATATTCGGCATTACTATATTGTCTACAAGTTTTTTTGCCATTTCAAATTCCGGATAAACTACGGTGTCAACACCGAGCTTTGCCGCAACCTTTGAATGCCATCGACTTGAAGACTTGACAATAACATTTTTAACACCGAACTCCTTAACTATTAATATAGCAAGAATGCTAGTCTCTATATTTCCACCTATTGAAATTATAACGCTGTCGCAGTCCGCAACACCGGCATCTTCCATAGCTTTTTCATCGGTTGCATCAGCTATTAAAGCCTGAGTGACAAACTGACTTATCCGATTAACCGTTTCATTATTATTGTCAACAGCTAAAACTTGTATACCTTTTTTTGCAAGTTCCACCGCAACACTATAACCGAATGTTCCAAGTCCTATAACCGCAAACTGGTTCTTCTTCATTATTAATATTCCACTCTTTGTAATGATAAAAATGCAGTAAAGTATCCGGTTTTACATTGGGATTTCAACAAACAAAAATAATGTCGACCGCCTTACCCGACTAATATTCTTGCTTCGGGATATCTTATATCTTTCTTTTTAGCAGACGGATTCAATGCAACTATTAATAATGTAAGGATTCCTATCCTTCCCACCATCATTGCAATAATAATAAGCACTTTGCCTCCAACTGATAAATCACTTGTGATACCAAGCGACAATCCAACCGTTGCAAATGCCGAAACAACTTCAAAGACAACAGCAAGCGGACTTAAACAACTCTCCAACAAAACGAGAATCACTGAAAAAAACGCAATTGAAGCAAAAAATACGATGAAAACTACCAGCGCTTTTTTGATCAAGTCAACCGTGATACGCCTTTTAAATAAAACAAAGTCGTCATCGCCTTTCAATATGCTTCTTACAAACACAAAAACTAATGCAAGCGTAGTAACTTTTATGCCGCCCGCAGTGCTTCCAGGAGAAGCGCCCGCCGACATTAAAAATAACAACATCACCTTGGCAAACTCATTAAACAAATTTAAGGGGATAGAATAAAAGCCTGCCGTTCTAGCACCCACAGCCTGAAAAAAAGCATTATTTATTAAATAAAATACTCCGTGTCCTTTTACTGTATTTGAAAACAGAAATAATATAAAAGCAAAAAACGTAATTCCAGCAGATACAGAAAGAACGACTTTCGTATGCGTCGACAAATGTAAACGATTTTCCTTATAGGTGTCATAAATGTCAACTATTACAAAAAAGCCAAGTCTGCCAAGAAGTACCAAAGCCGAAACTACATATAACAAAAACGGATTATCCGCAAATCCCGCCAGACTATCGTAAAAAAAACTAAAACCGGCATTGCAAAATGCCGTTATAGAATAAAATACACCTAAATACACTGACTTTGAGAGTGATGAAAAACTACCTAAAAAAATAAAAGTTAATACAACCGCTCCCACAAATTCTATCGTTAAAACAAAAAAAATAGCTTTTAAAAGAAGATTTTTTAAACCGCTGAAAGACGATATGTTAAACATATCTTGCATTATGCGCCTGTCTTTCAAAGCAACTTTACCAAGTAGTAGGATAATAACAGTTGAGACAAACATATATCCCATACCGCCAAGTTGCACGAGAAGCAAAATAATTATCTGCCCGAATGTTGAATAATATTCGCCAATATTTACAACCGAAAGACCTGTAACGCATACGGCTGAAACAGCCGTAAACAAATTTGTAATAAAAGAAAAAGCGTTGAAATTGCGCGCGACAGGAAGCGATAAAAGCGCTGTTCCCACTATTGCCAGCCCTAAAAAAAACAATATTATTGTTTTTGCAGGAGAATAATTCATTTATTTTATGCGGTTTTTGCGATTTCAATCAACTGCTTAAATACAACACTATCATTTACCGCTATCTCTGCAAGCATCTTTCTGTCTATTGTAATATTAGCTTTCTTTAGGCCAGAAATAAATTTATTATAAGAAATTCCTTCTTCTCTTACCGCGGCATTAAGACGTACTATCCAAAGAGTTCTGAAATTTGCTTTATTGTCTTTTCTTCCAGTATAAGCGTAATTAAGAGATCTTTCTACCTGCTGAATTACCATTCTCCAACGATTTTTCTTTGTCGAATAATATCCTTTCGCAAGCCTAAATATTTTTTTCTTTTTTTGTCTTGTATATACAGCGCTTTTCGTACGCATTTAAATCTCCCTCAGTTATATAAACACCGTTAAAAGCTATACGGCATAATCTTTTTCATAGTTCTCATATCCGCCTTTGCAACTATAATAGATTTTCTTGCTTTTCTGTTTTGGTTGCCGGAATCTCCGGTCAAAAGATGCCTTTGCCCGGGTTTTTTATATTTAACTTTCCCTTTTCCCGTAACTTTAAAACGTTTTTTTGCGCCGCTGTGCATTTTCATCTTAGGCACTTATCCCTCCGCTGATTACAACAAACTGATTTACGTTTACAATTTGCTAAACCTAACATAGTCTGTTATAAATTAAATTTATTTTGTTTTTTTTGGAACTAAAGTTAAGAATACTCTTACACCCATCGAAGAAATCTTTCCTTCAGGACTTGCGATATCAGCCAAAGATTCTTTTATTTTATCTATAATTTTAATTCCTAAATCTTTATGCTGCATTTCTCTTCCAGAAAACATAGCCGTAATCTGCACTCTATCTCCGTCAGTAATAAATTCTCTGGCACGTTTAATTTTAACTTCTAAATCATGTTCGCTAATGCGAGATCTTATTCTTACTTCTTTAATATGAGAAATTTTTTGCTTCTTCTTGGCTTCTCTTTCTTTCTTATTCATTTCATACTTAAATTTAGAGAAGCTAATTATTCTGCATACAGGCGGATTTGCCTGTGGAGAAATTTCCACCAAATCTAAATCCTTTATATGTGCCTTTGCTAAAGCATCAACTGTCTTTATTACTCCTATCATCGTACCGTCAAAATCAACAAGCCTTACCTCTGGCGCTGTGATAAACTGGTTTATACGGAATCTTTTGCTTTCTACGGCTCCTCCTCTGACAAACACCTGTCAATTTTTCATAAAAAAATCGGGGCGGAAATATAATCCCGCCCCGTAAATATACAATATAAAGCTATTTCTATATATATTTCTAACCTTTTCCCTTAAATTACAGATAGGTAAAGGTGAGCTGGGATAGCTGCTTTTTTATCTAGTAGTTAATTGATTGTATAATTGTATAATAACTATTTCCCTTTGTCAACGCATCAGCAAGAAATGAACTACATTCCTCAAGGTTTTTTACCGGCGCACACCAATAGCAACACAAAATAAAACAAAAAACTCCCCGTCAGAAAATTAGCATATAATTAAAATCAGTTTCAATCCTTAAATTTACCTCTTTTATCCAGCTTGCGACAATGAAAAGAACTGAATGTCAGGATAGTTTAACACATTAAAACTTACAAATAAAACTCTATAAATCCTTGTTATTACCGTTACTTTTTCCCCATATAATGCGTATTCCCTCCAAAGTCAAATCCGGCAAGATAATTTCTATTTCTTTTATCTCGCTTGCCACAAGGCTAGCTAAACCACCGGTAGCAATTATATGCTTTACTTCCATTTCCTTTTTCATTCTTGCGATGAGTTCTTTTACAAGTCCGACATAACCAAAATAAAGTCCGGACTGCATGCACTCAACAGTTGTAGCGCCTATTGACTTTAAAGGTTTTCTCATTTCCGTCCGCGGGAGCTGATCCGCCTTCAAATTGAGTAGCTGCGCCGAAATCGTCGGACCCGGAGCTATTGCACCGCCCATATATATTCCTTTAGAGTCTATACAGTCAAAAGTTGTCGCCGTACCAAAATCAATAACGATACAGCCACCGCCATAAATGGAATATGCAGCTACAACGTCCGCAATTCTGTCAGCACCCGTCTCCTTAGAGTTCCCCTTTGCAAAAATAAACCCAACGCAGTTTTTATTATCTATAAAAAATATCTTTTTCCCAAAATATTTTTTTACAAGTTCTTCAAAAACAGCATTCAACGACGGAACAACACTTGCAACCGCGAAATCGCTTACTTTTTTTACGTCAAAATCTAAATAAAAAAACATATTCATAAGTATTGTCGCATATTCGTCGGAAGTTTGCTCTTTTACAGTTGACATTCTCCAAACTTTCAACGGGTTAGGTAAAACTTTCCCATTTTTCATACCAAACAAACCGACAGTTATATTTGTGTTACCGATATCTAACGCTAAAAACATACTTTCTCCTATAACAGCTTTGATACTCAAGATTGCAGCTCTGGAAAACAGAACACTATTTATAACATAATATTTTTGTTTCCCTTTTAATCTTAAAGCCTAAAAAAACCGCATACGATGGAAAAACTTTTCCTTATTTGTCTTTCCCGAGAGACACTGTTAGTAACTCAACACTGTCATTCCTGAATGCTCTTGCCCGAAAATCTAATGAGAGGACTTGTCTTGCTTGTCTTTCCCGAGTGTTTCTTTCGGGAATCTAACTTTATCTTCCTCGAGATTCTTTCCCTTTTTTTAATGTGCTATTTCATCATACAAATCATGCCGCTCGGAATCCTTTTTTTTCTATTAACCTTATTTTCCAAAAGTGATTCCAAGTTTTTAAAATCTTTTCTCTCTATAGCTCTTTTCAACATCATTAAGCATCTCATAATAAACAAGTATCTTCAACTTATGCTTCTTAGCAAAACCATCGCAAAGGCTCTTTTTATGTCCGTATATTCTACGAGCCAAAAAATTTGTAACGCCAATATACAAAACATCACTTCTTTTATTTGTCACGATATATAAAAATAATGTCTAATTTGCAACTCCCGCAAAAATCTTATTAAACTCAATTCTAGCTACAATGTATATAAAATACTTTAGCAACTGCAAAACACAGATTCCCGACAGAAACTCTCGGGAAGGACTACACTGGATTTCCAATTGAAACTTTCGGAAATGACAATAGTAGATTCCTGATTAAAACCCTTGGTAAAAACAATAGCGGATTATTGGTAAAAACCTTCTGGAAGGACTGCGCTTTTATAAAGCTTTAGTTGAAACGGAATAGTACAGAGAGTACTAAGAAATAACTGGATAATGTGTACATTAGTGCGTGCTTTTTTGCGAAGTTACAGTTCTGTTTAATTCAAAAATATTACTGCCTGTGCTGTCTACAGCAACAATCAACGGCATATCTTTAACTTCAAGCTTATAAACTGCTTCGGGTCCTAAATCTTCAAAAGCAATTAAATCGGCTTTTTTTACAGTCTTAGAAAGAAGTGCCGCAGCACCGCCGGTAGCAACGAGATATACCGCACCGTTTTCTTTTATCGAATTGACAACAGCCTCAGACCGCGCTCCTTTCCCAATTAAAAACTTAACACCTTCTTCTAAAATTTTGGGAGTAAAAACATCCATTCTTGAAGACGTTGTAGGACCACACGCTCCAATAACCGCACCCGGTTTTGCAGGTGACGGACCGCAGTAATAAATCACAGCATTCTTTAAATTAAAAGGAGCCGCATCGCCGCTGTTTAACATAGCTATAATTCTTTTATGAGCAGCATCCCTTGCCGTATAAACAGTTCCACTGAGCAAAATTCTTCGCCCTGCTTTTAGTATTTCAGGATTTAAAACTAAATCTCGTAAACCTATTTTCATATTATAACAGTTTTTCTTCTGCAAGAATGGCACTGAATGCTTACAGCGACAGGAAGTGAGGCTATATGCGCTGGTTTTATTTCAATAAATACCGCCAAAGCCGTTGTTTTCCCGCCCATACCCATAGGACCTATATTTAATTTATTTATATCGTTTAATAATTCTATTTCTTTCTTGCCATAAAAAGCACTTTCATTTTCACTGCCTATTTCACGGAGTAGAGCTTTTTTTGACATAAGTCCGACAGACGCAAAATCCCCACCTACGCCAACACCGACAACCAAAGGGGGACAAGCATTTCTGCCTTTTTCACCTACCGCACTTAAAACAAATTCTTTTATACCGTCCCAACCGACAGACGGAGTAAGCATTTTCAATGCACTTGCATTCTCGCTTCCGCCTCCCTTTGGCAAAAAAGTAATTTCTATTTTATCGCCGGATACTATATCGATATAAATATTTGCTGGCGTATTGTTTTTAGTATTTTTTCTTTCAATAGGATCAGATACAATGGATCCACGCAAATAATTATTCGCATATCCTAAAGAGACGCCTTTATTTATTGCAGTACAAATATCTCCGTCGACAATATCCACATTTCTGCCGACTTTTATAAAAAAATTTGCCGTACCTGTGTCCTGACAGAGCGGAATCCGCTCCTCTTTTGCAATGTTTGCATTTTCAATAATTTCTTCTAAAATATCTTTTGCTGTATCTTTTTCCAAAACAACATTTTTTTCAAGAGCTTTTAAAACATCTACAGGAAGTTCAAAATTTGCTTCAGCGCACAAATTCTCTACGACATTGATTATAGTTTCAGATTTTATCTTTCGCACTTTTTATATAACCACTTTTCATCATTGTCTCAGTTACAGCTCTGCTTCTTTTTATAATTGCTTTTGCACCGTCAAAAATTCTGTCATAATTCAATTTTCTGCCAGCTACTTTTTCTTTTATCGCTTTCACGCCTATAGCAGCGGCTACTTTAGGAAAAATTTCCCAGTCGTCCATAGTAGGAAGAATTTTATCAGGTTTTATTTTATTGTCTCCTATACAGGAAGCAAGTTCTGTTGCAGCCGTTATACACATACTATCCGTAATTGTCGAAGCTCTTACATCAAGCACCCCGCGAAAAACTCCAGGAAATCCCAAAGAGTTGTTTACCTGATTTGGAAAATCGCTTCTCCCTGTTGCAACTATGGCTGCTCCCGCTTCTCTCGCTTCCCATGGCCAAATTTCCGGCACGGGATTTGCGCACGTAAAAACTATGGGGTTTTTAGCCATTCTTTCTATCCACTCTTTCCTTATTACTCCAGGTCCCGGAGCCGACAAAGCAATAACAGCATCGGCATTTTCCATAGCTTCTTTAATTCCACCGCATACACTGTTTATATTCGTATCGACGGCTAACACCCATTTTTCAGGAAATGGTTTCAAATCAAATCTCTCTTTATGTAAAGTGCCTTTCAAGTCAGCAATGATTATATTTGCAGGATCCACACCATAAAGAATTAAAAGTCTTGATATGCATATATTTGCAGCGCCTGCTCCTATCATTGCAATTTTAACTTTTTCTATTTTTTTGCCAACAACTTTTAAAGCGTTTATAAAGCCTGCAAGTGTCACAAGAGCCGTTCCTTGCTGATCGTCATGCCATACAGGTATATGACATTCTTTTCTCAAAGTATTTAATACAGGAAAACACTTCGGCTGTTCTATATCTTCCAAATTCACGCCGCCGAAAGATGGCTGCAATATCTTTACAGTCTGCACTATTTCTTTCTCGTCTTTTGTACCAAGACATATCGGATACGCATCAACTCCGCCAAGATATTTGTATAAAAGAGCTTTTCCTTCCATAACTGGCATTCCGGCTTCAGGTCCTATGTCGCCAAGTCCTAAAACTCTCGTCCCATCGCTTACTATCGCAACGCTATTCCATTTATTTGTATATTCATACACAAGCTCAGGGTTCTTGTAAATATCAGTGCAGACTGCTGCGACTCCAGGACTGTACCATATTGAAAAATCATTCAAATCTTTAACTCTGCATTTGGGAACTACTTCAATCTTACCGCGATAAAAAGGATGTAATTTTCTGGCAATTTTCGACGGTTCCTGCGCCGCTTCTAAAAGCTTTTTTACGTCAACTTTCTTCTGTTTCTTCATTTTATTTTCCTGTCAAAAAAACTTACATTACAACATATATTTTATCCAGAAACACATTATCAAATTATCAATAATTCCGACGGCATTTCTTCAGTCAAACAAGCGATTCTTTAACACTAACCTTTAGAAATCTCGTCTAAATTTTTCAGTTTTAAGCATTTTTTGCAAATTCGTTGGCTTTCAAAAAGTACAAGGTATTATATATCTTTAAGCGCGGGCAGTCAACGGAATTTTTTTACATCTAAGAACTTCTCAAAAAAAATATTTCAAACCAAGACGGGCAATTTAAGATGGAAAACATTAGATAAAAGATTTGGCGGCGAATATACAAAAAATAGTAGAAAAATACAAAATGAAAGTACGGTTCGCTAGCTTAGATACTAATAACGGTATATAAAAAAAGATAAAATATTTTTTCAAAAATATAAAACAAAATTAAGGTTTATCTTAGGTAAGCAGCAAATAACCAATTAAAGCAACTAATCTACTTTAGACTCAAGAGAAACTGTAATACCAATGTTTAATCTTGCAGCTATAAAATTATAAAGCCATACTATAACTATCGATCCTACAGTCGTACTAATAGTATAGAAAGCTACAAAAGTAAAATATGTCAATAATTTTCTTACGCTAAAACCAAAACCTGTGATTAAACCTAGCGGTAATAAAAAAAACGAGAGCAACCCTATGACAATACCTAAAATCATAAAAATTATAGGCAATGTTTCAAGAAGCGAAAGAATCTGGATTTTTTTTACATTATAAAATGGCATTAAAATTTCCTTTTTTAACTTTCAACCGACATCATGTTTAAAGTTTAAAATAGATTACAACAAAACAATCCTCTTTAATTGATAAATAAATATTTCATTATTAGAATAAAATCATTTCTGCCGCTTTTCTTCTTGTCAAGCGACAGAAATGATATACTTATAAAGTTTCTCGCATAATCTAATTTGTCATTATTTCGATGTGTAAAGTTTTTTCATATCTTCAAGAGATTTTGGAATGTAATCTTTTGCATGACCTGCAGTTCCAAAATCTTTCATTTTCGTAATGATAAGATCTGTAAGAGCAGTTCTTGCAGGTCCCAAATAATCCCTCGGATCAAATTTTTCAGGTGTTTCTACAAAAACTTTCCTTATTGCAGCCGTAATTGCAAGTCTTCCATCGGTATCAACATTGATTTTTGACACTCCGAGCTTAATTGCTTCTTGAAGGTTTGACATAGGCACACCTGTTGCCCCTGGCATTTTTCCACCATACTTGTTTACTTCGTCAGTTAATTCTTTAGGAACTGACGATGCTCCATGCAACACAATCGGAATATTTATCAAAGCTCTGATTTTTTTTAAAACATCAAAAGCAAGATTTGCAGATCCCTTAAATTTATATGCACCGTGCGAAGTTCCTATCGCAATAGCTAGAGAATCAACATCTGTCTCGTCTACAAATTTTTTTGCTTCTTCAGGGTCCG
Organism: Candidatus Endomicrobiellum agilis; assembly: GCA_020328155.1. Lineage (GTDB taxonomy): Bacteria > Elusimicrobiota > Endomicrobiia > Endomicrobiales > Endomicrobiaceae > Endomicrobiellum > Endomicrobiellum agilis. Next base: position 158,628 of record JAIXMX010000001.1, on the reverse strand, counting down.
TCAAATGTATTTTACCTGAACCTACGCCGTCTTCTATGCCTCCTAATGTTCCGATTTCAGCTTCCACCGAAACACCTCTTTCATGTGCATATTTGACAACAGACCGGGTAACCTGTACGTTATAATCATAAGTTGAAGCCGTTTTTCCATCTTCCATCAAAGAGCCATCTATCATAACCGAAGAAAATCCAAGCTCTATCGCTTTTATAGCTGATTCCAAAGAATTGCCGTGGTCTAAATGCATTGCAACCGGAATATCCGGGTTCTCTATAACAGCAGCTTTCATCAAATATCCCAGGTACGTAAAATTAGAATACTTTAAAGCCCCTCTGCTAGCCTGAATTATTACTGGAGACTGCGTTTCTTTTGCAGCAGCCATAATTGCCTGTATTTGCTCCATATTATTGACGTTATATGCCCCTACTCCGTAACCTTTCTTTCTCGCTTCATCTAAAATCTGTTTTCCCGATACCAGCGCCATTTTATTTTCTCCTTAGTTAGATATTGTTCTTACAAATTATAGCTAACATCTCAAATATTTTTTCTATCAGTCATAAAAGACAGTCCAGCGTTTTTTCATCTCACTGCAAAACTTTTTTATTCACTATTCTCCCTCTCCGCCCAAAGCTTTTCTATTATAACCTCGATTAAGAAGCAAAAGAGAAAACAACACAAATAAAACTAATAGAAGTATCCTATCTTCTTTTTCTCCCTCCCCTTTTTTATGCATTCTTGACATCTTTTTAACCGCCTCACAGGACAAATAAGGCGTAACTATTCTACTCCGACAGAGTTGTATAAACCTCTATAGTATAGCATCTCGATTTTATCGCACTGCAACACCTCATCGATGAGGTGACTGTCAAATTTAGTGCGCCGTGTTCGTTTTTTATTCTATTTTTTTTGCAGACTTTTCTTCGTTTTTTTGCCGTTACTCTCAATACCCGCAACATCCTCGTAAATGCCTATTTTCCTGAATTTTAAATATCTTTCATCAACAATTTCTTTACAGCTCATAGTTTCATATTGACGGAGATACTTGCTTAAAGCAGCTTTTATATTTTCTGCCACAACCGACGGGTCACAATGGGCGCCTCCGAGTGGTTCTTTTATAACCTCGTCTATAATTTTTAAACTTAACAAATCTTTAGCCGTTATTTTCATTGCCTGAGCGGCTTTCGACGCTTTTGAACCGTCCCTAAAAAGTATAGCGGCGGCGCCTTCCGGAGAAATAACAGAATAATAGGCATTCTCAAGGCACAAAACTTTATTTGAAACGCCTATGCCTAAAGCTCCGCCAGAACCGCCTTCGCCTATAACAATGCTCACAACAGGAACTTTTAAACTTGACATATCTCTTAGATTTCTTGCTATGGCTTCCGCCTGCCCTCTTTCTTCAGCTGCAATTCCGGGATATGCACCCGATGTATCTATAAAAGTTACTATCGGTCTGTTGAATTTTCCGGCAAGCTTCATCACTCTCATTGCTTTTCTATATCCCTCAGGGTGCGCCATGCCAAAATTCCTATCCATATTTTCCTTGAGAGTTCTGCCTTTCTGATGTCCTACGACAACAACAGGACTATCGTCAAACGTAGCAATGCCACATAAAATTGCCTGATCGTCACCGAAAGTCCTATCACCATGAAGTTCTATGAAATCTTTAAAGACAAGCTTAACATAATCTGCAGAGTAAGGCCTCTGCGGATGTCTTGCTATTTGTATTCTCTGCCAAGTCGTCAAAGAACTGTAAATTTTTTGTTTTAATTCATCTCTTGTCTTTTCAAGATTTTTAATCTGTACCGACAAATCTATATTGCCAATCCGAGAAGCTTCTTTTAAACCATCAATTCTCTTATTAATCTCCGCAATAGGCTTTTCAAAATCAAAAGACATTTCCATTTATCCTCGCTCAAAATTTACCGGAATAACTTATTTTAAAAACTCTTTCAGAGCAAATTTTGTGATTGTCGCAATGGTTTCTCAAAACGCATCTTGCACTTATATGTTCCGTTAAAGCAAATTTAAAACCAAAATTAAGTTTTAGATCCATGCTGTCACATTCCATCATAAAATATATTATATCTTTATATAGAGAAGTTATTAAATTTAAAAAGACATGAATTCTAGGTTTCGAAAAACTACCCATATTGATGCCAGCATTAAGCGTTAAACCTTCAATAAGAAACTCTCTGCCTGCAACAATATACAGTCCTTTACCCATCTGCAAATAATTGCCCTCTCGATTAAAATCAAAAAAATAACCCTGACCGTCATAACCTACTGCTACTTCGGGCAAAGTCATATCTCCATCATAAATCCTAAACTTGATCCGCAAAGCAGGAATTGCAACTTTTATCCGATCATTCCCGACAAACTTGTCTAACTCCCACGACACACCTATATTTAAGAGTTTAAAAACACCAAAATCAATTTTTGAAAGAAGGTTGCCGTTTGAAAAAACCCTAAATCCCGCACTATAAGAACCGTAATCCAATACACTTGCAGTAGGAGTATCTATTAAATAAGTTTCGCTCGCAGATAACAAAGAAACAGAAAAAAAAATCAATAGCGCCGAATTCAATATTCTTCTAAACATCTGCTTTCTCTCTTTGGAATATAACGCACAAATTATACAATTTTTGATTTTTTAAATCAATTTGATTTTACCGGTTAGTTCCGCATACCGAAAAGACTACTGAGTTTATCGGCAGCGATATACTAAAGCAACAATTTTTTTATGGTGTCGTTATTTAAAACTTTATCCGCGACTTTAGCTGCCGATAAACCGTCCGTATCAAAAGAAAAATCACAATCCACGTAAAAGGTTTTTCTAAAATTAAGAAGTTTCTTTATCTCTGCCAAAGGTTTTTCACATCTTAGAAGAGGTCTGTCATTCTCGCTTTTCAACCTTTCATATATAACTTCAGCTGAAGCGTAGAGATTTATTATTATCCCTTTTTTCCTTAAAGCTGCAATATTTGCGGAACTTAAAACCACCCCGCCACCACATGAAATTACGGCAGAATCTCTTTCAGATACCTCTTTTATGGTTTCAATTTCCATTTGTCTAAAACTGGTCTCGCCGTATCTTTTAAAAATATCATTTATCGAATATCCAACTTTTCTTTCTATTAAGTTATCGGTATCAAAAAAATCTCTTTTTAGTCTTTCCGACACGATTCTTCCGGTCTTTGATTTGCCTGTACCCATGAAACCGGTAAATACAAGATTCATTATAATGCCTTTATTCTTTCTTTGTACGTATTTACGTTCTTTTTCATATCTTCAAGAGAATCGCCGCCAAACTTTTCTTTTAATGCTTTTGCAAGCTCTATAGCAACTGCAGCTTCTGCAACAATGCCAACCGCAGAAACTGCGCAAACATCGCTTCTTACCACTTCAGCTTCAGCGGTTTTTTTTGTAGCAAGATTCACGGAGTGCAGAGGATTGGCAAGCGATGGAATCGCTTTCATAGTACACGTTACAACAATAGGTTCTCCGTTGCTCATACCGCCTTCTATGCCGCCTGATCTGTTTGTATTCCTATAAAATCCTTTTGTTTCATTGTAAAAAATTTCATCATGAGATGCTGAACCAAAAAGCGAAGCAAGCTCTGTTCCCGCACCGAACTCAACAGCCTTTACAGCCTGAATTGAAACTAAATTCTGTGCAAGGCGCCCATCAAGTTTTAAATCCCACTGAGTATGACTTCCAAGTCCCGCTGGTACATTTTTTGCCACAACAACGGTTTTACCGCCCAAAGTATCGCCTTTTTCATTTGCCGTTTTTATTAACTGGATCATTTTTTCACTTGCCTGCGCATCAGGACATCTTACATAAGACATTTCTGCGCTATGCCATATCTCATCTTCTTTAATCAAAGACATATCTGCAACAATATCTCCTATTTGCAACGTGTAGGACACGATACTTATTTCAAACTCCTTTAAAAGAGCTTTGCACACAGCACCAGCCGCCACTCTCGCTGCCGTTTCTCTTGCAGATGCTCTTTCCAGAATATCTCTGAAATCGCTTACACCATATTTCATAAGTCCTGCCAAGTCGGCATGTCCCGGACGCGGTCTCAAAAGAGGCTTTCCGCCCAAATCGCTAGATGTTGGAGACATTATCTGCGTCCAGTTTTTATAATCTTTATTTGCAATATACATTGCTATCGGCGAACCGAGCGAGACTGTATGACGCATACCTGAAAAAATTTTGACGACATCCGTCTCTATGCGCATTCTTTGTCCTCTACCATAACCTTTCTGTCTTCTTGCAAGCTCTACGTCTATATCTTCAAAGTTTATGGTAAGTCCCGCAGGAATCCCTTCGAGAATAACAAGAAGTCCTTCCCCGTGTGACTCACCTGCTGTAGTAAACCTTATCATATTCGCTCCTTAATTATAATGAATTGCTAATAATTATACCTAATTTAATGGAGGTATGTAAAACATACATTCACAAATAAAAAAAGAGAACAGATAAAAAATACCTGCTCTCTTAATAAGGACATATTTCCGCTACCAGCACATTTGTATTCAATAGGAGTTTTCAGGCATTACTGCTAATTGTACAGATGGATAGCATTGCAATCCATTTTATCCCGATATAATGCAAAATACCACGATTATTGTAAATTTATGCCTGGCATCCAGATGTTGCTTTTCGCTGTAAAAGAGACCATTTTTCGTCAACATTTTTCTGAATTGCTTCAAGAATATGGGCATTATCGGGTTTGAAAAGATGTTTAAATCTCCCCTGTAGTTTTAGAAATTCAATTACAGGCTTTTTTTCTTTAGGTACAACATTTATTTTATAAACACTGTTTTCAACCTCAAAAGAAGGCCAAATACAAGTTTCAACTGCAAGTCTTGTAAGTTCCATCGTGTCTTCCGGTTTATATATCCAACCAAGCCTGCAAGGCGTTAAAACGTTTATAAACGACGGTCCGTCAACTGCTAACGCCTTCTGAACTTTTGTTATAAAATCGTTCCAGTTTCCAACATAAGCCTGAGCGACATAAGGAATATCGTGAGCAATCATTATTTGCGTTAAATCTTTTTTATTCTGTTCTTTACCCTGACGCACTTTTCCCGCAGGAGCGGTTGTCGTATGTGCTCCTCTAGGAGTTGCTCCCGACCTTTGGATTCCGGTATTCATATATGCTTCATTGTTATAGCATATATAAAGCATTCTATGCCCTCTCTCCATTGCACCTGACAAAGACTGCAAACCGATGTCATAAGTTCCACCGTCGCCGCCGAAAGCTATAAATCTAATATCATCTCTAATTTTACCTTGCGCCTTTAAACTTCTATATGCTGCTTCAATGCCGCTGCATGTTGCTGCCGAGTTTTCAAACGCGCTGTGGAAAAACGAATCTCTCCATGCACTATAAGGAAAAACCGTTGTCGAGACTTCTAAGCAACCAGTAGCGCTTGTGACAACAATCGGCGTATCGCCGGCAGCCATCAAAGCCTGTCTTACAACTATGCCTGCACCGCAACCGGCACAAAGGCGATGTCCACCTGTCAGGTGCTCCGGGCTTTTACTTAATTCTTTTAAATTTGCCATTTTATTTCTCCTAAGAACAAAACTTTTTCATTGACTATATCCCTCAGTTTTTTCCTCTACAATAAGAGAAGAAGAAAAAAAAGAAGAGCTGTCCTCCCGGTCAGAATTGCCTCTCGCTCCCGACATCAACTTATTTTGAACTCTTTATGCATTCATATTCCCATCCTCGACAAGGATGGAGAGATAAAAAGAGCCTGATAACTATCTTATTCTTACATTTATGTATTCAACTTTATTTGACGGCTTTTCTATGCCCGACGCAATCTTACCGAGCGTTTCGTAAACAACGGCAATATGTCCGGTATTGATTTCTCTTCCGCCAAGACCGCAAACGTAGTTTACAACTTTAGGTTTTGTAACACCCGCGGCGTATAAAGATGCGACAACATCAGAATAAACAGGAGCAAATGCTCCAGAACATGAATCCGCTCTGTCCATAACTGCAACCGCTTTAACATGCTCTAAATCTTTTGCTATCTGTTCTGCAGGAAACGGTCTGTAAACTCTTATCTTCAAAAAACCCGCTTTAATGCCCCTTTCTCTCAATTCCTTTACTACAGCTTTTACAGTCCCGGCTGTTGAACCTATAACTACTACTGCAATTTCTGCATCGTCAAGCATATATTTTTCGCATAAATCATATTTGCGTCCAAAAGTTTTTTTGAAATCTTCCGACACATCTAAAACTATATCTTTCGCATCCCTTACAGCCTGTGCTAGTTGGTATCTGTGTTCAAAATAATAATCCTGCAAATCAATTGAACCTAACGTATAAGGCTTTTTCACATCTAAAAGGTATCTTTCAGGCTCGTATTTGCCGATAAAAGCTTTTACATCCGCATCAGGATAAGTTTCCACAACCTCCATACAATGAGAAATAATAAACCCGTCTGTCGTCACAAGCGTAGGGAGTTTCGCTTTTTCAGCTATTTTAACAGCCTGTATCATATTGTCGTAAGCTTCTTGTGAGTTTTCCGAATATATCTGAATCCACCCTGCATCCCTTGCACCCATTGTATCCGAATGATCGCCGTGAATATTAATTGGAGCGGAAATCGCTCTGTTGACTTCCGCCATAACTATGGGAAGTCTCAATCCCGAAGCTATATAAAGCATCTCCCACATAAGACATAATCCCTGTGAAGAAGTGCCTGTCATCGCTCTTGCGCCGGCTGCCGACGCTGCTATTGTCGCCGACATAGCGGAGTGTTCGCTTTCTACTGCAACATACTCGCTCTTTACAACACCGTCTGCAACAAACTGTGAGAATATCTGAACTATCTCAGTTGCCGGAGTTATAGGATATGCCGCCACTACATCTGGCTCTATCTGGCGCATTGCTTCAGCCATAACTTCGTTGCCGGTTTTGGCAACAAGTTTACCTTTTGAGCACACTGTCTTTATCATTTCATTAACCCCTTGAGGCAAAGCCTCTCAATAATTATTTTCTTTCCTGTTCCATTGTAATTGCTTTAATTTTAGGCGGACATTCTTTTGCGCAAATTCCACAACCTTTGCAATGATAGTAATTTATGCCTGTAACAACCGTTATTCTCTTTTCGTCTGGAGCAATTTTTATAGAAGCATCAGGGCACGAAATCCAGCATGTCAAACAATGAATACATTTTTCTTTATTCCACACAGGTCTTTCAGAACGCCAATTCCCCGTATTAAATTCAACTGCTGTCCCGGCTTCGACTATATCACCTATGGGGAGTTCAGCGGCTGTTAATTTCTCATTTTCTTCTTTTTTCACTTTATTCCTCCGAGAGGCAAAAAACCTCTTCATTTAAACATCTAAACATCAGAACGAAATTAAACGCAAAGATATACTTCTCTCCCTGCGTCTTGCGAGGTAAAAACCTATCAATTTTTCACTTCGTCAAAAGCGCGTTTTATTGACGCAAGGTTCCCCTCAATAACTTCAGGTTTATGTCTAAATTTTGCCGTAAGTTTAATTTTTGTATCCTCTAAAACGCTATCAATATCTAAACTTCCTATAACTTTCACCAAAGCGCCAAGCATTGGTGTATTCGGTATATCTTTTCCCATTGTTTCCACAGCAATCTGGCTTGCGTTCACCACGTACACTTGCCCCGCGTCAATACCGAGTTTTTGTGCAATTTCTGAGGCGCTGAAAGAAGTATTTACTATAACTTTTCCATTTTGGCCGACACCTTCTGTTACCGAAACTGATTCCATAAGAGACGGATCTAAAATAACCACATAATTCGGATTTGTAATACCCGAATGGATTGTAATAGGATCTTCACTTACTCTGTTAAAAGACTGAACTGGAGCGCCCATTCTTTCAGGGCCGTATTCAGGAAACGCTTGAATGTATTTGCCTGTTGCCAAAACAGCTTCGGCAAATAAAAGCGCAGCCGTTTTTGCACCTTGACCACCGCGTCCATGCCAACGAACTTCAATCATTTTTGCTAACATCATTCTGCTCCTTTGCATATATAGAATTAAAGAGTGAAGATAAAAAACTTCTTTTCTTTGACATTAACTCTATTCTTACTCTGTCATCTTACATTTCTTTTCGTCCCGCAATAGCGCGCGAAATAGTTACCTCATCGGCATACTCGATATCGCCGCCGACAGGTAAACCATAACCTAATCTTGTAACCTTAATGTCTAATGTTTTAATAATATCTGCAAGGTAAACGGCAGTTATTTCACCTTTAGAGTCTGTATCCGTAGCTATTATTACCTCGCTAATATTATCACTTTTTAATCTCTCTATCAACTTATCAATTCTTATGTCATCAGGACCAACCGCGTCAAGGGGCGACAAAGCACCGCCAAGCACAAAATAAAGCCCTTTATAATCTTTAACTTTGCTTACGGCTATCAAATCCTGCGGAGTTTCCACAACACATATAATGCTTTGTTCTCTTGTGGTATCAGAACATATAAGGCAGGGATCGTGTTCACTTAAATTACAACAGATACTGCAGCACTTCATAGTCTGTCTTGCATTTTGTATACAATATATAAATCTGTCAACTTCTTCTTGAGGCATTTTCAACATATGATAGCTCAACCGTTCCGCCATTTTAGGACCTACACCGGGTAGCTTTTTTACTATTTCGACCATTCTCTCTACAGGCTGCGGTCTGTTCATATTGTTTAAATCCCCAATATCCCTTTAACAGCTCAAAAAAAATACCTTCTTTTGATATCTGCTTGATTTTTTTTCTTTAGAAATATATGTTGAAATCTTTAAATATCTATCTCTCCATATTTTCACAAAAATGTAGAAAAGACAGACTGCTTACCTATAACAAACCCGGACTTCATATCTTTGCTGTCAGCAGGTTTAAATACTTTTGCAATAATCCTCAAGCTAGCTTATATATGCTACAATACCCTGTTTTATTTTGATTTTTATACTGTGCAGTATCTCCAAATATCTGACAGCTTACAAAAAGTATTTTCCCTTTCGCGTAAAACTGTACTTTTGAACCACATACGATACTTCATCATCTATAATCAGCTGTTTTCTTTCATTTTTGCGAACCACATCAATTTTTTGTTTTATCCCACTTACAAAAGACGTTACACTGATACGATGCCGCTGGAAACACTATTTACAAATTAATATCGTAACCTACTATAATAATATATGGATTATTCCCGGATTTAGATAATTATCCTCAGTCAATTTTACTCATAACAAAAATATCTATTCTATAAAACAAAATACCATTTATAAATTATTTCTTTCCATTCTAGAAAATCCTGAGGTATATCAAATCTTTTTAGCAATAGAACCAAACTTTTTGGCTATTTCTTCTATATGTTTGGGCACAGCAGTTTCTGCGTTTTCTTTACAATTTTCTTCAACGCCATATTCAAAAGATTGCGGGGAATTTTCTTTTTTAATGACTATATCTTCCTCCGCTATTTCATTTTTAGACGCGACCTCTTCAATAACAATTCCCATTGTTACGTTTAAACCTGTCTTTCTTTGAAAAAGTTCTGAAATCTGTTCCTGAAACTCTAAAATACTATCATAATCAAATTGCCCTGAAACCGTCAACTGTATTGACGAAACATCTTTCACCTCAATCGATGCTCTTTTCAACGCCACAGCTGTAAGCGGATGCTTTTTTATTATTTCAGAAACAATCTCATTCCACACAATTGCCAAATCTACGGAAGCAGAAACCTCATCTGTAACACAAGATTCGCTTTGAACCGCAGACTGCTTCTCAAAAGGCAGCGACGAGCCGCCGCTAACCTTAACGTTTTTCTCCAGATCAGAAATTATGTTTATAAGTTCGCCGACATCATAATACGGTTCCGACATTTTAAGAAGATACATCTCAAGAATAATTCTAGGATGATCATGCCAGCGCATTTCTTCAAGAGCTTTTGATAAAAGGTTGTTCATACGCAAGTGGCGGGATACGGTAAACGAAGTCTTTTGAATATCAAAAAGTTTTTTATCTTCAGAAGAAATTTCTGCGACTGCGGGATTTATAGAATAAATCATAACATTTCTAAGATGATCTCTTAAATCTCTTGCAAACTGTAAAATATTGTATCCTTGCTCGAAAATCTCTTTGACAGTTTTTAGAATTGCTTGTATATCGCCTTTTGCAATACTGTCAGTAATCGAAACTATAATATCTTTCGGGAGAAGTCCGAATAGCTCTCTTATATAATTGCCGGTTATTTTGCCTGCGTTTGAAGACACAGCTTGATCTAAAAGACTTAAGGCATCTCTCATAGAGCCGCCAGACGCCGAAGTCAGTATGCTTAAAGCTTCGTCGTCTATCTCAAAACCTTCTTTTTGTCCTATATCCTTTATTGCGCAAATCATTTCAGCGCTTGATATAAGCTTAAACCTGTATCTCTGACATCTTGAAAGAATAGTGGCGGGAATTTTATGTTGTTCAGTTGTAGCCATAATAAAAACAACATGAGGCGGCGGCTCTTCGAGCGTCTTAAGCAATGCGTTAAACGCCTGTGAGGTTATCTGGTGCGCTTCGTCTATAATATAAATTTTATACTTTGAATTGGCACTTGAGAACTTTACGTTTTCCCTTAAAGCCCTGATTTCATCTATGCCGTTGTTTGACGCTCCGTCAATTTCTAAAACGTCAATGCTCGAACTTTTTGAAATCTCTAAACAGTTTTCACATACTCCGCAGGGTTCAATTGTCGGACCATTTTTACAATTCAAAGCTTTAGCAAGAATCCTTGCCATAGTGGTCTTACCACAGCCTCTGGGTCCGCTAAATAAATAGGCATGGGCAACGCGTTTCTCGCAAATCGCATTTTTAAGAGTCTGCGAAATATGTTCCTGTCCGATAACTTCATCAAAATTTTGCGGTCTGAATTTTCTGGCGAAAACAAGATATGACATAAAACAAATATCCCTGATTCATTTTTTATACTGTAATTCTAGCAAATACTCATTTGATTGTCTAAGAAAACAAATTCTTGCTAAACCATTACTCCCTTTTCTACGATGTCATTTTAATATTGCCCATTATCTTACCGCAGAAACAAAAAAATATTTTTACTATAACACATTATAATAGAAGTTTTAATATCATAAATATTTACCATTACGGATATTAACGCCTCTAAATTAGATTCGAAATGGCAACCATTAAATACTGATTGTATATATAATTTATAACCTGCCGTTATATGTCCGTCCAATAACATACCTCTCATTTTAGACTATCCATTCTTCAAGAATAGAGACTCGTTTTCTGACAATTTTTTATTTTAAGAGACGGGGGAGAAAAGCAAGGCTGGCAACACCGCTACAAACTCCTGTTTAATTATCCTGTGCTGACAAAAAAACTTATGGTTAAGCTAATAGATATTGAGTTTTACGAAATAGATGTGTAATTTAGGAAAGACAGTTTTCCTACAAAACAAATATAAATCGACAGAGCAGGTCTTTTCAGAAAGACTAAAAACAATTGCAGTTATAATTAAAGAATGAAAAGTATATAAATTCGAAATTAATATTTATATTGCTATCATTTATTATAATAGAAATTATTTTAACAATCTCAAAGTTTTATGATATAATTCAACAGTGACATTTAAGTAAAGAGAGGAAGGTAAGACCTCTTGCATCTTCCCTAAGGAGAAACATAGACATATAAAATAGGAAAGCGGATGTAGGCAAAATGACAAACATTCAGTGCGGCATTATTCGGAGATTTGCGTAATCTAGGCTCGTAAGGGGAAAACAAATGAGAAACCTTTTACTTGTGTTGGGTTTAGTCGTATTGTGTGTGTCATTTAGATGTTCATAGCTGTATCAAGGACACAGGTGACAGAACTGAGTCTTTTGAGGAAATATAAAGTCAAAGAAAATGAGGCTCAAAAGACATATCTTGACGCCAAAAGAAGACGTCATGTTGCCAACTATAAGTCGATTTAAAAGCCAAACAGATTGAGAAGAAGCTTCACAGGGAAAAATAACAGAAAACAAAAGAAAGATTATTTTAATTTATGAGATTTATAAAGTACCTACTAATCTTACGCAAAAGGAGTTTGTTTATATAGTACATTAAGCTGTACAACAAAAAAATTATGGAAAAATATTCTGATTTAAGTGGAAATTCTGGAGTTTCTGAATTTGAAATTGGAGACGATTATATTAAAGTTAAATTCAAAAAAACACCCAAGAAGATTTATCTTTATACTTATAATAGCAGCGGAAAAGATAATATAGAAGAAATGAAAAAATTAGCCAAAGAAAAAGGTAGAGGTCTAAACACTTATATCAATAAAAACATTAAAAACTCATATGAGAAAATTATAGATGAGGAATAGTGAAGATTAAGAATATAGTCAATATATACTTTGATAATCCTATGCCATTTGAAGCAGATAATATTAAACCTTTAAATGGCATAATAGGATTGTATTTTATTTTTAGTCCAAATAATCAAATTCAATATCCTTTTGACAAATCAAAATTACTTTACATTGGAATGAGCGAAAAAAAAACAAATGGCATAGGAAGCAGACTTATTGGACATTTTGAAGGAAAATCAAAAAACATAGGACTAGTTAATTATAGAAAAATAAAACCGTTATGGTTTACATATATAAATTTTGAGATATTGAAAAATATTTGGGAATTCCGAGTCGAAGACTTAGAAAGCTACTTTATTTTAAACTTTGTTGAAAATTTTGGCGTCTATCCCATCTGCAATAACAAAACTGGATTAAAAGTACTTAATAATACTATTTTAATAAACTTTAAAATTAATTGGAGTTATTTTAAATGAGAACAAAAGAAAATAATGTAAAATCCGGGGAAGAAATTTTAAATGAATTCTTTCAAAGTATTTCTTCAATTGAAGGAGTAGACGATAAGATTGCAAACATCTTATCGGAATTATATAAAACCGGAAAATTTACTGAAAAAAACATAATCAATAAAATAGATGAGATAAGACAGGAAAATGACAATTAAAATCAAAGATATAAATATTTCTGGAATAAGAGGTATAAAAAATACTATAAATTTACCATTAAATGAAAAATCTGTCTTACTATACGGCGACAACGGTACAGGAAAAAGTAGTATTTCAGATTCTATAGAATGGCTTTATACTGATAAAATTTCTCATTTATCAAATGAAGAAATTGTTTTAAAAGATGCCTTGCGTAATTCATATATATCAAAACCAGATGTATCTAAAATTTCTATATCATTTAATAAAAAGTTTAATATATCAAAAAGTCTATATTTCAAAAGGGAAAAGTTGGTTCATGAACTACCAAATTCATCAGACAGCTCTTTTAGTAAATATCTAGATGATTCAAAAAATGAGAACTTGTTACTCAGATATCAGTCGCTACGAGATTTTATAGATCAGACTAAAAGCGATAAACTGAGATATCTATCTGATATCATAGGTTACTCTGATGTAACAAAAATTAAAGATATCCTAAAAAAAACATTCAATTCAATAAAAAATGAAATAAAAAATCAGAACTTTGAAGCTCAAAGAGCAACCCAAGAAAAAACATTAATTTCTAAAATAGGGGCAGCTGTAAGTCAAGAAAAAGACCTATTTAAAACAATAAATGAAATTATACTCCCCCTAAAAACCGGCATAACTGTTAGTTCTTTTAAAGATATTGATTCGGTATTAAATCATATAAAAAAATCATCTAACACAAAGCAGTCAACAGAATTAAAATCTTTAGAAGATATCAACAAAATGCTTTCTACTCTTAAAAGTGAAATACCCCTTTTTACAAACGAATATCAAAAATATTTTAACGAGTTTAATAAAGCTGCAAAAGATATTAAAAGCATAATACAAGCTTCCCTATATGAACTTTTAAAATCAGGAGAAGTCGTTTTAAATAAAAAATATCACAAAGAAAACAGTTGTCCTTTATGTTTACAAACTAAAAATCTTGATGAATTAAAAACTGATATTCAAAAACGTCTTGAAGAAATTGAAGACTATTTAAAAATAAATGAAAAATATGATAATACAAAAAAATTGGTTTTAGATATCTCAAGTGAACGATTAAAAAGAATTGAAGCAGTAATATTGGGAAATCCTTTAATTAATGAACCTTCGCATAACAATGTTAAGCAAGCAATAGAAGAATTAAAACTTAAATTTTCCAATTACCAAAAAGCGGCAAAGGAAGAAGTTAAGTCAGGAAATAAACTGCCAAATGATGATACTTTAATTCTAAAAGATGAAGATTTTAAAATACAAAACACAATCGCTCAAGAAATAGAAGCAATTAAAATATCTATTAAAAATGACAATACTACGGAGATTTTCGCCAATATATCAGCCGCTAAAGATGCATTTTTAAAAATTAAACAATTCGAAAAAGATAAAAACAATTTAGAGCAACAAAAAAAATCATTGGAACTAATTTACAATGAGTTCATAAAAAAACAAAAAGAAGGATTACAAAATTTTATATCTATTTTTTCTGATAGTATAAATGATTTTTATCAATATATGAATCCCGAAGACCTATTTCAAGAAATACAAATTACTACTATTGAAAATCCTGACGGCGACAATTTAAAAGGCATCACTATCAAATACAAATATAATGGCCAGTGGGAATCGTCTCCGCAAAAATATTTTAGCGAATCGCATTTAAATTGCTTTGGAATATCATTTTTCTTAGCTTCTGTGAAAGCTTTTAATAAGAACAATAAATTTTTTGTTTTAGACGATGTGATTTCAAGTTTTGATACAAATCACAGAAACAAATTTGCAGATTTATTATTTAATAAATTCTCTGACTATCAAATAATTTTACTTACGCATGAATCTGAGTGGTTCAATTATATTAGTCAAAAAGCAAGAGGAAACAATTGGCTGATTAATGAAATAAAATGGGATAAACATCAAGGAGCATATGTTGACGAAACACTTACTTTAAAAGAACGTATTGAAAAAGAACTTGCAAAAGGATCTTCAGAAACAGCGGGTAATCTAATAAGACAACATTTAGAACACATATTAAAGAACATATGTTCCAACTTAGAAGTAAAAGTTAGTTTTGAATTCAATGACACTAATGAAAAAAGAATGTCTAATGAATTGATTAGCGAATTAATATCAAAAATCAAGAAACACGCCTCTGAAGATTTAAAATCCAAAATCCCAACAATAAATCAAGTTGCCTCATCATCTACATTAGGGAATCAGTTCTCTCATGACAATCCATCCAATCCCAAACTTGGCGATTTAAAAGCCCTTTGGACAGACGTACAAGAATTTGAAAAAATATTTAATTGCCAAGACTCTAATTGCAAAAAACCACAAATATCAATAAAAAATTATGATAAGAAAGCGAAGCAAATCAGCTGCGGTTGCGGAAAAACAAAGTACGCTTGGGATAAGTAAGAACATTAAGTTTTTATTATCTTCTTTCTTTTTAATGCTAAATATCATTATCTAAAGTTGTCTATAAAATCAAATTACAAAAAATACATTTTTCATATTTTCACTATATCAAACTTTTGATTTTTTTTATTCGAACTATGCGCTTTATTAAAAATAGAATATAATTATTTATAAAAACCTCATCTCAATATAATAGTTTTCAACTCCAATATCTACAACTGAATTCTTTTTGCTTTTCTTAAAATATTTGAAAGTGTAAATTTTATTTCTTTTGCATAAAAAACTAATAATTTAAGCAAGGACTTTTCATATCTATATGTCCATTCTATTCGCCGTACAAGGTACAGACAAAGGGAGAATCATCAATATCAAATCTCCTAAAATCCATATATACTCTCTGCCTTTTAACACTATTACAATTATGTTTCTCATATTATATATCAATAATTTCATAAATCATATTAAATAAAACTTCTTTATTTAAACTCTTAAACATACTGAAAGGATATAATACATATTTATTATTGTTCGCTATCATCTAATATTTATTTCATTGTATTAACATTTATCTTTGTATTTATACTCCTGCGGAATAAATAAAAAAAGGATCAATTCTAACTTTTCGCTTAAATTGCCACCACCACAAGCATTTGCTATTTCTATCCATAATATACAACAACGATGCAATTAAAATTGTTCTTTTGCGGCAATTAATTCCTCGATATCCCAATATATATACTTTTTCCTACAAGATCCAATAGCAAAATATGCATTTGCAAAATAATTATGCGTAGTTATTTTATTCATTATATCTCTGATAATTTCAAATTTAGTTCTGAGACTTTCTTTTAAAATTTCTTTCATTTCTTTTTGCTGTTCTTGATTTAAAGACATTTGTTTTCCTTTAAATGAAAGATCATTTCGGCATAGGCACCTTTGCTCTTTTCTGTGCGGTTTAATACAGGACGTTTAAAAATATTTACAATTTTCATTTCCGATTTCTCAGCAATCGCAGGATACAAATTATACTTGTCATTTGCTACCAAAAAGACATTATAATTTTCTTTTAAATACTTTTTGCAATTATTTAAAACTGTTGAAATATTTTCAACATATCTTCTTTGTGCTTCTTTTCCTTGCCCTTTAAATAATGGTCCTATTTCAAGCTTATCGTTTCTTTTAAAACCAAATAAATCATACGCATAAGCGTGCTGTTCGTGATAATCTATAAGTCCTACATAAGGAGGGCTTGAGAATATTCCTGAAATTTTTTGCTTGTTTAATATATCTAAAAAGTGAGTTTTCTTTTTAGAAAGCACTGACAAAATATCAATTACTCTGGCATCTCCGGATAAACAGTATTGATATGTCTTCGTTTTTAATTTCTCGAACTCTTTTATTCTTTTGACTGTATCTTTTGAATAAGTTTTCCACCATTTCATAACCGAAAATATCGGCTTGCAAATTTTTCCGTGTTTAGAACAATAATAAGTCGTCAATATAGGTTTTACCAGAGTTGCTAAATCAAAATGGGTAGTAGCTCTACATGAGCGCATTGTGCGACTCAAAATCAAAACTAGAATGTTTTTATTATTAGAATCTTTAGCTTTTTTTATCTCTTCAAAAACAAAATTTATCTCATATATGATATTTTTAAAGTACCATTTTTCTATAAAAGTTTTAGGATTTTGCTTGAAAAGTTCTACATTATACTTTTTGATTAAGTCTTTATAAATCGAGAGAAATAATCTCTCTTTCTCTTGTCCATATTTATCTTCGTCTATAAACCCTCGTTTAAGCTTATACTTAAATTCAGGCACAGGGAAATATTTATTGTTAAATTCTCTTAACTTTTCTATAAGAATTTGCTCAAATTCAATATTTTTTAAGAATATGGGATTTTTAATCAGTTTTTCCGTAATTACATTTATATTTTTTTCTAACGAAATAATGTCATATTTACTAATCTTACAATTTGCAATAAAAGAGTTAAAAGACGAAATATCTATGCCTATTGCATGCATGCCGAGTTCATTTGCTTGAGCAAGAGTTGTCCCGCTGCCACAGAAAGGGTCTAAAACAATATCATTTTTATTAAAAAATTCTTCTTTTTTAAATTCATCAGTATGGTCATCTAAGAAGTATTCTACAAGCTGAGGGATAAATTTACCTTTATAAGGGTGAAGTTTGTGAACATGCTTTGTTGTATCTGATTCCTTTAAATTGTCGAAAGATAACTTCCAATTCAAATCCTGCCCGAGTTTGTCTTTCCAAGCGTGTTCTCTTGATTTATTGAATGAATAATAATAGTTCTCAAGTTCTGATTCTAGAACTTGAGTTGAACTGTTGTTCCCGATTTTGCGTATACATCCATACTGGATCAAATAAGAAATATTAGAAGTTGTAATTTCTTTTCCAAGATATTGACTTGCCCACTTACTTGCTTGCGAAATGGTTAAGTATCGCGCATTGTTTTTCATGTTAATATTATATAAAACCCTTTAAATTTGTTTAAAACGTAGAAATCACATATCCTATCCTTTCATTATCTAATTCAAATCGATATGCATAGTTACAAAGGAACCTTATAACTTACATTTATATACTTTTTAAACCTATTCTCTCTTTCAAACTAACAACTATTCGCAGGTATTTCTTTTTTAATACACGTTCATAATAATCTAATAATGACAACGTCAAGTTTTCTATTGAAAATAAATTATTTATTTGTAAATGTTTTTGTTTTGCAGTAAATATAAAAATATCTCCATAGATATCAAATCTTTTTATAATTCCTTCTACTATGATACTGTAAATTAACACCAAATTTAAATAATTTATTTTTAGAAACAATTGCAAAACAACGATTAATTTCGGGTAAAAGGTAAATAAAGATTAAATATACCGGATTAAAAAAACTAATAACCCTTTATTGCTAATTTCCAAAAACTCATTAAGGCAATAAAAGCTAAAAATGCAGTCAATATAAAATTAAAATCTCCAATTTCATATTTAATTTTACTATACACAGTTTATGAAATTATAGCCGCCGCCGTAAAATAAAGACTTAGCAATGCCGCTGCTATTGCAGCTATTCCAAGATATAAACCGAATATTTTATCTTGATCTATACACTAATACTTAAATATTTCTGACATATATATAATAAGGATAAAACCTCTAGTAATGAATATTTCATTTATTTTCGCCCAAGAGATGATTTAAATTCCAAAATATTTTTCAAAAAATACTTTTAGTTTTTCTAATACTGTATATCTCTTTTTAGCAAGCGCATTATCCTTTGTAAACATATCGACAGGCGGCAAAATATTCGCAAACGCCGTTCCTTGTTCTCTTATCTCACCGTCGCGAAAGGCGTCTTCTATAAATTTTTTAGTTTTTTTCTCTTCTAATCTTTCTTCTTTTATAATTTTGTCTAAATCTTGCGCTTGCTGCTTGCCTGCAAACTTTTTCCAATCGTCATTGATATTTGTTTTATTGTTTATAGTTGCAATAAAGTTTTCTATAAGCTCTCTTTTACTTCTTAGTTCAATGCTTGAATTCATTGCCTTTTCAATGTGATTTAAAATCTCTTTACCTTTTATATTGTCTTCTTGGCATTCTGCTATTAAATTCAAGATATAATCAACGTTGATTTCAATTTGCTTTATAAGCTCCATTTCAAAGACAATATCGTCGTTAATATTTTCTTTATGGACATCTTTGCCTTTCCTTAACTTCTGATAAAGGTCAATATACGAGCTTTGATAGTCCTGAAAGTCCCTAATACTCAAAATCTCATTGCCAGCAAACTCGTCAAAAGAGGTTAAAATGTTTTGTACTTTTAAAATATCTCCATAAAGTTTTATAAAATCCTTTTCAGCCTGCTCGCCTGCAATATCAACCGGCAGCGGAAAGTTTTCTTTAAGTTCGGCAATCAATTCTATATATCCTCTTTGATATTTTCCACCCTTTTCAAAACCTTTGTAATATTCTTTATAGGATTTAAGTAGAACTATTCCACACGCGTCCTTATCGCCAAATAAGGCAACAGCTTCGTTGGTGGCATTTTCTAAATCACGGAAACAAATTATATTGCCAAAAGTTTTAACAGAATTTAAAATGCGGTTAGTACGGCTAAACGCCTGTAAAAGCCCGTGTTGTCGTAAATTTTTATCAACCCATAAAGTATTTACGGTAGTAGCGTCAAAACCAGTTAAAAACATATTGCATACTATCAATAAATCAACTTCGCGCCTTTTAACTCTTTGAGACACATCTTTATAATAATTTTCAAACTTATCTGATGAAGTGTCAAAATTAGTTTTAAAATAAACGTTGTAATCTTTTATGGCATTGTCAAGAAAATCCCGCGAACTTTTATCAAGCCTTGCCGCGTCAAAATCTTCGTCGGGCAAAATTCCGTTTTCTACTTCGTCCTCGTTTGTAACAAAACTATAAATTAAAGCGATTTTTAACTTTTTCGCGGCGGATAAGTCTGCCATCTGCTTCTTAAATTCCAAATAATATAGCTTTGCCGCTTCAATGGAGCTTACCGCAAAAATGGAGTTAAACCCAGCCATCCTTCTATCTTTTAACTTATAAAACTGATTACGTTTTGTCTTTTGGTCAAAATGCTCGCAGATATATTTAACAATTTCCGTAATTCTCCCAGGCACGTTTTCCGCTCGTTTTATATCAATGGCGGATACTTTTTTATCTTTAATGCCCTCTTTTATTTTCAGAGTATTTACATAATCAATTCTAAACGGCAAAACATTTTCGTCGATTATAGCATCCATTATGGTATAAGAATGTAATTTATCGCCGAATGCCTGCTCTGTTGTTTTTAACTGCGGATTGCCGCCCGACGACGAATTTGCCGCAAAAATGGGCGTGCCGGTAAAGCCGAATATATGGTAATTTTTAAAACTTTTTATGATTTTGTTATGCATATCGCCAAATTGCGACCTGTGACATTCGTCAAATATTATTGTAACATGCCTGCTAAAAACGGCATGAGCTTTATTATCTTTAATAAACCTATCAAGTTTTTGAATTGTAGTAATAATAATTTTGACGTTACGGTCTTCAAGTTGTCTGCTTAAAACTTTCGTTGAAGTATTGCTGTTTGCAGCGCCTTTCTCAAACCTGTCGTATTCCACCATAGTTTGATAGTCAAGGTCTTTCCTATCAACCACAAAAAGCACCTTATCCATAAATTCTGATTTACTTGCCAACTGCGCGGCTTTAAAACTTGTCAGCGTTTTGCCGCTTCCTGTTGTATGCCAAATGAATCCGCCCGCTTTTACCGTCCCTAACTGCTTTAAGTTTTTGGACATCTCTATTCTGCTTAAAATCTGTTCTGTAGCCGCAATTTGATACGGACGCATAACAAGCAAATCTTTTTCTGTTGTAAATACGCAGTATCTTGTAAGCAAGGCAAGTAAAGCATGTTTAGAAAAGAACGTTTTTCCAAAGTCTATTAAATCGGCGATTCTTTTATTTTTAGCGTCTGCCCACCAAGAAGTAAATTCAAAACTGTTAGATGTCTTTTTGCTCTTACCTCGCCCGTCCGCGGACTGTTCTTTTAAACGCCGGCGTCTTACGGTGTTGGAATAGTATTTTGTATGCGTGCCGTTAGAAATTACAAATAACTGCACAAACTCATATAATCCGCTCTCAGCCCAAAAACTATCATACTGGTAACGGTTTATTTGGTTAAACGCTTCTTTAATAGAAACGCCACGTCTTTTTAACTCAATATGAACTAACGGCAAGCCGTTTACCAAAACTGTAACATCATAGCGATTTTTTCGCGTTCCTACGGCGCTGTATTGATTTATAACCTGCAAAAAATTGTTATGGATATTATTTTTGTCTATGATATATATGTTTTTTGGACTTGCATCGGCGCGCTTTAGTGGATAAATAAAATCTTCCTGGATCTTGCGGGTCTTTTCTACAATGCCTTCATTTTTGTTTGCAAGGTAACTGTTTAAAATTTGCTGCCATTCGACGTCGCTAAATTTAAACGACCCGGCGGCACCGCAGACCGATTTATCGGCGCGACAATCCAGCGCGTTGTTGAGTTTTTCAAGTTGTTTGCGTAAATTGGCAAGTAAATCGTCTGAGTTTTTAATTTGCAAATGCTCATAGCCGTTGCTTTGCAAAAGTTTAATAAACTCTGCTTCAAGTTCTCCTTCGCTTTGGTATTTTTTGACATACTGATACTGCGCCTTATATTCAGCTACAACGGTTGAGTTTGGCTGTTCCATTACTGTTTTATATTTGGTCATTTTTTTGTCGTCACTACAAGAGGCGGTTGGCCGCTTCGCGGCAGTCCACTTCTTTAAAGGTTAAAAGTTTATTTCTGTAATACTCATATTGCTTGCGCCTCGCGGAAAGCTCCGCAGGCAAACCAACTGAAATATCATTAACTAAGCTGTCAAACCTATCCAAAACACCCGCTATTCTTTTTTGCTCTGACATAGGCGGTATTGGGATTTTATATTTTTTAAATTTAGCCATATTAACTGAAGCAAAACCTGAAACATTTGTATTATTTCTACACCATTCCCCAAGAATGAAGCAATAATAAAAGAAAAATTTTATATCAAGTTCTGTATCGCGGTTCGCTTTTTTAGTTAAAAAAGTGAATCGCTGATTCGCCAGTGAATCGGCAATTAGCAAAGCGTGTTCTCCTATGGTAGCTGTCGTTGCCATAATAATTGAATTTGCTGGAAATAAGTTCCCTTTAACAGCCTCTGGCGTGATATGCTGAATTGAATCTGATAAGATTCGTCCGTTTTGTCTTATGTCTTCCATTCTAAACCACTTCAAAGTTCCGCTTTCCCAAAACTTCAAATTTGCCTTTGACGGCGTATATCCTTGCTTGATATAAAAGACTTCATCTAAGGGAAGCCATTTTACTTGACTTGACTTGACTTGACTTGACTTGACTTGACTTGACTTGACTTGACTTGACTTGACTTGACTTGTCGCTTTCAAATGAGAGTAAACTATTGCGATAATATTCATATTGTCTTGTTCTCAACTCAAGCTCCGACTCAAGCTCCGACTCAAGCTGAGTAAAAGTGTCTAATATTCGCACGATTTCTTCTTGTACCTCAATCGCCGGGACAGGAATTTTAATTTCCAAAATCTCACGCATACTCGGGTGCTTCAATCCCGAACCTCTAAAGTAACTTTCAATCAATCTATTTTTATCTAACAAAAAATAATAAACATATTTCAAACGAACATTTTCATCTCTGGCAATTGCTAAAATATTTCCGCTATCAACAAATTTGCCTTTACAATATTTCAAATTCGCTGAACCGCCAGATGGTATTGCAATAACTTCGTCATTATTCAAGTTATCGCCTACCAGTTCCTGTGCTGTATAACCATCAAATTGTCCAGTTGACAATAATCTGACATTATTTTGCACATTACAGCTCCCTTTTATATACAATGATTTTAACTTTGCCGCCGATATGTGTTTAAACGAGCGAACATTTGGTTGCTTTTCTTTTTCAACACCATCGAATCTCTTATCCCAAATTGTTAGTTTGTAAAGTTCCTTAAATTTCACGCCGTTTGGGCAATATTTTTTAATTAAATTGCCTAACCGACTGGACTGCTTTGTCATAAATTCCTCGCGATGGCAGCAAATTTAGTCATTCTTACCTTTAACTATATTTTCTTTATAGTTTTCAGCTTCTTCGTAGTAGTATGATTGCTCAATGCCTTTGATAAATATCTCGCGATCGCCAATCTTATCACTCAGAGCTTTTTTCAGAAGAGTTTTTACTTCCAAATCGTTTATCGGACTCCTTTCCATAGCCTGCAAATAAGCGATTTTATCAACTTTTTGCCAATCAACACAAACCTTTAAATTCTTTTTCAAAATTAAGTCCAACCAAAGCCTGCCGCTTCTGCCGTTGCCTTCTATAAAAGGGCGGGCGATGTTCAGCTCAACGTATTTTTTTATAATTTCTTTAAAATCAGTTTCCGGCATTGCTTCAATTTTTGCAAGACTTTCGTTCAAATACAAACTGCCCGCAAATCTAAACCCGCCTTTTGATATGTTCTGATTGCGGATTATACCGGCAAAATCATAAAGTCCTTCAAACAAACATTTATGAATTTGGCGCAATCCTTTTATCGTTCCGACTTCAATGTTACTAATATCGCCGCTGTCAAATAACTGATACGCCTTTTTTTTGCTGAGTCCGTCAATTTGACCCATATTTTCAACTTTCTATTTCTGAAATTATTTTATCTATTTCCGTTCGCAGCCGCGCTTGCCTTGCCATTACTTGTGAAATTTCTACATTCAGCTTTTTAATGTCCACAACTTCCCGCTTGTCCTCCTGCTCCACATACGAACTTACCGCAAGGTTATAACCATTTCCTGCAATATTGGCATTTGGTATAAGTTTGGCAAAATGCGCTATGTCTTTGCGCTCTTGGAAAGATTTTAGTATTTTATCAATGTTATTATTGGAAAGTTTGTTCTTGTTGGTAATGCGTGAAAATTCGGCAGAAGCATCTATAAAAAGCGTTTTATTCTCTCTCTTATTCTTTTTAAGCACTATCACGCTTGTTGCTATGTCCGTGCCGAAAAACAAGTCAGGCGGCAGCTGAATAACCGTATCTACAAAATTATTATCAATTAAATATCTGCGGATTTTCTGCTCCGCTCCGCCTCTATATAAAACGCCCGGAAATGAAACTATTGCCGCAGTGCCGTTTGTGGCAAGCCAAGCAAGACAGTGCATAACAAAAGCGAGGTCTGCTTTGGATTTTGGGGCTAAAATTCCTGCGGGCGAAAAACGTTCGTCATTAATTAAAAGCTGATTAGCGTCGCCGTCCCATTTAACAGAATAAGGCGGGTTCGTAACGATTGCCTCAAACGGTTCATCGTCCCAGTGTTTAGGATCTTTCAGCGTATCGCCGTGCGCTATATTGAATTTTTCAAAGTTTATATCGTGCAAAAACATATTTATACGACAAAGGTTATAGATGGTTAGGCTTGTTTCTTGCCCAAAAAAGCCATTGCGGACATTTTCTTTACCGAGTATTTTGGCAAATTTTAAGAGTAAAGAACCGCTACCGCAGGCAGGGTCATAAACCTTGTTGACTTCCGTTTTGCCCGAAACGGCAATGCGCGCCAAAAGTTCGCTGACTTCCTGCGGAGTAAAAAATTCGCCCCTAGATTTGCCGGCGTTTGCCGCATACATAGTAATTAAATATTCATATGCGTCGCCGAAGAGGTCAGTAGCATTATCGGCATAATCGCCGAGCTTTAAACCGCCGATAGCGTCAAGCAGTTTTACAAGAAGCTCGTTGCGCTCTACAACTGTGCTGCCAAGCTTATTGCTATTTACGTCAACATCGTAAAATAAGTCTTTAAGGTTGCTTTCACTGTCCGCACCTTGAGCAGAATTTTCTATGTTTTTAAAAACATTTTTAAGAGTTTCATTTAAATTATCGTTATTTTTGGCTTTTCGGCAGACATTTTCAAAAAGCTGTGAAGGCAAAATAAAAAAGCCTTTTTCATCAACCATCACTTTTCGTGCATTTTCTGCTTCTTCATCGACAAGTTCGGCATAATTAAAATCTTTTTTATCAGCTTTCTGTTGTTTTTCGTTTATATAAGACGAAAGATTTTCCGAGATAAACCGGTAAAATAATAATCCTAAAACATATTGCTTAAAATCCCAGCTGTCCACTGAACAGCGCAGGTCATTAGCAATCTTCCAAATAGTTGCGTGTAAGGCTTGGCGTTCTTGTTCTTTTTTGTTATTTACGGCGGGGACTACGTTGTTAAGGCAAATATCGGCAGTTGTTTTGGCATTACGCATATTTTAACTCATTTATCAAGTTCTTTATCCTCAGATTGTTCTAATCCAAAATTACTTCTTTCGCTATCATCTTGCCTATGCTTCATTACAATTACGCACAAATCTATTTTGCCTATATTATTTTACATTTTTTTACAGACAAAAAAAGCATCACACTTCGCTAGAATGTCATTTAACTAACGTTATAATAGGGCAATGGGTGGCTGACGGGACTTGAACCCGCAACCTTCGGCTCCACAAACCGACGCTCTAACCAGTTGAGCTACAACCACCAAAGAAGAACGTCTCCGGCGTGAGTTGAACACGCAACCTACTGCTTAGAAGGCAGTTGCTCTATCCAGTTGAGCTACGGAGACAATTTGCAATTCAAGAATTGGATTATAACAAAAATAAACTTACCCCGCAATCTGAAAAATACTCTATCTTCCAGCATATTTTAAAATATTCCAAGGGTTTTATTTTGAAATCTATAATTGTCTCCGCCATCTCTAGACTTTAACGCTTATCCTATCAGTATTCGCGGTATTCGCTAGGGGATAGAGAAAATAAGAAGACTGTTCATTCAAGTTATGCGATTATACAAAGCGTGATTACTCAAGAAAAGAAAAGAAAAAATAAGAAGATTTTTTAATGTTTCCGCTTTCGGCATTCAAAGAAAGCAAGAAAAAACAGGGAGATTTTTCCTTCAATTTATAACAACTGTATCCGGATAAATAATTTATACTTAACAGTTTACAGTAAGCAGAATCCATACAAAAATAAACGTAAAAAAACAAATAATAACTTCGTCGCTTTTATAATCAATTTTTTGTCGTCTTATTTTATCTGCTTATAATTCTAACAATACTACTATTTCAATATGATATGTCTGCGGAAACATATCGACAGGCGTAATTTCTTTGACTTTATACTTGCCGTTTTCAATAATTAATTGCAGATCTCTTGCTAGCGTAGATGGATTGCAAGAAACGTAAACTATTTTTCTCGATTTTGACTCAAGCAGAAACCTTATAACATCTTTAGTAAGACCGCGGCGCGGCGGATCGACAACCACAGCGTCAGAAGATATCTCATTTTCTTTAACCCAGTCTTCTACAGTTGAAGCATAAAACTCCGCATTAAAAACATTATTCGCCAAAGCATTTTCTTTTGCATCGTCAACTGCCTGCGCAACCTGTTCTATACCTATAACCTTTTTGACATTACCAGCCATTGAAACACCTATTGTCCCGGTACCGCAGTATAAATCAAGCAAAATATCGTTCTCCGACTGATTTAACAATCTTAAAACTTCGTTGTAGAGAATTTCAGTTCCTTTTGAATTCGTCTGAAAAAACGAAAATGGCGAAATATTAAAAAAATAATCTTTCCCCCCTATACTAAGCTTCTCAGTAATAAACGGCTCCCCGTAAATAAGGATTAATTTATCAGCCAAAACTGCATCAGACTTTCTTCCATTGTACGTCCAATAAATACTGCGGGAGAATCCGCCGAGTTCCTTCACAAGAATCTCCCAAAACGCTGGTTCATACTCAACGTTATTCGTAACTATGTTGATAAGAAGCTGATTGTTATTTTTTGCTTTACGCAAAACCAAATGTCTAAAAAATCCTTCATGAGTCTTATTGTTATACGCCGTAAGATTGTTTTCGTTCGCAAATCGTTTTACGGTTTCTGCGACTTGCAAAAAATCTTTATCCGATATAAAACAGGGCGGGACCGAAACATATCTGTCAAAACTCCCTTTACAGTGAAATCCCAAATCTGTAACACCTCTATTATTAAAAAAACTGAATTCCACTTTATTTCTGTAATACCAAATCGAAGAAGCTGACAATATTTTTGAAACTGCCGCCCCGGTAAAACTTAAAAGTTCCGATATATATTTCTGTTTATACTTAATCTGATTTTCATAAGAAACATTTTGAAAAGAACATCCGCCGCAAAAACCAAAAGACGAACACAAAGGTTTTATCCTTTCAACAGATTCAGAAGTGATACTTTTAAGCAGACCTTCTCTGAATGTTTTTTTATCCTTCGTCACAAGGACATTCGCGATCTCGCCGGGAAGTAATCCTTCGGTAAACAGAACAGTTCCATCTGAACACCTACAAAGGGAACGACCCGGGAAAACAATTTTTTCAGCTTTGACATTAATAATTTTATTTTTCAAAGACATGGATTTGAGTATTTTTGCAAAGATTAAATTTCTTTTTGCGCTCTGTCCAATTTACCGCTTCATCTATAATTAGTAAACTGCAAAGGCAACGAAAAAGATACCTGCTTTAAATAAGACATCACACGCTGCAAGTCATCTTTTTGGGGAGAAATTACTTTTACTTTCGTGCCGTCTATCTGAGTCTGGACTTTTATTTTTGAATCCTTTATCAGTTTTGAAAGTTCTTTTGCTTTATCAGACGGAATACCAGAAATAATTTCAACTGTTTGCCTTATGTATCCTTCAAAAGCATTCTCCTGTGCTTTGTAGTCCAAAGATTTTATTGAAACGCCTCTTTTTGCAAAACGCCCTTCCAAAATATCTTTCAAAGCTTTCATTTTATATTCGTCGTCTGCAACTAAAATTATTTTTTTATCATTTTTATTTAATTCTATTGACGATTTACTGCCCTTAAAATCAAACCTGTTTGCAAGTTCTTTCCGCGCTTGATTAACGGCATTATCCACTTCCATCATATTCACTTCAGAAACAATATCAAAAGAAAACTTATCAGCCATACAATTAATCCTCCGTAAAATTACGCATCGCCATCTTTTTTAGAATTTCCTTTGACAACAATATATGCAAAAAAAACAACAAACACTCCCATAAACAGATATACCGGCCAGTCTGATGCAAAATTAATATACATTTCTCCCCTCCAATACCATTTAATGCCCGTTAATACAAATAATACACTTACGCTGCTATAATTTATTTATAAAATTCCACTGTCTTGCGGCAGGCAGTATTATTTACATATGATTTTATACTCTACTTGCTTTATTGTTTATTCTCAAGCGTTTTTTTGATTCCAGACGGGAGACATTGAACGCAGACTATTTACAGCTTTTGGTAAAACTTCAAGTACGTAATCAACATCCTCTCCCGTGTTATAACATCCGACGGAAAAACGAATCGCGCCCTGCGAAGCAACGGGATTAACACCCATTGCAGACAAGACATGCGACGGTTCCGCCGAACCCGTAGCGCACGCCGAACCCGTAGAAACAGCTATGCCTTTCATATCAAGCATAAGAAGCAAAGCTTCACCTTCTATATAATTAAAGCTCACATTCAAAATATTAGAAACGGCTTTGCTTCCACTTCCATTAATTATTACCTCAGGAATAGTACTAAGAATACCAGCTTTAAGTTTTTCCCTTAAATCAAGAATACGCTTATTGCATTCTTCAATTTTAGAACTTGAAATCTCAAACGCTTTTGCAAATCCCGAGATAGACGAAATATTTTCAGTCCCAGAACGAAGTCCGTTTTCATGATGTCCGCCGAAAGTTATAGGCGATATATTTGTTCCCTTTTTAACATAAAGAGCGCCAACGCCCTTAGGACCGTTGAATTTATGCGCAGATATTGCAAGTAAATCAACTCCAAGTTTTTCAACATCCAAATGAAGCTTACCCGCAGTCTGCACGGCATCTGTATGAAAATAAATTTTATTTTTTCGTTTTGCGTTGATTTTTTTTAATTCTAACGCAATCTCTTCTATAGGCTGAATCGAACCGACTTCGTTATTTGCATGCATTATCGTCACAAGAATAGTATCGTCTTTTACGGCTTCTTTCAAATCTTCAACAGAAACAATTCCGTCTTTATCAACATCGAGGTAAGTTACTTCATATCCGTCGTCTTCAAGATGCTTACATGAATATAAAACGGCATGATGTTCAATTCTGCTCGTAATTACGTGTCCTTTTTTTTTATGAGCATTTAATATGCCAAATATAGCGATATTGTCAGACTCAGTGCCACATCCGGTAAAAAATATTTCTTCAGAGCTGGCGTTTAATAGTGCCGCTGTCTTCTTTCTTGCGTTATCAAGCGCTATTTTTGCTTGTCTTCCGAAATAATGAAGACTTGAAGCATTCCCATAAGTATCAGAAAAATATGACTGCATTTCTTTTATAACTTCAGGATAGACAACGGTCGTAGCACTGTTATCCAAATAAACTCTTCTTCGTTTCATTATTCTTCCTATTCTGTCATTTAGAACTTAATTCGAAATCTATCATCATTTGACAACAAACATTTAATCAAGCTAATGCTAACTATAAACGTATTTTTGTTATTATGCTTTCCGCTAGTTCCTTTTCTTATCTATGGCTTGCTTATTTTTGTTATGATCACACAAATTATCTGCAAATAAATGACTGCCATCGCCAGCTGAAACAAAAAACATACTCGTCGTGTCCGCAGGATATAAAACCGCCTTTATCGACTCTATCCCTGGGCTACATATAGGACCCGGAGGGAGTCCTAAATGCTTATAAGTATTATATGACGAATCAAATTTTATATCTTCAAAATTCAGCTTCGCTTTATTTATACCCATAGCATATAAAACAGTAACGCACGATTGCAATTTCATATTATTTTTTAATCTATTGTAAAAAACCGCAGCTATCATTGCCCTTTCTTCCCGTTTAGCGGCTTCTTTTTCAACAATTGATGCTATTATAATTATATCTTTAAACGGAACATTAATCTCTTTAGCCCTTTTATACATATCCGGTGTAATTTTTTTATTAAATTCGCCATACATCATTTCAATCAGCTGCTCTTCGCTTATTCCATGATCTACAAAATATGTTTCAGGCATAAGATAGCCTTCTATATTCCTGTCTGCCGCAATTTTAACGAATTTTTCTTTATCAATATTTATCGTTCTTGAAATAATTTCTGCTGTCTGATTTATATTTTTTCCTTCAGGCACTGTAAAGCGCAAGAGGTTTCCCGAACCGTTC
Source organism: Candidatus Endomicrobiellum agilis (assembly GCA_020328155.1). GTDB lineage: Bacteria > Elusimicrobiota > Endomicrobiia > Endomicrobiales > Endomicrobiaceae > Endomicrobiellum > Endomicrobiellum agilis. The sequence continues at coordinate 128,303 of JAIXMX010000001.1, read as the reverse complement.
TTTAAGCTTCTCAGTATCTTAAACATACCATCGTTCTTGGAAAAACTATAAACACCGGATTTAAGCTTATTTTGCGTCTTTGTAAGTCTAACCAAACACAAAAATAACTTTTCAGAGTATATAAGCTTATTTTTTTTCAAGCGCGCCGCCGTCACCGAAGCGCTGTCACCGCTTTGTACTCTTATTAAAACTTTATCGCCGAAGGCAAAAAAACGCATGCAGATAGGAATAAGAAAATACATTATAGCTATCAATAAAATAACCGCTACTTTTTTAATCACCGCTTCTTAAAGTCCTTCTTTACCGCTTTTTAAATATTCATTTTAGCTGTTAACAGCAGCTATTAATGTAGACTTTTTCTCTGAGTGCAGTTTTCGGAAACGATATGGCAGTAAAAGACAACCATTTTTTACAATGACGGATAAAAAACAAACACATTTTTTGACAAAAAAACGACAGGATTGCCGCTACAACTCTGTCGTCTAGAAATAAGCGCCGCAACAGTATGCTGTATAATCTTATGAGAAATCCATACTCAAAATAAAATATCTCTCCAAATAATTAAAACCAGCATCCACAGTAAGGCATATCGCATTGCGACGCAGTTAAAACCGCCATCGCCAAACTGAACGCTAACTTTACTACCTGCACCCTTTTTCTACTTTGCCGCTTGCATATCTAAATATGTCTGCAAAATCAGCGCTGCAGCAATTTTATCTTTAAGACCTTTACGTTTTTCTCTGGAAACACCAGCGCTATCTATAAGCATTCTTTCAGCCTGTACTGTCGTAAGCCTTTCGTCAACTGTCGTCACCTCAACACCTGAAAGAAATTTAATCTCCCTAGCAAACTTACGGACGACTTCAGCCATTGAACCTTCAGTGCCATTCATATTTATCGGCAGTCCCAAAACAATTGTGGATACATCATTACTTTCTGCAATTTCTACAATTTCCAAAGCATTCTTTTTTAAAGACACGCTTTCAACAGTGCAAAAAGGACTAGCAGTAATACGCAGAAAGTCTGTCATCGCAATTCCTATTCGCTTTAAACCATAATCGACTCCCATAATTCTGCTCATATAATATACATTACATATTCAATCGTTTTTTCAGCTCTTCATGTATTGCTTCTTCTGCCCTTTTAGTCGTACAGTATTCAAGTATCTGGTCTGCAACTTTTACGACCGGTCCTTTGAAACATCTTTCCAAACAGATAGAAACTTCTATGCCAACGTGATCTTTACATTCGCCATTCTTTATAAAATCGACAATATGTTTTAAAATCTCTCTTGAACCTTTTTGCATACATCCGGTTCCAAAACACACGCTAACTTTAATACTGTTTTCTTTTGCGGGTTTGTGAATTTCAAATGTTTCTTTAAATCTCTTTTTATATTTATATTTGGTATGTAAATATTCATGAGCCGCACAGCTTCCCGGTTTTCCGAGATAGTCCTCATATATCTTTTGAACGTACGGATTATCTTGAGGTCGGTGGAGTTCCATAGTTTTATCGCTTTTATATAAAACTTCAGTTCTTGTCTTTCTCACCGATAAATCTTTATAAACAGGCTGTCCCGCCCCGCCTATGCATCCGCCCGGACATGCCATAACTTCCACAAAATCGTATCTCGATTTATCAGCTTTAATATCTCTTAAAATTTTCCTTGCATTTTTTAATCCATAGACGACGGCAATTCTAAGTTTCCTGTCACCAAGATTGACTTTCACTTCTCTTAAGCCGTCTTCACCGCGTACAAAATTGAACTGCTCAGTTTCGCTTGTCCCATATGAATTATTATTTACGACGCTTCTCAAAACAGCTTCAGTTACGCCGCCAGAATTACCAAATATTATCCCTCCGCCAGTTTTGAAACCCAAAGGCATATCAAATGCCGACGGTTCAAGCTCGCCAAAGCGTAGTCCCGCCTCTTCGACCATTCTTGCAAGTTCTTGCGTCGTTAAAACATAATCAATATCTAGAATACCGTTTTTTGAAAGTTCAGGTCTTCTCGCTTCAAACTTTTTTGCCGTACAAGGCATTATTGAAACCACAATTAAATCCTCTTTCGGAATCTTAAGTATCCCAGGCATAATTCTTTTTGCAACAGAGCCATACATTGCCTGCGGAGAACGGCAACTTGAAAGATTTGAAATAAAATCAGGATAATATTGTTCTATAAATTTCACCCATGCAGGACAACACGATGTAAACTGCGGCATATTCATATTGTTTTTCAGACGTTCAACGAACTCGTTTGCTTCTTCAACTATTGTCATATCCGCGGCAAACGAAACATCAAAAACTCTTGCAAAGCCCATAGAACGCAAAGCCGCCACAATTTTTCCAGCTATCTCGGTTCCATTGCCGCCGGCAAGTCCAAATACTTCTCCGATTGCCGCACGCACCGCAGGAGCTATTGCGACTATAACTTTTTTCTTTGGATCGCTTAAAGCTTTCCACACATAGCTTATTTCAGATTTAGGCATAATTGCACCTGTAGGACACACTCTTGCACATTGTCCGCAGTAAACACACCCCGACGACTCTAAATCATTTCCAAAACTCGGACAAATCACGAACTTCTGACCGCGATTTGCAAAACCTATCGCCCCTACACTCTGTATTTCATCACAAAATCTTACGCAGTCACCGCAAAGAATACATTTACCAGACTCTCTTACTAAAGAATATGTAGATAAATCTTTAGGTTCTTTGTGCATAACATTTTTAAATCTTATTTCATCAATGCCAAGTCTTCTCGCCAATGTCTGAAGCTGACAGGTTTCACTTTTTCCACACGTAGTGCATTCTCCATCGTGATTTGCAAGAAAAAGCTCCATTATAATTTTTCTCAATTCTATTATCTGCTCAGTGTTTGTCTTAATCACCATTCCGTTCTCAGGTGGAGTAGAACAAGCAGGAAGTATTCCTCTGCCTTCAATTTCTATCATACAAAGTCTACATGAACCGTAAACGCTGAGTTCCGAATGATAACAAAACGTCGGCAACTCTATATTTTCTTTCCTTATAACTTCCAAAAGATTTTTTTCACCATTAAATAAAACTTTTCTGCCATTTATCGTCAAATACTTTTCCATCAACCCAAACCTCCTAATCTGTATAACAAATTAATCCGACATTTGTTATACAATGCAAACACGATAATATATATGTTTAATGTTTAAGCTTTTTCTATTGCATTAAGTTTGCATGACTGCATACAAATACCACATTTTACGCATTTTATAACATCAATTTTATGCTTCTGCCCGCGTTCGCCACTTATAGCCTTTACAGGACATTTCATTGAGCAAACCGTACAGCCGACGCATTTGTCAGTTATCCTATAGCTTATAAGATTTGCGCATTCACCCGCGGGGCATCTTTTTTCTTTAACATGAGCATCGTACTCATCTTTAAAATATTTTAACGTCGACAAAACCGGATTAGGAGCAGTTTTCCCAAGCCCGCATAGAGAACCTATTTGAACCGCTTTAGCAAGTTTTTCCAAAAGCGGAATAGTATTTTCGTCCGCTTTACCCTCGGTAATATCGTTGAGCATTAAAAGCATTTGTTTCGTTCCCTCGCGGCATAAAACACATTTTCCACAAGATTCATTTTGCGTAAACTGCATAAAAAACCTTGCAATATTTACCATACAAGTACTTTTATTCATTACCACAAGTCCGCCTGAACCTACCATAGCACCGACTCTTTTTAAAGAGTCAAAATCCAACGAAAGATCAAGGTGCCTTTCAGTCAAACAACCGCCTGAAGGTCCGCCTATCTGTACGGCTTTAAAGTTACTGTCTTTGACATGTCCTTTTTCATCTGTAACCCCGCCTGAAATGTCAAATATTATCTGCCTTAAAGTTGACCCCAAAGGAACTTCAATAAGTCCCGTATTCAAGACGTGTCCGGTTAACGCAAACGTTTTTGTCCCAGGAGAAGACACAGTTCCTATCTTTCTGAAAACGTCTGCGCCATAATTTATTATCATGGGAATAGCCGCAAGAGTTTCAACATTATTTATCGTAGTAGGTTTTCCCCATAATCCACTCTGTGCGGGAAAAGGAGGTTTCGGCAAAGGCATTCCTCTTTTTCCTTCGACCGAAGCTATTAGCGCAATTTCCTCACCGCATACAAAAGCACCGGCTCCTTCCATAACGTGAAGTGTAAAATTATGGTTTGATCCAAAAATATTTTTTCCCAAAACTTTAATATCTGTAGCATCTTTTACCGCTTTTTTCATTCTCTTAACAGCAAGAGCGTATTCTGTTCTCACATACACGTATCCCTCATCGGCACCAGTTGCTTTTGCTGCGATTATCAAACCTTCTATAACGCCGTGCGGATTTCCTTCCATAACACTCCTGTCCATAAATGCACCCGGATCACCTTCGTCGCCGTTACAAATAATATACTTTTTTGAAGCAGATTGACTTCTGGCTAAACTCCATTTTTTACCGACAGGAAATCCTCCGCCACCACGTCCCCTAAAACCTGATTCTAAAACCACATCGCATATTTCCTTATCGGTCATCTCCGCACAAGCTTTTTTTGCAGCTCTGTACCCTCCAATAGAAATATATTCTTTAATATTCTCGGGATCCATAATGCCGCATTGTTTAATAACCATTCTGTGCTGTTTTTTATAGAAAGGAATTTCATCTTGCCCTTTGCATACTTTCCCATTATCAGTATAACAAAGCCTATCTATAAGCTCTTCATTTTTTATGCTTTTCTCTAAAATTTCTTTTACATCGCTAACTTTAACTCTTATATAAAGTATCCCGGCAGGCAAAATATTTACAAGTGGACCTTTCTGGCAAAATCCCTGACAACCACTTTTAGACAAAAATGTTCCACTATTTTCTTCTCTCAATTCGATGTGTACATCCATTCCCAGTTCTTTCGCAGCATTTAAAAAACTTTCAAAAACTTTAATGGAGCCATTTGCAACGCAACCTGTGCCTGCGCAGATAATAATCCTTTTAGTTATATTTTTTCCGGCTTTTTGAACTGACCGGGCTATTTCATCTAAATCTACCACTATTTTACCTCCTCTTGACTCATTACTTTATCAATCAGTTTAACAACTCTATCGGAAGTCATCTGTCCGTGAACCTCTTCGTCCATAAGAAAAACAGGGGCAAGACCACATGCCCCAAGGCACGAAACCGTTTCAATTGTAAAAAGCATATCTTTTGTAGAGTATTCGAGTTCTTTTAACCCAAGCCTATTTTTTACCGCATCTATAAGACGATCGGATTTTTTTACGTGGCAGGCTATTCCATCGCAAACTTTTATGATATGTTTACCTTTAGGTTTTAAAGTAAAATGCGCAAAAAACGTTGCGACCCCGTAAACTCTTGCGGGAGAAATTTTCAGTGATGACGCTATAAAATCTAAAATGTCTTCCGGCAAATACCTGTATTCTTCCTGAACCGACTGAAGAATAGCTATCAGCTTCGACTTATCAAAACTATTTTCTTCAAGAATCCGGCACACTGCCTCAAACTTACCGTAATCTGATTCCATTTGCTTACTCCTATGAGATTTTATAACAAATAACAAGCACTGCATTCCTGCATCATTTAACTTAACGTACTTTGATGCATTTTGCCGTCATAATAGATTTAACCCATCATTTTATCCTATCACAATTATTTCGTTTATAGCGATAGACAAAGTTCGAATTGATATTACACCAGTAAATAAATTTTTTTCTTTAGTCAAAAGACAAAAAAGTAGATTAAATATTTATCCAATAGGTATGGATATTATATACTTTTTATATACGGAATAAAAGGATTTATACTTGCTTTTGTTATCTTTATAGCGAAACACACTCACGTCATTTTATTTTTCAGCAAACATTTAAGACTTGCAAATAATTAAAACTTCAGAAGCATATATAATAATCACACCGTTCTTTATATAAAATCGAAGTATTTGTTTCTATTCTGGTTTTATGTTTCCGCTGTGGATATTTATAGCTAAGCGCTAAACAAGGCTTAACTCTTAATTAATTCTGATTCTTTAAAATGTTAAAAAACATAGATTTTAGCCATAGAAACCCGACATAAAAAACAAATATAGAAACACTTACGACTTAAATTTATCAACATAACCAAAGAAAAAGAGCCTGTAGTTTTCTACAAGCTCTTCATTAATCACATAATAATTATTTCTCACATCAAATTAGTTCAATCAAATACGTTTTGAAACATATTTGCTAAGTCGCTTTTCATAGATATATTTTCGCTATTTACCCTATTTAAGTCGCTTGTCACTCTATTTAAATCGCTTTTTGTCCTGCCTAAGTCGCTTTTTACACTGTTTAAGTCTTTTCTTAGAGCATTATTTTGCAGCTTTTCATAAATAGCAAAAGGAGTAATAGCTATACTAAGTATAATTGCAACAAACGACATATATTTAAAAACTTTACACCAAAGACTGTCGTTGCCGATATATCCGCTAAGCTGTTCCTCGCACCGGCTCTTTGAGCTTTCGCACCGACTTCTTGCGTTTTCGCACTGACTCTCCAAGTTTCTGTACTGATTCTTGGCATTTATACAAGCATCGTGTTGTCCTTCATACTTACGGCAAATACCGAGAAAACTGCCATATGCCGACTGCGAAAACAGTATAAAACATAGTAAAGATATAAACAGTTTCTTCATTTGATTATCCCTTTTAAATGTCGTCTAAATATCATTAGCTAACGTATAAGAAGCAAGGAACATTTCTACTGCTGTTAAACATTTTGAGATATACAACGGAATCATAGAAAACAGGGACGGCTCATAGCAAAAATAGGAGGAACAACAAAGAAGAATATCGCGAATATTGTCATTGCCTTTCCCACCATACTCAATATTTACAACGCATTCTTCATATCTTTCTTTGATTCTTTCATATTCATCCTTCCCTCATACTCCTCTTTTCTTCTTTCGTAATATTTTTTGGCTTTTTTGAATTGCTCTTTGGCGTCTATTGATTCTTTGGCGAAGAATATAAAACCGCATAAAAAAACGCACAGAGAGAATACATACAAACAAAGAGACGAGGGTAGGATGTCCATAGTTATTGTTGAAATCATAACTCTTTCTTTCTACCGTTTTTACTTGCAATAGACTGTCATTGACCTCCGCCAGACTGTTATTAACCTCATATGGCAGGCGACATGCCGCCGATAAGAAAAGAGACACATGCATAATAGCTTAAACAGTCTTTTCATATTATCCCCATGCTGCCGTTTACTAAAATTACTGACATTTACATGTTCGATATGACGTACTAATATACTTATTCGTTTAATAAAAGTTTAGCAAATTTTATACAATTTCTCACAGTCAGTTTTTACCTTGACACAGCAACTATGCGCTGTATTAAATTTATTCGGGATTTAAAAAGATTTTTCGCTTTCTTATCTTCCTTATTCCTACTATATAAAAAAATATTAGCGATTTTATACTTATGGACTTGATAAAAGATTTTTTGAATTGGTATTGCTATATTAATAAAAACACTAAACAAACAAATATATACCAAATATCAGAGTGCAAATCTGATATATTGATGTTGTACTTTTAAAATAAGTATTATAAAATATAAAAAAACATAGGATGCATATATTTTAAAGAAGCATATAAAAAACGAGCTTCAACGATTGATGTCAATGTAAAGGGAATAAAATGAAAGAAGAAAATATTTTATAGAGTGTGGAAAGCGCAGGAAGCAGAATAACAAAAAGAACGTGTTTCTGTAGTCATTTTAATATTTCTTTTATTAAGTCTGACTGGATGTGATTAAGATAGGAAGTTTAGCTTTGGATTATGCGTTTAAAAATACGGGTGCTTCCGCAGTGCGTGGTTTCATTTTTGGAATACTGCTAGAGCTTGCAAATCCGCACGAAGTAGGAAGATAAAAAAACAGAAAAAGATGAGAAGTTGGAAGATATACAAACAAGTGTCTCGAGAATCTGGATTAACTCTGCATGAATCGAAGTGTAAAATCTTGAGAACCAAAGAACTAAAACTGCAAACGGAAGAAATTTAAAGAGAAAGACAACAGGAAAAAATTTGAGCAAGCAGCCCAAAAAGTGAAAGATGAATCAATAAAAAATGGTTTGGGAATATACCAGAGAAAAAGGAAAACAAAAACATTCCTTAAACGCGATACGCAAGAATGTGATTGAAGAACAAATTCTTGAATACAAAAAGAACGAATGTATCAGTATGGGAAGCCAAATGAATAAGTAGTAACCGCAAGAGATAGTTATGGACATGCAAAAACATCTGGAGGGACAAACTCTTCGGAGCATGCGAACGATAACAAGAAAGAGTCAAAAACATCCTCTTTTTCAGAGCGGTAGATTGGGACAAAAACTAAAGTAGTCGGAGGTATAACCGCAACTATTCTTGCTCTTGCGGACTTGTATAAAGACACGGAGATTATATTCCGCATTCATACGAAAAATAAAACACAATTACAAACAGAATGCATGCGAACATCGGATATTAGCAAAAGAGAGTAATTTGTGGTAAATCCAATATGCGAATTGCATGCAGATGTTGAAATATGCCAGCGTTTTGCATACTTTCTTGCTTAATATGAACAGGGCAGATAAATACATTATGTTCAACTGGATAGTTGGTCATTTGCCGACGCAGGCAATGACAAGAGCTTGGAGATACAGACACATAAAATAAATCCAGATGTTTTGAACCAAACTTTCTGGCGATGGTTAAGGATAATCTCGGACATTGATTCAGAAGGTTCTTTTCGGCGTAGGTTTAGACGCGCAGTAGACCGCCTAGCCGTTGAACAATGAAAGATTGCATGCAATTAATTGAGTTAGAGTTGCATGTTGAATTGGAAGTGGAGCAGCTTATCACAAAACCGCTCCGCCTTTTGCAGCTTTTTGATTGTTATCTACAATGCCCAACTCTTTAAAAGCATTGCATTAAAATTATACAAAAATTTACTTAAGAACAAGCATGAAAAAAGTATTATCTTTGTTCTCAGCAGTAAGTTTAATCGCTGGTTGCGGCAGGTCCCTAAATAGCGGGAACACTGTGAATACTGCCGTTGAGAATGAAGGAAAAGAAGACGCTCTAACGCCTCCGCTGACATCAGAACCTGTTCCAGCTCTGCCCGACAGCGTTGAGCCTTCCTATTGGATTTCTTGGTATTTGTGTTTCCCTATGGTTACGTAGGTAATAGGGTTGCAAATTGTGCTTTGAATTTTGTTGCTTCTGTTGCTCTTGCTGCCATTGGTTATATATTGCATGGGTGCGTAAAACTTAAAGATGAAATTATTTATTCTGCGCCTATTAACTTAAATATTGTTAAACTTACTTCTGAACAAATCAGCGGGCAAGGTTATAAATCTTGTTGTTTTAATTTTGAGAAAACCACTTCTTTTATAAGGAGGTGATAAAATCAAACGTCCGAAGTCCAGACAGGAAAATTATCGAACCATTTCAAAAAGCGTTAAACAATCTTCAAGACGAATGCTTGTACAGGCGGAACTATTACAAGGAATGGAACAAACCACCCAGCTTTTCAAAATAATATTAATTACTCTATAACGTCACAATGTGACTAAAGCCATTAAATTACCAGATATGTGTATATCTAACTCTGTGTAATGTTGTTTTTGGCGGTGAGTGTGTTGATGGATGTGTCGCACAAAATTTTTTGCCTGTAAACAGTGATGGAAATAGCAAGTATTGCCTGAAATAGCCGAAATTATTTAGAAGTATCGATATTACTTTTTAACAATTTCTATTATTTCTATTATATCGAGCTACTTTTTTTCTGTTTTGATATAAGATGCTTTAATATTATCGGAGTAATAAAAGTCGTAAGCATCATAACTGCAACTAAAGCACTGTAATCTCGCGTTCCAAAAACATTATTTTTCAAACCAATTTCTGAAAATATTAATCCTACCTCACCGCGAGGCACCATTGAAACGCCTATTAAAAATTTATTTATTCCTTTTTTTAATACGGCAAAACCAGCAACTGCCTTACCTACAAAAGCAACAACAAAAAGTACTCCCGTTAAAATTAAAATTTCTCTGTTTGCAGCAACAAAAGGATTAAATGTGCTTATATCTACTTTAGTGCCCATTACAACAAAAAATACAGGCACAAAAATTGCATAAATCGGTTTTATGCCTCTCTTTATTTCTTCGCTTTGTTTTATAGTTGAAAGAATAAGTCCAGCAACAAACGAGCCTACCATAGGAGCAAGCTCAATTTTAATTGAGAATGCCGATAAAACAAAACACAAAACAACACCCATAACAAATACTATATGAGTCTGCTTCATTTTTGAAATAAAATTAAAAACCGTAGGTACTATAAGCAAACCCACAGCAGTAGATAACGACAAAAACAGTATTGCGGTTCCGCTTATACGTACAACAGTCCCAAAACTGACGGCTCCTCCCGTAACAAGTCTCAAAACAACGGCAAGCATTGTAAGTCCTATAACATCGTCAATAACTGCAGCGCCAAGAACTATCTTTGCCTCTTCAGCTTCGAGATGTTTTAAATCCATGAACACTCTTATTGTAATACCTACAGAAGTCGCCGTAAGAACGGCGCCGGCAAAGATTGCCTGTATATTTGTAAGTCCGAAGCGTAAAAATACAAAATATCCTAAAAAGTAAGGAACTATTACACCAATAAACGCTACAGCCATCGCCCATCCGCTTGCTTTTAACAATTCTTTTATATTGGTTGAAAGTCCGACTTCAAAAAGGAGAATTATTACGCCAAGTTCAGACATGTTTGACAAAACAGATGTTTCATGCACAATTCCTAAAACGCCAGGTCCTATAAAAATCCCTGCTAAAAGCTCGCCAATTATAGCGCTTTGTCCAAGTCTCAAAGCAATTTCTCCAAAAACTTTTGCAAAGAAAAGAATACTTGCTAAAGATATTAGGAAATCAAACACCTCATACACTATATCACTCCAGGAAATACATTACTATTCAGATTCATATTCGCAATGCCGAAAAACTTGATTTGGAATTTAACTTAGCGCTTGCCGTTATCTGTTTGTCCAAGAAGAAATTGAATCAAGTTAAAAGTGAACAATAAAATTTAATGTTTTTTCCACGGCTTACCGCATGGAAAAGCCTCATGACAACCTTCTCTTAAGCAACTAGGTCCTGCATTAGAAAATAACAGCTCCGCTTTTTTTTTGACAAGTTTTAACATACGACGCGCCATAGCAGTCATTTCATCTTGCGCTCTGTTACAGCATCTCAATGAGAAAAAGTGTCTCAATTCTCTTGCATTCATCGTAACTATAATTTTTGTAGTTGAAGCATTAGGTAAAATACATCTAGCATCTTCCGCAGGAACACCTGCATCTAAAAATTCTTTATACAATTTTTTAACATTATTCTTAAAATCATTATATTTTTTTCGCAGGAGGGCGTTTTCTTTTATTGTCTTAGGAGACACGAATTTAATGTCGTTCTCAAATTTTACATACCTCTGGCTCTGCACGGAAAAAGAGGCTATTCTGTGTCTTGTAAACTGCGCGAGCAAAGCACGCGAAACACCTTCAATTCCAAAAGTGAAGGAAGAATGTTCCAAAACAGAATGATGACCTGAAAAAATAATCTTATCAAGAAGTTCTTTGCTTTTCTCTTTCTTAAAATTCTTGAAGTTTTCATCAATACTTTTAGAACTATAACATAATCTTGCGGCTACAGCGCATATTTTTTCCGGATTACGAGTAAAATTTAAAAGTTTTACTTTCATATCTTTATAGTAAAATATTACATCCATTGACAAAAACATATGAATAAACTGATTTATCTACAACAAAGCCAAGTGGCGGAAAAACAATGCAGCAATTAAAACCATTTTACGCCTTCTCTTACCTCTATAGTTTCTTCTCTTTTCCTTCCAAGAGAAATTAAATCTATCGGGGCACCGACAAGCTGTTCCAAACGCTTAACATATTTTCGCGCATTGATAGGCAGTTTTTCAAAATCAGTAACGCCTTTAACTTTCCCGTTGAATCCCGGCATTTCTTCATAAACTGGTTCAGCATATTTTTGAACTGTCCTTGAGGCAGGAAATTCTCTATATATCTTACCTTTATATTTGTATGCAACGCATATCTTAATTTTATCTATAGCTTCCACACAGTCAAGCTTTGTAAGAATTAAATGCTTTATGCCGTTCACTCTTACGCTGTGTCTTACGACAACTGCATCAAACCATCCGCAACGGCGGGGTCTTCCGGTTGTCGCTCCGTATTCACCACCGTTTTCTCTTAAAAATTCTCCCATTTCATCAAAAAGTTCCACAGTAAAAGGTCCCTCGCCGACTCTTGTAGTATAAGCCTTTACAACTCCTAAAACATTATCTATTTTTGTAGGACCGACGCCCGCACCGGAACATACGCCGCCAGCTATAGGGTTAGACGATGTTACAAAAGGATAAGTTCCGAAATCCAAATCAAGCAGGGTGCCTTGAGCGCTTTCAAAAAGTATTTTTTTATTTCTCTCTATCGCACTTTCAAGCATAACGCTTGTATCTGCAACAAAAGGTTCAAGAAACTTTGAAAGCTCTTCACGCTCTTTCAATATTTCCTCTTTTAAACCCGCAATATTCACTCCGCTATTTTTTAATATAGGCAATTTTTCAATAAAATTTTTCTCAAGTAAATCTTTAAAAACATCTTCTTCTAAATAGTCAATAACTCTTATCCCTATCCTCTTTACTTTATCCGCATACGCGGGTCCTATCCCTCTTCTTGTGGTGCCTATTTTAACATTTTCATCTTCGAGAATTCCATCAATAATCTTATGATAAGGAAGTATAATATGAGCTTGCTCGCTTATAAAAAATCTTTCTCCAACGGGGATATGATTATCATTTAATATGGCGATTTCTTCTTTTAAAGCTTTAGGATCCACTACAACACCGTTTGTAATCAAGCAATATTTTTCGGGAAAGAGTATCCCTGATGGTATTAAATGAAGAATAAAAGGCTTATTTTCATAAATTAAGGTATGACCTGCATTATTTCCGCCTTGATAACGAACAATATAATCCGCCTGCTTTGCAAGATAATGGACGACTTTTCCCTTGCCTTCATCTCCCCACTGCGTTCCTAAAACAACTAATGTTGACATGATTACCTTCCATAAAACAAAATAACATTTAAACTCTTGAAAAAAAACAAGGTCTAAATGATCCGATATTCGTTGCGACATGTCTTAAAAACAAGCGCTCCCAACGAGATTTGAACTCGTGTCGCAGGATTGAAAATCCTGTGTCCTAGACCCCTAGACGATGGGAGCAAAAAATGAGCCCGGTGCGATTCGAACGCACGACAACCTCATTAAAAGTGAGGTGCTCTACCAGCTGAGCTACGGGCCCATCATATGACATAAAAGGAATTATTAAAACTAATAACAGATTGCAGAATTGAACTAAATTACTATGAATAATGGATAATTTTAATAATTAATAATCTTTGAAAGATAACATAAAAATGCTTTTTTGTCAAATTACAGAATATAAATTTACCATTTCTATTGCGCTCATCGCTGCATCGGACCCTTTGTTTCCCGCTTTAGTGCCGGCTCTTTCAATGGCCTGTTCTATGGAATCCGTTGTCAACACACCAAAAATCACCGGAACCTCACTCTGAAGCGATACAGAAGCAACGCCTTTTGAAACTTCGGATGAGACATAATCAAAATGCGGAGTAGCTCCTCTTATAACGCAACCGAGGCAGATTATTCCATCAACTTTTTTGTTTTCTGCAATTTTTTTTGCGACTGCAGGAATTTCAAAAGCTCCTGGAACCCAATAAACAGAAATATCTTCATCTGCAACTGAATGTCTTTTAAGAATATCCTCCGCACCGCTTATAAGTTTATTTGTTATAAATTCATTAAACCTCGATACCACTATTGCAAATTTTTTCCCATGTGCATTTAACTGCCCGCCAACAATATTCATTCTATCCTCTCTATCTTTTCATTTATATTCGCCATTATAAACAACAAAGCAAGTATAACGATTGACTTCCTTAAAAATACAGAATACCGCAATTTTATAATGACAAATGCGAAATTATCGTTGATTTCACAATTATCTCCCCACTCACAACTCCTAAAGACAGCAAGTACGTCCCATAATAAAATATTTAAACTGTCTCTAATATATGCCCCATCTTCTCTTTTTTAGTTTTTAAATATCCTTTATTAAACTCCGTAGGATTAATCTCCACCGGGACCCTTTTTGCAACTTTTAAACCGTATCCTTCAAGTTCTTCTACTTTTCTGGGATTATTAGTCATAAGATTAATACTCTTTATATCGAGTTCGGATAACATCTGAGCAGCTATTCCATAATCTCTTAAATCCGGCTTAAACCCAAGCGCTTCATTAGCTTCTACAGTGTCCATGCCTTTTTCCTGTAAACTATAAGCTTTAAGTTTATTTACAAGTCCTATTCCTCTGCCTTCCTGATGCATATACAAAACCACGCCTTGCCCCGCTTTTTCAATGGCTTTTAAAGCTGTTTTAAGCTGCTCACCGCAGTCGCACCTTAAAGAGTGAAATATATCTCCCGTTTCACATGACGAATGAAGTCTTACTAAAACGTCCTGCTCGCCTTTTACACTGCCCTTTACAATCGCAAGGTGAAAATCTTTCGTTATCGTATCTTCAAATAAAATAAGTTTAAAGTATCCGTATCTTGTAGGCAAATCAACGCTTACAAGTTCGTTGATAAGTTTTTCAGTCCGACGCCTATAATTTACAAGCTCTTCTATTGTTATAATCTTCAAATCGTGCTTCTTTGCAAACTCTATCAAATCAGGCATTCTCGCCATTGTTCCATCGTCATTCATTATTTCACATATAACTCCAGCAGGATAAAATCCCGCAAGTTTGACTAAATCAACAGCCGCTTCCGTATGCCCCGTCCTGACTAAAACACCACCTTCCCTATATCTCAAAGGAAATGTGTGACCAGGTCTCGTAAAATCTTCAGGCTTTGTAGTTTTATCAATAAGCTTCCTGACAGTAATAGATCTATCATAAGCCGATATGCCCGTTGTAGTACCTATTTTATAGTCAACAGACACCGTGAAAGAACAACCTTTTTTTTCTGTCGGCTTTTCAACCATATTTTTTATTTCAAGCTCTTCAAGCCTTTCATGTTCCATCGGAACACAAATAAGACCTCTTGCATACTTTGCCATAAAATTTATAATTTCAGGAGAAGTTTTTTCAGCAGCACAAACCAAATCTCCTTCATTTTCTCTGCCGGGATCATCAACAACAATAACCATTTTCCCCGCTTTAATGTCTCTAACCGCATCTTCTACCGACGTAAAAATTTTGCTCTTCATATAAACTCCATTTGCACATACAATGCATCCGCGTTAAAAAAAACCGTTTTCTTTTAACATTTCAAGCGAAATATTATCTGCCCTTTTACCCACAAACTTTTTTACATATTTAGCAAGAATATCAGTCTCAATATTTACTTTACTCCCTTCTTTTTTAAACCGCATAATTGTATTATTAAAAGTCTCAGGTATAATAAAAATTTCAAATCCTAAAGTTGACACAGATGAAAGTGTTAAACTTATGCCATCAACCGCAACAGAACCCTTGTCAACACAGTATGCGGATATATTTTCTCCGCAAGAAAATATAACTCTAAAAAAATGTCCAAGCTTCTCTATTTTTTCTATTTCAGCGGTACCGTCAACATGCCCGCTTACTATATGTCCACCAAACCGCGAAGACAATTTTATAGCGCGTTCTAAATTGACTTTTGAATTCTGTTTTAATTTTGAAAGCGACGTAATCCTATCAGTATTGGGACTGTAATCAGCAACAAAACCGTCTTTATTTACAAAGACTGCAGTCAAACATACTCCATTGACTGAGATACTGTCACCTTTTGTAATATCGTCGAGCTTTGTTCTAATTTCAATCTTAGAATCTAAAACACTTTTGACTGTACCTATATCTTCAATTAAACCTGTAAACATCTGCTATTCCTTCAGATTTGCTATTTTGAGGAAATTAAGCAATCAAAAGTTTATTTTTCCCAAAATCTCTTAAAAGCTCTTTAACATTACCGTTCAGGTTTTCCAGAACTACACGTAAAACATCATTTAATTCGTCCTGTTACAAGCAAATCAAAACCTACTTTTTTTACTTTCATATTTTTTACAGGCAACGATTCCGATATTTTTTTCACTCCCGCGCCACCTACAACAGAAATCGCAGTTTTGCCACCAGCTATCTTTGGAGCAATAAAAAAATATATGTCATTTACTGCGTTTGAAAACAAAGCCGAAGCAATTATTTCACTACCGCCTTCTATTAAAATTCTTTTTAGCGAAAGATAATTTAGCTTTTTTACTACCACATTAAAATCTTTTCTTGCAGCATCAATATCAATAGGAGATAGAATTATTCCTTCTTTTTTCAAATGTTCCGGTATACTTTTGACATTCGAATCATAAATAACAATTGTAGGAATACATACATCAAACAAATGATGAGACTCCGGAAGCTTTAATTTCGAATCTATAACAACTCTTATCGGATTTTTTAAGTTTTTTGAATGTGTCGTAAGAAAAGGATTATCTTTAAGTGCCGTATTCGTGCCTACAAGAACTGCATCATAACGTGATCTCATTTTGTGTACAAAATTTCTCGATTCTTCTGATGTTATCCACTTGGAATCATATTCATAAGTTGCAATCTTGCCGTCTAGAGTCATCGCCGCTTTAACTGAAACTTTAGGTTTACTTTTTAAATACTTTAGATAATCTTTAATCAGAACTTCAGCCTGCTTTTTTAACAAGCCTTCATAAACTTCAATATTATTTTTCTGCAACACTTCTCTGCTGCCCGAGACATTGCTGTCAGGTATTGCATAATAAACCCTCTTTATACCGGCTTTTACAATCGCGAGAGTACACGGAGGTTTTTTGCCATAACTGTTGCAAGGTTCAAGCGTAACGTACAAGTCTGCACCTTCAGCATTTCCTCCTGCATCTCTAAGAGCATTTATCTCAGCATGATTACCACCGAAATGTTGATGCCATCCTTTTCCCACAACTTTATTATCTTTTACAATCACACAGCCTACTAAAGGATTGGGATAAACTTTGCCTTTTCCTTTTTTTGCAAGGTTCAACGCAATTTGCATATAATTATTGTCGTTCATATGAAACCCTAAAAAAATTTTCTCTGCGGAGGAAGCGCAAACGAACCATCTTTGCAAAAACTTTTGTCAATTATACTCATTTTTTGCCCGTTCTGTCAATCAATATTTTTGCTAATACGAGAATTTAGTATAATAAAAATATTAACAATTTTCTTTCAAAAATTACAATATTACTTGCTTTTATCGGCGTATAAAATTATGATATTCCTCAAAATATAAACGACGGAGAAAAAAATGACAGACAATGAAATGGTTAAAAGGCTTAAATCGGACTTGACAACTTATATGAAAGCTAAAGACATGGAAAAGTTAAACGTCATAAGAGGCATACTCAACGAGATAAATATACGCGATATGAAAAATATTAAAATCAATAACGAAGAAGTTGTAAAAGTATTGAGAAGCGAAGTAAAAAAGCGTAAAGAATCCATTGAAAGTTTCAAAAAAGTCGCAAGACAAGATTTAATAGACAAAGAAAGCAGAGAAATTACGGTAATTAAACAATATCTTCCCGTTGAAATGTCTGATGAAGAACTCTTTAATAAAGTTAAAGCTATTGCAGACGCTTCTATAGATAAAAGTTTTGGTGGCGTTATTAAAGCGGCGATAATCAGCGTAAATGGAAAAGCCGACGGAAAACGCATTTCTGCGACTGTCAAAAAAGTATTGGGAATAGCTAGCATTCTCGAATCTAAAGACTGCATAAATAATTAATAGAAAATAACAATTATCGAGTCAACTCCGAAGCAATATTCTGCATCAATCTTACAATCATAGTGAAAAATATACAAGTAGATTCCAAATCATGACACCACATATATTTGCTTTCCCACTCTCTATCCACATTGAAAAAGGAAAGAGGAAAAGCAAAATAAAGAAAATAAGAATCGCTATAGGTGTCAATCCGGAATTTATTTTACCGGTTGTTTTTTTAATACATACCTAACCGCATTTCATAAGACAATGACATTGTAAATGCTTTGTAGAAAACAAAAAAGTCGTTATTAGTTTTATTTACTTTTTCTCAGCATAGCCTGTACTTTTGTCGGTAACCCCCAAAGATTAATAAATCCTTCGGCATCTTTATGATTATAAATCTCATCTTTCTCAAAAGTTGCAAGCTTTTCTGAATACAAAGAATGCTTTGCTTCTCTTGCAGCAGTTATAATATTTCCTTTATAAAGTTTCAATTTTACACTGCCGGTAACATATTTCTGCGTCTTGTCGACAAAAGCATCAAGAGCTTCTCTGAGCGGCGAAAACCATAAACCGTAATATGCAATTTCAGCATATTTAGGACCAAGTAATTGCTTAAAATGCAGTGTATCGCGATCAACGGAAATCGATTCAAGTTCTTTATGCGCTGCATATAAAACAGCTGCCGCGGGAGATTCATAAACACCTCTTGATTTCATACCGACAAGTCTATTTTCAACTATATCAGTTCTTCCTATGCTGTTTGCACCTGCAATTTTATTTAGTTTTGTAATCAATTCCACTGGCGAAAACTTATTGCCATCTATAGAAACAGGAATACCCTGCTCAAATACTATAGTAAGATATGTGGGTTTATTCGGAGCTTTCTCAGGAGAAACAGTCATTTTAAACATTGACTCATCATATTCATTATCAAGGTCTTCTAAAACACCGCCCTCATAAGAAATATGCCATAAATTTGCATCTGAAGAATACGGTTTTGCTTTTGTTACAGGGATAGGAATGTTCCTTTTTTTAGCATAATCAATAGCATCTTCTCTCGACTTTATATCCCATTCCCTCCAAGGAGCTATAATTTTTATATTTGGGATTAAAGATTTAAAAGCAAGTTCAAACCGCACCTGATCGTTTCCTTTGCCCGTTGCACCATGGCAAACAGCATCGGCTTTTTCTTTTTTTACAATACCTGCAATTTTGTCGGCAATTATCGGTCTTGCAAGCGCCGTCCCTAAATAATATCTATCTTCGTATAAAGCGTTCGCTTTTATCGCGGGATAAATATAATCCGTGACAAACTCCTCTTTCGCATCAATTATATATGATTTTGAAGCACCGGTTTTTTTTGCTTTTTCGTCTAATCCTTCAAGTTCTTTCCCCTGCCCCACGTCGACACAACACGCCACAACTTCGCATCCGTAATTCTCTTTTATCCATGATAAAATGATAGACGTATCAAGTCCGCCAGAATAAGCTACAACTACTTTTTTAACCGTATCTTTACCTATGGGTTTACTGCTTACTTTGTTAACTTCCATTTTAATGCCTCCTCCAAAATTTTCACAGCAAAATCTACATCTTTTTTCGTAATTGTAAGCGGCGGTAATAATCTTAATACTGTCTCTTGAGTACAATTTATAATCAAACCTCTGTCCATACAATAATTTACAATATCTTTGCCGCTTACTTTAAGACATATGCCAATCATTAAACCAAGTCCCCTGATACATTCTATAACCGAATACTTCTCTTTTAAATCTTCAAGTTTTACACGGAGATATTCCGCAGTTTTTGAAGAAGTTCTCAAGAACTTTGAATTGATAATTTTTAACACCGCAAGAGCCGCAGCACATGATACAGGATTTCCTCCGAAAGTAGAACCATGTTCTCCGTATGAAAATGCTTCAGCGCACTTTTCTCCAGCGATGGTAGCTCCTAAAGGCAGTCCGTTAGCCAAAGATTTTGCCAAAGTGACAATATCCGGTTTAACATCGTAATTTTCAAAAGCATAAAATTTTCCTGTACGACCCACGCCACATTGTATCTCGTCAAAAATCAAAAGAAGATTATTCTCATCACAAAATGCCCTCAAGTCTTTTAAAAATACCTTATCTGAGGGAATTATCCCTCCTTCGCCCTGTATAGGTTCTATCATTACGGCAACGGTTCTATCATTTAAAAGTTTTTTTACCGAATCTATATTATTGATTTCAGCAAAAACAAATCCATCACATAACGGTTTAAAAAACTCATGAAATTTCTCCTGACCTGTTGCAGAAAGTGTAGTGAGCGTCCTTCCGTGAAATGAATTTGTGAAGCAAATTATTTCATATCTGTTTCCCTTTTTTGAAGGATTCAAAAAACCCCATTTCTTTGCAACCTTTATCGCGCATTCGTTCGCTTCCGCTCCGGAATTTGAAAGAAAAACTCTTCCGCCCACGGGAAATATTCTCTTAACAAGCTCCTCGCCTAATTTAATCTGTGGCAGCGCATAATATAAATTTGAGACATGCGCAAAACTGTCCAACTGTTTTTTTACTGCCTTTATGACGGCTTCATTGCAATGTCCGACGTTACATACGCTTATACCAGCAAAAAAGTCAAGATATTTTTTACCGTTTCTATCCCATATAAACCGGTTTTTAGCTTTTTTCACAACTAAGTTAATACGCTTATATGTATGCATAAAATAATTATCTTCAATTTGTTTTATATCCATATTAACCTCTTTTTTAATAATTCTGATAACTTAAATAATCAGAGATTTTTTTAAATATTTCAGAAGCAATTTCAAAGTCCTATCTTTATGAAAGAAAATCAATGGCATTTCATTTTGCTATTTGATAAAAGTCTCCTAAATACAATAATTTTTGATATTAAATCAAAATTCGTTTTAAACAAATCGGAGATATTAACTTCACAGTCTTTTAAGTGCTTAGCTATTTTATACCATTTTATAATAGACTTTTATTTTTATTAAGCTAGTATCCACAAAATATACAATTCTATTGATTTCATTGTTCCTATAGGTTTTTGTGCTGCAGTCAACTTCTTTTTATCAATCCGTCCTCTTTTTTTTATAATAGAATCGCGACCATTCCATCATCAATACACTAGTTTTTTTCCGCCATTTTTTTGATGAGAATAATAAAATCATTTCCTACAAGAGTATAATCAACTTCCAAAAAGCATTCCTTGGTTCGATTTTTTTTGTAATTGTAACAAGTTTTGTAAGACTTTCGCCTTAAGTTTAGCAGGTCTAAACAATCTTAGATAATCTTTTCGATTTATTTGACATTTTTCGCAGAAAGCTAATTTTAGATTTTTCAAATACTTCCTCATTAAGCATTTTTTAACTCATTAAAATTCACTTTTTCTTCCTCGCACTCTCAGGACTTGCTCACATATTCCGACAGGATGTCATCCAGCTCTTTTGTGCTACCCAAAACGAATTCGGTATGATTTTTAACCTATTTTAATATACCATTTTTCTATTAAACCTTTTTTACCAGTACATTTTTTTAACACGTAATTTGCAATATCTATATAAATCTTCTCTTTTTCAGAATCTATAAAATTCTTTCAAGTCTTTTGCAACAGTTGCTCTTATACCACTTCTCACAAATGAATCTAAAACCAAATCACCTCATTTACCTGAAACAACGTCAACTTTCGTTTGAAATGTTTTTTAACAGTTCAATACAATCGACTTGACATATATTTACCTCAAACTTTCTCTACCTATCTCTCTTTTTTATTACTGTTCCATTTATTTTTTGTATCCCGCTTATCCCTTCCGCTATCCAAACTTCTTTTACGCCTTTTTTAACGGATTCGGCGCAGCCTCTAATCTTCGGTATCATTCCGCCTGTTATTGTTTCGTCTTTTATTAAAGAGTTTATTTCTTCAATTTTAATTTCTTTAATTGTATTTTTATTTTTATCAAGCACCCCGGCAACATCCGTCAAAAATATAAGTTTCTGCGCTTTAAAAGCTGCTGCTATTGAAGCGGCTAAAGTATCAGCGTTGACATTTACGACGTTGCCTTCAGCATCGGCGGCAATAGAAGCTATAACCGGCAGAAATCCAGCTTTTATTAAAATGTCTATAAGTTTTCTGTTTATTTTAACCGGCTCACCGACAAAACCAAGTCGTTCAACTTGCCTGCATACTACGCTTTTTCCATCTTTCCCGGATATTCCGACAGCATTTGCGCCGTTTTTTATAAGCCCTGTGGTTAAAACTCTGTTTACTTTACCACTCAAAGCCATTTCAACAATGCCTAACGTATCCGCGTCGGTAAATCTTAAACCGTCCACAAATTTACTTTCCATCGCAAATTTCTCAAGAAGCGCATTTACTTCGGGTCCGCCGCCATGAACTAAAATAATATTTTGTTTTCGTGAAATTAAAGCTAGTTCTTCAAGAAATTTACTCTGTGCCAACGGACTTTTGGTTAAACTTCCGCCGAACTTCACTACCATTAACGTCTTCATGTATTTTACCTGCTCAATATTTTGAGTTTCCTGCAGTCCTGCTACGCACATAAATCATGCTGGACACAATTCGGCGCATGCTTCTTTATAAACTGAAAATTTGCATTTCAATTTAAAATCGCATAATTGACATTTCGAAACATCAGGATTAAACTTTTCCGCCGTTATATTTTCTGCGGTTAATATCGCGAGATTTATCGCGTCAGCTATTTCGCTTTTAGATCTTTTCGTATAAATTTTTCTATTTTCCGACAAGAAGTAAATCGATATCTCGTCAGGATTAAAACCAAAAATATTTTTACAAGCATACGCGTAAAAACTTAACTGTAAATCTCTGTCCACTCTTTCCTGCTCCCATACCTTTACATGGGTTTTATAATCCATAATTTCATACTTGCCGTCAGGATATCTATCAATTCTGTCAATAATACCTATAAACTTGTATCTTCCTATATTGGCATCAAACGCTCTTTCAACATATAAAACTTCCGCGTCCGATTCGCTGAAAGATTTATAATAATTTACGAGCATTCGTTTGCCGCATTCATAATATTCAAATATCTGCTGTGGATCAGTAAATCCATCATTTTTCCAAGCGTCATCATAACACTCAAACAACATATTATAAGATTGTTCTTTGCCGCTGTGAAATTGTTCAAGTGCTTTATGAATAATATGCCCAAAAGTAACATTCGCATTAACCGGAATATGAAAATTATCTAAATATATAAGTTTGTATTTATGCGGGCAAAACAAATACGCATTTACCCTCGAATAACTTATTTTAAAATCCTCTCTCATTTCCTATGTTTCCTAACCTTGCCCTTCTGTAAAAAGAAATAACAGTGTCGCCGTACTTCTCTACCCTAAAACATTCAAGTCCCGTAATATTTCCGACAGGTTCTTTTATATGTTTCTGTGCTATGAGAACGGAGTCGTCTTTTAAAATATCGTATTTCATTACATTTTTCAAAGCAGGATATGTAAGCGCAAGAGTTTTTTTATTTCCGTCTTTGTAAGGAGGACCCATAAAAACTATGTCATACTTATCCCGCAAAACGGCAAAATCTTTTATTACGTCGCATTTGACGATTTTTGCCCTGTCATTGAATCCGAGCATGTTTACGTTGTATTTAATAAGCGACAGAGAAACTTCGCTTAACTCTGCAAATACCACTTTTTTCGCACCGCGAGAAAGAGCTTCAATTCCGACTGAACCCACTCCTGCAAATAAATCAATAAAAACAGAAGATAAAACTTTAAACTGTATTATATCAAAAATCGATTTCTTTATTCTGCCAAGCATAGGGCGTATGGATAAGTCATTACGCGGCAGAGTTTTTATCCTTCTTCCGCGAGACGCGCCCGCGATAACCTTCAAAGTCATTTACTCATTCTCCAAAAACCTGAACGAACACTTTTCTGCTTCGAGGTCTGTTATCAAAATCTACCAAAATTATTTGCTGCCAAGTTCCTGTCATTAAGGATTTTGACACAATCGGTATGGTTTTAGACGTACCTATTAATGAAGAACGTATATGCGAAAAACCGTTGCCGTCATGCCATTTTTCGTCATGAGCGTAAACACCTTTGACGGGAGCAATTACTTCAAGAGATTTGCGGAAATCCTCGACAAGTCCCGGTTCAAATTCAAGAGTCGTGATGGCAGAAGTAGAACTTGTCACGCCCAAAGTCGCTATGCCGTTTGTAATACCAGAACGAGCAACAACTCTTTTAATATCATTTGTTATATCAAGAATATCAGTATAACCTTTAGTTTCACAATTAATATACTCTGAGTAAATCATTTTTTTAACTCCTTTGTTTTATTTCACTTTTTATATTTCAAAAAATGGAACTAAAGGAGGAGAGATTGAACCTTCGTTCCCGGTCGTTTATTATTCCGCTTTCGCCGCTAAATCGCTAATCTTTTATTGCCGTATAGCAACTCCCTTACATATTCGTTCCTCATCGGAGTACGTTCACTTGACCTTTCTATGAGCATTTTCTCCATGTCTCTTATATGGTGCGCAAGAACCTTATAGATTGTTTCTGTCCATCTATCTTCCTTATATTTGGAAATCAAATTCACAATCAAAATATGACTCTTTCTTCATCGTGATTATCAATAGAAGTATCGTCCTTTTCTAGGGGAGGGTTGTATCCCGGTAATTCTAGAAAATTACGTATTCCGTGTTGATAGAGGAACTCCTAGCATGTAGCGTTTTCATAGATATTTGTATCAATGCGAATTTATATACTGAATATTAAATATCGCCCAACCGAAATTCACGGGTTATAGATTTCTTTCGGTCTTGATACAGCTCAAAACATATTATCCAAGCCCAGCCAGCTAACCAATGAGCATATTCCTAATATCCTGTCGCATTTTTTTGCTGATTGCTGTTGAGAGCGGTCTTGAGGTAGCCGAATACTCGTCTGAACGCTCTGTGGAATACAATCTTGCTCCTTTGTATAAGCCTACAACAGCAAGAATAGTTAAGGCTATACCTCAGACTACCTTAATCTTTGGCGCAATCTGCTGCCCTGAAGAACCTATCGTTTTTATTCCGTTCTTGTTGTAATTCGCATTCTGCAAGCCATTCATCAAAGCGACTTGACTCTTTCTATGTTTTGGTTGCTTTTTGCGAGGACGTAGACCTTGTAGATGTGTTCGGAGTCAATGAGTCTTTTGGTGATATTTTTTCTGAACCGCAGTTCGCCAATAAGGTTAAACGGACTATAGTAGAACCATTTTTTTTAGGATTCTTTTGTACACCTATTTTAATCGCTCTTTATTCTATACTTCTTCTCTGCTAAAGTTCTTTTACATCTCAATTTTTATGTGGAGCTAAGGGGAATTGAACCCCTGACCTCTTGCATGCCATGCAAGCGCTCTCCCAGCTGAGCTATAGCCCCATAACCATAGCTTGACAGATTATAACGAAAGATGTACGTATTTGTCAAATATGTTTATTTACTGCGCTTGAGCTATCGACGTCATTGACATTTTTATTGAAATTTATTATAAAATGAATGTGTTTTTAAAAAAACACAATTTACTTCGAGTGGAGGTATTAATTTGATGAAAAAACCTGACGTCGTCAAACAGGTTGCTGATGTTTCAGGGTTAACGCAAAATGATTCAAATAAAGCAATAAAAGCTCTAGTTAAAGTAATCCAAATTACTCTAAAAAACGGCGGAGTGATTTCTCTTTCGGGTCTCGGATCTTTTAGAACTAAGCCCCGCAAAGCCAAACAGGGGAGAAACCCTAGAACCAAAGAAGTAATTCTCATTCCGCCGGGGAAAAAGGTTTCGTTTAAGCCTACTACAACTCTTAGAAAAATAATATAGTAATTGAGTTTAAATAAAATATGATAAGTATAAAATCGTCTAAAAATTTAGAAAAACTGCCACCTCATATGTTTGCCAAAATCAACTGGTTCAAGAAAGAAGTTTATGACAAAAAGTCTTATGTCACAAATTTAGACATATGGAGTCCTGTTTCTCCCGCGACCTATTGCGTCATCGACAGATTTTGCAACACGTTAAAACACAACAATACAAACAAGTACTCGCAGTCAAAAAAGATACCTGAATTTAGAGAAATCATAACCGAGCAAACGATAGGGCGTCCCGGACTGACTGTTCGGATATAACTTGCAAAAGAAATCGGACTTATTGTCTCATTTCGATAAAAGTTTCAACAATAAGGCGAAAGATATGTAAAAGCGTCTTACGCAAAATATAGTAAAATACTTAACAACATTCTGTCTCACATAAACAATTTTACAAAATGCACCGTACATGCAGTATGTCGTTTTGCGAGCATATAAAAATTGGAAAATATCAAGGATTAGCTATGAAAAAAAAGTATATTAATGTAGGTCT
The DNA here is from genome assembly GCA_020328155.1 of Candidatus Endomicrobiellum agilis. Taxonomy (GTDB): domain Bacteria; phylum Elusimicrobiota; class Endomicrobiia; order Endomicrobiales; family Endomicrobiaceae; genus Endomicrobiellum; species Endomicrobiellum agilis. Next base: position 101,940 of record JAIXMX010000001.1, on the reverse strand, counting down.
CATAGGATATGGAACTGTAGGAAAAGGCGTAGTAAAAATATTGGGAGAAAACAAAAAAATAGTTTTAAGAAAAGTCGGTAAACCTATATGTATAAAATCAATTTGCGATTTAAAACCTATAGACAAACCTGAACTTTACGTTAAAAACTTCAGAGACATAATAAAAGATCCCGAAATAGATTTGATTGTTGAGCTTATCGGCGGATACGAGCCTGCAAGGACAGTGATAATAGAATCTTTAAAAGCTGGCAAAAATGTCGTCAGTGCAAATAAAGCCGTACTTGCAAAATACTGGGATCAGATTTTCACAACAGCACAAATATATCAGAAATCAATATATTACGAAGCTTCTGTCGGCGGCGTAATCCCGGTGGTTCAAGGTTTAAGCGAAGGACTTGCTTCTGAAGAAGTATTTGAAATCAAAGGTATTTTAAACGGTACCACAAATTTCATTTTAAGCGAAATGAAAAAGCACTGCGTACCTTATGAAGAAGCCTTAAAAAGCGCTCAAAAAGCCGGTTATGCCGAAGCCAATCCATCTTTTGACGTAGACGGCATTGACACGGCAAACAAACTCGCTATACTTGCTTCTCTTGCGTGGGGCAGCTGGATAAAAGTCAAAAATATACCGCTTGTCAAAGGTATCGCGGATTTAGATATCGAGGACATTTTAATAACACAGGATTTCGGATACGACGTGAAACTTATAGGTTCGGCACAGAAAACAAAAGACGGAATAGATATGTCCGTACAGCCGTGCCTTATAAATTACGATCACGCCTTCACAACAGTTGAAAATGAATATAACGCCATCATGATTACGGGAAAAGATTCAGGCGACGTCTTATTCTACGGCAAAGGAGCGGGACAACAGCCTGCGGCAAGCGCAGTTGTGTCCGACATTATAAACCTTTCAAAATCCATCATTACAAACACTGTAGGAATTATCCCAGATGTAGTCTATGACAGTAAGAAAAAAATTAAAATTCTTCCTATAGGCAAAAGCAAGTCGCCTTATTACTTAAGGTTTGCCGTCATAGATAAAGCCGGCGTTTTATCAAAAATTTCAGGAATTCTGGCCGAATTTAAAGTTTCAATCGCAAGGAGTCTTGCACAACTCAATATAAACGGCACCGATTACGGCAGAATTATCATAATTACGCACGAAACACATCTCGAGGACCTTGAAAAAGCTTTAAAGCAGATCAACGCCACAAAATCTATAGTGAAACACAAAACGGTTAAAATTAAAATAGAAGTTTGAAAGGCATGCAGTTTTAAACACGACAATGATATACGCTTACAATTTAGAGCTACAAGTGTGCCAGTATAAATGCGGAGGCAATATTATTTGAGCATCTCGAATTCAAGGATGATAATGATAAAATAAAAGGAGCAAAAGAGCGTTGAACCTTTATGGCGATGCAAAATTGTTAAATTACGTCAACGATATTGCCAAGAATGAAAAAGCGAATAGAAGCCAAATTTTACAGCTTTTTTACAGAATTCTTTACCCGAATTGACAGCAACGATTGTGAAAAAAAGAGTATTACTGCGGCGATTGATTACGGCACTTGGACAAGGCTGCAGAATCTAGCTGAAAGGAAAAACTCAAATTTAAACAGTGTTTGTATGAACATAATTAAGGACAAATATGATATAAGGACAATATTGTAATTGATTACAGGACTATCTGCAAATGCGCATACTTGCCGTCCTGCATTAAGAGGAAAGATTACTTATTGGAAAGATACAGAAAAGGCACAGGAGATGATGTTATGCGTTTTTGTGACTTCTGACAATACATGGTGAAGCAACCTGAGAATGCCGACTTGGATTACGCTAAGAAATTGTTAGAGGAGATTGAAAAGGAAAGCAACTCTCTGGTAAAAAACCAAAGAAAGAACTCGAATTTGAGATTAATCTTTCTATCATTGACAATAAAGTTCCGGCAGAAGAATCTAACCTATAATAGAGACGTTGAAAACGGCTATCGTCTGCCTGATAAGTCTTCCACTCGTGAAAAAAAAGAAGAACGATGACGAGGTTGAGTCATGCAATAGGAATTGAAACAAAACTATTAAATCCACCCTTTTCTTTAGGAGAGACTGCCTCTGTAACTTTTTTCATTACTTCTCCTCTGTTTAGAGAACTTTATAAGGACGCTCCTTTTGAAAAGAAATGTGAGTTCAAAGAAATAAAACTGATAAGCTCTATACAAAGAGAAAGAACACCACAATGAGCATAGACTCGTTTACAGAAGTAACCTTGTTTATATCTGACGCATTTATCAGTTAATAATCTGGATGAGTTATTAAATCCATTTTCAGTTTCTTCATCTTCTTCGAGAGATATTTATTCAAGTGATTTTGATTAAGGCTTTTGAAGAGCTTGTAGGCATTCAGTTGCATTTTGCTTATTGTAAGAAGCTTTATCACAAGTGTAACGATTGTACGATTAATAAGCTTTTTATTATGGATAAATATTACGACTGCCGACGCTTGCGATGTGTATTTAAATCTTCCAAAACTTAGTGAAGATAAAAGCTATAAATAAAAAACCTTATACTTCTTCTGTCTGGGTAAAATCGGGATAAAAATGAAAAGAACAGTAGCGCTTCTTTTGATAGTAACTTTAATTGCAAGTTGTGGAAAGTTTGCAAGAGTTATAAATTCAGCAAATTCTTCAGGTTTAAATTTAGCAAATTCAGACGATAATTCTTCTCTTGGCACAGTTGCGGAAAATGCGGAAAATAATGACGCGAATTTTTCTGTAAATTCAGCAAATTCTTCAGGTTTAAATTTAGCAAATTCAGACGATAATTCTTCTCTTGGTACAGTTGCGGAAAATGCGGAAAATAATGACGTGAATTTTTCTGTAAATTCGGCAAATTCTTCAGGTTTAAATTTGGTAAATTCAGACGATAATTCTTCTCCTGGCACAGTTGTGGAAAATGCGGAAAATAATGACGCGAATCCTTTTATTTTGGAACTTGAAGAACTTTTAAATAATATTACTGCTATGGAGGCAACTTGGACCGATGCGGAAAATGGTGACGCAAATTTGATTAATCCTGAAGAGGAATGAAAACGGAGCGACCTATTGTCAAAACTGCTCCGCGTTTAGTGAGGGAAAGATAAACAAGTAATTACATCGGTTTAACGTTGTTGTCATGTTAATGCTTTTAGAATTATTCCATAATAAAAAAAAGAACAAGTTGTTTTTTCTTTTATCTCGTCTATAATCGTTTAAAGAATGAAGGAAAAAAGCCAGCAGAAATAAGTCAGATACCACAGTCGGCATTTAGTCGTTTTGATTCTGATACTCCTTCCTATTCGCCGCCGATATTAGAAGAATTTAATGACATGACGCAAGGTAATTCTATTAATGCAGAGCTTTGTCTTCTCAGTGAGTAATCATAATTATAAAAGCTTTTGTCAACTCCAGCAAGGAGTTTAATGCGGATTGGAAATATCTCTCACATGATACTCGCAGCGTTTTTACTGCTTATACCTTTCGTGTTGGGAGCTGCCAGCATTTTTCTCCGCTTTTGTATTTTTTTCCTCTTAAAGTATAAAACGTCGAGTGGAACCACTTCAACCGCTTTTAAAAACAGTAAATACAGTAGATATTGTACCGATGTAAATCTACCGATGTAAATCAGCGAAGCGGATATATATTGCCTAAGCTGTTTATTGACGGTTCTCAATTAACTTCCGTCGATAGACTGTCTTATATAAAGAGTTTGCAGGTAAATGCAGATTTCTTTAAAAACGAAAACAGAGCAGCTTGCGTTTAAAGCTACTCTATAAAAAAAACACAGAAAATTAAGGACTTAACGCTGTAGTGAAGCATTTAAGCTTGCTTTATTGTTATGCCATAAAAAATAAAAGGATCAAAAAAATATTGATTGAAGAGCAGCATAAAGAGTAAAAAAGGAGCGGATTAAAAAAATTCTTAAAAGATATATTATTCCTCAATTTAGGGAAACATTGCCTGAACTAGAGGATGAATTAAATAGGCGAATGATTGCAGCTGCTCCCGCTAAAGAGGAGAAAGCGAAGGTATTGTACGGACTTATTTGGACAATAAAAATAATCTGCAAAGATCGAATTTGACGTATTCAGCCGCTAAAAAATGATAAATTGAATAAATGTTTGCAAATTTTGAATTTAATGCAGAATAGGAAAAAGCATAAATGGAAGACTTAACTATTGAAATCGCAAATGGTAAACAGATTACAAAAGAAGAAGCTTTGAAATTTTTTGATTTTGAACTTGAAGACATCTTTCTTGCATCCGCTAAAATACGCAGAAAATATAAAGGTGACAAAGTAAAAGTTTGTTCTATTATAAATGCAAAATCAGGACAGTGCAGCGAAGACTGCAAGTTTTGCGCTCAATCGGCTTTCAACAAAACTGACGTGAAGGTATATTCTCTTGTAGATACTGAAAAAATAAATGAAGTTTCTATTAAAGCTTTAGAAAACGTAGGATGTTTCGGCATTGTTTCAAGCGGCAATTCTTTGAACGATGTAGAAATAGAAAAACTCTGCGAAATGTTTAAAAAACATAAGAAAGTATCGCATTTAGGCGTTTCCATAGGCAGAATATCAGACGAAAATTTTCTTAAACTTAAAAAAGCTGGCATAAAAAAAATGCACCATAATCTTGAAACGTCTGAAAATTTTTATCCCAATATTTGTTCCACACACAGTTATCAGGAAAGAGTTGACACTATAAAAAGAGCTAAAAAATTCGGTTTTGAAATATGTTCCGGCGGACTTTTCGGTATGGGAGAAAGTTTTAAAGACAGAGTAGATTTAGCATTTACTTTAAAAGAGCTTGGCTCTGACAGCGTTCCTATGAATTTTTTAATGCCTATTAAAGGCACAGCTCTCGAACACTTACCCACAATGACTCCAGTTGAAATCTTAAAAACAATAGCAGTTTTCAGAATAATCTTACAAACTCCCGATATTATGATATGCGGCGGCAGAGAAGTAAATTTAAGAGATTTACAGTCGTGGATATTCCAAGCAGGCGCAAACGGTCTTATGACCGGCGGCTATCTCACCATAAGCGGCAGAGACATAACTTCTGATAAACAAATGATAAAAGACCTAGACCTAGACCTAGACCTAGAATAAAGCAGAAAATGTCACATTTTTTAAATATTTTTTATATTGTGTTTACAGTAAAAAGCCTATCTTGCGCAGATGTACCGTCCCATCAATAAAACAAATATCAATAGCGAGTTCTACTGCAACGGTAACAAGCAAGGCTTGATAATTCTGATTTTTAAGAAATATGAGAGAGATATGAACACAACCCATAATTATCTAAGGGACTAAAAAAACCGACTTTATCCTAAATCTCTTTTTATTAAGTGCCAGTTCTAAAAACAAAAAAGGGCTGTCCCTTTTTATTTCTGGGGACAGCCCAAGCTAACTATCCTATTTAAACTACTATCACTTTTCAGACTGTTCGTATCTAAGCGTTCTCGTCATCATATCTGTGACATCTGCAGGTCCAAAATATTGTATAGGTCCCGGGAAAATATAACTTTCGCTGACAGCCCACTCATCTCTATTTTTTACAAATTCTTTAAACGGTTTCCCGTCTAAATCAACCAAAGCTTTCTGTATAACGGGTTTTTCCCTCCCATGTCTTCTTTCAATATTCATCATCATTGTAAGAGGGATTCCGCCACACTCCCATTGTTCCGGGGATTTCACAAGGTTTCTCACAGACGATAAATAACCCGTAAGTCCGTTTATCACAAGCATAGCCGCATTATAGCCTAAAGCGTAAGTGTAATTTGCATCAAAATTTGACGGAATTCCGCAGCGTCCTTCATATCCAAAAAAATGTGTAATCGCCGAGAACTTACCTTTATATTTATTTTCTTTTTTCAGTTCAGAAAGCTTTTTATGCACCATCTCTATTAAAAGTTTTTCTGTTTCAATCAATGACACCTGAACATTACCGTGAGGATCTCTGTCCAACATAAGCTGCGAAGCAATGTCCGCAGGAAGCGACTTCATTAAATCGGAAAGTTCTTTAGGAAGTTTACTGCAGACAAATTCTTTCTTATCCCTAATCGAACTAAGCTTCGCAACAGCATCTGCATTTTCAGCTAAAGTATCGTTAAGGACTGAAATAAGCTCTTTCATTTCAGGTATAAACTCTATAAGTCCTTCCGGCACCAAAACAACTCCGAAGTTTTTACCCGCCTGTGAACGTCTTATTATAACGTCAACAATATTTTCAACGACTTTAGCAAGCTTCATATTCTTCGCCAAAATCTCTTCGCCGACTAAAACAATGTTAGGCTGGGTTTTAAAACCAACTTCCAACGTAATATGAGAAGCACTTCTCCCCATGAGACGAACAAAATGCCAGTACTTTTGCGCCGAATTTACATCTCTGCAGATATTTCCGACCAGCTCCGAATAAATCTTTGTCGCTGTGTCAAAACCAAATGAAGTTTCAATGTACTTATTTTTCAAATCTCCGTCAATAGTTTTAGGAACACCTACAACACATTTGCCTAAATTTTCTTTCTTTAAGTATTCCGCTATCATAGCAGCGTTTGTATTCGAGTCGTCCCCACCGACAACAACCAGCGCATCTACTTTAGACGTTAAAAGATTAGCTTTCGTCAAACTAAACTGTTCGGGCGTTTCAATTTTCGTTCTTCCCGATTGTATGAAATCAAAGCCACCCGTATTTCTGTACTCGCATAATAATTCTTTGGAAATCTCTTTATATTTATTTTCCAAAATTCCCGATGGACCTCCTAGATAACCTATTAAAGTGTTCTCGCTGTTTGCTTCTTTCAATCCGTCAAAAAGCCCTGCTATGACATTATGTCCTCCCGGAGCCTGTCCTCCCGAAAGAACTACAGCAACTTTTATAGCTTTTTTTGCGGCAACGGCATTTGTGCCTTTTTTAAATCTAACTTCAGGTAAACCGTAAATATTCTTAAAAATCTTTTTTATTTCATCCTGATCCGCCACAGATTGCGTAGCTTTTCCCTTAACGAGCTTTATAGAAGCCGATCCATTTTTTAATACGTCCGGCAGAACCGGCTTAAATTTCCTTCTTTCAATTTGAAGCTCCGAAACATTTGCCATCCTTTATGTCCTCCGATTTTTTTAGAATCTGTTTACGCACAACGCGAAAATATATTGTATATACTAGCAATTTCCAGCCCACACTGTAACTTTTGAAACAATATCTTCCGGCATAATTTGTGAAATATCATCTTTTTGTATTATTAGATGTTTTTCAAAAGACATAGGTCTCGTTTGAAGCGGATCCGCACAACCAAACACACCTATATACATCTTGCCCCTACGACAGCGGTTAATGCATAGCATCCGAATCCATACATTACAAATAAACTGCATTTTTTTAAAAAAGCAACTCTGTCTAAAATACTGTTTTCTGCGATAAACATCTTTGGCGCCATTTTACATTTTCCAGCAATTTCATTTAAAGATTCCCTTATTATTAAATAACGAGGAAACACCTGATATATGCGCCTCATCGGTAAGTAAAAAACTTAAAGACGCCGTCTTAAAACCCATCCTTTCTCTCACTCCCGAAAAATAAGCTGAAATTAACGAACGCGACGATTCCGAAAAAAGAAAGGCTTCATCAAATTTTTCTTTTCTTATATTTTTTATAAAGTTTTCTCTTTAGGTATTATTCCGTCAACCAAATCCGAAGACGTTAAAAACTGCAATAAAGCAGACTTAACGACAGAATATACCCTTGCATTTAATTCCTGTTTTGCAGACTTAAGAACCGGGAGCGAGAAAGGTAAATTCCCAAGCCGATTCATATGAAAAAAACTATCTCATCCACTTTCTTATCTCTGAAAAAACATTCTCAGGTTTAACAGCGTTTATATTCTTAGCATCATTTTCATTTAAAAGCAGCGAAAATTTTCCCATATAGGGAGAGGCATCATCTATATTCAAAGTCCCGAGTATAAAAACAGATGGTGTCTGCAAAATCGACGACAGATGCATAGGTCCGGTATCTGCTCCAACGGCAACTTTACTTTTTAACAAAATGCCTGCGACATCCTCTATTTCCGTTTTGCCGCATAAATCTATAACTTTATCGGACTTTAATTTTCCGAAATCTTTAACAGAACCCAAAATCACAATCTGCACATTAAAATATTCTTTTTTTATCAAATCAATAAGCTTATTATAATTCAATATGCTCCAGTCTTTTCCTTTTCCTCTTGCAAAAGGAATCAGGGAAATAAAATCCCCCGAAATCCCGTTATCTTGCAAAATCTCATCTGCATTTGAATCTATTTTCATGTTCACTTCAGGATGAAAAATTTTACCGGTCAAAAAACGAACAGGTTCAAGACTGCGAAGCGTGCTATTCAGCCCAGCATTTTCCGGATACACTTCCTTTATTAAAAGATTGCTGAATTCCTTCATTCCAGGCACGCCAAGTTTTATTTTTGCTCTGGCAAATTTTGCGAGAAAAGCGCTTCTTAAAAGCCCCTGCAAATCCATAATTAAATCATATTCTGTTTCATTAATTTTCTTTAATACTTCAAAAAAACCTTTTAATCCTTTTTCTCTGTCCCACTTTATAATTTTATCGACATCAGAACAAATTTTAAGAATAGAAGCCCATCTGTTAAAAACAACCCAGCTTATTTCGCACATATGATGATATGCCTGTTTTAAAGCGTTCGCGCAAGGTAAAGCTTTTACAATATCACCAAATGAGCTTGGTTTAATAATTAAAATTTTCATATTTTTTCTTCACTTCTTCAAAAACTTCGGAAACAGTTATACTACGCATACATATAGTACTTTTACAATTTCTATTTCTACACGGCTGACAGTCCACCTGATGCTGTATAATTTTCGTATTGCCTTTATACGGTCCCGTAAGTTTTGCGTCTGTCGGACCTAAAATTGCCACAGCTTGAGTGTCAAAAGCCGTTGCAATATGCATAGGACCCGACTCACTGCCTACAAAAACTCTACACATTTTTAAAAAAGCACACAGTTCTTTTAAAGTGAATTTTCCGGTCATATCAGTAGTTTTAACGCCAACGCCTGAAACTATTTCTTCGTTTAAACCTTTTTCGCTTGCTCCGCCTTCTTTTCCTCCGACAAAAACAATATCCGCATCCAACTCGCTTTTTAACTTTCCCGCAAGACCGGCAAACTTATGGCTGCCCCACCTTCTTGAAACCCAACCTCCACCGGGATGAATTCCGATTATTTTTTCCAAATTTACATTCTCTTTTAACAGCTTTTGCCTGACGCTTTTAAAGTTCTCCTCAGGTATTACAATGGGATAACTTTTTTCGTCGACACAGTCCAAATATTTTGCAACTTCAAAATGTCGCTCGACACAATGGCATTTTTGACGAGATTTTATTTCTTTTGAAAACAGCCACGAAAACTCTCTCATTCCATTTGTAGAAGAAGACGCTATTTTAAACTTTGCGCCGGCAAGTTTAACAAGCATCGCCGACTTTGCAAGTCCGTGTAAATCTATGCTTAAATCAAATTTTTGTTCTCTTAAGCACCGTCTTAAATTTTTATAATATTTAAAAGAGATCTGTCTCCTGTCCCAGATAAAAATATTTTCGAGAAAAGGATTACCATCTAAAATTTCAACGCATCTCTCATCCACAATCCAACTTAATCTTGCATAGGGATATCTTTTTTTAATTGCCGAAAGAACTGGTATAGAAAAAACTATATCGCCTATTCTGCTGGGCTGAACAATTAAAATCTTAGGAGCAGGATGATACTCCAAATATTTTAAAATATCTTTTTCCCAGTAATATTTACCCGTAAATTCAAATAACTTATTTAATTTCTCTTCCACAAGAACCGCTTTCTCTTCAATATCATCTCCATCATCGATATAAAACGGTTCTCCATAAATCTGCACCATTTTCGAAAAAGGCAGCGGAATTATCATTTTATCCCACGACTTGTTAATTACGATTTTATTTTTCGGCGAACAACTTATGGGAAACAGCAGCATACCCGTTTTTTGCGCTGCATATACGGCTCCGTATTTAAATTTATGATAAAGCCCTTTAGGACCATCTGCCCCAAAAGCAATAGAATATCCTTTGCGAGCATATCTTATAATTTCTATCAGCGCTCTTCCACCGCTTTTACTCGATGATCCTCTGACAGTTAAATAACCGTACTTTTTTAAAACTTGAGACAAAATTTCTCCGTCTTTCGACAGGCTTGCCATAATAACTATATTACTTTTTTGGTTAGAAAACATCATCGGGAATGTATTTCCATGCCAGAAAGAATAAATTGAAGGCTTTGGATAATGAAAAGTATCATTTAACGATTTTTTTCTCAGAGTTTTATCTATAATACGACATATAAAAATAATAATTCTCATTAAATTTTTACTAGGCATCTAAACTTTCTTTTATTTTTTTTATTGTAAAAGAAACAGCGCCATTCTGCGATTCAATAGCTTTTAAAGCATTGCGACCAGTATCTTCAAGAAACTTTTTATCAGATATAAACTTTTTTATGCTATCAGCCAAATCGCTGGTATTTTCAACAATTAAAGCTCCGCCATATCTTAAAAGAATTTCAGATTCGGTTTTAAAGTTATTCATATTTCTGCCAAACAAAACGGGTTTCGCGTACGCCGCAGGCTCTATGGGATTCTGTCCACCTCCATTTACTAAGGAACCTCCAACATAACAAACGTCTGAAACCGAATATACGCTCTGTAATTTTCCAAAAACATCGATCAAAATGAATTTACTGTTAAAATCACCCTCAGAAAATAACGAATATTTAATACACTTACCTTTAAGAATTTCCATTACGGTTTTTACTCTTGAGAGATGTCTCGGAGCAAGGAAAAATTTAATCTTGCTAAAACGGGGAGTTATTTTATTATACACGTCTGCAATAATTTCTTCTTCCCCTTCTTTTGTACTGCCGGCTGTAAAAACAAAATCTTCTTTTCTTAGAGAGAAATCTTCTTTTCTTGAATTTAATGTAAAATTCCTGTCATATTTTATATTCCCAGAAATAACAATTTCACTCTTTCCACCCGTTAAAAATGCAAATCTATCAGCATCATCTTTATTTCTTGCCATAACAACATTGATTAACTTCGTAAATCTACTCCAGAAAAATTTCAACCTTTTATAAGCTTTAAATGATTTAGTGGACATTCTCCCGTTGATTGTAATAATTTTTATATTTTTGCGTGCCGCAGTATAAAGCATAGTCACCCAAAGTTCAGTTTCAACAAGTATCAGCATATCCGGTTTAATAACATTAAACGCTTTACACATAAAAGGAAAAATATCTAAAGGAAGTAAAGCGACAAAATCTGCTTTTTGTAATTTTTGGGCATAGTCTCTGCCGCTTTTTGTAGTTGATGTTAAAACGATATAATACTTATCTCCAAACCCATCCAAAATAGGCTCCACAGCGCGTATTTCTCCGAGTGAAGCACAATGTATCCAAAGAGTTGTTTTTAAATTCCTATGTGAGAGTTTATAAACAGCAAGACGTTCAGATAGTTTGTAAAAAAATTCTTTCCTGTATTCGGTAGTACTACTAAAAAGAACAAAAACCGCAATCAAAGGCAAAAATAAAACAAAGAAAATATTGTATATTACCAAAAAAAAATTGTCATTCTCTCACCGCGTACTAAAATAAAGATATTTTTCGCAACCAGAACCGTATTATTTACACTGTAAATTTCTTAACTTCTAACACACAATCATACCTTTACTTTAAATTCTTATTTCTTTGTCCTCTTCTTAGAAGACGTCCAATAAAATAATCCGCATGTTGAATATAGAGGACTCAGTTCCCCAGATTCTGCATTTATGCCTATTTTACTAACAGGAATAAATTTTGCCGCCGCTTCGTATAAACACGGCGGAATGTCAACAACCCTCGAAATCTCACAGTTTTCTTCCTGTGCCTCATTCAAAACAAGTCTTTGTATAAATTTTTTTGACTGTTCTAAAGCATCGCTACTTATTACAGAAACAATTTTTCCAGTATATTCACCAAAAATCTCTTCATTTCTCTTATATTCTTCATAAAGACTGCTGCCTATAGTTACAAAAAAAACACTTTCAGCAATCCATTTTGGCGGTACATCTTTTTCATAAATAAAAGGAAGTGTTTCTTTTGAAAAAGTCTCATAAACCACAGACGGAACCAAAAACTTGGAATAAAAACGACAACTCCTCTGAACTGACTTCTCAAGTTCTAAGGATAGTTCAGCGGTATTCATAAGCTTTTTAATTACGCGCAAAATTTCTTTCAGGCGCAAATTTACTCTAAAATTCTTTATCTTCCGCATCACTTTGAACGAACAACACCCTGCTTTATGGCGTTTTTCAAACGTTTACTTTTCCTTGTTTCCCACTCATAAATAAGCGACACACAAATAAATATCGTAGAAAACACTCCAAGCACCGTCCCTATGACCATTATGTATGCAAAAGTATGTATAACTTCTCCACCTAAGAAAAAGAGCGAACACGCCACAATAAACACAGTTAAAGAAGTAACAACAGTTCTGACAAGAACCTCATTTATGCTTTTATTAATTAGTGTTGCAAAATCTTCTTTTCCAAGAAGTCTTAAATTTTCTTTTATCCTATCAAACAAAACTATAGTATCGTTAATTGAATAACCGGCAACCGTGAGAAGAGCGGCAATAACCGTTATGTTAATTTCCTTGTTTACAAGAATTACAAAACCTAAAGATATAACAACATCATGAATAATTCCTATAATAGACGCAAGTCCCCACAAACTGGATTTAAATCTGAACGCAATATAAATAATCATACCTAAAAATGCAAATAAAAATACATAGATAGCCTGTCTTGAAATATATTCGCCGACAGTAGGACCTACGTATTCAACTCTTTCAATATTAAACGGATTATCCGGAAATTTTGACCGTATTGAGCTTTTAACTGAATCCTCAAACTCTTCCTGAGATTTAAGATTTTTCTTTGCTCTTATTATAATAAGATTGCCAGAACTTTGAAGTTCAAAAGAACCTATTCCACTTTCTTCTACAGCTTTGCGGACATCCTGCAATACAACTTTATCTTGAAAAGAAATCTGCATAAGAATACCGCCGGTAAAGTCAATACCATAATTCGGTCCGCTTCTGTAAATAAAAGCTCCTATCGTCACTAAAAACAATAGTCCAGAAACTACAAAAAATTTATAGCGGTTCCTGATAAAATCTATATTTACAGATTTAAAAAATCGCACACTAACCCCCGGCTATATTTTTATTTTTAATAAAAGATTTTCTTTGAACAAAAGTTCATATATAAGTTTTGTTACAGTCACGGCAGTGAACATGCTTACAATAAGACCTATCGAAAGAGTAACGGCAAAACCTTTTATAGGACCTGTTCCAAACTGGAATAAAAAAGCCGCAGCTACAAGAGTCGTAAAATTCGCATCAAAAATAGTCCAAAAAACTTTCTGATATCCCATATCCACTGCCACTCTTGCTGTTTTTCCAGCAGCAAGTTCTTCCCTTATCCTTTCCAATATAAGCACATTTGCGTCAACGGACATAGCAAGCATAAGCGCTATACCAGCTACTCCCGGAAGCGTAAGAGTAAACTGAAAATATGTCATTATCGCCATGAGTATTATTAAGTTTAAAGCAAGCGCTAAATCTGCAATTAATCCTGAGGAACGGTAATAGATAAACATAAAAAGAAAAACTAATATAACACCTATAAAAGACGACATAAAACCTTTCTTTATAGAATCGTCACCGAGCGACGGTCCGACCGTCCTTTCTTCTATCAATTTAACCGGCGCGGGAAGAGCGCCTGCTCTCAATACGGCTGCAAGAAGTTTTGCCTCGTCAGAGTTAAAATTACCCTCAATAACCGCTTTTTCTCCTCTAGAAATCTTTGCACGTATCACAGGAGCAGACTGTACAACATCGTCAAGAACTATAGCTAGATTTTTCCCTATGTTTCTCTCAGTTATATGCTCAAATATTCTTCCACCATCTTTATTAAATTCCACTGAAACTACCATTCCATGTTGGTACTCTCCACCAAATTCAACTTTTGCGTTTGCAAGAACGGCTCCTGTTAAAAGAGCTTTATCTAAAACGCAATAAATTACATCTCTTTTGGTCTCAAAAACCGATGCGCCTTCAGGCATAACGGCTTTTATATCTGGATACAGCGATGGATTTTCTCTATATTGTGCAGGCGTAATTTTTTTCTCATAAATCAAATCAAGAGCTCGTTTTGCTTCTTCGCTTGTATTTTCTATCCTAAACTCAAGCAATGCAGTCTTACCGATTAAATCTTTCGCGGCTTTTGGATCTCTAATGCCCGGAAGCTGCACTACTATCCACTTATCTCCTTGCTTTGCAATCATGGGATCCGTTACGCCGAATTGATCAATCCTATTTCTGATAATTTCTATCGCTCTGTCAACTGCATCCTTAATTTTTACGCTCCCATCTAACCGTGATGCGTCAATTTCTAAAAGAAGATGTGTACCGCCTTTTAAATCCAAACCTAACTTTAGAAGTTTGCCTAAAATAGGATCTTTCTCTTTTTCTGCTTGTTCTCTTTTCTCGACAGACATAATCGCCCAGTTAAAAGACGGCCATAACACCCAAACCGAAAAAGCTAATAATACAATACTAATCCACAACTTCCAGTTAATCTTCACTTAAAGTAATTTCCTCTCATTTATTATTAACTCAAACGTACAATTCAAAAAACTCGCAGCTCTTCTGCACATAAGCATTCTCGACATAAAAATCTCAAAATACTCCATAACTTTTGATATTTGCGTATCAACGGTAAGCTGAAGCGATATAATTTCTTTATCTTTAAGAACTTTTAAAAAAGATCTTTCCACGGCAGAATTTACTCTATCGTGTATATCGTATCTTGAAATATCGGGATTTCTAACTCTTGTTTTGTGCACGTCAGATTTGTCAGCTAAAATTAAAGCAGCCGCCACAGGATTTACGGGATCTCCTCTTTCTTCTTCGTGGTTTCCTACTGCCGAAATTATCAATGCCGTTTCTTCAGGCATCATACCCATATCTTTCAGTAACCTCATCGACACAAGAGCAGCAGATTGTCCGTGATCCTGTCTATTTACGACATTTCCTATATCGTGCATATAACCTGCAATTCCCGCAAGTTCCTGAAGTCTCTTCGGATAATCAAGATACAACAAAACATTTTCAGCTATAGAAGCAACCAGTTTTACATGTCTGACGCCGTGTTCGGTATAACCAATCGTCCCCAAATAATCGTTAGCAGATTTAATAAACGCGTTAACTATCGGGTTTTTCTTTACGTCTTTAAGAGTTACACTTGAATACTTATTTTTATCATCCATAATATATTATCGGTTCTTATGCAGCTTGCGGCATTAGTCCATTTTCTTCTCTTGCTCTTGGCAGCAAGTTGCAGCCAGTCAGGAAGCATATACATATAGTCTTCCTTTCCTTTATCTCTTAATGGTTTCGTCGTTAAATTTGAGTCGTTCTTATTGCCGTTGAGGACTTGGTTAGTGGTCTTACGATGCCCTGCCAAATGTTACTTATTTGTCTTATTTGGAATATATCGAATATAGATTCCACCTTTTTAATCTCATCTCTTTCCTTTTTCAGGATATTGCGACTTGTCGGTCTCCGCCTTTTGGAATTCTTTCAACGCTGTGTCTTCGTGCTTTTACGATTTTGTGCCTGTTTGCGATACTTTGCCCTCACAGCATTCCTTATTTGGACTGTTATTCTGAGAATACCATCTGCCAATAATTGTTTATGAGAAACTGCTCCTTTCTTGCAAAGCAGTATTCGTAGATTTTGTTTATCCTGACCATCGGATAACAGTATTCATCATTTCAAGTCAGACTAAAATACTCCATTATTTATTTCTTATATTTATTTCTTAACTACTTCAGGTATTTTTGCCGCTTCTTCATATTCTTTTGTTATAACAGCAGAAATCGATTGTTTTGCAACCTGAACACAAACTCCCTCTGAAACTTTTGCCTCAACGATGTTCCTTTTTACAGCGCTCACTGTGGCATATAAACCGCCCGCGGTAATAATCCTATCGTCTTTTTTTAAAGAATTCAATAAATTCCGATGTTCTTTAGCCTTTTTCTGTTGCGGTCTCAACAAGAACAGATAGAAAAAAACAAATATAAGAATTAACGGCATTAATCCGCCAAAAGAAGACAATCCCATCGAAGAGGACTGCGCAAACGCCAAGGATGGCATTACAATAATCGCCATTAAAAATATAAATAAATTAATAAACTTCTTCATTTTACCCTCATTCTTAATTCTCTAAAATACTAGTCCTCTGAAAGTCTGTCTCTCGAATAGTATTTTTCAAAAAATTCTTTTTTTGATTTGATAAAAGTACTATTTTCTAATGATTTTCTCATTTTTAACGTTAAGTTTATCATAAAATAAATGTTATGTAAAGACAAAAGACTTAAATATAAAGTCTCGCGAGCCCTCACCAAATGATTTAAATACGCTTTTGAATATCCAGTACATACAGGACAGCCACAATCCGGGTCCAATGGACTGAAATCTTCCTTAAATTCCGCATTTCTTATATTAATTTTCCCAAGACTTGTAAAAACCTGTCCATTTCGTCCATTGCGCGTAGGAATAACACAGTCAAACATATCAATTCCACGTTCAACACCTTCCCATAAATCTTCAGGCATTCCCACGCCCATAAGATATCTGGCTTTATTTTCAGGAATCACAGGCAAAATACTTTCTAAAACAGAATGCATATCTTTTTTAGGCTCGCCTATAGAAAGTCCACCCATTGCATAGCCAGTAAAACCAATATTTAACATTTCCATCGTACTTCTTACTCTTAAATCATTATATACCGATCCCTGTATGATGCCAAATAAAGATTGAGTTTTGTAAGAATCATCCTTATAAAATTCTTTCTTACACCTCTCCGCCCATTTAAGACTTAATTCCATAGAACTTTTTGCATATCCGTAATCTGCGGGGTAAGGCGTGCATTCGTCAAAACACATTGTAATGTCAGCACCTATGTCCTTTTGAACCTGTACGGATTTTTCCGGCGAAAAAAAATGTTTTGATCCGTCTATATGAGACTGAAATTCAACTCCGTCTTCGTTAATTTTTCTGATATTTCTCAAACTAAACACCTGAAAACCACCCGAATCTGTAAGCATCGGACTGTTCCACGAATTAAATTTCTGTATCCCTCCCGCTTTTTTTATTACTTCAGTTCCGGGACGAAGATATAAATGGTACGAGTTTGCAAGTATTATTTGCGCGCCGGAACCGCGCAAAAACTCTATGGCAACACCTTTAACCGTGCCTTGCGTCCCCACAGGCATAAAAACCGGAGTGTCAATAATACCTCTCGTAGTATAAACCTTTCCGAGTCTTGCCCCACATTCAGACGATTTTTTTATAAGTTGGTAAGAACCGCATTCCATTACAGAAACTTATCCTCATTAATATATAATTCAAAATTGCAATTCAAAACACTACTTGCCCTTCTACAGAAATTTGTCCTTGACATAAATATTTCAAAATAGTCCATAACTGAGCATATTGTAGTGTCAATTTTTATTTGCAGTCCGATAGTCATCCTTTCTTTATCTATAACAACATCAACTTTTTGACAAGCAGCAGTTATACGAGAATGTTTATAGATATAATACACGTCCTCTGCTCTTATTCTTTCACGGCGCACATCTGTTTTATCACCGAGAACAAGAGCAGCAGCAATCGCCGACACCGGATCTACAGTTTTATCTTCATGACAACCCACAGCGCTTGCTATAGCAAAAACATCTTCATTGTATCTGTCATCTCCAATAATATTTAAAAACATTATTGCGCTGCTTTGATCGTGTCCATACTTTGAAACCAAGTTACCCATATCATGGATATAAGCGGCAATTTTAGCAAGTTCCTGCTCTCTTTTGCTATAGCCCAAATATTTCAAAATCCGCTCAGCAATTTCAGCAGCATACAAAGCATGTCCTCTACCATGCTCCTTATATCCCATAAGAGCAAATGTCTTGTCCATAAATTTAAGGTATGTCTGTATTTCAGGATTATTTTTTATTTCTTCAAAAGTTAACATATCATCCATTTAAGTATTATATCAAATTTCAACCTATGCTATTTTGGTATTATCCTCAATTTGAGTACGGCTTGCCAAAAAGCAAAATTCTGAGATATTTCTTTCAATATTTTTGCAGTAACGCTAAGAAAACAGTCTTGAATTTAAAAGACAGAATACGAAACAAACGACAACTGCAAAATATCTGTTCTGTCATCACAAGAACAATCTGCAACCCGCAACTGTCAGTTGCTTTTTAAATATCAATCTAAATCAAGTTCAAAACCATAATAATATCTCAAACAAGCTTCGGGGAACACATATCCTGCATCCGTCAATAGTTGCGTTGTCTCTTATACTCTATGAAAAAACAGTTCTTATAACCTCTTGTTCCTAAAACAAAAAGAACATAATGCTTTTATTATCTTTCAACAATCTGCACATAAATAGACAGTAAATATACAAAACATTCAGTTTTTATTAAAATACTTAATATTAATCCATACACATAACACATATACTTCATATTTCAGGAATCCTAAAAACATGAAAAAAGGAAAGTCTCCGCTTATTTTAGGCACTTCGGATATAGACAAACTACTAGTTGAATATGCAATTCCTGCGATTATTGCTATGATCACCGTATCGCTTTACAATATAACCGACAGCATTTTTATAGGTCGCGGTGTCGGAGTTTTGGCTTTATCCGGTCTTGCGATTACTTTTCCTATCATGAATTTAGCCGCAGCATTCGGATCTTTAGTAGGCATTGGAGCAGCAACTCTTTTATCGCTGAGACTCGGACAAAAAGATTACATTGCCGCAAATTATATAATCGGAAATGTATACGTACTCAACATCGCAATGGGAATATTATTTTCTGTAATAGTCCTCGTCTTTTTAAATCCTATTCTCATCTTTTTTGGCGCAAGCAGCCAGACGCTTCCTTATGCACGCGATTTCATGATTATCATTTTAGCTGGCAATGTAATTACTCATACATATATAGGACTCAACGCTCTAATGCGTTCCGCTGGCCATCCTCAAAAAGCGATGTATGCCACAATTATAACCGTCCTAATGAATTTGACACTTAATCCCCTGTTTATTTTTAAATTCGGTTGGGGAATACGAGGAAGCGCCGCGGCTACGATTATATCACAGACTTTAGCTTTAGCATGGCAAATATGGTTTTTCAGCAGCAACAAAAGTTTTATACGTTTAAAAAAAGATTCTTTTCGCTTAAGAAAAGAAATTGTAAAGGGAATATTCTCTATAGGTACGGCGTCATTTCTTCTCAACGCCACAGCGTGTGTGATAGTCATTCTCATCAATAAAAACCTCTCTTTTTACGGCGGAAATCTTGCAGTAGGCGCTTACGGAATAGTAAACCGTATGACATATCTTTTTATCATGATAGTTTTTGGTCTCAATCAAGGCATGCAATCTATAGCCGGGTACAATTACGGGGCAGGCGCTTATGAACGCGTAACAGAAGTTTTAAAAAAAACAATTATTATTGCGGTTGCCATAATGACTTTTGGATTCGCACTTGTAGAGTTGTTTCCGCACTCTGCGGCATCTATTTTCACCAATGAAAAAAATCTCATCGATATAACGGCAACCGGACTCCGTTACACATTTATGTTTTTCCCTTTTATAGGATTTCAGACTGTGGCGGTGGCTTTCTTTCAGGCTATCGGCAAAGCGCAAAAGACTATTTTATTATCACTTACACGTCAGGTGCTTTTTCTTATACCGCTTCTTATTGTTCTGCCAAAATATATGAATATTTTCGGAGTATGGATTAGTATTTCGATTTCCGATATAGCGTCTTCTATTTTAGCGGTTTATATATTTATGGCACAGTATCGCAAATTACAGAGTAAAAAAAGCTATTAGCTGCTGTCACTCATTTCATTTTGCTTTCTACTTCATACTAGACAACAAGGCAAAGAGGTAAAGTTGTGAACAAAAAATTTGCAATAACAATAGCGCGACAATACGGCAGTGGCGGATTTTTAATAGGCAAAAAATTATCCAAAGATTTAAATACAGCATTTTACGATAAAGAGCTTATAAAGATAGCTTCAGAAAAAAGTGGTTTAGAAAAGGAACTTTTTGAAGCTTCAGACGAAAAAAAACATTTTTGGCTTTTCGGAGGATTACATGGATTATTTGTAAACTTTTTCGGTTTGGAACAGAGCGACAATAATCTTATTTTAAACGATTCTCTATTTAAAATTCAAAGCGACATAATAAAACAGCTTGCGAGAAAAGAATCGTCAGTTTTTATTGGACGATGCGCCAATTATGTCTTGCGAAATCATCCAAAATGTATTAATGTGTTTATATGCGCTGATATAGAAGATAGAATAGAACGCATAAGTTTGTATAAAAATATTACGGAGAACAAAGCTCTTGAAGAAATAGAACGCTCGGACAGAGAACGCTCAAAATATTATAATTACTATACGGGAAAAGTTTGGGAAGAGGCAATTTCATATCATTTGTGTATCAACTCTTCTGTTCTCGGCATAGATAAAACGGCAGAATTCATACGCACTCTTGTAGAAAAAAAATTCAAATAAAAGTATAATTAATAACAGTTACAATATTTATTGGTCATTCTAAATAGAAATTAGTAAAGAGGTAGAATATAGATAATATCTACGAAGTTTTGGAAAAAAAACGAGAAAAATTTCCCTTTTAATGCATTACATTACAAACTGGGTTATAATTTCAGATTGTGCAATACCATCAAAATTTTCGGCGGCTCGCTAGTAAATGACACACATTCCTGAAGAAGCTGTAGATATGGCGTCTATGTGCAAACTCCGTTATGATAAGCATAGGAACTCTAAATAACAATGCAGTCGACGTTATGAAACAAGTTTATGGCTACCGCAAACAAAAGGAAATCCATGTAGTTGTAGATGCCGCAGAGGTAGGTGCGACAAAATACAGAAATGAAAAAATAGCAGAACTTTTACAGTATAAAGTTACCATTATAAAAGGCAGTGCTTCTGAAATCGCAAAAATTGCAGGAATAAACGTCGTCACAAAAGGCGTTGACAGCGGAAATATTCCGGGAGCAATATAATAAAATTGCAAAGACTCTTGCTTACGAAAAAGAGTGCTGTTGCAGCAGCTGGAAAAGAAGATACTTGTACCGATGGAGCAAAAGTTTTTATAGTTAAGATGGATATCCCATGATGTCCCAGATTGTGAGGACAGACCGTATGTCGCCTTCTGTTACAGGGACATTCTGCGCAGTTGAAAAAGATTATCTTTTTGCCGCGATCGCGAGTCTTATATGTTTTGAAATTGCAGCAGAAAGTGCCGACGAAACATCCGAAGGTCATAAAACATTTAAAACAAATTTGTTTGACAAAATAACTGCATTAAGCGGTATATCAATTAAAATGAGAAAATTTGAAGAAATAAAACAATGAAAGAAATAATAAAAAAACTAAATGAGTTAAAAAAAGAAAAAAATGCCATAATTTTAGCCCACATATATCAGCTGCCTGAGATTCACGATATAGCAGATTTTGTCGGCGATTCTCTGGATTTAAGCAAAAAAGCTGTGCAAACAAATGCAGATGTAATTGTTTTTTGCGGGGTACATTTTATGGCAGAAACCGCATCGATACTAAATCCAAATAAAAAAGTCTTAATTCCCGCAATAGATGCAGGTTGCCCTATGGCAGATATGATAACTGCCGAAAAATTAAAAGAATTCAAATCGCAATATAAAAATCCGGTAGTGGTAGCTTATGTAAATACTTCCGCTGCGGTAAAAGCTGAAAGCGATATATGCTGCACGTCTTCAAATGCTGTAAACGTTGTGAAAAGCGTTGCCGACAATAAAAGCGATATAATTTTCATTCCCGACAGAAATTTAGGAAACTATGTTCAAAAAACGTCAGGCGTAAAAATGAATATCTGGAATGGATTTTGTCCTACGCACAATAATTTAATTCTGCCAGAATATGCCTTAAACGCAAAAGAAGAGCATCCGCAGGCGGAAGTTTTAGTTCATCCCGAATGCCGTCCAGAAGTCATATCTTCCGCAGACCACATTATGTCAACCGGTGTTATGTGTAGATATGTTGAAAAAAGCACCGCGAAAGAATTCATCATAGGAACAGAGACGGGAATTCTATATAAGCTTAAAAAAGATAACCCGGATAAAAACTTTTACCCCGTATCGTCTTTTGCAGTGTGTCCTAATATGAAAAAAATCACACTTGCAAAAGTTCTAGATACGCTTACAAATATGAAAAATATAGTTTCTGTTCCTGACGACATAAGACAAAAAGCTTACATTCCAATTCTAAAGATGCTAGAAATAAACGCGCAAGGTTAAGAAAACAACTTTTTTGTTGATATTTTTGTTTTTAATAAATATTAAATCACACTAAATAAGCGGCGTTTATGCTATATTAACGTTTTGTAAAATTTTTGGGTTTTTGAAAAAACGCATACTAGTGTCTCAAATTGGGCAATAGAAACAGACAGTTCAGAAAACGACGAAAAAAACGGTATTTGAAGTATTTGATAGAGAAGGACACGACGTGAGTAAATTTATAGCAGGACTTTTAATACCATCAATGATATGCAGTTGTAGAAAAGCTCCTAATGACGAAGGAACTAAAATTTTGACTCGTCTAAAGACTGAGAAGCCTTTTCTTTTTTTTGATAACAAGCCACCAGAAGAGGCTGACCATAACGAAAACAGAATAAAAATACCAGATTATGAACGCCCTCTGTTGGAAGAAACTAATCTTGGGAGTATTTGGACGCTCTGAAAGAAACAATGGGAACATTGGTATGTTAACATAAACCCGTGTATATTTTTGCACAAATGTTCATCTGCAAAAGCTATCTCAAAGATGTTCAAAGTTCAATAATAAATAAAGAGGGTATAAAAAGAAAGATGTATTGGCTTAATTAAATATCGCTTGCTCAAATTCTTTCCTGTTATCTATCTCTTTTATTTCTTGCGCTCTCAATTTCAGTTCTTTGGTTCTCAAGACTTTACATTTCGCCTCGTGTAAAGTTAATCCTCCTTCTGAAATTTATTCCTGAGGCAGTAAATATTAACATAAGCGCAATATGGAAAACAAAGAATTTTTTAGTTCAATCATAAAAAGAAATGGTATCAGGGAAGCATTTAATCCCAAAAAAATTGCTGCGGCTATAGCAAAAGCAGGCGAAGCTACAGGCGAATTTGGCCAAGACATAGCAAATAAACTAACCATAAAAGCTTTATCTCTTCTACTAGATACGATTGAAAACAAAAAACCCACTGTTGAAGAAGTTCAAGACATAGTTGAAGAAGTTTTACTCTCTTCTGTGTATAAAAAAACTGCAAAAGCGTATATACTCTACCGCGATCAGCACAGTAAAATAAGAGAAATAATGTCTGCTTTCAACGTTGATCTAGTTGACCAGTACCTCAAAAAAACAGATTGGCAGGTAAATGAAAACAGCAACATGTCTTATTCTTTGCAGGGTCTCAACAATTATATTTCTTCAGAAATCAGCAAGATTTATTGGCTGAATAAGATTTATCCGGAAAATGTAAGAAAGGCACACAGCGAAGGGGATCTGCATCTGCATGATTTAGGATTGCTTGGCGCTTACTGCGTAGGCTGGGATTTGCAGGATTTGCTGCTGAACGGATTTAAAGGCGCATCCGGAAAATCTGAAGCAAAACCGGCAAAACATTTCAGGACAGTGCTTGGACAGATTGTAAATTTTTTTTATACTCTTCAAGGCGAAAGTGCCGGAGCGCAAGCTTTTTCAAACTTTGACACACTGCTGGCTCCTTTCATTTATTATGACAAACTAAACTATGAAGAAGTAAAACAGGCTTTACAGGAATTTTTATTTAATATAAATGTCCCCACAAGAGTCGGTTTCCAGACTCCCTTTACAAATTTAACTATGGATTTGACCATAGCTCCACATTACAAAAACGAACCTGTCATAATCGGCGGCAAACATCAAGATAAAAAATATGGCGAATTTCAAAAAGAAATGGATATGTTAAATCAGGCATTTTTAGAACTCATGCTTGCAGGAGACGCTAAAGGCAGAGTCTTTACATTCCCAATACCTACATATAACATAACGAAAGACTTTGATTGGAATAATAAAAACATAAGCGCTTTATGGGATATAACAGCAAAATACGGAGTACCTTATTTTGCAAACTTTATTAATTCTGATATGAAACCCGAAGATGCAAGAAGCATGTGTTGTCGTTTGAGAATAGATAACCGCGAACTTAAAAAGCGCGGTGGCGGACTTTTTGGAGCGTCTCCGCTTACGGGTTCAATAGGGGTCGTCACAATAAATATGCCAAAAATAGGTTACCTTGCAAAAAACGAATCTGATTTTATAGACAGACTTAAAGTGAATATGGATATTGCAAAGCAAAGTTTAGAAATAAAAAGAAACATTTTAGAAAAATTTACGTCTGGTAATTTATATCCTTATATAAGTTTTTATCTGAGAACGATTAAAGAACGCTTTAATGAATATTGGAAAAACCACTTTTCAACAATAGGAATTGTAGGGTTAAACGAAGCATGTATGAATTTGTTTGGAGAAGGAATCGGGAGCAAAAAAGGGAAATCTTTCGGCGAAAGAGTATTGGATTTTATGAGAGAAACTCTTATTAAATATCAGAAAGAAACAGGAAACAACTACAATCTTGAAGCTACGCCCGCGGAAGGAGCATCTTACAGGCTTGCAAGACTTGATATGCAGAAATACCGCGATATAATTTCGGCAAGTAAAACAGAAAATACGCCATTTTATACAAATTCAAGTCAATTGCCGGTAGATTATACCGACGACATTTTTGAAAATCTAGATTTACAAGATTCAATGCAGACAAAGTACACTGGAGGGACGGTTTTGCATATTTTCATAGGGGAGCGTATTAAAGATACGAAAAGTCTAAAAATTTTTATAAAAACCGTATGTGAAAATTACAGTCTGCCATATTTTACAATAACGCCTACTTTCAGTGTGTGCCCGCGGTGCGGCTACATTGAAGGCGAACACCCCGAATGTCCGAAATGTAAGCAGGAAAAACTTGACAATATAGACAAACAAATAAAAGCACTCGAAGACATGTTATATGAGAATTGATATCCTTTCTCATTTTTCCTCATATAAGATGTTTTAGAACAGCCATGCATGGCAAATCAAAGTTTACTCTTGCTGTGAAATAAATTTATAAGGAAATTACTAAAATGACATTAAACGAAATTCATGAGAAAATCAAAGAATTAAAACTACAAAAAGATTTAGTTAAGGGTACAAAATGTGAAGTCTATTCAAGAGTGGTGGGATATTTGAGACCCGTTGCTTCGTGGAACGAAGGTAAGAGAGAAGAATTTAAAACCCGTAAAAATTATTGTTTTTACAAATAATATTTTCTCTTCTTTTTGGACTATTACAGTATCGCCATACTGAATCTAATTGAGAGTTCCCGTTAAAAAGTAAACAAAAATAACAGACTCCGATGTAAATCCGTAATTACACTTTCTTTTTCCATCCTTGCGTTACACTATGTGAGAGCACAGCTATAAAAAAATAACAGTTGATTGTGCTTTTTATTGAACTGTTGTCCGTTATTGATTGTTAAATTATTTCCTGCATTCTTGAACTATGTATTCTGAATTTCCTATGCTTGCTCTTATTTCATCTATATCTTTTTCATTTAAAATGTCCGTATCGTATGTAGTTCTAAAAATATGAGGTATGTTTGAAGACTTAATTATATGTAGTGACCGCATAATTAAGTTTAAATTTCCCTTGAAAAATAATTTGTATTTTTTGGCAGGCGATTTTATATCCATAGCTATAAAATCTATGAGGTTTCCGCATATAAGTTCTTGCAATATTTCAGGGTTTGTGCCGTTTGTGTCAAGCTTAACGGGAAACTTCAAATTTTTGATTTTTTTTATAAAATCGCATAAATCATTTTGTAGCGTGGGTTCGCCGCCTGTTATGACTACTCCTTTTAAAAGATCTTGTCTCTTTTTTAAGAAATCTAAAATTTCATTTCTATTTAGAATTTTCTCAAATGAGTCGGGATAAACTAGTTGAGGATTGTGGCAATAAGGGCAGAACATATTGCAACCCTGTGTAAAAATGACGGCTGCAGGAGTTCCATGATAATCTATAAGCGATAGTTTTTGAAGTCCGCCTATCCGCAATTTTGCCATCCCTTTGTTTGTATTATTCTGAACTTATCCTCCACTGCTCCGATTAATTGAGTTTATGGTGACTAAACTGAGAATTTAACGAGATGCCTCAATTACTTCGTTTCTCCTTTCGTGCAGTCTTTATTTTTCCAAAATCTTATTATTACATATACTCAAAAGCGTAAATTGATCTTTATTATCTGCACCTACTTGCTTGTAAAGCTTTCATATATCCTGCGGCTTCCATAGCGTCTCTGGCATAAGCATCTGCGCCTATCTCTTTAGCAAACTTTTCTGTCACCGCCGCTCCACCCACAATAATTTTTGTAGGAATACGAGCTTCATTTCTTAATTTTACAACCATTTCCATTTCAGGCATTGTGGTTGTCATAAGAGCGGAAAGTCCTATTGCAATCGGATTAACTTCGCGGGTTTTATTCATTATTGCCTGAGAATCGACGTTTATGCCCATATCTATGACGTCAAAACCATAGCTTTCAAGCACAGCGCCAACTATATTTTTACCTATATCGTGCATATCGCCTTTAACTGTAGCCAATATAACCTTACTGGCAGAAGATTTTTCGTCCTTTTTTAAAGTAGTTTTTACTATGGAAAAAGCTCTTTGAGCAGCCTGTGCAGACATAATTATCTGCGGTAAAAAATATTCCTTTGCGGCAAATTTTTCGCCGACAAGGTTTAACGCTTTCAAAACATTATCGTTTACTGTCTGAAAAGGATTGGCATCAGAAGTAATAATTTGATTTAAAATGTCAGTTACAGATTCTTGATTCCCATTTAAAACCGCAAAATAAAGCTGTTTATCCGGAGGAAGTTTTTGTGCCTCAGTTTTTGGCATCTGTTTTTTAAAAGCGGCAAATGTCTCCATATACTTAATTGCTCCCTTATCTTTATTCAGGAGTAAATTCTTAGCAAAAGGATCATCTATATCCCAATCCTCATGGGGATTAACAATTGCAAAATCAAGCCCCGCATCCACAGCCATTTTTAAAAAAGTTGAATTAATTGTTTGTCTTGAAGGAAGTCCGAAAGAAACATTTGAAACACCTAAAATGAGCTTACATTCAGGATATATTCTCTTTGATTCTTTCATTGCCTTTAACGTTTCTTGTATCTGCCCCGGCGAAGAACTTACGGAAAGAACGAGATAATCAAAAATAATATTTTTCCTTTCAAATCCGCATCGATCGGCAAAGTTTAAAATCTCTTCAGCTATTTTTAACCGACCCTCTGCCGTTTCAGGTATCCCGTTATCATCTGTCGTCAATGCTATGAGCGCCGCGCCATAGCGTTTTGCAATAGGCAATATTATGTCAAGTTTTGCCTGTTCGCCGTTTACAGAATTTATAATAGGCTTGCCGGCACAGTTTTTAACTGCCTGCTCTAAAGCGCCGGGATTACTCGAATCTATGCATAAAGGAACAGAGACCGTCTCCTGTATCTGGTTTACGGCATTTGTAAGAAGTTCTATTTCATCTGTTCCCGGAACACCCATATTCACATCTAAAAGATTTGCACCAGATTGAACCTGCGAGCGAGCTTCATCTTTTACGTGAGATAAATTGCCCTTAAGCAGCTCTTCCTGAAACTTTTTCCTGTTCGTAGGATTTATCCTCTCGCCAATTACAACAGGACTTTTAGTCTCATTTACATCTATAGCTTTTGTTCTCGTTGAAAGGAAATATTTACTTTTCATACCACGTATTTTCGGAGCTTTGTTCTTAAGCTCGCCAGACAAAATTTTTATAAATTCAGGATTCGTTCCACAGCAGCCGCCAAACATATTGACGCCGTAAGAATATGCTTTTAAACTTGCTTCAATAAATTCTTCTTTCGTCTCAGGAAAGCAAGTTTCGCGGTTAATCAACACAGGAATTCCAGCATTAGGTTTAAAAGATATAGGAAGATTTGTGTTATCGCACAGAACTTTTGCAAGCTCCGCCAAATCCTGAGAGCCTATAGAGCAGTTTAATCCCAGAGCATCGGCGCCTAAACTTTCCGCCATTGCAATAAAACTTTTTAAATCAGTTCCCGTAACCGTAATACCGTCTTTTGAAAAAGTCATTTGAACAATAACTGCTCCGTTAAAATTTTCTTTCGCTGCAAGAATTGCCGCTTTAACTTCTTTTATTTCAGTCATTGTTTCAATAACTATAATATCTGCACCGTGTTTTTGCAGCAAAAACGACTGAAACGCAAAAGCGTTATAAGCCTCATCAAAAGATAAAGAACCAAGCGGTTCAATATATTCCCCTATCGACGAAATATCGCCAGCGACAATAGTATCAGAAGAAATTTTTCTTATCAAACCAATCCCTGACTTTATTATGTCATCAGCTCGGTCTAAAAGTCCGTGCTGTTTCAACCTTATGGAATTCGCGCCAAACGTGTTTGCAAGAACTATATTAGAACCCGCATTTATGTAAGAGGAATAAATTTCCGCAATTCTCTCCGGGAATTTAATATTTATTTCCTCCGGAATCTCAACGCCGTCGAGATATTTTTTCTTCTGCAGTTCAGTTCCTGTCGCTCCATCCATTATTAACACACGACTTCTTAGGATATCCAAAAATTCTTGTCTGTTCATACCAAAAATCCTTCTTTTCTTGCTTAATTATCCATACTGGTTTTTGCAGTTTTTTGTTGTTGCCGATAAACACTTTTCTCAGTCTTTCACAATCTCAGATATTACACGATTAAAGTCTAATTTTATTTAAAATTACTTTCCGCAAGGTAACACCCACCAATATTTTGTTTTTATATCATATATTTTTATAAGAAATTCTTTTTTTACTAACAGAATATTTCAGTCCCTACGATATCTCCCTCTCTAATCGCATTTGAACTTAAAAATATTTTAATAAAACAGACCATTTCCCAATAATAGAGATTTTTTTACAAATTAATTGCAATTTTTTTGCTCTTGATTTCTATAACATTTTTTTTCAATTCTTCAGCTTTTACTCTGTCTTTCTTTTGGCAACACCTATTAAAGCTGAAATAGATTTCTCTGGATTCATCTGACAAAACTCATTTAATTTAATGCCTATATGTTTTGCGCCTATCCAATCCAAAAAATGCTTATTGTCCTCAAGCGACCAGTCGCCGTACCCTGGAGAATATCTCCTTGTTAATATATTACCATTTTTTTCTTCATACGACTTAATCTGCGCATTCACAAGATCTATTGTTTCTTCTGCGGCAACGGACCCTACCGCATCAGATATAAGAGCGTTAAAAGTTTCTTTTTTTTTCAAAAACACATCTCTCCTGCGCTCCAACAACCCGCCTATAGTTACGCTAATCCCATAAACTTTAAAACAATCTCTTAAAAGCACCATTAAATTACTACTTCTAATTTTATATCCGCTCTCAAATAAAATTTCATCCGATACTTTGCCACCGCTTATCGTTATATTTTCAAAAGCAACCGCCGTTTGAGGTTTAACAAGTTTTTGCGACAAATTTAAATTTTCCCTTATTAAACCGGCAGTTTTCTCATCAAGTTTTGTTTTAGTCTGAAGATATCCCAATCTTGCAAGCAGCTTATTGTAAGGTACTTCTACAGTTAAAATTTTCAGCATAATTAACATTTTACAAAAAAACCAACTCAATAAATATTAAAACTACGAAATTACGCTTATAGAGTTGATAAAAAACAGTTTAAAAATTTTCTTACGTACTTTTTCATAAGCACAACGTATATATAATTACTCTCTATTTGTAACCCACGGCTGTGCGTATAAATTTATAAGGAAGTTCTCTCTTAAAAAGCGCATATATCTAAAATCGTCCAGATTTACAATCCCGAAGCCTTCTTTTTAACAATAAGCAAATTTCCATCTATGCGCTCAATAAATAATAAAATCAATTTCCTCTCCATTTTACAAGAAGATAAGCCAAGTAAATGGCATAAAAACATTATGTCGCTAAAATACAGTAAGAAATCAAAAAAGCTCCCTTGCACATATGCATCTTGTCAAAACTTCTTATAATTCTGCAAAAAGCATTATGCTAGACAGAGCAATAAAATTTCACATTCCGCTTTACCCTTCGGATATTGCTTATTTTTACTTTAATCGCAAAAAAATAAACTTGGAATAAGATGGATTTTCTAATACAATAACGTCTTTAGAGGATTTGTTATAGGAGAGTAGAGAGATTGATACTCTTAAATTGCAAAAATCCCCCCAGAAAAAACTCGACAAAACATATTTGCAAAGTTTGTTAACAAAAACGGCAATGTTAAAGGAATATATAATGAGGGCAAGCGGAAATTTTAGAATAAAAGTATAGTTCTTTATTCGAAGTAAATATTGTCATTTCTCTTAATCGTCCATATTTATTGAAAAGAGTACATTATTACGAAAGCAGAAATATTGAAATTCGAGAGCTAACAAAACTATTCAGGATATTTTAAGAAGAAGAAGTAAAGCGTTATTTTAAAGAGAAGACAGAGCTTTTTTTGAGATTTGCAAGTAAAAGCAGTGCGGAACAGTTCGATTTGATAGATGAAATTTGACTTAAGCGTCTAACAACAGTTTTTTTTAAGATATTGGGAATTTACAAATTTTACAAAGGCAGTCAAGAATGCGGATTTTTTCCTCATAATTAGCAGTGCTTATCTTATTTTTGTTTCAAAAACTTCTGTTGTAGTTCCTTTATAATTTTAAGTTCAGACAGTGGCAATATTTTTGTTTTCCGGTGTCTCTTTAGATATGGCGTATTGATTTATTAAAAACAAATTTATTATAATTTAAAGCAAACTTAAACTGGGAGTAGATTATGAATGTGTTGCACTTGAGAATAGCTTACGCCGACACCGATCAGATGGGAATGGTATATTACGGCAATTATCTGACTTTTTTTGAAAGAGGAAGAGCTGAATTACTTAGAGAAATCGGCTTTGAATATAAAATAATTGAAAAGCGCGGATTTTATTTTCCAGTAATTTATGCCGAATGCAAATATCTGGCGCCAGCAAAATATGATGACCTAATAGCAATAGAAACAAGTCTTACTGAAGTTACAGCGGCAAGCACTACATGCTCTTACAAAGTAAAATGTGATGGAAAACTCTTAGTTACGGGAAAAACAAAACATCCTTTTGTAAACAAAATGTTTAAACCTGTGCGTTTCCCTAACGATATAAGAGAATTAATAGAAAAACATCTTGAAAAATAAACAAGTTAGAGATGATGCTTATTTTATGCTCCAAGCTTTAAAAGAAGCCTCTAAAGCCCAAGAATCGCAGGAAGTACCCGTAGGAGCTGTAATAGTTAAAGACGGCAAAATAATTGCAAGAGGATTTAACAAATGCATTGCATTGTCAGATCCTACAGCTCACGCCGAAATTATTGCATTGAGAAAAGCTGCAAAAAAACTCAAAAATTATCGACTGAATGATTGTTGTTTATATGCTACAATTGAACCGTGCGCAATGTGCGCCGGAGCTTTAGTAAATGCTAGAATAAAAAAAATTATTTTTGGTGCTTTTGATAAAAAGGTGGACTATTGTGGAAACGCACTTAAAACAGCAGATACTAAAAAACCCAACTGCCGAATAGAAATTGACGGCGGGAGAGATGAATACTTAAGCAGAGAATGTGCAGATATCATAAAATTTTTTTTTAAAAAGGTAAGACAACAAAAGCATAAATCAATCAAAATTATATAAAAAGTATATCCTGTAAAGTTCTTTCTTCGTTTTAATGTAAAACAAAATTTAAACATATAAGAAAGAATAGCAAAGAGAAACAGTTATATCTGAGCAAAGTTTTATGAAGAAAAGCGGGGGTGAACAGGGTTCGACGGAAGTGATGGACGTAATGACAGCAGGTCGGAGTTGGTCGATGGCTCCGTAAAAATCGACCGAAAAATAAACAACAAAACGAAAAATAGGCATTTTAGTTCAGAAATAACTAAACAACCAACAATGTTTAGTTCAATGATGAAAGCACAAATGCCATTAATGGCTGCTTAACGCAGTCTCGCTTTACTTTAGACACTTGCTATAAGGTAAAACGACAAAAAGCAGGTTAGTTTTAAGCGGCTTGTGCTGTCAGCTTAAAACGAAATTAAAACAGCGCTGGTTTATAACGTAATCACGTCCGGAGACGGCGTTATAAACGAGATAAATCTTTCGGACTAAGCCTGTAGCGGTCATACTGAAACATTTTCGGACGCGGGTTCAATTCCCGCCACCTCCATAAACATTAACAACGCATCACTTAATTTTAATTCTGGCAATCCAGTCACAATAAACCAAAAGGTAATCTACACATTATGAGAAAAAGTAATTTTTCTCAATAGATTAAATTTACGGTTTTATCTGTCTCGCTGATGAAAAATTCTTTTCATTATTCCATTGATATTTGAGTCTTAACGGACTAAACCGTACATAATTATAATAAAGGCACTCTCTCCCTAACGACATTCAGTGCAATTAAGCTGTTAAACTTAA
Organism: Candidatus Endomicrobiellum agilis; assembly: GCA_020328155.1. Taxonomy (GTDB): domain Bacteria; phylum Elusimicrobiota; class Endomicrobiia; order Endomicrobiales; family Endomicrobiaceae; genus Endomicrobiellum; species Endomicrobiellum agilis. The sequence continues at coordinate 69,042 of JAIXMX010000001.1, read as the reverse complement.
ACTATATTTCCCGTTTTTAGAATTAAAATACACCTATTATTTCAATCAGAAAGATTTTGAAAGTTTTTATTTAAGCCTGCGTATTTTAATTTTGATGAAAAGTAATTGAATTATAAAAATAAATCGTTATGCGTTATGCTTTGACTAGTCTTCCTCCTACCTCGCAATAATACACTTCTCTTTCTGAGATATCTATCCTGTAGAAGGAGTCTCTCCCCCCTTTAAATGAGAAATACTCTTTATTCTTTCTTTATGCGAGACATAGTGAAAACCACAAGTGTCATAAAAAAACTAATTCAATAACAAAAACATAGATAAAAAAATTAAAGATTTTATATTATATCGCTGAACTGTTACGTAGCAACATCAATTGTTAATTTTTTTGAATAAAAAATTTGCCGATATGAACTTGCAAAATGTAAAGAAGACAAATAATGCACTTGTTTCAATAGTTGTTTTATACTGACAAAAATTTAAAGATATCTTCCCCGTCCGTTATCCTTCACAACACGGCTTGATTAGTCCTGCAAGAGAAAAATTTGCCAAAAATTAGAACTTTTTAATATAATTTATAATATTAATCATAAAAATTGCCCGATGGTGTAATTGGTAACACGTCTGCCTCTGGAGCAGAAGTCTCCTGGTTCGAGTCCAGGTCGGGCAGCCAATATTTAACTGGCTACTTATCCTAAATATCATATCTTAAATAATATCTCCAAGCTGAGTTAGAGTTAGAATAAGATTATAGTGTATTATTTTTTATTCAACAATAGATCTTGCCAATACATTGGGAATACAGGCATCCTATAATGACGACTTATTATCAAAGGCAATACACTAAAACCATATTTGATAGCAGAAATTTCATCAGACAAGACAGAATTTTTTTGAATTAATTGTATTCTATTCTTCATCTCTTTAGCTGAAATTTGAATATCAACTTCACTATCTGTACAACCAGTCTCTAGCACAGCATTGCTATTTTTATACATTTTTTCTTTCGTATCTTTGTTTGGATACCAAATTTGAAAATCACATTTTCCGAAATCCATATTTTTTAACATTGTTTGGACTTCATCGTATATATCATCCAAATTATTAAAATAACACAATTGTAAAAGTATCGGAATAAGTGTTGATACATCAAACAATTCTTCTTTAGTCAACTTTTTATTTATATTACACTCAAATAAATCATCATAATCATCTGATGATATAGGAAAATACATCCCTTCTTTATAAGCAAAACATACACATTCTATCATAGAAGTGATCCACGATGATAAAAATTTTCTGTTAGTTGTTATATCTTTAGATATGACTAAAACGGCTAAGGTAATATCTATTATCTGATTATCAAAACATGGATTCAATAAACATTTATGTTTTCTTATAAGTTCAATTATAGTTTTTTGCACTTCTAATAACTTTTCTTTAATAAAGCCATAAATACCTAGAAAACCCAAAATTTCAAATAAATTAATTGAATTGATAGAAAAATCGGCAACATTAATACACAATCCATTTTCAATTTCTGTATAAGGTTTTATTTTTTCAAAATAATCACCATATATTTCTTCTAAAGTATCGTATATTTTTTTGAACTCTTTTATTAAGACATTATTTTTAAATAGAGAGTATTTTTTTAACATCCCCCATGACGCTATTGTAATCTTTTCTGCACAAAGAATTGCAGGCTTTATATTATTGTTGCTTTTAGCCCAATAGTATATTATATTCAACATAAGATTCACTGTTCGAAATTTTTTTTCAATTCTATCATCACGACTTCTTTCTCCCACTTGCATATCATCAATGAACATCTCCTCTAAAATTTTATTGAGTTCAGTGAATTCATAACTATTATATTCTAAAAGTGCTAATATTTTTCTGAAACTTGAACTCAATTTAGGCGATAATAAGTGTTCATTCAAAAGATATCGTTCTATCTTAAGAGATAATTGATTCCCGCCCCAAAAATCGAATGAAATATTCTCATCTTTATTACACTTTTTATATCCCTCCCAGTTTGGAGTGATTTTTTGGTTCATTTCTCCACCGGTAACAACAATTATATTTTTCTTCTTATTTTTATATTCTTTTGCCAGCATGTTTGGTATATATACATCTTCTATCTCATTCAGTGATTGCCTTACAGACTGAGGAGTTCCATCCCAATTTTTTCTATCAATATCTCCTCTTTTTATCGTGAAAAGATATATTTCCCCGTTTTCGCCTTTTACTGCTTCTACATCAACCCCATATTGTCTAACACCTATGGAGGGGCTTACTCTTACATCGAATCCCATTTGTAATAATAAGTCAGGCAGTAAAATATCCAATTCTTTTGATTCTTTCAACATAGTTAGATATTCTTTTATTATTAATTTCATTATAAACCTTTTTTAATATTTAGCATATTTAACATACACATAGCGTGAGGAATTGGGGAATATATTCCAGATAACGAACTTTCCGAAGAAAAACTTATAGTTCCCATTTTTTGAGGTTCAGGATAGTCTTTTAAGGATTTATTATAAGAAAAAGAAGCGATCCCATATTTGATACGAATTTGCCGTATACGCCGCAGCAGAATCGACTCTTTAACTGCTTTCCATCATTCCATTGTGATATCGTTCATTTAAAGCTCTGGACAGTTTTCGTATTATGTTGTCAGGAGGTTCTAATTCTTTTAAAGGAGGTAATTCATTTTTAGGTTTAATATGTGTTTCAATACAATCTATAATAGACGAAATATATCGAGTTTTAGGTTCTTTAGGATCAAGTAAAGCTAATTTATTTTTAAGAAATACTATCGTAGATTGGGGAAAGTTAAACCCTATAAAAATTATAAATAATTTTCTTATTATATTTTTTCTGCTATCATTGTATTCTAAATTATCCATAATTGAAAAAATCAAAGGACACATCGTATTAAATTTATTACTATAATGTCCTATTAATTTTTTAGATATGTATATATAATCATATTTATTTAACTTATTATTTGAAGATAAAAAATTAAATGAAAAGTTATTAAAACCCAGATACTCAGCTTGATATGTGTCTAAATATGTGTCTAAAAACAAAGTTCCCAGATAAAAAACCGAACAATTTTCATTATCTAACATCTCTATTATCATTTCTTTTGCAATATCGGATTCTTTATGAAATGCATTAATCGTATCATGAAACAATCTTATATCAAATTTTTCTGATTGATGTAAATTAATTTTTTTAGCCCAAGTATGTAAAAACTTCTTGACAGTAGCTATATCACCTTTTACTATTTTTTTACATAAGATATTATCTATAGGATCAACATCATCTGATAAAATACCAGTATAAGAAAATAAAATTTGGTTAAACCAATCTTCTTCTAAATAATCTTCGACTAAATTTGAAAGTATAAATAATAACGTCTGCCTATTCTCAGGTTTTAACGAATCTTTCAACTTTAAAAGCAACCTGGGTATTTTTTCAGAAAATTTTATTAAATTTTCACAAGCATACAATATACTGCTATGAAGTCTACTATCTGTTTGCAGACCCTCAAGAATTCTTATAGTTGCATTCAATTCTTTATCATAATCACCGGTATAATTATATTTTCCTATGGCAGTTATATAGCCATGTAAAAGATGCATATTGTCTGTTTCTGAAATTTCATTCACAATACGTGCATGCGTGCTAAGAAAATCTTTCTCCAATAAAAAAGTATAAAATGTAGATATATAACCACGCGTAAATTCAAAAACTTTTTCTTTTAATTTTGCTTCAATAAGCTCCAACTGAGATTCATTATTTTCTAAAATTGATTTGAAAAGTTCGTACTGTTTGAATGCACAAATATCTTTTATTGTTTTCTTATGTACAATTCTAATAAACTTTATAAAACTATCCCAATTTAGAATAATTCTCGGTTGAATTTCTTCAAATATCGATAGCATTTTAAAGGGACTGTATTCCTGTTTAATTGCTTTGCAAGCCATATTGAGAATATCGCTGTGAGCATTGTCCAAAATTGACTTTGCTTCATTCTTTCTATTGGCAGATATCAACTTTTGTAATTTTTCGAAGAATTGCTTTGGAGTTGGAGAATTTTTTAATTTCATAAAAGTTCCTTCCATAAAACTTAGCATACTATTTAAAACAATAAGTTATAAGCTTACTATTCCGACTCTGAAAGGCGGGCAGCTTAGATACTCTCCAATCTCATATCTAAAAGACCATAAAAATATACTTAATTTTGATTGTATTAGTTAAAGATTTATTATTAACCGACATGATTAGTATTATATCTTCCCAACTGGATAAATGCCCAATCTATTTAGATTCGCAGTGATTTCTTCTATAATAGTTTGCCTATCATTATAGAAATCGCTTCCCCATATACGATAAATATTCCATCCCATTCTTTCCAAATTTTTTTGCTTTAAACTATTTCGAAACCACTCTTCCGGCAGACAATCTTTATCGCCATCGCACTCAATGCCGAGTTTGGCGTCAGCTCCTTCTACAACTAAATCTATTCTATATGGCCCAATTTTTACTTGTGAATTAACAGCATATCCTTTATCCGCAAAAATATTATAAATTATCTCCTCGAAATCAGATTCAAAGGTTAAATGATCTCTTTCTATTTTTTCTGTTAAATCCATGCCAGTCATAAACTCAAGTAATTTATATCTCATACAATTATGATTTGCAATCTCATCTAATTTTAAGGAATGGACTAGTATAATCTTATCTCTTGCTCTACTTACAGCAACATTAAACCTTTGTTTATACACATCTTCTGTTAAAGGTTTATATTGTTTACTGTCATTAGGACCAACCACCATAGACAAAAATATTATATCTCTCTCATCTCCCTGAAACGTTGCAGCATTCCCCACTCTAATTCTATATTTTGCACGGTTGTCTGTTGATATATAATTAGTCAAAATATTTTCAATATATTCCGCTTGTTCACTACCCGTCAACGATATTATACCTATGGTTTTATTATCAAATAGCTCATTTTTTATAACATCTTTGATTTTTGAACATATAATCTCTGCCTCCATTTCATTTATATTAACATCATCTCTCCTTATGCCTTTTTGTACATACACAGTCTCTAAAACCGGTGTTAGTTTTTTATTGGGATTCTCATATCTCAAAGGGATAATCTTTCCGTCATAACATAAATCATTACTAAACTTAATAATCTCTGGCAAGCACCTAAAATGTTCTTTCAACATCAACTCGCTATTGCCACCAAGAATCAACTTTGCAATGTCATATATACTTGTTTTTAAATCATAATAATTGCTAGCTGGAATATCAGCAAGATGTTCTTTTATTTTATTTTGAATTTGCATTACATCAATTCCAATATTAAGCGGACTTACTTGTTCTGGATCTCCTACAACTATTACTTTTTTACCTCTTACCAGAGCCAAAAAAGCTCTAATATCGCTTTGACTTGCTTCATCAATAATTACGACGTCAAAAATGCCCACTTCAGAAGGAATTGTTTCTGATACTTTATGCAATTGCATAATCCAAACAGGTATAGCGTTTTTGGCTTTTTGTGTGGCCGCTTGCAGCAGTCTTCTCTTTTCAAATGCATACTTAGACTTTCCTTTTGGTAACCTTTTTAAAGCCATCTTCCATTCTTCAAGTGCTATCACATTTGCTCGTGTAGTGCTTTTTTGAATATTCATAAATGCAGTTTTCAGTATCAACTGCTCTTTTAGTTTCCTCAATTTTTTATTCAGAGAAACAAATTCTTTTTCCCGACGCGTTAAGCTTCTTGCTAACTTATTAATTTCAGAAATGTATGACACCCACGCTTTATATTGAAACGTCTTAGCCCAATATTCAGGATAAACTACGCCGGATGACAAGTTTTGTATAAAGAACCCTGCCCATATAGGAGCTTTATCTTGCAATTTATTCAACAAAGCGCAAAATTCCTTATACCTATCTTCTAACGACTCTAAATCTTTTAATTTATTGTACGCTGAAGTATAATCTAAAATCGCTTTTTCCTGACCATTATAAACTGCGGAAAGGGAATTAAATATCTGTAAATTCTCTTTATAACCATTTAAATATTGAGATATTGTGTTTTTTAGCTCTTCTTCCTTAGCCTTAGTATTCCGGGATTTACTACTCATAAGTTCAAGTTTACAATCTACCGCTTGTAATATGCTCTCAATGTGACAAGTAGTTAATGCATAATCTGCTCTCTCTAAAATATTTCCTGAAAAAGTTTTAATTTTCTCATGTATCTTTTTATTTCGTAATACAGCTTCCATATATGAAATTGACAGTAATATTTCCTTACAGCTATCTTCAAATTCTTTAAACTTATTTCTATCAGTATTTGGCGTATTTATAATATTTATAATCGGCAAAGAATATTTGTTAGCTATCTTATTCCATGTTACACATAAATTATTCAATTGTTCTAACATTTCAATGTAATCTATAGTTTGACGCCAGTCGCTTTCTGTTTCTAACTCTTTTATGCCGTCTACTGAAATATTATTCAGAGTCATTTTCTCTCGTTTTGACATAAATATTTTGTTAAAAAAACTATAAATATTCTTATTATCTCTAACTTTTTCCAATTGTTTAAATAAAAAAATTTTCAATTCTGTAGTCGCAAATGAAGTTTTAATTATAACATCCTTAAAGGAATCATATTTGCCTCTCAATTCTTCTAACTTACTTTTCTGTTCTAAAAGTTTTGAGAATATACTTTGCAGTTGTTTTTGCTCTCTCTTATCACTTATAATCTTCAACAACTTTTCTTGCCATTCTAATATTATGTTCTTATCATTGTCCAATCTATTCCTTAATAAAGTAGCAAAAGAAGCCAAATCTTCAATTTTTGAACTTTTTATAACTAAATCAGGACTAAATGAATTCAATCGAGAACCTAAATCTCTTATTTTCAATAAATTACTTGATAATTCTTCAAATTCTTTAGGAGTAATCAAAGATTTTATTTGAGGTCTCTTTATTTTTAAATCATCTAAATAACCTCTTAACTGTTCTGACAAATCTGACAAACGCTTCAATTCAGATTTATCCAATGGAAGTATAGGTGTTACTACACTTACATCATTGCCCATATTGTCCCTGACATACTCGACGTTATACGCGACCTTATCCTTAAGCCATGAATGTTTATCTGTCTCATCCTTAAGCTTTTGCGCAACAACCATTGGCAAATAGCTGTCATCATTAAGTTTAATTTTAGTTAGCTGTCCTTTAGAAGCTTTTTTTATATTATCTTGCATTTCAATTAACTTATTCTTTGCATCATTTATTTCACAATTGAGGACTTCAATGTCTTTTGCTAAATCATGCGAAGGATAATTAATTGCTTCTGTAATTCCACAGAATACACTATTCATCTTTTTTTTGGCATCTGGAACTGACGATAAAATCGGTATACAAAAATTTCTAAGCTCTTCAGGAATTTTTGTAAGTAACACGTCTAAAGCTTGATCTTTTTGACTAGTCACCAAAACTCTATCGCCCATAGCTAAAAAGTGTGAAATCAAATTAGCTATTGTATGGCTTTTCCCTGTGCCAGGCGGTCCTTGAACAATTACGCTATCAGAAACTTCTAACTTTGTTAGAATATTAACCTGTTCATCATTAAAAGGAAGAGGAAACAAAATTTTATCATTTTGCAATACCTCTATTTCAGTATATGATCTAGGATAAAAATTATCCACAGTACGCGTTGCTAGATTAATTAGCTTACGTTCATCGTTCGCTACAGTTATTTTATTTCCAGTCCATTGTCTGCCTTCTCTTTCAGCGCGCAGCAATTCCATAACATCTATCTCAGACACGTAACTTGAAACATCTGTTAGCTCGCAATGCATGCCATCGACATCGGGATATAATCTTATCACCTCAAGCTTATCAATAGGCTTTAGACCTAACGGAATCGCATTTAAATTAAACAGATACTTATAGAGGCTAAGTTGCCACGCTGCGCTCCGATAATCAGACTTTTTCTCAGACTTTTTCACAGTTTTGATATCTGCCATTATGCATTTGCCATCTTGTTTATCGACGTAAATTAAATCAGCCGTGCCAACTATCATATCGTCACATAATCTCCATTCGGCGAACTTATGAGTGTCGGCCATTTTATCTTTTAACGCATTTTTAATCGCCGCACAGTAGCTATCAACATCCGGCTCTTTCTCATCAATCCCGTTCACCCATTTCGCAATATTAGCGTGGATTTTTGTGCCTCTATTTGCCGCAGTCCGCAGAAATTTGTTGTCTGGATAGGTATCGCGTACTAAGCCATGTTTTTGCAGTAACTGTGTTACGCTAATTAGTGGCTTTCCGGCGGTTTTGCGAGTATTTGATGCTTTCTGTAAAAAAGTTTTCAAAACACCTACATTGTTCCCATCATCGCTTTTATTGCCGCTTTTAAACTTTTCGATGTAGTTTTCTGAATCTTTTATTTCTGCACTTTGTCTTCTTTTTCTATAAAAAATTCCCCATGTATCAATTAATTTTAAGTCATGATCAATTTCACACGGGTCTATTTGCTTATCCTCAACTAATTTCGCATTAGCAATATTTCCATTTGTTGGGTCTCTAAACATATTGACAATACGTCCAAAAAAATTTATATATGAACTTTTCTCAGCTATGTCGTAATCAAAACTATAAAATAAGTTTTTTATTTCCAATATATTTGTGACATAATTTTGAATAACCAAATCTTCCAATACAAAGCTTTTCCCATCAACAGCACTTATCCTAATTGTTTTCGATTCAGAATCGTAACCAACATTTAACTCCATGCTTACTAAAGGGTGATTTAATGATATTTGTTTAGATATTTTCCATGCCATTATCCCATGTCCTAATATAAACTCATAGTTTTCATCTCTATGCATAGAGAGGTTATATAAATCATTAAAAAGTCTCTCAATTAATAATCTATCTTGCTTCTCTTTTTTCCATGCTTGCAATTTAGGCAAAAATTCTTGCCAAATTTTTTCTCTGTCATTATTGCTTTGAGTAATAATAGTATCATTATTAGGGTTTTCCTCTTTTATTAAATGTGGATTATCAGGATAATCTATAATGAACCCCGATAATTCACTTGGATATTTCAGCGGAGGCAGATTATCAGGGTATTTTATTATAAAGTAATCTTCTTGTTCTGGATTTGTAAAAATTGATGAAATATAATAGCTATCATTGCTTACCTATTATCAGATTATAAGAATAAATTTTTCAATCAATTATATTTATGCACATACTTTAACACACATGCTTTAAAACAAAAAATAATCAAAAATGATCACTTTAATACAAAATTATAGAATATTATAAAGACATAAATAAACAGTATAAATCCGAATACCTCAGCAGTTTTCTCGAATTCCTCCAAACTGTATTCTCCTATTTTTCACTATAAACTTTCTTACCGTTGCAATTAAATACCTTCGTCACGCTTATTATTGCTACTAATCTCAATAATTTTTACTCATAAACACTGTCCTTACTTCTCTTTGCTATTCGTTTATTTTCGTAATCAATTCTATACTAAAAGGTATTGCTACGATATACCATATGTACAGGGATAAATTTAGCATGCATGAAATTATCTTTTATAAAGATAAAAATGGAAGAGAATTTCTCAAGGATTATATTTATGATTTATTTAAAAGAGGAGAAACAAGTAAAATCGACAAAATTAATGCTGAAAAAATAATAGTTTATGTAAAAGTCTTGGAAAAATATGGAACAAGAGCAAAAGCACCGATAGTAAAACATATTGATGGAAAATTATGGGAGCTGAGACCGCTGAAAAATAGAATATTTTTCTTCTATTGGCAAAAAAATATATACGTTTTACTACACCATTTTATTAAGAAAATGAAAAAAAACACCGCTAAGAGACATAGAAAAAGCGAGACACAATCTGACAGATTTTTTAAAAAGAGAGAACTAAAAATATGAAAAAGATAAATAATATAAAATGTACAACTCTTAACTATATATGGAGCGATCCAAAACTTTTTACATCCGACGCAAAAAGACGTATAAATTTTGAGGTTGCTTTTATAGGCAAACTTATTGAAACAAGAGAAAAAAGGGATTAACTCAAAAAAAGCTCGCAGATAGTACAGGAGTAAAACAATCAGCTATAGCAAAATTAGGAAATATGAAAACTGCTCCGCAGATTGACGCTCTTTTTAAGATATTGCAACCGCTAGGCTATACATTAGATGTAATCCCTGTGGCTTATTAAGTCAATATCCTTAATATATCTTTGTCTTTGGACAATATTATTTAAAATAGTCCATCTTTTATTATGTGCATTTTCTAAGCGAACTAGAATTGGCTTGCTTATTGAGAAAGGTTCTATACAACACTTATTACTTAGCGTCAAAATTCCGCACATTCAGAACAGCCAATCCAAACAAGCCGTTATCTTTGACGGAAGAACTATCAGTTCTCAAGCAAAAATAAACTAACAAATACTCTTTATTAAAAAATTAAATCAATAATTTTAAAAATACAGTTCTTTTATCAGAGTTCAATACCTTTTATGTTCTTTACATTGACATTATTGCTTGTCTGTCTATTGTCAAAATAAATTTTCAAATAACCATTCCTGCGCACATCTTTTAAAACAAAAAATAATCTAAGTTGTTCAATTTAAAATAAAATTATAGAATATTATAAAAAAATATATAGTACATAGATTTAAATACCTCTATCATTCGTTCAATTGCTTGTTGTTAGGAATAGGTTTTGTTAATTTCCACAAAGAACTCATATCTCATAATTTACGTAAAACAACATTATTGTAGGTTCGTTTATTATTTTCTTGAATTAGTGATGTAAAATAAGTCCTTCAGGAGAGTTTTCTTTGAAACGAATTATTAAACAATAAAAAGAAGTTTCTCAAATTTAAAGTTGAAAGAACGTTAATTATTTTTATTAGAGCGGGTTATAGTCAGGATTTTGTATATAATTGAGGAAAGTAGATGCAAAATATTAATGAAACGAAATTTTATCAGGCGTTAGAGAATATTTTTACAGGAGCAAAAATAGAAGGCGACAGCGGATATATAAATCTCTTAAAAATAAAATCTTCTTACTATAAACTTATTCTTGATCAGTTTAAAAAAGATGTAAATGAAGAAAGCGGTATTATTAAAGACTCATTTAAAGAAGAATTTTTTGACAAACTGTATTCTTTTTTTGAAAAATACTTTTCTGAAAGCGGAAGTGTCTATTTTGTAAAAACGAATAATTGGCAAAGAGTATATGAGCAGATATACACGGACAATAAAGACGTAATCTTATTTTGGAAAAGCCGCATGCTTTACTATGTGAAAAGTGATATCCTATTTCAAGATATTTCGGCGGAAATACCGGACGAATCAGATGGGCTGACTTATAACTTTCGTTTTAATGTCGGAACTCTTAAAAACAAACAAAATAACGAAAAGAAAAATCTGTTTTTTGACTTTGAAAAAACGCTAGAAAAAGACGGCAAAAAAGCCTACATTTTTAATGTTAGTTACTCTGAAAGCGGCAAAAAGACAAAGATTTCAGAAATAAGCAGACAGCTTAAAATCAAAGAAGATGTTCTAGAAAAAGCTTTTGCCGTATTTAAAAAACAATCGGAAGTGGATTTCTTTATAAATAAAAACGCCAACGCGTTTTTGAACGAGCAGTTAGATTTATACTTACATCAAATCTTATTAAGCACAGAAAATAAATTTGACCAAGAAAGGCTTAATCAACTAAAAACAATTAAAGTATTTGCTAAAAAAATTATCAGTTTTATAGCGCAATTTGAGGATGAACTTGTCCGAATTTGGAACAAGCCTAAATTTGTATTAAACAGCAGTTATGTTATAACCCTTGATAAGCTAACGAATGAAATAATAAACAAATTATCAGAACATCCAAACCTCAAAGAGCAGATAAAAGAATGGCGAGAGTTAGGAATGATAGACAATAGTTTCAGTTTTTCCGAAAGATCAGAAGCGCATAAATATTTGCCGATAGACACAAAACATTTCAAAAATTTAGAATTAGATATTTTAGACTTATTTGATAATTTAGACGAAACATTAGACGGCAGGCTAATACACAGCGAGAACTATCAGGCTCTTAATACTTTACAAGAAAAATACAAAGAAAAAATACAGTGTATTTATATCGACCCGCCTTACAATACAAATTCATCTCCCATAATATATATTAATAATTATAAGGACTCATCATGGCTAACTATTATTCATAATAGAATGGAGTTATCTAAGAAGTTACTGAAAGACAATGGAATAAATATAACATCTATTGACGATATTGAGTTAAGATATTTAACAGCTTTGCAGGATGATGTATTCGGCAAAAATAACTACATCACAACCATTGTAACAAAATGCAATCCTCAAGGAAGAGTCGCTGATAAAATTTCCAAAACAATAGAATTCCATGTACTGCACTCAAAGAATTTAGAAAGCATTGATAAATTGTCCGTTAAAAAAAATAATGAAAAAAAGCCTTTTCCGTTGAAAAGAGGCGGAACAAACTCGAAAAGAGAAGAAAGACCAAATAGATATTATCCAATACTCATTAAAGATAATAAAATATATATGATAACAGATGAAGAATATAGCAAAATTTATAACAGAGAATATCGCTGCTTTAACGACGTCTTCGTAGAAAATCTGAAAAATAAATATGAAAAGTCAGGGTTTTCTTTTGTTTTACCTATAAATCAGAGAGGTGAAAAAGTAGTTTGGCATAGAACATTTGAGAGAGTAAAAGAAGAGAAAGAAACTTATATTGTCAAAAATAATATTATTTATACGCCATCTTTTGATGTAGAAATACCAAAAACCCTATGGGACGATGTTATATTCTCAAATCCCCAATATGGAAGTTCATATCTAAAAGACATTTTAGGACACAGTAAGTTCGAAACTCCTAAAAGTATAAATACAATAAAGCAATTCCTTTCAATGTTTAACCCTACTGGAATTTATTTAGATTATTTTGGCGGCTCTGGAACTACAGCAGAGGCTATAATAAACGCAAATAAAGAAGACGATGGTGATAGAAAATATATTATTATTGAATTAGACGCACACATTGATACTATTATCATTCCGAGAATAAAGAAAATTATTTTTTCTGATTGTTGGAAAAATGGAATAAGGGAAAAAGGTAAAGGAGTTTCTCAATTTTTTAAGTATTACTCTTTAGAACAATACGAAAATACTCTAAGAAATATGAAGTATTCAAATAATACTCCATCCAATCTGTGGGATAATAAAAATCCGTTTGAAACTTATATTTTTAAAGCAGACCAAAAATTTGCCGATGTATTAAGCGCAGAAAACGAAATTTTGGAAGTTGATTTTGACAAACTATACAAAGACATAGATTTCGCAAAAACAATATCTAATCTTAAGGGATTACCTATAAAGAGAATAACTAAAACAGGCGTATTATTAGACGGCGAAAGCAAAGAGATAAAAACTGATTACAAAAATATGGCGAATTCTGAAAAGATTGAATTCATAAGACTGTTAAAACCTTTACTTTGGTGGGGCAAATAGTAAATATAGGAAATCTAAAAAGCAATGATCACTAAAATAAACAAAATAAAAAATTTCGGGGTTTTTAAAAACTTTGAAAATGATGTCACAATCCCGGAATTTAAGGAATTTAATCTTATTTACGGCTGGAACTATTCAGGCAAAACTATGCTTTCAAGAGTGTTTAGATGTTTAGAAAAAGGCGAAAAGCATCCTGATTACCCATCCGCAGAATTTGAACTCGAAACACCAGAGACAAAGTACGATAATAATTTTTTAACAAAACCAAATATTCGCGTTTTCAATTCTGATTTCATAAAAGAAAACCTAAAATGGGATGCAGAAAATATTGAACCTATACTTATATTAGGCGAAGAAAATATTAAACTACAAACAGAGTTAAGAGAAAAAGAAGAAATATCAGCAAAAGATAAAGAAGAACTTGAAAAACTACAAAAAGAACAGAAACAAAAAAATAAAGCGGCTACAGATAAAGCAAGAGAAATTACAAATATACTAAATTTAGGAAGAAGTTTTAACATAGATAAATTAAAACGAACTATTGAAAAGATAAAAAATGATCTTGATAAATATATTTTAATTCCAGATGATATTGATAAACATAAAACACAAGCGTTATCAACAGAACAAAAACCACGTATTGACCAAATAACATTTAATATTGATATTGAAAATCTGGAAATACTAAAAGAAAAAGTTGAAGAAAAATTACACCGGCAGGCAGTTTCTAAAAAAATTGAGAAGTTACTTAAAAATCCACAAATTAGCAATTGGGTAGAAACAGGCAAAAAATTACATGAGAATAAAACAGTTTGCGAATTTTGCGGCAATCCGCTGCCGATAGATTTACTGCCTAAATTAAATGAATACTTTTCTAAAGATTATGAGCTGTTAAAAGACGATATCGAAAAACTGTTGAAAGAGTTAAATGCCTTTAAAATAAATTTAAATCCTTTGCAAATAGAAATTGCTTTTTACACAGATATTCGCCCAGAATTTAAACAAGCCAAACCTGTTCTTGAAAAAGAAATTCGCAATTTTAACAATGCCGTAGATTCATTAATTGGCAATTTGAAAACAAAGCAAGAAAAACCTTTTGATAAATTAGAAGTTACTCAGTTTGTAAATAACACAAAGGAATTAGAAAAAGCTTTAGCAGACTTCAACGCTATCATAAGCAAAAATAATGATAGAACAGATAATTTTGAAAGAGAGAAAGACGCCGCAATTGAAAAATTGAAAAAGCATTTTGCAGCAGAGTTTGAAAAGGATGAAAAGTACTCTGAAAGGCAGACGCAGTTAGAAAATGAACAAACAAATATTGAGAAAGATATAGCAATACAAAAAAAAGAAATCAGTAAAATAAAAGAACAGTTAGATGAAAGCACTAAAGGCGCTGAAAAAGTAAATGAATACTTAAAAATATTTTTTGAAAAAGACGATATTAAGATTGAAGCAACAGATGATAAAAAATTTAAGTTGGTTCGTGGAACAGAAACAGCAAAGAATTTAAGCGAAGGAGAGAAAACAGCAATTTCATTTGCCTATTTTGCGGCGAAACTTGAAGAACAAGATAACAATATAGCTGATACAATAGTTTATATTGACGACCCGGTCTCAAGTTTGGATTCAAATCATTTATTCAATATTTATTCTTTTATAAAAAATATGTTTTATGAGTGCAAAAGAGATCCGCAAGACAATAAAAATGAATATATTGGCGAATGCAAGTGCAAGCAGTTATTTATCTCAACTCATAATATTGAATTTTATAGTTTAGTTTGCGATTGGTTTAATGAAAAACAATTCAAAAAAGAAATGCAAAGTTATTATTTAATAAAAAGAATAAAAAATTCATATCTTGACGAATCTAAATTAACTGAAAGCGATGGTCTGATTAAGAAATATAAGTCTGAATATGTTTATTTATTCTCATTGATAAATGAATTTCATAACGAGCCAAAAGATACTTTTAAATATTTATATTACTTGCCTAATGTCTTAAGAAGGTTTGTTGAGACATATTTGAAATTTAAACATTTGTCTCATAAAAATATTATGGAAAGTATCAAAATTTTGATTCCTGACAAGATTAAGTGTGAAAGAGTAAAAAAATTTATGAATAGTCATAGTCATGGTTCAATTAACTTAATAGCATTTCTTGATTTATCCGAATGTGCTTATATCGTTAATATTATAATAGAAGCCGTAAAAGAAAACGACAAAACGCACTATGACTCGTTAGTCGAAGCAGTAAAAGATCATAAATAATATGACCAGAGAAAAATAATGAAAAGCATTCTTGAAAAGATTTTAGAGCAAATAGATTATGACCAATTGAATAATTGGCGATTTCCGAGTATTTCTTGCTTTTCTGAAAATAAAAATTTAAATGATTTTCCATATCAAAAAGAAGCACTTAAAAATATAACAAAAGCGCTTTATTTATCTTTTAAAACTTTTCAAAACGGCAATGCAAATCCTGATAAACAAACTCTTCATATAAAATATAAAGAAAACGGACTTAAAGACAAAGCTTTTGCTATATATAAATTTACAAACAATAAAAAAGATAAAAGCATAGGCAATGTAAGCAGTAGATTTAAGTTTTTTCAAAACTATTCAAAAGATTATAAAGTTTTAGGAGAAGGAGCTGAAGAATACGTTACAGACGCCGCTTTTTTAAACAGGGCGAGTTTTTGGATGTCGACAGGTTCTGGAAAAAGTATTGTTTTGATAAAAACTATTGAACTTTTAGATCATTTACAGAAACAAAGTCTTATCCCAAAAAAAGAAATAATGCTACTGCTTCCGAGAGAAGACTTGATAAAACAGTTTAAAATAGAAATAGAAGGATTCAACAAAAGCAGAGAAAGAAAAATTGAACTTATAAATCTCATAAACTATGAGGATGATAAACAGAGTTTTAATTATGACTGTTTCACAAAGGTTTATTATTATAGAAGCGATTTGTTAAGAGATGAATGCAAGGAAAGCATTTTGGATTACAGAAATTACGATAACAAAGGAAATTGGTATATATTTTTGGACGAAGCGCATCGCGGTGAAAAAGAAAATTCTTCAATGCAAAATTATGTTTCTGTTCTATCAAGAAACGGATTTTTATTCAATTTCTCTGCAACTTTCACAGAAGACATCGACTATTCGACTACTTGCTTTAATTTTAATCTTGAAAAATTTATTTCGCAAGGATACGGAAAAAACTTATATTTAAGCCATACTTATTTTAATCTTACAAGCGAATCAGATGAATTAAGCGAAATAGAAAAACAAAAACAAGTCTTAAAATCTTTACTTGCTTTTACTTTAATTAAGAAATCAAAAAAACAAGGATATTACCACAATCCTATGCTTATAACTCTGGTAAATTCAATAAATACAGACGATTCTGACTTACTTTTATTTTTTAAGAAAATAGAAGAGATAGCAATCGGCAATATCGAACCTCAAATTTTTGATAATGCAAAAGACGAGTTTGAACAGGAATTATTAAACAATAAAAAATATATATTGGGACAAGAAGAACTTTCTTTTGATATAGAGCTATTTGACAAAATTACTCTTAAAGATTTGTTAGAAAATATTTTTAATGCTAAGAAGCACGGCAAATTTGAACTTTTGGAAGGCGAACAGGAAAAAGAAATAGTATTAAAATTACAAACAACAGATAAACCGTTTGCGCTTATTAAAATAGGCGATGCTAAAAAATTTCAAAGGGAAAAATTGGGCGATAATTATCAATGTGTAACCTCTCCTGAAAAAAAGACTATATTTCAAGGGATAAATGAAAATGAGGACATAAATCTTTTGCTCGGAAGTCGCAGTTTTTATGAGGGTTGGGATAGTAATAGACCGAATGTAATAAATATGATAAACATCGGCGGAAAAAAGGCTAAAAAGTTTGTTTTACAAAGCATAGGACGAGGCGTTAGAATAGAGCCTGAAAAAGGCAAAAGAAAGAGATTACCCGAAAATGATAATAATAAAAATATACTTTTAGAAACACTATTTATTTTTGCAACCGATAAAGATTCTATAATTAGTATTGTTGAAACAATTAAAGAGCAGAAAACAAAAGACAAAGAGTTAAAAGATATCCTTAAAAACAAAAAGCCTTTTGAATTATATATTCCCGTATATAAGGAAGAAACGACAAGAGAGAATTTTGCAAAGTTTAATCTTTCAAAGGCTACATTAAAAAACATTAGAAAATATATTAAAAATTTCAATAAAAACCTTTTATTGCTAAAGCACGATATATCTTTAGAAAATCTCAATCTTTTACTTAAGCAAATTGATGACGATAATTCTTTTCAAATAAAAGAGGATAATGCCTACAATGATATGGATTTTTTGCTTGGCAAATTGATTTCTCACACCGATATAAAAAATAAAACGTTTTACGGATTTAAAGAACTTGAAGACGAAATAATACATTTTAAGCATATAAAAATATCTAATCTAGAAACTGAAGATGTTGAATTGTTAAACTCAGAAATTGAAAATGTAAAAACAGGCAAAAAGAATGAGGCTGAATTTAAAGAATTAAAAATAAAAAATATAGCGAAACATTATTATTTGCCGTTAATTTATTCAAGAACAGAGAAAATGGATTATATAAACCATATAATAGTAAATGAGAGCGAAGTGAAATTTATTAAGGCTCTTGAGAAATATATAAATCGAGAAAGCGTATCAGCAGAGATGAAACTTTGGACAAAATTGGAGTACCGTATTTCTACAGAAAAGATAACAGATACAGAAACTTTTTTCCCGATTTTATCTTTTGGGTTAAAAAAGAAAACGATTACAAAATTATCTTCATAGATCCTAAAGGAACAAGTCATACCGATTATGAGAACAAGATTGACGATTTTAAAGAATTGCTCCTCAATTCCAACATTCCCCCATATAAAGGACTAAATATTAAATTTGATTTAAGATTTTATAATGATGATATCAGTTCCATAGGAGAAAAATATAAGAAATATTGGTATACTTATGAAGATTTTTCTTTTCTAGAGAACCCCTACTAGGAGCAAACAATAAAATCCTTCAATTAGCGAAGCTCGCAATAATTTTACTAAAAGCAAATGCCAAAAGTAAGCAAATATATACACATATTATGGTTACTTTGTAAGAGTTTATATGCTTATGATAATAAGCTATAAACAGTAAAAGTCAACATGCAGCATTAAAGTTACTCGCAAAGTATAAATAGATTATAGCTATTAAATAAACCATAGAAAATGCATAGCATGCTTAAATTAAAATGACCTTATCAGGTATTTTATCGATTTCACAAATATCGGCATCTTATGTATGATTTAAAATGCGAGCAGGACAGGCGTAAATGATTATTATATCCTGCATAAATTAAATTGACAGAGGAAAAGATAGCGGGTTTTGAGACTATATCATACCATCACGTTGTTTTGTCTTTTCTAAGCTTTTCGTAGCACAAGCAGAATTAAAAAAATGAAAAAAATTGAGATTGTTTGTAACATTGAGAAATTTCTCATAAGCGGCGGGATAAATTTTCTTACCGGTGAAATGCTCTTATAATACTATCTCTGCAATAGAAAAGGTGTATTTTTACAACTTGTCGCGCAGAAACGAGATTAAACAAAGAATAACGCATAAAGCCATAAATTTGATATTTTACGGTTCATATATTTTCCCGTTTTTTGTTTCAATATATAGATTAGTTCTTTCAATAGCGTATATTTTGCCATAATTATATTGATCTCCCAATAGTTTTTTTAAAATCGCTTCAGGCTTCACGTATCTACCGCCGCCAAAACGAAGCTGTAATTTTAAAATGCCGTTTTCATTTTTAAAAGATCTTATTAAAGGTTTAGCATCGACTTCAACAGTTTTTCCCATTTTTATTTTCTCTACCGCAATCAAATCCTGAAATAAAAATTTATCAATTTGTTCTTGAGCGATATCCGCATTTTTTATCTCATATTCTGAAACGTTTGATAAAATATCTATAGACGGAAAATTTAAAGGCACTTTTTTTACATCAAGTATTTTAAACCCTTCCGGCAACGCTTTTGAAAATTTCAGTCTTACATTTTCAACACTTACTTTCTGCGTAAAATATAATTCCATATATTCACTCGAACTTTCCTGACCTATAGAAAGCGGCGGTCCATAAGACGATTTAATTTGAGGACTAAAGCCTGCAGTAAACGCTATGGGAAGACAGGAACGCCTTGCGGCTCTGCGAAACATTTCTACCTGTTCTAAATGAGATATAAACCTGACCTTTCCTTTTTTTGAAAAACGAAGCCTTAAACGCATAACAGGCGCAGTAGTAGCTGAAATTTTATGCTTTTCATAAATTTCAGGCAGGACACGCTGCACTTTATTAGATTGTCTTTCCGCAACATCGGCAGTTTCGTTTATGCCTCTGATATACTCTGCATATAACGCTTCTTTTGACACACCGAAATTTAAATGCTCCCACGGCAGGATCTCGCCATATCCTATATTCCTATACACATAAAAATTTATATTAATCCCGCTTTCAGCGAAAGCCTTATCCCATATGCCGCCGACAAATTTATCAGCCCATTGGTCAAATCTCGCGCCTTTCTGCCACGCCTTATAAATTACAGATGAAAGTCGCCTGTCACCTTTTGCAATTAAAGCTTCTAAAATACTCGCTCTATGATTATGCGCTTTCACATTTGCCGGAAGAAGTTTATTTAAAAGCGTAATTTTCCGCTTTATTTCGTCCGCATCCGCCATCGGCGTCCATTGAAATGCTGTCTGGGCTTTCGGAACAAAAGGCGAGACAGTAATATTAAAATTTAAACCATTCGCTTTTTTTCTGACAAGCTTTACAAGACGCTCTATACCTGCTATATCCTCATTAGTTTCAGTTGGGAGACCTATCATAAAATAAAGTTTTATCATACTCCAGCCCATAGCGTTTGCGGCAAGCAATGTTTCAACTATCTGTTTTTCGGAAATATACTTGCCTATTACATTACGCATTCTGTCTGTGCCTGCTTCAGGCGCAAAAGTAAGCGTAGGTTTTTTGTTTCTATTGATATATTGAGCCACTTTAAGGGAATGTTCGTTGCATCTTAAAGACGGCAGCGAAATACTAAGATTTGACCTGCCGTACAAATCGTTTGTCTTTATTAGCAACTCGTCTAAATTTTTATAATCACTGCATGAAAGAGATGAAAAGACAACTTCTTCAAAACCTGTAGCCTGCAAACCTTTCTCTATAAGATATAGCAACTTCTGAAGCGGTCTCTGCCTCCACGGGCGGTAATATTTTGATGCCTGACAGAAGCGACACTGTCCAGGACATCCTCTTGCAACTTCAATATTTAGCCTGTCGTGTACGGTTTTTACAAAAGGAACTATTTTCTTTTCCGGAAAGTATGCATTTTCAAGATTTAAAACTCTTTTCCCAACAACAGGCTTTACATCTTCCGAGATGGGAGTTACAGATTTTATCGTATTGTCATCATTATATTTGACACTATAGAATGACGGCACATATACGCCATCCAATTTCGACAATTTTTTTATGATTTCTAATCTTGAAAATCCAGCTTTCTTGGATTCTTTACATATGTTTATTATATCCTCAATCGCTTCTTCGCCGTCGCCTAAAACAAACATATCAAAAAAATCGCAGAAAGGTTCCGGATTAGTTAAAGCAGGTCCGCCGGCAATTATCAAAGGCTCGTTGTTTTTTCTGTCTTTTGAAAATATGGAAATGCCAGATAAGTCAAGAATATTGACTATGTTTGTCACAACAAGTTCGCACTGAATTGTAAAACCCAAAATATCAAAACTCTTTAAATCACTGCCGGATTCTAACGAGAAAAGATTAATTCCCATTTTTCTCAAAAGTAGCTCTAAATCGACATCCGGAGCAAATACCCTTTCGCAACGGGCAATTTTTTTTTCATTAATTAAATGGTAAAGAATTTCAAGCCCAAGGTTGGAAGCGCCGACTTCATAAATATCAGGAAAACACAAGACTATCGAAAAATCCGCAAGCATATCGGCAGAATGTGAATTTAACTCACCGTTTATGTACCTTGCAGGTTTTTTCACAACATTCAATATTTCATCAATTTTGGATAGTTTTTTCATAAGTTTCGTATTACAGCAAATCGGATTTTTTATATTATACACAATTTACATACAAAACAATTTTTTCTTTGTTTTGCACTTTAACGACCTAAGGGCGTTTATGAAAATTGCCGCGCCAAACAGCACAAAAGCGCAAAAGCTTGAAATAAAAAATAACAGACAGATTCTAAAATAACAAAGATTATTGAATTTTATGTTATAATATCGCAGACTTCAAGGCGGTTTTAAATGCACGAATACCAATTACTTGAAATTATAGCAATAGGCTTTGCCTTTGCTCTTGTGCTCGGTTTTATAACGCAAAAGCTGGGTCTTTCTTCTATTGTCGGATATCTTTTAGCTGGGTTCTTCATAGGTCCCGCTTCTCCCGGATTTGTCGCAGATTACGCTCTGGCATCTCAACTTTCAGAAGCCGGCGTCATTCTTTTGATGTTTGGCGTGGGATTACATTTCAAAATGGATGATCTCATGGCAGTTAAGGGCGTCGCTATCCCGGGAGCGATAATACAAAGCACTATTGCAACCATTTGCGGAATATTTGTCGGCACCACCTTAGGACTTGATTTAAAGTCGGCGCTCATACTCGGTTTTGGTCTTGCTGTGGCAAGCACTGTCGTACTTTTAAGAGTTTTAAACGACAATGATATTGTCAACACCGTACACGGACATGTAGCCGTCGGATGGCTCGTTGTAGAAGATATTTTAACCGTATTAATACTTGTCGCCCTTCCTAGCATTATGACAATATTATCTAATTCGAGTACTGCAGAAGGAAGTATTGAAATACTTAAAGCAATAGGAATCGCTTTGGGACGGCTTGTTTTATTATGGGTTTTGGTTATGAAAGGAGGAGAACTGTTTGTTCCGTGGCTCTTGTCAAAAATTATAAAGACCCACTCAGAAGAACTTTTCACTCTCACGGTTTTAGTCATAGCTTTTTTAACAGCAATTCTTGCGGCTGTCGTATTCCAAGCATCGTTTGCCTTAGGCGCATTTTTGGGCGGAATGGTTGTAGGAAAAAGCAAAGCAAGCCATCAGGCAGGCGCTGATATTCTTCCGTTGAGAGACGCTTTCGCAGTTTTATTTTTCCTTGCAGTCGGTATGCTTTTTGATTTAAAATTTATAATCGAGTATCCGCTGCTCATATGCATGTGTCTCGCCATCGTTTTACTCATCAAACCTTTAACCGCTATACTTACAGTCTCCATCTTAGGATACTCCACAAAAACAGCCCTCACAGTCGCTTCGGGACTAGCGCAGGTCGGAGAATTCTCATTTATACTGGCGCAAGAAGCAAAACGGTTAGGTCTTGCTGGAGATGTTGTTTACAATGCAATAGTCGTGTGTTCCATCGCATCAATAACTCTAAACCCGTCGGTATTTAAGAAAGTTCCGGCAATTGAGAAATTTCTTCGTTCCAAAAAAAAGTTGTGGAAGATTTTAAATTTTGCAGCTGACAGAAAAGGAAATAAAA
Source organism: Candidatus Endomicrobiellum agilis (assembly GCA_020328155.1). Taxonomy (GTDB): domain Bacteria; phylum Elusimicrobiota; class Endomicrobiia; order Endomicrobiales; family Endomicrobiaceae; genus Endomicrobiellum; species Endomicrobiellum agilis. The sequence continues at coordinate 45,783 of JAIXMX010000001.1, read as the reverse complement.
ACAGTAAAGATAAGGATCTCGCAAAAAATCTGCTCCCCACTGAAGAATACCTTGCACAAAAAACAGCCATAGTCGTAGGTTACGGACCTACCGGTAAAAAAGTTACTCAGGCATTAATAGAGCAAGATGTAAAACCTATTATCGTTGAAATAAACATAGACACAGTTAATAGTCTGAGTTCACAAGGACAAGCAGTAATTTACGGAAACTCGGCAAAAAAAGATATTTTGTTTGCAGCAGGCATAAAAAATGCAGACTATTTAATTATTACAATTCCTTCTTTAAATACAACATTGGAAACCGCTTCACTTGCGTCCGCCTTAAACCCAAAAACACGCATACTCGTAAGAGCGCGTTTTATTGACAGCAAAGAGAACTTAAAACAAACAGGCATATCGGGAATAGTCTTTGAAGAAGAAGAAGTTGCAAATGCTTTGACTTCTTTACTACTCGACGATTTGGAAAAACAAAGCCTACTCGCGGTAGCTTCGGAACTTGCAGCTCAGTCAGCCGACAAAGAGCAAGAATAAACAATAAAAAAATACATCGCTATGCTAAACAAACTGATTTTTATTTAGCAACATAGACAATGAAAAATAATTTCCACTAGAAAACTTATTTTTCTCCTTTTTCGGACTTGTCCAACTGCGTTTTAAGTTTTTCTATTTCACTTTTGAGATTTTCCGCTTCTTCATGCGTTATAAAACCCATTTTGTTGACTGTCGTTTTTACAGTTTTATTAATCTTTTTTGATAATTCATCTTTTGCCGTTTCAGCCTGCTTTACGGTTTCATCAAAAAATTTTTTACCCTCATCAACTTCAATTTTATTATTTTCAACAAACTTTTTTGCTGCCTCCTCTATTTTCTTCTTACCTTTCAACGCCAATCCCACGCCCGCATAAAGCACTGTTTTCAAGCCTGCCATGTGTCCCCCTTTTGTCATAAGCTAACACTTGCCTACAAAACTGACGAAATAAAACTGAAAATCTCACTCTCTCAATTTTACTTTTTTACAAAGTATTTTCAATATCATACAAAATTATTTAAGTTTTACAATTCGCCCAATTTAGTTATGTAAATATTTTTCATTTTTCCTTTCTCTTAAGAAATTGTTATCGGTTAAAAATTCTAAAAATATTTTATCTGCATACATAAAAATATCTGCACACCTCACAGTTAACTTTATCCTTTTCATCGAATTCAAAATTTTCTCCACCATTTATCTCGTCAAGCACAATCTTAACTACATCAACGCATTTCTCATATACTTCTCTTTTTTCAGGAAATTCAATAATTTTTGCTTTTTTTATATCATAAATTCCGCAATTTAAGACGGAAAAACCTGTCTCTTTTTCAAATATGTATTTATACAACGGAAGCTGTAGAGAACTTATCGCCTTTTTTATATTCTGCCTGCCAAAATCATCTGACATTAACTCAAGATATTTCTCTAAAACAATTTTATCGGGAACAGCACCTGTTTTATAATCAAATATCATATAATCTTTACCGTCCGTATCTATTCTGTCAATTCTGCATTTTAATTTATAAGTTTCCTCCGAAGCCGTTTCAATATTTGAAATATATTCTCTCTCGCAACCGTAAATGTTTTTATAAAACCTTTGTCTTTCATAATATAAAATGTTTTTCATTCTGTACACTAAAACTTCTTTTATCATAAAAGCGTCTTCCCTAAACTTAAAACACGGGGAATTATCAAAACTGTTCTCAAGTTTTTTAAAATATTCTCTTTCAAATTCCGAAGTCATCAGTTTCTCGCCGTTAAGTTCTTCATATAAAGCATCTTTTAAAAAACTATGCACAAAATTTCCTATATCGCTGCCGGAAAGCTCTCGTCCCACTTCCATTCCTTTGTCAAGCAGCAACACATACATAAAATAAAATTTAAGTTTACAGCTTAAATAAGCGTCAATTTTACTGTACGTATAAAACATATTTTTAAGATATTCTCTAATCTCTTCAGTTTTTGCATATTTTCGTTTTACAAGTTGTTTCGCCGAAAATTTAGGTAAAACAAATTTATTTGTTTTTACGATATCAATGTCTTTATTTTCCAGCTGTTTATTCCAAATAAGAGCTTCGATAAATCTACTCCTTTCGTCTTTCTCGTTATCAGGATAAATAAGACTTAAATTTTTTGCTCCTGCAATAAGTCTATTAAAATGATACCGTTGTATTTCAAACTCTTTCTTGGCCATTTTAATCCCTAAAGCATACATTATATCTTTGGGGATGAGAGCATATTCTTTTTTTACGGCAGGTATTGCCGAATCTGTCATTCCCACTATGAAAACATTGTCAAACGAAAGATTTCTCGATTCTAAAAGTCCTAAAATTTGCATACCGTTGAGAGGCGAACCCGGCAAAGCTATTCTTTTATTTCTAATCATCTTTTTGAAAATATTTAAAACATCTTCATTGGAAAACTCTGCTTGCGATACCTCTCCAAATTTCAGATCTTTTGCCAAAGATAATAATAATCCCATAACTTCAATATTTAAGGGATAAGCGCTTGTAGCGCTTAAAGAATATATTTTCCCAAAAAATTCAGACAAAATATAAGACAAATTATTAAGAGTATTTATTTTTTCCCACGACACAAAGAAAATGTCAAAAATTTCTTTTAATATCTCTACAATTTTTTTAGAGGCAACGTATTTCCAAGCTTCGGTTACAGTAAGACTTATTTCATCAACAAGTTGCTTCTCACCGACAATTTCTTCAAAAGAAACAAACATTTTGCCGCTTAAACTACTTTTTGAATCCTGATCTAAAGCTTCTTCAATCTTATGGGCGACAATCCTCGATATTGAATTTTCTCCAAAGAACCTCATATTTTTTGAAAGCGGGTTAGCCAGTACTTTCATAACGTCTTTTGAATAGTAGTATCGTCCCTTCTTTGAAAGCTGCGCTTTTACAATTGCGTCAAGTAAAGAAAAAACAGACGTTTTTTCAGCAGGATAACCCGCCGAAACATTATAATGTCCTGTGACTATTGAAACTTCAGATATCACAGATTGAAGCATTTTTGAATCCGGCACAATAACAACCGTTTTATCTAAATCATTTTCAGAATAACCGCTGATAAGATTTTTAAGCAAAGCGCCCTGAGACTGATCGTCAAAAGCGGAATATACATTTAATTTGTATTCGTGTCTTTCGTTTTTCGCGTTCGGCAGCGGCTCGCCAAATGCAGAATATAAATTTACCAAAGTTTCATACTTCCATGGATTTCCATGAATAAACACGGTGAGTTTTCCAACGCTATAAATTTTTTTAAAAATTTCAATTTCAGTCTTGTGAAGATAAAATGGCACCATTAATATCACTTCGTCAAAATTTCCAACTAGCAATTCCGGTCCCATCGCCGAAGCTTTTAAAAAACTGCGACCCTCCGTAATTTTTGACGATTTTTCCAAACTGTTATAAAAACTATTTCTTATTTTAAAGATATTTTTCAATAAATCGTTGATATTGTCGGGAACGTCATAACCTATTTCAGCGTTTGCTTTTACGGCTTTAAGTTTTTCTTCAGAGACATCTTCCAAGCTCAGTTGCTCTATAAAAGACAAAATTTCAAAAGACCAATCCATAAAAGATGCAAAAGAAATTTTACCGTTCAAAAGTTGCGGCACTTCATTTTTAACAATCTCAAATATCATAAACGCCGCTTCAATATCTGAGATTTTTACAAGTTCCGTATTATCAAAAATAACTCTCTCGATAAATTCATTGTTCGTAAAGAACTCTGGAGGGAAAAAGGCTTTCTTTTGCTTTTCGGCAAGCTGTTTCTTAATAAATAGAAAAGGTCTCCGACCGCCGCTTATCAAAGCAATTTTCCTATCCGATTTAAAAATGTAGTCGGCTGTAAAATTTATTATGTTTTCGGAGGCGTCTATATTTATTATCCTACCCAACATTTTATATCCCTTACGATATATTTTAATGACAAATTGAACAACCAACGCTAATGCCTACAACTGTCGGATTAATACTTGTTTTCAAAGCATGGCACGACAGCGGATAACGGGCAAAGCATATTTTCAAGAAAGTCCTGCCTTTTAAGAATAACGGCAAACATTGAAATCATGTCCGGCGGGACAGCATTTGTTTATTGTACCGGCAGACATTTTGCATTTTCAATATCCGCAATATAAGCCGATATTTTTTTATTGGGATAAATTTCGGAAACAAGAGATACATAACGCCTCAGCTGTTCTTCATTTTTTTCTTTCCTAGAATTTGAGCTTTTAAAATCTACTATCATAACTTCATCATCACGTACTATCAATTTATCAATCCTAAAAGTTTTACCCGCAGTATCCACAATTTCTTTTTCATTATAAATATTGTTTTCGTCATACGCGAATAGATTTAAAATTTCTTCCGATACAAACATTTTGCTAAGCTTTTCCCTACAAAATTCAACATCTTCAAAGAAAAATTTTCTTTTTGTAATCTTAAGCGCATCATCAATGGCATCACTTATATTTTTATTTTTTAATGACGTTATCTTTGACAAAGCATAATGTATAATCGAACCTTTTTTTTCCGCTTCTTTTATATCAGGCAACGTTCTATCTGCTCTTTCTAAATATTTTTGCATATCTTTATAACCACCGATAAAAGCGTCTGAAATAACATCATCTTTCTTGGTTTCGGTGAAACTGTATGTCCGTTTAGTGCCGGAAATAAGATTATTATTTCCCAACAACAGCAAAATCGCATTATTTGAAGCACCGGATTTCGGCGGAACTATAGCATAAAATTCATATTCAGCTCTTGTCATTGAAACATACGCCGTATTAAGTTCAGACAATAACGAATTCATTTTTTCCATGTCGTATATTTTTTTAGCTTTTTGCGAAAACTTCGCAAGGTTTTCCGATATGCTTAACAATTTTATTTTCTCGCCTGAATCGTCAAAATAAGGTTTTCCCACAGTCTTTTCTGAGAGTTTGAGGAAAGGAACTACCACTGCGGGAAATTGAAGTCCTTTAGTCTTATGCACCGTCATAACTTTTATACTGTCTCTAAAAACACTTTTTATATATAAAGACTCTTCATTGTTTTTTAAATTATTAAAATATTCTAAAAAGTTTTTCAGTCCCGAATCCTGCGTTTCAAAATCTTTTATAAGCTCCAAAAAGCACATTATAAACGCTTTGCTATCTGGAAAATTATCCGCAATTTTAAATTTTTCAAGCACTGCAAGGATTAATTCATAAACAGGCACAAAACCCGCTTTCACAAAAAAATCCTCGAAATATTCATTCCAAAGACTTTTATATACCTCTCTAAAAGTTTTATAAAAAGTTCCGTTTTTATTCCCTTTGTTATAAATAAAAATAAACTTTTCAAGCTCATTGCTTTCAACACCTGCAGCTTTACCGAAAACATCTCCAATAACAAAAGAGGAAAAAGACAGCGCATTTATGGGAGAATCAATAAATATAAGCAGCGATACAATCTGTTTTACAACGCTATTATTTCTTATATTCAGAGTTTGTGACGATTCTACGCCAAGTCCTTTTTCCAAAAGCCACGAACTTATGGTAAGTATTTCGTCGTTCGTTCTGCATAAAACAGCTATATCTCCGAATTTGAACCTTTTTGATATTTGAAAAATGCAATTTATAAATCTTTGTTTTATTTCTTCTTCAACATCTTTACAGGTTTTATCTATTAAATCTATTTCAACATAACCGTAATTATGTTCCTCAGTCGTTTCCTGTTTAGGGAAAGAGTAAGTTTCAATAAACTTTGAAAAATTGCACTCAATGTCTTTTTCTTTGTAAAATTCGTTTAAAAACCTCTCGATATTTTCTTTTGAAAATATATTATTGTTAAAATTTACAACAGTCCTACCGCTTCTAAAATTCTGTTTAAGATATCTTTTATCGACATCCGCCGAAGGAAATTCTTTTGACACCGTATCAAAAATCTCAGAGTTTCCGCCTCTAAAAGCATAAATCGCCTGCTTTACGTCGCCAACATAAAAAAACGTTCCCCCTTCAGCAAGACTTTCTTCCAAAAACCTTTTAATCCCCAGCCACTGTACAAGACTAGTATCCTGAAATTCGTCAATTAAAAAATGCTTATATTTTTCTGACAACCTGCAATATACCTCCGGCATAGTGTTATTCTTTTCAAACAAACCGACTGTTTTTTTATTTATTTCATTTAAAAATACAACACCGTCTTTTTTTGACTGCCCATCAAACTCAAGCGCTACTTTTGAATATATATAAGAGTAAATACCGTAATAGTTTTCCATATAAAAATCACATAAGGATCTAATTTCTTTGTTTATTTCGCTCCAAAGTTCATCGGAGCGAGCGTCAATTTTTGCGCCTTTTTTGTACTCGACGGTTTCGCATGCAAACCTAGCAGGAATATCCATTGAAAAAAATATTTTTCTACCGGACTTCAAAACTTTTTCAACAGCGGTTGAATAACATTTTTTTGCTTCAATATTCGGAAGAAATTTTGCAAATTCTTCAATTTTTTCTATAATCACAGCGGCTCTCGAATCAATTTCATCTCTAAAAGATATTTCTTCGTCTGACATAACATCTTTCCCGGTATTTCCCGATGCTTTAAACACCTTTTCAATTTCGCTATAGATATTATTTTTAGGAAACCAACCTGTATCTCTCATCAAATACTGCGACAGATACTGTAATACAATACTCCTCAAGTTTTCTGAGATCTGGACTTTTTGCAAAAAGATTTCCAAAGAAAACAAAAGATTACCCGAATAATCCCGTTCTACGGTAAAATTCGGAGAAAGATCAACGCTTATAGCACAAGACTTTAAGATGTGGTTTTTAAAACTATCTATGGTGCTTATGTTAAAATTATCGTAAGATTCAAGAATTTCTCTCAAAACGACGGAGCTTTTATCGGCTATTTCATTTTTAGAAAGTTTCAAATCATCAAAAAAATTGCCGGTATCTAAAGACAATGCCGCTTTTTTAAGATAACTCATAACCCTGTACTTCATCTCCACAGCCGCTTTATTTGTAAAAGTCACGGCTATTACATTTTTTATACTGGTATGACTGCCAGAGTCAAGCAAAAGATAAAGATATCTTTTTGCAAGATTATAAGTTTTGCCTGATCCTGCGGACGCCTGTACTGAAATTATTTGAGATTTGTTCATATGCCTAATTTTGCGGTCTAGTAGTGTCATACGCTATTAATATTCTCTTGTCATTTCTCTTTCAATATCTTTTTTCTTTATGGCTTCTTTTTTATCGTACGACTTTTTACCCTTTGCAAGACCTATAAGAAGTTTAATTTTGCCTCTATTGCCGACATAAACTTCCAAAGGGACAACGGTAAGTCCTTTTTCTTTAACTTTTGCGCTCAGTCTGTCAATTTCCGACTTATGCATTAAAAGTTTTCGTTTTCTTTTAACGTCATAGTCTGCAATATGAGTGGACATCAATTCATAAGGAGCGATAAACATCTTTTCGGAAAAAGCTTCGCCGTTAGAAAACCACACAACACTATCGACAAGACTTATATTAGACCGTCTCGCGGATTTTACTTCATATCCCGACAATACAATTCCTACTTCCAACTTTTCAAGAATTTCATAGTTGTAGTAAGCTTTTCTGTTTGATGAAAGTATCTTTTTTCCCATTAGGTATATCGCACGTCAAATTTTAATGAAACTTTAAATAATATGCTATATTTTTAAAATATACAGGACTGTTAAAATGGATTTGCTCGGAACAGATATTTTTTCACACGACTAATACAACTGGGAGATAAATGCCGATTTTCTTGTCCGTAGCCGACGATAGGATTTGAACCTACGACCTGCGGTTTACAAAACCGCTGCTCTACCAACTGAGCTACGTCGGCACAGTGCCATTGATATATACGGATACGCCTATACCGCTTATAATTCTTCGGAGAATTCAGAATGTCTTGCAGGAGGAAAAAGGAAGAAACAGTATTTTGTCCCGCTCGGATAAAGCGGAAATACTTCCGTTTAGTCGTCCACCACTGTATGTGCTTCAGATCAGACGCAAGTATATTGTATATACCGGCAGATTACGAGATAAAATTATAAAAAAAGTTTCAATGTCAAAAAACATATTGACATAAATTTCTTATATATGATAGCATTATTTTATAAAAATTATTCATAAAACCATGCAGTTAAAGGAAAGAATTACCATAGTGTTTTACTCCGTACTGCAAAACAGACTCTTTTAAAATAAGCATTTTATCTCTACTTATATATATATTATGATTTCACAGACCGCTTTAACAACTCGTTCGATTAAGTTCGGGAAGCATTAATGCCCTACAGTTTCCGAAGAAGTAGACAACTGAAATAACCTACGGCATAAACATAAAAATCGCCTCTGATAAACGAGACGTTAAGCTAAAAAGAAATATAAACGACTTTGATTGTATAGAAATAATGCCGAAAGTCAAAGTTCTCAGAAATATAAAGACAAAAAAATACTAACTGCAGATATGAGAACGTATCTCGACGATAAATCTTCAATGACAACAAAAGAAATAAATGACGGAGCAGAAAAGGAATGATGAATTTCTTAAGGAAACATACTCGTATAATCTTTATTGTAACAATCGTTGCTTTTATAGGAACTTCTTTTGCAGGATTTTTCTGGGCTATATTTTCAACTCTAAAAACATCCTAAGAATTTTGTCAAGGCAAACGCCGCCAAAATAGCTATAAATTTTTTTAAGTCAATCTACACGGATTTTTCAACAAATGATAAGCAATCAACAACTCTTCGATGAAGATTTAAATGAATTTGAGTCGGAAATAGTTTAAGTTTTACCTTAAATGCTATAATTTTACGGCATCGCGATTACATTGATGAAGGATTGAAAACAATCTGCAAAATTCGACAAAATTTAAAGATAGCAACAACATTTTAGCATACAGAAACATCGCAATACCGCGCATTTTCAAATCCTAAACAAATTGTCACTAAAGTTAAAATACTTATTGCCTCTTCCATTATAAAAAGTTAAAGCAGTAAACAATATCGATCCATCCACCTAACAGTCATAATATTGCTACAAGTATTTTTCTTTGTGTTCAATGATAAGACGATTATTAACATTCTTTCCCATGTCTGAACCAGTCGAATATTTTGCCAAACTTACAACTTCTGCAGATTTTTCACAACCAGCAAACTAACGCTATTGCCAAAAGCAGAGATACTATCCTTTTCATTTTTATTCCAGAAGAAAAGGGATAAGTTTTTTTGTCAAGATCACCAAGAATAGCTGACTAATAAATAAAAGCCATATATTCGTTTTAGTTGCCTATTGGACACCTTTCTTCAAACTAATTTTGAGACCACATCAAAACGAATTTTGATTTCAGTCCGCATTATCTATATCAAGTATAATTTTTTTCATTTACGCACATGGCATGATGATTAACCAGCCGTACCAAGAAAGTGTAACAAAATGGCTTTTTGCACATAAAGTCTGTTCTCTGCCTGTGTGAATATCGAGTCTTCATACTTATCCATAATTTCTTCGGTAATTTCTTCGCCTCTTATCGCGGGAAGACAATGGAGAACAATACATTTTGAAGAAGCTTTTTTAAGCAGCTCACCGTTTACCTGATAAGGACTAAAAGCTTTTTTCCTTTTTCTCTCTTCAGCTTCAAATCCCATTGACGTCCATACATCAGTATATATTACATCGGCATTTTTTGCTTCGCCGACATCGCTTGTAATTTTAATCGTCGCACCAGTCGACGAAGTATATCCCAAAGCTTTATTCAATATCTCTTTTTTAGGCAAATATTCTTTAGGAGATATAAGCGTAAAATCGAGACCTAAAACGGCAGATATGGCAAGCAACGAGTTTGCGATATTGTTGCTGTCACCCGTAAAAACAATTTTAATTTTTTTTAAAGCTCCAATTGTTTTTGCCTTATGAAATTCCATAATCGTCATGATATCTGCCAATATCTGGCAAGGATGTTCGTAATCCGTAAGACCGTTTATAACGGGAATTGTAGAATATTTCGCAAATTCTTCAACATCGGAGTGTTTAAAAGCCCTTACCATAATACCGTTTAAATAACGCGACAAAACTGCCGCAGTATCGTGTACAGATTCGCCTCTTTTTCGCTGAAGATTTTCCGTATTAAGAAAAACAGGTGTTCCGCCAAGCTGCAGCATCGCCGTTGTAAATGAAACCATTGTTCTCGTCGAAGGCTTTTCAAATATCAATCCCAATATTTTACCCTTAAAAACATCAAGACTTTTTTTCTTGCTTTTAAATTCAAATGATTTACTTAATAACGCTTTTATTTCTTTTGCCGATAAATCGTAAATTGACAACAAATCTTTTTTTGCCATAACGTCTCTCCTGCACACAAGTTTATCTAATGAATCAAGTTTATTTAATGAATTAAATTCTATCATAAATACGCACTATAAATCAACGTAAAATATTTCCCCCGACAGATGGATTAATATCAATAGAATCGCGCAGATAATTACAATTATCCTTTATTATTTCTCCTTACGACGAAGCGGCAGACGCAAGACTATTGAACATCAAAACCGCAATGACGACTTTCTGTTAAGGCAAAGATATTGTTGTGTTTTCAAACAATTATTCGTCATCTGCCGACGGAAAAACTTTTTGTTTTTCCATCGTTATTTAAACTCCGCCCAAGATTAAAAACATTAAGAATTTTTCAGGCGATTCGAGCACTTATTTTAGATAGTGACATTGTATAGTTGAAACAAAAATCAACAATAAAAATATCATCCGCCGCTATGTTACAGCACATGCAGTAAAAAAACAAAACCGCAAGACAGGCGATAAATCCTAATCCAGCAAATATTCGTCTATTTTTCAAATATTAAAAATAAATTTTCAAATAAAACAGTCGTAATAGATACGATTTTGATAGTAATTGCATAGAAAAAAACTAAAGGAGATGTTTTCTCGGTTATGCAAACTTTCATCTAAGGACGGCATTGGCATACAGAAAAGATTTAGCGGAAATGCAACTGTTGAAATCGCTAGATAAAATTTAATCCGGATATGAATCGTTTTATAAACGACAACAGGCAGCTTGATTACTACTTTTATATTAAAAAAACGCCGAAAATGGACGCAGATAAACTGCCGCAGACAGTCACAAACGCACACAATCAAAATAATGACACTCAACATAAAAATAGAGATTGAAATAAAAAAACTAATACTCGTTTGTCTTATCATTTATCACCGCAGTTGCCGACGACAAGCAGAATGTAATAATATAATACCACTTATGATATAATAATAAGTAATATTAAAGATACATCTTACAATCTATTTGGTGATACTCTTTCATCTAAATATGTACCAGCAGGAAAATAACAGAAATAGCACTTAAGCCGTTAGATACAGTATTTGCGGTATGGGTAACCTTACGGTTTTTTGGGGTTATAAAAAAGATTGAAATAAAAAAAATATTTTGTTGTTATTTAACTCTGTTTTACAGTATTGCACTTTACAAAGCGTGATAAGAGGATTTTAAAAAATAGCATTACTCCCACCGCAGTACCCACCACTGATAATAAAAACTGTAAAGCATACGCAACAACAAGGGCAGCAACACTCACTAGGCATAATAATAGGCATATAAATACCGATTAAGGCCGGCACAGTAAAATTGCAGAAATAAATACAAAAAAACCGAAAGAATTAAAAATCAAAAAGACAATATTTATACATTGCAATTTGAAAACAATCGGTTGAAATGCAAATTGACAGAGAACAAGAGAACACACAAACCAAATGCATAAGCTGCAACCTTGATTACAGCAATAAGATAATTAATCAGTTAGATATACAAATACCCCAGCAGAAAGTCGAAATCAAAAATCAAAAGAACCGTAAAGATATATCCTACCATAAAAACAAAAAATGAAAATACGACAGTTAAAGTTGAATAGAAAAATGACGAGATAAATATGAATATAGATAATATTTTTGTTAATGAAAAAAACTAATTTCCGTTTCTATTATCTTTTGCTGCGGTTTATCCTGCCTTGCTGGATACAATAAGAAAACAAAAAGTACTAACATTGGCATCGTAGAAAGCAAACTAAGCTATCTGCAAAACCAAATAAAACATACGACAGGTGAAAATAAACAGAAAGATGATAAGATAAGCAACAAAAATGCCGAAAATTAAAACTATAATTTTTAACGAGGAGATTCACCGCAAAATACTAGCAAACAATAACAATACCATTTATTGATTTAACGATTTAATAAAAAAATTGAAAAAATTTTATGTTGCCTCATCGCAATATATTACGCTTTTGCCTTCTACATTTCCTGCAAGAAAAATAAAGTATCGACGCTCAGAGAGATAACGACAGAAAGCATTATTAAAACGGACAACTGTGGACAGGGCAGAGGGTTCCTATGGCACAGTCATCTTAGAAATTGAATACACACTAAGAGCTGCCACCAAAAAGGAGACTAAAATGAAAAAAATATTTTATTGTTATTTAACATTCTGCTTTATGGCGTCGTACTTCACTGGATGCGATAAGAGAATTATAAATACCAACAACAATACTCTTTCGGATAAAATAGCCCCTAATACGATAATACCCGTGTTATCAGTTTCTCCTCAAGATGCCTTTTCCGGTATTATTTCCAGTTTTTCATCTGCTTTGCGAAAGCTAAAGGAACACTACTATATTATCACTGCTGCCATTGCTATCATTGTTATTAGCAGCTATTATCTGAAATATGATCACGACATCATAACATTATTTAAAAGAGACGCAACCCACGTAGCCCAAAATGCGAAACAAATTAACGAGCATTACGAACTCAGTAAAGAATCACAGACTCCCAAGCAGGATTTTGTCTCCCTTCAAAAAAAGATTGTCAAAAACCTCTATGGTACTATCCAAACTCTCCGCCGGATCATCGACATCAAAAAACTTGCAACCAATCAAGGACTTCAACAAATTGATAAAGATATCGAAGAAATAAAAAAAGAATTGAATCAAATTACCAATCAAAACAACAAGCAGGTTGATATGAATAATGATAATAATATTCTTGAGGAAAATGAAGAGATAATTAACAATGCCATTATTTTTATCAACAACGACCTTAAAGCTAAGTTTATTAAACATTTACTAAAAGACAAAGAGAAAAGACTGATTATTAGTCAGCAAAATAAAATTTTTAATATGAGGGGGACAAAAGACCTACGACAAAAGATTGCTAAAATACGGGGTAAAAATTACCCTCTATCATTCCCTTATTCCTATTTTGCTATTGAAAATTAAAATATGTCCAGAAAGATGAGATTATAAGCATTTTCATAAAGAAGTCAAAAAAATGATCAAATAAATAAAAAAAGCGATAGAGAGAATAAGCCATGTCGTTTGTCGACCAGTGTTTAAAAAAGTCGGAAAAACTTCTTTATTGTAAAGAGCTTTAGATAAAATTAAAGTGAAAATAATAATCTCCCAACTCCGATTTTCTATCAACACTTATTAAATCTCTTGATAAAATGAAGAAAATATTAAGTTTCGTAAGAAAAATGAGCGGCTTAAGAACCTAACTCAGTCTCAGTAGTCTACAATATAAATTATATAAAAAAGGCTTAAGGAAGAAGCAATTTATAAAGATAATGCGATATGCAATCCTGTTGAACGAGCAAAATCAAAATAGAAATCAATAGAGGTAATATTTCGCCGTATACGCAAGGAAACTAAAAAAAGTATCTCCATTATGCACATACCAAAAAAGATAGGTGCTATTTATACTTTAAAACTACTGGGATTGAGACAAAAGTAAAGTTATTTGAATCCCAAGAAAAACCGGAAACCTACAAAAACAGACAGATCGGAGTCTTTTACGACAGCGATACAACCGCAACCTGGCGTTACTACTATAATTTACACAATACACTGGAAAAAAGGAAATATAATAGAAGCGACAGCAAAAACCGCCAAACCGGAAAGACAAATACAAATCGCAAGAAAAAAATCAAAATTAACAACAAAAGACAATAATGAAAATCTCAAAAACTATCTCACAGATTATCTAGGAAGATAGAGAAGTTATCGTAAACAGAAGCGAGCAAATGTGCTGACTGCAGCATAACTGTCACAATCCGAACGTCGCCGTTTATAACGACCGCATTTTTTGTTCCACCTACCGACAGAGTGACAACAACAATTATCATCTTAAGCAAGTCAAAAAAAACATAAACAGAAAAAGTAAAAAACTGCCCGACTCTACTACTAGACGTTCGAAAGGAATTAAATAATGAAGAAGCAGGCTGTCGTTTCTGCAAAAATAAGAATCCTGCTTTTATCATTGATTACAAAAATTATAAAAAATATATGAAAAAGATATTGACGGCAAACTGTAAAAGTCTTATTTCTGCCTGTTACATCAATAGCACACTCGTTTTTAAAAGAATAACACGACGACTGAATAATCCAAGCTTATCGGTTGAAACACTTTTTTGTTACGTCAAGCATATTTTTATCTTTTCCTAAAACGACGACTTTCATTTTTTCCTCCTATCAAAAGAAAAAAATCTGCGGCGAGAGCTATCATAATCTCTTGGCAGGAAGACATCTCTCTTCTCTTTCAAGCTATGCAAAGTCGGATAAAAACATTTTTCCAGCACGCTCTATCTCAGTTCTGTATAATTTTCTTGATTTCTGAAACATATTCCGCAAGTTTGGTGGCAGCGTTTTCTTTATATTCTGCAATTATTTTGACAACAGCACTTCCGATTATTACACCGTCGGCATCTTTTGCCATCTCCTTTGCCTGCTCGGCAGTAGAAATTCCAAATCCTACGGCAACAGGAGTATCCGTCAATTTCTTTATTTCCGAGACTATATTGCCAATATTTGTAGTTATCCTACTTCTCACTCCAGTAACGCCGAGCGACGAAACAAGATATACAAAACCTTCGGCTTGTCTTGCCAAAGTATTTATTCTCTCTTTAGACGTAGGCGCTATAAGCGTAATAATTACTATGCCGAATTTATCGGTAAAAGCTTTAATCTCATCTTGCTCTTCAAAAGGCATGTCGGGAACAATTACGCCTTTTATTCCCGTATCGGCGCACTTTTTAAAAAACTTTTCATATCCGTAAGAGAATAAAGGGTTCAAATATGTCATAAATACAAGCGGAACATTTGACTTTTTTCTGACGTTTACAACCGCATTAAAAATATCATCTAAATCTATTTTTTTCGATAGCGCTCTCGTCATAGCATCTTGTATTGTCTTTCCTTCCGCAACAGGATCTGAAAAAGGTATGCCTATTTCTATTAAATCAGCTCCATTTTCAGCCATTGCCAGAATGTAGTTTTCGGTTTTATCAAGAGACGGATCTCCAGCCGTAAGATACGTTATCAGAACTTTTTTATTTTTAAATATTTCTGTGATATTCCCCGACTTTTTCTCGCCGTCAAAAGGCGAGAAAACAGAGGAAGAACGAATATTATTCATTAATATTTACCCCCTTGTATTTTGCAATCATTGCAACATCTTTATCGCCCCTGCCCGAAATACAGACGACTATTATCGCATCTTTTTTCATTTCAGGAGCAATTTTCATTGCATAATGCACTGCATGCGCAGATTCTATAGCGGGAATAATCCCTTCGGTTCTTGACAAAAACTCAAACGCTCCGACAGCTTCATCATCAGTAACGGGAACATATTGCGCTCTTTTTATATCGTGTAGATACGCATGTTCCGGACCTATACCCGGATAATCAAGTCCGGCAGAAATTGAATATACAGGAGCGATTTGTCCGTTTTCTGTCTGGCAAAAATACGATTTCATTCCGTGAAATATTCCGAGTCTTCCTTTTGCAATAGTAGCCGCAGTTTCAAAAGTATCAATGCCTTTACCCGCAGCTTCACAACCTATAAGTTCAACTTCTTTATCACCTATAAAATTATAAAAAGCACCTATCGAATTCGAGCCGCCTCCAACGCAGGCAATAACTGTAGACGGAAGCACAGACTCTTTTTCCATCAACTGTTCTTTTATCTCTTTGCTTATAACGCTTTGAAAATCTCTCACAATCTGCGGATACGGATGTGGTCCCATCACCGAGCCTAAAACATAAAACGTGTCATCAACTCTTCTGCTCCACTCTCTCATAGCTTCACTCACAGCATCTTTTAAAGTTTTTGTACCGCTCTTTACAGAATTGACTTTCGCGCCAAGCAACTGCATTCTGAAAACATTTAAAGCCTGCCTTTCGGTATCCTCTTCGCCCATAAAAATTTCGCATTCCATACCGAGCAGCGTAGCGGCAGTCGCTGTCGCAACACCATGCTGCCCTGCTCCTGTTTCCGCTATAATTCTTTTTTTGCCCATTTTTTTCGCAAGCAAAACCTGTCCCAAAACATTGTTTATTTTGTGCGAGCCGGTATGATTCAAATCTTCTCTTTTCAGATATATTTTTGCTCCGCCAAGTTTTTTAGTGACATTCTCAGCATAATACAATTCCGACGGTCTTCCTGCATATTCGTTAAGCAGAAAAGCAAGCTCTTTATTAAATTGCCCGTCATTTTTTAAAAGATTATAAGCCATTTCAAGCTCATTTACGGCATTCATAAGCGTTTCCGGAATATATTGCCCGCCATGTATTCCAAATTTCCCTTTTAACTCTGACATTGTTTATCTCCTTCCTGTATGGTTGCCATTCCGAAAGACAAAGACTTGAAGAATCTTTTTCTACAAACTATAAAAATCCGTATGCTTCCGCCCGCAACACTACTGTTTCTATCATACCGACAGACAAAGAATTCTGTCGTTTACTTCACTTTATCCGTTCCAGTCTTTATAAACTTCTTACAATATTTACCGTCTCAACAATTTTGTTTAGATCCTTTATCCCGTCCGTTTCAACGCCGCTGCTCAAATCAACACAATAAGGATTTAATTTCTTTACCGCTTTTACAATATTATCCCTATCCAATCCGCCTGCAAGAAAAAACGGTTTTTCGCAGCCCTCAAGCAAACTCCAATCAAAAACTTTTCCGCCGCCGCCGTATTCGGAACCGCTGTACGCATCAAAAAGCACAAAATCTGCTTTTGTTTCAGCATCATGAATTTTATCTTTTACCCTCACAGCTTTTATAATCGGGTTTTCTATTTTCTCTTTCAACTCGCTTATATAAGATTCATCTTCATCGCCATGGAGCTGTACTAAATTTATAGTTTTATCCTCACACAAATCGACAATGTTGTCAATCTTATCGTTTACGAAAACACCGACTGATCGAATTTTATCGTCAAGCAGATATCTAAATTTTGCAGCAACGCTAAAATCTATTTTTCTCTTTACGCCTGCAAAAACAAAACCGACAAAATCCGGCTTTGCAATGTTTACAAAACCTATATCTTCTTTTCTCTTAAGTCCGCATATTTTTATTTTCGGCATTATCACTCTTTTCCTACTGATTTTTATCGCTGCAGATCGTTTGATGGTTTCTTCTTGTCCCGCAACAACGCGAGCAGACAAGAATACTGCAAAAACCGCAAAAAGACGGCAGCTTTCCAACAAATGACAAATAACACACGTATACACTCGACTTATGCGAATGACAGCAATCTTCTAGCTTTTTAATTCTCTAAGGTGTTCCGCAATACTGCCGCTTCTCATAAGTTCTTCGCCTATCAAAACCGCATTGACATTATTCGCTTTGAGAATGCTTATATGTTCTTTCGTTTTAATCCCGCTTTCCGAAACAAAAATTTTATCATCCGATACAAGACTGCGAAGTTTCATGCCGTTATTAAAATCAACCTCAAAAGTTTTAAGATTCCGGTTATTAACGCCTATTATTCTAGCGCCGATTTTTAATGCCATCTCAATTTCTTTTTCATCGTGAGCTTCAACAAGACAGGACATGCCAAGTCCTTGCGCCGTCTCCGCAAATTCTTTTAAAACATCGTACGATAAAATAGAACATATCAAAAGAACAGCATCCGCACCAATGACCCTTGATTCGTATATCTGATAGGAATCTATTATAAAATCTTTGCGTAGAACCGGGATTTTTACAATACTCTTTATCTCTTGTAAATACCTTGTGCTGCCAAGAAAAAAGTCCGGTTCGGTAAGAACAGAAACAGCGTCAGCTCCAGATTTTTCATATTCCAAAGCAATTTCTTTATATTTAAAATCGGTTGATATCAATCCTTTTGACGGCGAAGCTTTTTTAACTTCGCAGATAAAACTCATTCCCACTTTTGACAACGCTTCTTCAAAAGAAACAAATTTCTCTTTTTTATTTAAGGCTTCTTTTTTTATCGTTTCAAAAGATTTTTGAAACTTCGCTTTTTCAACTCTTATTTCTGTTGCCGCAACAATTTCATCCAATATCATCTTTATACCTCATGCAATCGGATTTACAAATATAAATCCCTCATTCAAACAATCTTTGAGGAACAAGAAAACGACAAACTCCCTTCAGTTTCTCTCATTTCCCAACATTCTCTCGCAAGCTTGAAGCTTTCAGGCTTCAGTTGCTTATCTCTTGAACTTCACGCGATATTTTTATAAATTCATTAAGTTTATTTAACGCCTTCTTACTATCAATCATTTCCTGTGCCATTTTTAAACACTGTTTAAACGTCATGTTATCATAAAACATATATAAACACACAGCGGAATTTAAAACGACAGTATCCCTTTTCGCTCCCTGCTTGCCATTCAAAATATCTAACGCTATTTCTTTGTTTTCTTGAGGTGTTCCGCCGATGAGTTCAGACAACTTGCATCTCTTCAATCCGAACTGCTCCGGCGTAATAAAAAAACTGTTTAATCTACCATTATTCACTTCGCAAATCGTTGTAGTATCGGATAACGTTACTTCGTCAAGCCCGTCATGCCCATGTACCACCATCGCTCTTTTCACGCCAAGATTTGCAAGCACGTTTGCTATAGGTTCCACAAGATTTTCATCATAAACCCCGATAAGTTCATAGTTTGCCTTCGCCGGGTTTGCAAGAGGTCCTAAAATATTAAATATTGTCCTTATGCCGAGTTCTTTTCTCACTTTAGCTACATATTTCATAGACGAGTGAAATGTCTGCGCCATTAAAAAGCACATTCCAATTTTCCTTAACACCGCTTCACATTGCTTCGGAGTAAGCATTATATTTACTCCTAAAGTTTCAAGCAAATCAGCGCTTCCGCATTTGCTAGATACGCTCCTGTTTCCGTGCTTTGCAACCGGTACGCCCGCCGCTGCAATGACAAACGACGACACTGTCGAAATATTAAATGTCGCAAGTTCATCTCCGCCCGTCCCCACAATATCAAGCACGTCAAACCCAGGATTTAATTTCTGGCATTTTTCCCTCATAACCATTGCGCAAGCCGTTATTTCCTCAATTGTTTCTCCCTTAAGTCTAAGAGATGTAAGAAAAGAAGCGATTTGCGCGTCAGTAGCTCCGCCATCCATTATTCGATTCATCACTTCTTTTGTTTTATCTATTGTAAGATTATGCCTGTTTACAATTTCATAAATAGCTTCTTGTATCATTTTACCTCCGTCAAATTGAGAAAATTTTCAATTATCGTCATTCCGCTTTTTGTAAGCACAGATTCCGGATGAAACTGCAGTCCGTAAAGATTGCAATCTTGGTATTTTACGCCCATTACCTGCGATTCTTCATCTTCGGCTATTACAAGCAATTCATCGGGAAGAGTTGACCTGTCCGCAATAAGGGAATGATACCTTGCAGCTTTGAGAACCGGAGAAAGTCCTTTAAAAACAGGACTGCCGTTAGCAATATGTATGTCGCTTGTTTTGCCGTGCATTAAGGTTTTTGCATACGTAATCTTTGCGCCAAACACCTCGCATATTGCCTGATGTCCCAGACAAACTCCCAGTATCGGCATTCTTCCTTTAAAATACTTTATCGCTTCTTCGCATACTCCCGCAGCATCCGGTCTTCCTGGACCCGGCGAAATAATCAAATGCGACAAATTTAATTTTTCTATTTCCTCGACTGTCATTTCATCATTTTTTATAACTTTCACATCTTTATTTATAGTCCCGACGTACTGATAAAGGTTATAAGAAAAACTGTCGTAATTGTCTATAATTAAAATCATATTTTCTCCTCTTGAGCAATTTGCAGTGCATTGATGACCGCCCGCGCTTTTTGACTGCATTCGTTATACTCTTTTTCTGGATCGCTGTCCGCAACAACACCCGCACCGGACTGAACATAAACTTTTCCGTTCTGCAGCTTTGCCATTCTTATTGCAATGCACATATCCATATTTCCCGTGAAGTCTATATATCCTATTGCGCCGCCGTATGTCCCGCGCTTATGTTTTTCCAAATCATTTATAATTTCACAGGCTCTTTTTTTGGGAGCGCCGGATAAAGTACCCGCAGGAAGAACAGCCGACAAAGCATCGAGATGATCATAGCTGTCTTCTATTGTCGAACTTATTACCGACGCTATATGGCTTACATGTGAAAATTTTAAAATTTTCATATACTCCGTCACTCCTACGGAACCAAACTTGCTGACTTTGCCTAAATCATTTCTCCCTAAATCCACAAGCATATTGTGTTCCGAAAGTTCTTTTTCATCGCTCAAAAGCTGCGAGATAAGAAGTTCATCTTCGGCGGCATTGGCTCCCCGTCTGCATGTTCCCGCTAGAGCATAATTTATGATTTTATTATTTTTTAAAGTAACAAGCGTCTCAGGCGAAGCGCCGGCAATTTCAACATCACCAAAATTGAAATAAAACATATACGGCGACGGATTTGTAGTTCTCAAAACCCTGTATGACTGTATAAGATTGCCGCTGAAATCCGCTTCAGACCTGTTTGATATCACAGCCTGAAAAATATCGCCCTCGTGTATATGTTCTTTTATTTTTCCAATCATATTCATAAATTCTTTTTTATCATGTAGCATTTTAAAGTCTGATTTAAGTTCCGATTTCTGTTCTTCCTTTGTGACGCCGTTTCTTATAAGCTCTTCTATTTCCTTGAGTTTCATTTCCGCTTTTATAAAATTCTTCTCAAAATCCACAACGGGAACGTTTACTATAATAAAAATTTTTTGCTTCAAATGGTCAAAAGCTATAATCGTATCAAAAAGCATAAGATAAAAGTCATCAAAATTTTCGTCATTTGAATTTGAAAGATTCAAAGATTTTTCACTGTACTTAACAAAATCATAAGAAAAATATCCTGTTAAACCTCCTGTAAACGGAGGCATATATTCTATTTTAGGACTCTTATACTCCGAAATAATACCTCTCACTATCTTTACCGGATCATCTGTGATTACTTCCTTTTCCTCGCCATCATTTATAAAAACTTTATTATCGTTGCATCTGACGGTAAGCTTAGGATCGCAACCGAGAAAAGAATACCTTCCCCAAGTCTCACCAAAAGCAAAGCTTTCAACGCTTTCAAGTAGATAACATTTTTTATTTTCCGCCATAAAAATTTTGAGGATTTCAACAGATGTCCTGATATCCGCAAAAATTTCCCTACACACCGGAACTATCGTATAATCTTTAAAAAACTTCTTCGCTTCTTCTAGTGAAGGTCTGATCATTTTTCCTCCCTCTATAAAATAAAAAAACGCCTGTCCAAGACATAAAAATACATGTCAAGGACGGACGTTTGAAAATGTCCGTGGTGCCACCTTGATTTACGGGAATAGCGAAAACGAAAGCCAAACCCATACCCTTTAAGAGCGCTGACACGCTCATCGCAAATAACGCTTGCTATACGTCGCGGAATACTGGGGACTTTACAGCTAAACAGTCATAAGCCGTAATCCTTTTGACCGCGCCCTCCGTGGTCCATTTGATAATCTGCGTTGTACGGGAATCTCAGCTGCACCCGCTCTCTGTAACTGCACAATTACCGTTATTTCCACATCAACGGTTTCAGGTAAAACCATAATTATTAAATTTTAATTATACTATAAAATAACACTATTAAATGTCAACAATCCTATTTTAATGGCAGGTCTTGATATTTCAATCTTTTTGCAAATTTCATTTTTACATTGAGAATTATCCGTAATTAATTCATTTTTATCATCTAATTTTTTGATTCTTTCGGCTGCAAATCCATTTTCAATTACAGCAAACATTAAAGAATCATTATTATCGTACAACCGCTCACATCTTCTCCACATTCATCACAAACATTTCATTTATTTCTGGACAAAACATAACAATATTAAAACCTATCATCAATAATACTTTCTCAAAAAACCTATATATTCATAAAAAAACATTTGCAAATATTAATTTAATCTTAATATTTTTTTGTTCCTATATCACTTGACAAACAATATTAATATGACTTCTCCATCTTTCAGTTCAATAGCAGAGTCGCATTATTCCTATGAAAACAGTTCTAAATTGACGTTGTTTTCTTTAGTTGCCTGAAAACCTTATTCCGACGAAGTGACGGCAAAAATAATATATGTCTTTCCTACTTAATTTCTTGTCAGCTCCACCGTATAAAAGCAGGAAAGATTTCTTGAAATTAGGCTCATATTAATTTAATTTGATATAATTCAGTTAAATCATATAAATCAATAAAGCGGTATAGAGACTAAAATCTAAAAGTAAAAAGACTTTCCCCTTCCAAGAAAATGAAAGAGCCTTTCTGCGTTGTATTTATTTTTTGTTTGAATGCGAAACACGGTAGGTTTGACATATAAAAGATTATAACTAGTGTCAAGAACTCAGCACTAACCACAATATAGGAAACATTTACATAAACAGATAATTCTTGCAATATTAAAAAAGATAAACAGTTCATAATTCAACGTAAAAAGATAAAATAAATATAGGAAATGAATAATAAGCGATGAAAAATAATATGCTACTACCTAATTTTATGCTTTACAATACCGTTTTTCACAGGTTCACAGGTTACGATAATTTGCAACACCTAAGCCTAAGCTGCTTATAATTCTTTAGATACTGCACAGCTCTAATGGACTGCGTATCCTTTTCTAGGCAAACACTTATATCTTCATTCTTTGCGGTATTTAGCTGATGTTGCCGCCATATACCTCACCTACTTAGAACTTAGATTACTTACAAGTTCACAATTTGAATTGTAAATTGTCAAAATTTATGCAAAAAAATGCTAAAATTAAGTTTGTAGATTTAATGTCAGAAAGCCTTCGGAGAGATACTTTACGGAGAGCAAAATCCACAGGAGGAAATAATGAATAACAAAGTAATAATATATTTAGTAGCAAGCGCGTTTATGCTTATGAACCCTAGTATATCCTTATTACTTGCAGCAGACAGTACAGCTGAACAGCTTGGAATTCAAGTTGAAACAAACGGAACGTTTATTATGCAGAATATAAGAAAAATCGCAAAGCATGCAACATACAAAATCAATCTAAAACTTATAAAAGAATTTGAAAATAATGGAAAAGTCATAGCACATTTTGCGGGAGAAAAAAGCACTTATGATTGGAGAAACCCAAATCATACTAAAACCCACCAAGAAACTGATATAATACCTATGCAAATCTCCGAGCTATACTATCAACAAACTTTACTTGACAATAAATTTACCATAAATTTTGGAAAATTAAGCTTGTGGAGTCATTTTGCCGGCAACAATTATGCAAACGACGAAACCTCAGAGTTTGTGACGGGTTCTTTTGCAACCTACAAAGAAATAATTGACGCTCCGTTACAAACCATTGCGTTAGCACTGAATTATGCGGCAACTGACAGCTTTGATATTGCTTATGCCTATTTTACGAAAAATACTGGCGACTTTGATAGAAATGGATTCAATATATTCCAAGTTACCTGCAAATCTTCCAAAAACGGCAATTATAGACTGTACGGATGGTTAAATAACGATAAAAGATACTCCAATTATAAAATTCCTAATAAAAAATCTAGAACTTGGGGTTTCGGCATAAGTATAGATGAAGCAATAACCGAAGAAATCGGCGTATTTGCCATTGGATACAGCGGAATTAAAAAATCAGGAGATGAGCTTCGTGACAATATTATTTCATTGTTGTGGAATACAGGCATTCAGATTAAAGGTTCAATATGGTCAAGAGCAAATGATGTGGTAAGTCTGGCCGTCGGACAAATATACAATTCTAAAGGCTTAAAAACAGAGAAAATTTCTTATAAAGATGCTTTAACGCAAATAGAACTGTATTATAAGTTTGCACTAAACAATCATATTGCTATTAGTCCGATTGTTCAATACTTTATAAATCCTAACGCTGAAAAATCATCTAATAATATATTTGTTTATGGAATAAGAACTTCCTTTGCCTTTTAAGTTTACAGAGCATAATAATGAAAAAGAGACTGCTGCTTAAAGACAGTCTCTTTTTTATTTTTGAGATAAGAACAATGTTATCTGGCAGACAGCACTTATAAAAGTTAAGCAGGAAAAAGATAAATAACTGTGTCAGAAATAAATAGATATTACTTCTTATAGGAAAGCTGAGAAAATAACTTTACAGCTGCTTTTGATACATCTATTTCCCATCTACGCAAGAATCACGGAAATTTTACTCCCATACTTTAATTGCCCTTATTTTCACCTACTACTGATTTGCAGTGTCAGAATTTTCACCGGCGGCAGACTGCGACTGATCAGCGCCATTATTATCAACATTTGAAGACTGGTTCTGGCTATCTTCTGGATTTTCCGCTTTGCTACTACAAGCCACAAATGACAAACCAAACACCGTAGCTAATGCTACAAATAACACCACTTTTTTCATTTCTTATTTCCCCTTATGATAATTTTAACTACACACAATAATTTTATATTTTTTAACATACTTTTGCAAATTTACAAACGGCATTTTCTCTTTTACTGTCAATGAGAAAGAAAAGATATTTTCTCATTCTGGAGAAGAATTATTATAGGTGCAGGCCTTTTTTTTAAATATATTCTCTTTAGATAAACGAACAATTCTATAGAAACAAGAAAAGCATTGAACACAATCGTACTTCAAAAACTAACTATCAAATTTACCGAGTATCAAAAATAGAAGTCAACACATATTCTTTAATTGACATGAGACAACTAATAAAAGAACTTATAGAAGCAAAAAACAATAGAAAAGAAGGAGCTATCATAGTACTCAATCACAAAAAAGCGCTTGATTTCGTTTATATTAAACTGGAATAGTTTAAAAACCAAATATTACAAAAATTGAGGATATTCACCATTTGCTTATTACTAGCCATAATTCCTCATTCGGATCACCATGCTGACAACATATCATTACTCAATCATCTAAAAACAGCATCGCAATGCATACAACTATTACTCACTATTTACCGTCGTATATAAAAAGTTGTCATGCCACTTTATGAACAAAACAATATATCTTGCTTATTAAACAATTAAATTAGATTATAAATAAATGTTTTTAAAAATTTATATTTCATTTACGCATCAAAACTGTCTTTATACATATCGTTTACCTTTCTTTTCTGACTGTTATACCACCTTGCAACCGGAGTATAGGGAACGAATATTCTCATCTTCCTATCGACTAATCTAAATTCACCTTCAATTAGCCCGCTTTCTCTTTTATGCAAATTCCGGATAATAATTCCGTTTTCTCTCAAGTGTTCGTTTAATAATTCCAACGCGCTATTGTCTCTTGATCTACTTAAATGCTTTTTATGTATTTGCTCACTATTTCCATCGGCTCTGCTTGTAAGTATAACTTTTTGTATAGTAGAACAGTCTTTTAACAACTTATGAGCATTGCGAAATTCTATTTTATCTAAGTTTTTATCAGACGAATTGCCCTCAGTCCTTATACATTTCTCAATCATATCAGTTATAGCTATATGTTCTCTCTCACATAACGCTTTCCTCTCTTCTATGGCTGCACCACCTTTCCAATACCGAAACTTGTGATTAAAAACATATTCCATAATTATCCAAAATCTGTTTCCCATGTTATTGGGATAATAAAATTCAAAATCACGATATTGCGCTACAGGTGGGAAAGTCCCCACAATAAGCGCTGACGCTCCTTTTGGAACAAAAGGTTTAAACGGATGTATCTCTAACACAATATCCTTTAACAATAAAAATAAATCCAGATATAAAAATTCCTATTAATTTTATCAAATCATCGCTATATACAACAAGTATATAATTTTAGGCACCAATATCTAGAATAAAGTTTACCAACAGGTTAAAACGGATACAGAAATAAACGAACAAAGCATAGTTTTAATAAATAAGCGGATATGCAATAAAGAATAAAGCAACAGCAAAAGAAGGATAACAAGATATTTCTGCAGCAAAAATGAAATAAATGTCGCAGTTTACGTATCTTACAAATATAAAAGTTGCCTTCACTTTAAAAAAAACATAAAATATTTTATTATGATATCAACAATTAAAATTAATTCAGAAAAATGTAAAGGCTGTAGTTTATGTATAAAAGCCTGCCCTAAACAATGTATATCTTTTTCAAAACAATTTAATAAGGCCGGATATCACTGGGCCAGTTTGGAAAAAGAAAATGCTTGTATAGGGTGCGGTTTTTGTTACATGGTATGCCCTGACGTTTGTATTGAGGTTTATAAAGATCTATGACGAAAAAACTTATTAAAGGAAATATTGCTCTCTGTGAAGGCGCGATTACAGCGGGACTTAAATCCTATTTTGGCTATCCCATAACGCCTCAAAACGAGATTCCGGCGTATCTCTCAAAAAGGATGGTTGAACTCGGAAGAGTTTTCATTCAAGCTGAATCTGAAATTGCAGCAGCAAGTATGGTTCTGGGAGCAGCCATAACAGGCGCAAGAGCTATGACATCGTCATCCTCTCCTGGAATATCTTTAAAACAAGAAGCAATTTCCTACATGTCTGGAATGCAGGTTCCTGCCCTCATAGTAAATGTGCAAAGAGGCGGACCCGGTCTTGGGAATATTTCCAGCTCACAATCAGACTATTTCCAAGCTGTAAAAGGCGGAGGTCACGGAGATTACAAAATAATTGTTCTTGCCCCAAATTCAGCACAAGAAATGTATGAAACGGCTTACGATGCTTTCGATTTAGCTGAAAAGTACAGAACACCTGTTATGATACTCACAGACGGTATCATAGGACAAATGATGGAACCCATAGAATTTAACAGGATCGAAAAAAAAGAATTTACGGAAAAAGAGTGGATTTTAAACGGATCTAAAGGGAGAGAGCCGAGATCTATCAAATCGTTACTTATGAAAGACGGAGTTTTAGAAAAACACAATGTTAAATTGCAAGAAAAATATAAACTGATATCCGAAAATGAAGTCAAGTACGAATCTTATATGCTAGAAGATGCCGAAATTATTATAATTGCTTACGGCATCTCGTCAAGAATAGCAAGATCTGCAGTAAAACTTGCAAGAAAAAATGGCATTAAAGCGGGACTCTTAAGACCAAAAACTCTATGGCCGTTCCCGTCTGAAATAATAAATTCTCTTGCAAAACCAAATGTAAAATTTTTATCCATCGAGTTAAGTCACGGTCAAATGGTTGAAGACGTGAAACTTGCTGTAAACGGCAAATCCGAAGTCGGATTTTTAGGAAAAGCCGGCGGCGGACTTGTCACAGAACAGGAAATACTTAAAAAAATACAAAGCCAAATCTTGGGTGGCTCGAGCGGAGCGTGAAGAACGAAAGCAATAACAAAAAGTATTAGTTGCTCTCTTATATCTCAAGCCTCTTATCTTATAATGATTGATTTTATTTTGGGTATTTAATTTTGAAGTTTTTCTTAACTTAATATGTTATTAAATAAAAAAACAGCGGAGGCAGGCTGTAGTTCAAGCCCGCAATGGCAAAAGGATATTATAACTGTATATTTCGTATCAAATTCCAAGCTGAGTTCGCTTAAAGCAGCTATTGTTTCCGTATAAGAAAAGTATAATCGGATAAATGCTATGAAAAAAATATTATCAAAACCAGAAAGTTTAAAGGATACTGTTCTATCATATTGTCCGGGATGCGGACACGGCATAATTCACAGGCTTGTCACCGAATGTATTGACGAATTAGGTGTAAGAGAAAAAACTATTGCCGTAGCTCCCGTAGGTTGTGCTGTTTTTGCTTACGAATATTTTAATTTTGATGTTACAGAAGCGCCTCATGGAAGACCACCGGCTGTTGCCACCGGAATAAAAAGAACAAATCCTGACAAATTTGTATTCACGTATCAAGGCGACGGGGATATAGCTGCAATAGGAATGGCAGAAACCATACATGCGGCAAACAGAGGCGAGAATATAACAACTATATTTGTAAATAATGCCAACTACGGTATGACAGGCGGACAAATGGCGCCCACAACACTGATAGGACAGATAACAGAAACCACACCTTTCGGTAGAAATCCAGAAAGAGAAGGATACCCGATAAAACTCTGTGAACTTCTCTCAACGCTCGAAGGAACAGCATACTTGGAAAGAGTTGCGATATATAATCCGCAAAATATAATGAAAGCAAAAAAGGCAATAAAAAAAGCTTTTCAGTGCCAAATTGATAGAAAAGGCTTCTCTTTGGTCGAAATTATCTCAAATTGTCCGGTAGACTGGGGTATGACTCCACTTGATTCAATAAAATGGGTTGAAGAAACATTTATTAAATCCTTTCCACTCGGGACAGTAAAAGACAAAACCAATACATAAAGTTTTGTTTTTTTCAAAGCTATGAATTAGAGAAAATTCATTTATATAAAAAACACATCAGCTCTATATTACTCAAGCATTTTTCATTATTCTTTTAAGCTTCTATAAAATTAATCTAAATATTCGCGCAATGACTTACTTCTTTTAGGATATTTCAATTTTCTTATTGCTTTCGCTTCAATCTGTCTTACTCTCTCTCTTGTGACACCAAATTTTTTACCAACCTCTTCAAGCGTACTTGGATATCCTATGCCTACACCATATCTTAAACGTATAATTTCAGCTTCACGCTGAGTTAAAGTGTTTAATACTTTTTCAAGTTCAAGCTGAAGTCTGTACTGTTGAGTTTTAAATACTGGATTGGGACTGTTCTGATCTTCTATAAAATCTTCAAGACGAGAATCTTCTTCTTCGCCAACCGGCGTCGCAAGAGAAACTGGTTCCTGCATCATTTTCAATATTTTTCTTATTCTATCATGGGAAAGTTTTAATGTCTTTGAATATTCTTCTATAGTAGGCTCTCTGCCTATATCTTGCTGATATTCCTTTTTAATTTTGGTAAGTTTTGATATAAGCTCCTTCATATGAACGGGAATTCTTATAGTTCTTGCCTGATCGGCAATGGCGCGATTTATAGATTGTCTTATCCACCACGTGGCATAAGTTGAGAATTTAAATCCTCTTTTCCATTCAAACTTTTCTACGGCTTTTGAAAGTCCGAGATTTCCCTCTTGTATCAAATCCGATAATTCCAAATTGCTTATTCCGACGTGCTTCTTCGCTATTGAAACAACAAGCCTGAAATTTGCTTCAATAAGCTTCATTTTATCTCTGTGTATAATATCTTCAAGTTCTCTAATCTTCCTGTCAATTTCAATTATCTCTTCGGGAGTTATAACAAAACCATCTATCAGATTAGTCCGCTTAGCCAAAAGATCTTCGATTTTTGTTATGTCTTCTGCCACATCTTTTACAGAAATACCTGTACGTTTTTTAAATTCAGATACAGAAATCTTTCTTGCATTATAGTTTTTAAGCAACAGATAAACTTCAGGGAAAAGACTTTTATATTTGTGTCCAATTTTTTTTAACTCGCCATTTATTTCATTTAATTTCTGCGCTTTCGTCTTAACTTTATTAATAATCCTTTTGATTTTATCTTGATTGAGATCAAGATCCACAATAAGGTTGACAATCTCGGAATGAAGTTCTTTTACCTGCGTCTGACACTTCTCTCTGTTTTTACGGGATATTGATTTAAGTTTTAATTTCTTTTCACAAGCATTTATATTTTCTTCAATATCATTTATTTTTTTTACAGCCGACTTTATTTTTAAGTCCATTGTTCTTAACTGTCCCGACGATTTTTTCCCTCGAGGCATAAGTTCTTTGGACGTCATCTCCTGCTGTCTTATAAGCATTTCCCACTTTCTTACTTCTTCTACGATAAGAGGCGATTCTAAAACTATGAATTTTAATTTCTCTTCGCTTTCTCTTATATTTTTTACAAGCTCGACTTCCATAGATCTTTCAAGCAGCGGAACTTTCGCCATCTCGCTCAAATACATTCTTACGGGATTTATATCCTCTTCTTCACTTATAGCTTTTACAGACCGCTCTACGGCTTCGCCACTATTTCTCCTTGCCTTATCAGAAAGATATTCTTTATCATCTATTACTTTAATGCCCAAATCTTCTAAAGTTACAAAAAAGCTGTCAATTTTTTCGGCAACCATAGATTTTTGCGAAAGACTCTTATTAATGTCTTCATAAGTCAGATAGCCCTGCCCTTTACCGGTGTCGATCAAATCCTGAAACAAACCTTTTTTCACCATTTAATTTCCTCGATCCCTTTAAAAAAATTGTCAATTCTTTATATTCATTAAATACATTTTTATTTATTTCTTTCTCACCTGTCTCCATCAAAAGAATTTCTTTTTTAAGCTGCTGTCTTCTTCTTTCAAGTCTGTCTATTTTGATATCTTTTAAAATGATACTTAAAGCCTCTTTAACGTCATTGTATTTTATTTTGTTCAATGTCAATTCTGCAAACCAATTTCCGTCTTCTTCTGGCAAGACATTTAATATTTCGGAGTCACTCGATCCCGAAGTTATAAGTTCGAAAACTTTTTTACATCTCGCGTCTTCAAAACAATCCAGGTTAATTTCTTCAATACAATCTCTGTTGTTTAAAATAAGATTTAAAAGATTTTCTTCCAAAGACATTGAAACTTTTTTATCTGCAACAACTTGTTCATCTAAACCCTTATCAACTTGCAAATAACCCTTGAGTTTTAAACGCTGCTTTTTCTCAAACTCTATCCAAACTGCTTCCTCGTTAACACCAATATGCTGCGCCACACATTTTACCCACTCTGTCTGAATTATAGAATTGGAACTTCTTGAAATAAAACCCAAAAGAGTAGATACAGCATTTGCTTTCATTTCGGGCGAACTTTTTTTCCCGTCCGAAGATAAACCTCCGCACACTCTTGCAATCATGAAATCTATCGCACTCTTAGAACTGTCTTTAAGAAGCTTTAAAAAGCTTTCCTTTCCATATCGGTTGAGATACTCGTCAGCATCAACATGCTCAGGTAAAGCGGACACTCTGCACTCTATTCCGCTTTCGGCGAGAATTTCAAGAGATCTTTGCGCAGCAGCTCTTCCAGCATTATCAGAATCAAAAAGCAAGATGACACTGTCGGAATACCTTGAAATCAACTTCGCATGATATTGATTAAACGAAGTCCCAAGCGTCGCGACTGCACCCGTTATACCAAACTGCTGCGGAATAACAACATCCATATATCCTTCAAGAATAATCATTTTTCTTTCTTTCCGAATTTCAGGCAAAGTCTGAAATAACCCGTAAAGATTTGACGATTTTGAATAAATAACAGTTTCAGGACTATTTAAGTATTTAACCTCATGATCTGCAATAGTTCTTCCGCCGAACGCCACAATTCTCCCCTGAACGTCAAAAATTGGAAAAACTATTCTGTCCGACATGTATTCAAAAAAATTTCCATTCTCCATTTTTGCTATCAATCCCGCTTTTAAAAGATCATCACTCACATAACCCTCTTTTAAAGCTGATTCCAAAAACTGGCCTTTAGGAGAAAACCCAAGTTTAAACTTATTTACCGTTTCGCGACTTACACCACGTTTTTCAAGATATTCTCTCGCTTTTCTGGCACTTGAACTTTCAAGCAAACATCTATGATAATATATAGCCGAATTTTCTAAAATGCCAAACAGTTTCGTCTTTTCAGATGTTTTTATTATATCTTGTTTTGTTTCTTGAATTTCTATATTTGCCTTTGCGGCAAGTTTTTTTACCGCTTCAATCCATGATATACTGTCAGCAAGCATTACAAACTTAAAAACATCGCCCACAGCATCGCAGCCGAAGCATTTGAAAATTCCTTTTTCAGGACTCACTACAAAAGACGGCGTTTTTTCACTGTGAAACGGACAACACGCCTTCCAGTTGCGCCCTGCTCTTTTTAAGTCCGGCAAATATTCCATTACTACAGACTCTATGCCGTTGGAAAGTTTTATTCTCTCAATCGTATCTTCAGATATTGACATTCTTACCTTCTGAACCTTCTGAAACCCGAACACTCTATAAATTCAAATTTTTCAGGAGCTTCGCTTTCTAATTTGTCAAAAAGCAGATTTAAACCCAAATTATCAGATGAAATATGTCCTGCCAAAACAACATTTAAATAATGTTTCTCCGCTTCCTTAACTGCTCTGGTGCTCAAATGCATTGAAATAATTGTTCCAACTCCCGCAGCTTTAAGCCCTTCAAAAGATTCGAGAGGACCTTCCGTGCCGCCTGTCATATCAACAAAAACTTTTCCGCAACGCGAATAATCACTCCCGTTTAAAATAAACGGCGCATGCCCAACCTTTGACGCATGCTGATATTCAGGATACTTATTTAACAGTTCCACAATCTCTTTCAAATATACTGGATTTAAAGCATTGATTTCATTTTGTAAAAACGCAGTCACATGGTTGTCCGCAACACTGTGCGCAGTCATAAGAGGTACACCTAAAAGCTTTGCAGCATCATAAACTCTTTCATTATTCTGAGGAAGCACACTCCTCTGTACCTCTTTCATTTTTTGGGAAACAATTTTTTCGGCAACATTTATCGGAATACCCTGCTTATTTAAAATATCTGCTTGCATTTCCAAAACACTGTAAAACGTTGAATAGGCATACCCCTCAGGATGATGTGCTATGACCAAATCAATTTCAATACCTGAGTTCATAAGCTGTTTTGCAAGTAAAAGCTCTTGACTTTCTATGTCTATACCGACCATAACAGTTCTAACTTCGGTATTTTCATCACCGTAAAGAATTCTTGAATCATAATAAGGGTTTGTAAGACTTTCCATATCGTAATTCTCTTTCTTTTTACCTGAAAGAGCATCATATTCTTCTTTGCGCTTCGATAAATCCAGCTTAACAATATTTATGCCCCTTGGATCTGTCTTAATCCCTTCCTTTATAAATAATTTATGTATGTCCTTTAATTTCATTTTTCATAGCCTCAAAATAAAAGGGAGTCGTATGTCGTCAATACATCTAAACATAACTCCCTTCTTATTTTCAATTACTTTGACCATCTACTATCTTTAACCATTTTGCGACGGATTTTCCTTTTTGTTTCTGCAAGTCTTTCTTTTTTCAAAACGCTCGGAGTCTTGTAAAATTCACGTTTCTTTATTTCTTGCATTACTCCGTTTCTTTCACACTCTCTTTTAAAACGTCTTATAGCTTCTTCAATAGACTCGCCTTCGCGCACTTTAACATTGACCATTTTTTTCTAAAGCACCGCCTTTCTTAAAAAAGATTAGTTTTTTATTTTCACATTATCCGGGCGGCCAGCTAAAAACCCGACCTCCTAGAAGATGATAATGGATATGAAGAACAGTTTGTCCGCCGTCTGCACCACAGTTATTTACTATACGAAATCCGTTTTTCATTTCAGGAAACTGCTTCGCTATTTTTGACATGACAATCTGAACATTGCCCAATATTTTTTCGTCTTCTTCCGAGACAGTGTCTAACCCGACTATATGCTTTTTGGGAATAATCAATATATGAATCGGTGCCAGCGGATTTATATCTTTAAAAGCAAAAATTTTCTCGTCTTCGTATATCTTATAAGACGGAATCTCTCCTTTGGCTATTTTGCAGAAAAGACAATTCTTTGACATTTAAAATCCCTTTATTTATTATGACTACCTCATATATAATACAAAAATAATTAAAAATTGTATCTCATTTAGAAAAAGTATTAATTTACCTGTATTAGCTAGATAAATATGATGCGATATTTTAAAATTATCGATTCGCATCATTTAATATTTATAAATCCACCCCGCCTCAGTGTTCTGTCATATCTTTATATCAGCATATCTTCAAGCATTCTTGAATTGGATCGCCGAATACCTGCTTTATTTTCTATCCTTTTAATTCCGGTTAAATTGTTTTAGATACTTTTATCTTAATTTTTCTGTCTTCTTTTACTTATTTCTTCACTTTTTAATTCCCAAACCCTGTTTCTTTTAACCGTTTTCTCCAAAGGTTTATTACTTTCATCTCGGCTTTAATATCTATTTTATCCTTTTTTCAGCATATCTCACAAATTATCTACAAAATATATCAAAGCTCTGCGATATGTATTTCAAAAACGGAATTTTTATTGTTCCCGATATAAGCAGTAGATAATAATTTTCACTCTGCGTAAAGAAACGCTGCTCAGAAAATTTTGATATAAAAAAATCTTCAGAAATATATCCTCATGTTATGTCAGAAAGTATAAGGAAACAGATAATAAACCATAAGTTTTTCATAAAAGGAATCAACTGTTTTAAAACTGCAAAAGCAACCGAATACAACCCATTGCCGTTCTATATGCAAGAATAATATCTTTCACCTCGTTTTCTGATTTTTAAAAAGTCGCAATGCCATTGATACATCCTTTAAAATCTGAGCTTTAAGCGCCTTGCTATCCACAAATTTTTTTTCATCTCTTATTTTTTTCAAAAGCATAACTCTGGTTTGTAACTTTTTCCATGTCCCTTTAAAATCCAAAATATGTGTCTCCGGAACAATTTTATTTCCCCTGTCAAAAGTAGAGCGTATCCCTATGCTTGTAAGAGAAGGATATATTCTTTTATTCTGCGTTATAAGACTTATGTAAACTCCCTTAGGGAGAAGTTTATCACTATCTACGCGGAGATTAACTGTAGGAAATCCAAGCTTTTTACCCGCACCTTTTTCGTTAAACGGAATTCCCGTAAAAAAATAATTTCTGCCGAGTAGTCTTGCTGCATTTTTTACATCACCTTTTTCAATTAATATCCTTATATAAGACGATGAAATTTGTCTCGAAGCGTCCTTTAAAGGCTCAACTATATCAATTCTTATATTCTTTTCTCTCGTTTTTTTCTTAAGCCATTCAATGTTTCCCTTTCTGTCTTTCCCAAAAGCAAAATCAGAGCCACACACTATTTCGGAAACATTAAGCATTTTACATAGAAATTTATCAAAAAATTCGTTGGGGTCACAGGAGAGAATTTCCGAATGAATTTCTATTATAAAAATTTCATCTGCCCCTAAAAATTTAATTTCTTCTATTTTTTCTTCATATGTCGTAAGCAGACCCTTTACTTTTTTAAAGGGTTCTTCAAGCACAATTATTACACTTCTTAAATTATTCTTTTTTGCGGCACACAAAGTTTTATTTATGAGAAATCTGTGACCTTTATGCACTCCATCAAAAGTTCCGATGGTTATTGCCGATTTTCTTATCATTTTATACTCATTGGATATGTCTGCCGAAAGCTTTACCTTTCAGCAACTGTTTTTTTATTTGTAGTAACGGTAAACCAGAATTAGAGCAATTCTAAACGAGGGTATCAATTTCTCAATTATTTTACTAGCACTGCCCGTATCTTTAAGTCTCAAAGCAAATATATCTATTCTTTCTCTTTTCAAAGTCTTAACTGTTATGTCGCACTCTAAAATACTTCCAAACTCCTGCGCTAAAGTTTTTATGTAAGTTCCGCTGAAAAGCCTGAGAAACTTTATCTCCAAATATTTTAACTATTTTTTTATATATTCTCATATTTGAAATGCCTTTTTTGGAAACTACATTTTTATCTAAATAATTTTACCCAGCAGAAAGAAACTTAAACAAATCTTATCTCTTATCTCTTTTCACGAATTTATCGTTTTGCCTACCAAAGTAAGTAAAAATCTTGTAATATCAATATCTAAAGCACCGCATACTCCGACGACTTAACGTTTAAAACTATTTTTATTCTACTTTTTTATTGGACAACTTCAAACAAAATAATATTCTTATGGTTTACACGTCAAATTATTATAGCTTCGAGACATAACTGATTAACTCATACAAACATACACAGCACCGACCGAATCCTCCAAAATCTCACCTACTTTGTAAAAAACAAAAACACCGTCTGGTGAACAATCTAGACAAAACATACAAATATACAGAAAAACTGTCACAGCACAATACGCTTGTACGTGTTAACCGCCCATAAGCTTCTCTTTTAAAACGCTGCTTATCATCTTGATTGAAGCATTTATTCCCTCTTTAATAGTACATCCTGCGGCATTTTTATGGCCACCGCCTCCAAACCTGCACACAATTTCTAAAACATTAAAAGTGTTCACTGAACGACAGCTTATTTTTGTGATTTTCTTATCTACTTCTTTGAAAAGACAGCCGACTTTTACGCCTTTTATTCTTAAAGTATAATTTACTATGCCATTATCGTCACCATCTCTTGCACCGCTTTTCTTAAACATATCTCTTGTTAAAACAACATAAGAAACGCTATTATTAAAAATCGTTTTTATTCCGCATAAAGCAATTCCCTCTAACTTTAAAGCGTTGATAGAACTATTTTCATAAACTTTTCTATAAATTTCATTTATGTTTATGCCATACTCCATAAGTTTTACACAAGCAATATGCGAATTAGAAGTAGTGTTTATCTGTTGGAAACGACCCGTATCAGTCAATATGCCCGTATAAAGATTCTCAGCTTCGCTTTTAGTAAGTTTAATTTTCATATATTCTAAAATATTCAATATGAGTTCTGCGGTTGACGATGAAGATGGAACAATATAATTTACAGTTCCGAAATCAGTATAAGTTAAATGATGGTCTATATTGATTACTTTTTTTGATTGACCCGGAGTAATTATATCACCCATTCTTGAAAAATTAATCGATTCTAAAATTATCGCACAATCAAATATGTCAGCTTTCTTTGCTGACTTTTTTATTTCACTTGAACCCTTAAGAAATCTTAAAAAATCTGGTACCTTGTCAGCACAGTAAACACATGCTTTCTTACCTAGTCTATTTAAAACAGACGCAAGAGCCAAAGCTGAACCGAGACTGTCGCCATCTGGTTTCATATGACCGGCAATAAAGAATGTTTTTGATTGTTTGATTATTTTGGAGATTTCTGAAATTTTCTTCAAATCGTTCTTATTTAAATTCATACGCAACGACATTTCTCTCCCCATAAATGAGTCAAAGTATTCAATTTTTTCTTTACAAATTTATTTACATATCTGTAATTAAACGCACAGTCCTTACTGACGTACGTATATCGAAACAATTATTTGCACACACAAACTCAAAAGATATCACTATTTTTTTTCTTCTTCTATTTTTTTGAGTATATCAAATACTTTTGTAGCTTTTTCATTGGTATCATCATAAATAAAAGATATTGTCGGAGTACGTCTTAAATTTAAATGCAAAGCCAGTTGATGTCTTACCTCTTTTGTATTCTTCTTTAAAACTATATCTGCTTTTTTCTTATCTTCTTCAGAACCTAAAACGGAATAATAAATTTTACAACTTAACAAATCGTCTGTAAGGTTGACACTCATAACCGTAACAACTCCTTCGTCCAAACCTTTCATCTTCATTACGATTGACGACACAGTCCGATGTATAAGCTCACCTACTCTGACATATCTTTTATACGATAATGGCATATTAACTTCCTTCTAGGTTTATTACTTCGAACTTGATTTCAGAGCCTGTCCCTTTTATTGTGCATTTTAATGGCAAAATACTTGAATTAAAAGACTATGTACAATTGATAAGGAATCATCACTTAAAAATTATGAATGAAACTTCTCACTAGATTTAGAACGATGCTTTATATCAAGCTTTTAGTGACGATGATGAATACTTGACACAAAATAAAGCCGATATTGCAGATTTCTACTGTCGTAACCTTCCTTTAGCGTATACACTTTAACACTAAATTAAAGAGGAGAATTTAAATATCCACAGCTAAACATAAAGATGAAAATTAAAGAGAAACGTCATATCATTGCATGGCTTGTGTTCCAACTTGTCATTTTTATTAACTATCTAGCTTTCTTGCAAATTTCTCCATAGTAAAATTCTCAATTATGTCACCGGGTTTTATATCAGAAAAGTTTTCAAGACCGATTCCACACTCATAGCCTTTTTCAACTTCTTTGGCATCGGCTTTGAATCTTTTTAACGAAGAAATATTCCCCTCAAAAACAATGATGTTATCTCTCAAAAGCCTTATCCTTGCAGCTCTTTGTATTTTCCCGTCGATGACAGAACATCCTGAAATAATCCCATAGCTTGACAGTCTGAATACCTGCTTTACAACAGCTCTGCCGAGTACTTTTTCTTTCATATCAGGAGCAAGCAAGCCTTCCATAGCAGCTTTAACGTCTGCAATTAAATCATAAATAATTCTATAAACACTTATGTTTACCCCTTCTGCTTCCGCAAGTTTTTCAACTGCGGCATCGGGACGTAAGTTAAAACCAATCACTAAAGCATCTGAAGCAACGGCTAAAGCAATATCTGATTCTGTAATTGCACCCGCACCTCTATGTACTATTTTCAAATTTATTTCAGAAGTTGAAAGTCTTTCCAAAGCATCGCTCAACGCTCCTAAAGAACCCTGAACATCTGCTTTCAATATTATCTTCAAATCCTTTACTTGTCCCAAACTTATATCAACAAGTGATAAGTGACGTCTTGGTTTTAAAGAAGCTTCTTTAGCTTTTTCTTTTCTTGACTGTGCAATTTCTCTTGCTTGCGATTCATGATCGACCACAATAAATCTATCACCTGCCTGCGGAGGCTCGTTCAGTCCTAAAATTTCCACCGGAGTGCTCGGAAGAGCTTCATCAAATCTCTTCCCACAATCATCAATCATCGCTCTTACTTTACCGTAAGTCGTTCCTATAACCAAATTATCAACAATTCTCAAAGTCCCGCCTTGAACCAAAAGCGTCGTTACCGGACCTCTGCGAGAATCGAGTTTCGCCTCAACAACTATTCCTTCAGCTTTTTTATCAGGATTTGCCTTGAGATCCATCATCTCAGCTTTGAGTAAAATCATTTCCAATAACAAATTAATGTTGGTTTTTTGTTTTGCAGAAATATCAATCATTATTGTATCGCCGCCCCATTCCTCAGGCACAAGACCATAATTGCTTAATTCCTGTCTTACTTTTTTCGAATCCGAAACAGGCAAATCTATCTTATTTATGGCAACTATAATAGGCACA
Organism: Candidatus Endomicrobiellum agilis; assembly: GCA_020328155.1. Taxonomy (GTDB): domain Bacteria; phylum Elusimicrobiota; class Endomicrobiia; order Endomicrobiales; family Endomicrobiaceae; genus Endomicrobiellum; species Endomicrobiellum agilis. The sequence continues at coordinate 6,365 of JAIXMX010000001.1, read as the reverse complement.
TTCGCGGCTTTGGCATGGTTTATGGCTTCAATTGTTTGCGGCATTACACCATCAGCTGCGGAGACAACAAGCACAACTATATCAGTAGCTTGTGATCCTCTAGAACGCATTGCTGTAAAAATCTCATGACCGGGAGTATCCAAAAACACAATATATTTCCCGCCTGGTGCTTTTATTTTGTACGCTCCGATATGCTGCGTAATGCCACCGTGTTCACCCGCAACAATGTTACTATTTCTTATTGTGTCAAGAAGAGAAGTTTTACCGTGGTCAACGTGACCCATAATCGTAACGACCGGCGGACGCGCCTTCAATTTTGAAGGATCTTCCTTTTCAGCACTTACCTTTTCATCAGAATAAATTGACACAAACTCCGTATCGTAACCGAACTCATTAGTCAAAAGAACAGCTGTGTCAATGTCAAGTCTTTGGTTTATAGTAGCAAGACTCCCCAAAGAGAGAAGTTTCTTTAAAACATCGCCAACCTTGAGCTTCATTTTCTCGGCAAGTTCCCTTACGGTTATCAACTCATTTATTAAAATTATCCCTTTATATTTATCTTTAACGGATTCTGTGTTAGCTTCTACCGACTTTGACGCAGCGTTTGGTTTCTCAGTCTTTAGAACAGTCTGTTCCTGTACTACCGGTTTTTGCTCTATGGTTGTTACATCATGAGACGACGGAGATGGCAAAACAGCAGTTTCTTGTATTTTTTTTGCCTCAGATTTTTCTTCCGTTCTTTCGTCTTCTACAAAGGTTTTGGAATCGTTTTTCTCTTTAACACCTTTATCATCTTCAAGTTTGTGTATTTCCTGTTTCTCTTTTTCCTCAGAAACAACTTTCTTAACAATTTTTCTAACGGTTTTCTTTTTAACAGAATCAGCTTTTACCCCTTTTGTCTTAACAGATTTTGTTCTTGTTTTCTTAGGCTTAGTCTTAGCCGTTTTCTTAGCAGCTGCAACACTATCGTCTTTACCCTTTTTTAAGGTTTTCTTAGCCGACGATGCAACTTTCCTCTTTGTAGTTTTTTCCTTAGAAACTTCTATTTTATCAATTTGTTTTAATGGCATAAACGCTCCTGCTTATTTTTCAACGCTCTTTTTTGCCGCTTCAATGATTTTTTCAGCGGTTTTAGGACCTATACCGGATAAAGTAGTAATATCGTCAATCGTCAGCAAGGACAATCTTTCTATATTCGTAATCCCCGCTTTCACAAGTGTTTTTATGGTTTTTTCGCTAAGTCCTTCAAGTTCTTCGAGAATTTCAGTCCGCTTTTCAATCCTTTCATTGTCTTCCTGTTTTTTCTGTCCCTCCGACTTTACATCGATATGCCAACCTGTGAGTTTTGCAGCAAGTCTTACATTATGACCATCTTTACCAATAGCTAAAAATAACATATCATCGGTCACCAAAACCTCCGATTTTTTCTCTTCTTCAGAAATAATTAACACGGAAATAACTTTTGCGGGAGACATCGCGCTTGCTATATATTTCGCTGGATCTAAAGAATAAGGCACTAAATCAATCCTCTCACCTTTTAATTCGTCTATTATAGGTTTTACTCTTGCACCTTTTACGCCTACACACGCGCCTACGGGATCAACTTTTGGATTGTGCGATAGCACAGCTATTTTTGTTCTCACACCCGGCTCTCTAACCACATTTACTATCTCTACAACCTTTTCATAAATTTCAGGCACTTCAAGTTCAAAAAGTTTTTTTACAAGTTCAATGCTTGCTCTCGATAAAACGACACCAGAACCTTTGACGTTCTTTTCAACTTTCATAATCACAGCTTTTATATACTGTCCGACGCTGAATTTTTCTCTAAATATTTGTTCATTTAAAGGAAGTATGGCTTCTGTCTTACCCAAATCAACTATGAGATTCCTATTTACTATGCGATATATAACGCCATTTACAATCTGCCCAATTTTTTCTCTCATCTCGTCAAACAGTGAATCTCTTTCGGATTCCCTGATTTTCTGCACTATAACCTGTTTCGCCGTCTGTGCGGCAATACGCGAAAAATCCTGCGTATCAAGAGGTATTCTCACTTCAGCACCAAGTTCCGCATTCTGCCCAAGCTTTTTCGCGTCTTGAACACATATTTCCAAAAGAGGATTTACAACATCTTTGACAACGACCTTTATTACGCTTGCAACCATTTTTCCCAATTCAGGATCAACTTTAGCTTCAACGTTAACATTTTTACCGACATGCTTTTTATATGCTGACACAAGAGCATTTTCTATAACTGCTAAAATATCTTCTTTCTTAATTTTTTTATCTTTTTCAATCTGCTCAAGAGCTATTAAAAGTTCACCCTTTTCCGACATCTCATCCTCCTAAATATCTGTTTCTATATTTGCTTTCTTTATATCCGAAAATTCTATTTCCACAATTCCGTTTGCCACATCGTTTATTTTCATCTTGCCGTCTTTAAAATTTAAAAGAGTTCCCAAAAAATTCCTTTGATTGTTTATGGGCTTAAAAGTTTGTATTCTCACTTTACTCCCAACAAAACACTTAAAACTTTCTTCCTTTTTTAAAACTCTATTAGGTCCAGGAGAAGAGATTTCCAGGATATAAGAATCTTTTAATATATCACTCTTGTCTAAAAAAGCACTAAAAACATAGCTTATATTTTCACAATCCTTCATTGTTACTCCACCGTCTTTATCAATAAAAATCCTTGCGACCCAACTGCCGACTTCCTTAACATACTGCACATCAACTATTTCCACTTTTTTTTCCGCCGCAATCGGTGCAAGCAAATCTTCTATTTCCTGCGTTTTCTCCATCTATCACTGTCCTCACAAAAGCAAAAGGCAGCCATCAATCAGCCACCTTTCATGTATAGTACAAATTTAAAAAGCAACTATATTTTTTGTTCAACAAATATACCTGGACCCATTGTCGACGAAACAGAAATACTCTTCATATACTGTCCTTTTGAACTTGAAGGCTTTGCTTTGACAACAGCTTCTATCAAAACTTTTATATTATCTGTAAGTTTTTCTTTTTCAAAAGATGCTTTTCCCACCGGAACATGAATTATTCCGAAAGAATCGTTCTTATATTCAATCCTTCCTTTTTTAAGTTCTTCAACTGTCGCGCCGACTTCAAATGTCACCGTCCCTGATTTTGGATTTGGCATAAGACCTTTAGGTCCGAGGATTTTTGCCACCTTGCTTAAATCTTTCATGACGTCAGGCGTTGCAACCAAAACGTCAAAGTCAAGATTACCTTTTGATATATCTTCAATCAAATCATTAGAACCTATAATATCAGCACCCGCTGTTTCAGCTTCTCTCTGTTTTTCACCTTTTGCCAAAACCGCAACTTTTCTTGTTTTTCCGATGCCGTGCGGTAGAGATATCGTACCCCTTACCATTTGATCGCTCCGTCTAGGATCAATTCCAAGTTTAATGTGAACTTCAACAGTCTCGTCAAATTTTGCTGTTGCCATTTCTTTTACAAGAGTTACAGCATCCATCAGTTTATAAGTTTTACGTTTATCAACTAATTTCGCCGCTTCGCTAAGCCTTTTACTCACTTTTTCCTCCTGTGGTTACGTCGAGTATAAACCGACTCCCACTATTCATTTTTATTTTCGTTTATCTTAATACTGAAAAAGAACAAAGCAATTTCTACGGCAAGTTCTCTAAACTGTTTCATTCGCAATATAGTATCTATAATATCAGGTAAAAAAAACCATTGCCGCTAATTCCAAATATTATAGATACTATATTTTCAATTTCTTATTATGCTATATTATGCTACTACTTAACAACATCAATGCCCATGCTCTTTGCAGTCCCTTCGACCATAAGCTTTGCAGCATTTAGGTCTCCATTTGCGTTCAAGTCTGGCATTTTTTGCTTTGCTATTTCTTCTATCTGCGCCGCAGTAATTTTTCCTACTTTATTCCTATTAGGAACTCCTGAAGCTTTCACAACACCGGCAGCTTTTTTAATCAAAGCAGGAACCGGAGGCATTTTTGTTATAAAAGTAAATGATTTATCTTCGAATACAGTTATAACCACAGGTATTGTCATTCCTTGCTCCATTTTTTTTGTTCTTTCGTTAAACTGTTTGCAGAAATCCATAATATTTACACCCTGCGGACCTAATGCGGAACCTACCGGCGGTGCCGGATTCGCTCCACCCGCGGGGATTTGTAATTTAATCATTGCTTTCACTTTCTTTGGGGCCATTTTGCATTACTCCTAATATTGCCTCAGCATCACTTGCACACATAACTGAGAATTATTAATATTGAACTTTTTAAGGATTTAATCATAACTTTTTTTACATTTTTTCAACTTGCAAGAAATCAAGCTCTACTGGTGTAGGTCTTCCAAATATTGTCACCATAACTCTGAGCTTACCCCTCTCATGGTTGATTTCATCTACTATACCAATAAAATGTTTAAACGGTCCTTCAATAATACGGACGTTTTCTTCTTTCTCAAACGATACTGCAGGTCTAGGTTTAGAAGCATCTGGATTAATAACGATGTCAAGAAGACTTTCAACTTCGTTTTGCGCCATAGGGACGGGTTTTACGCCACCTAAAAAACCTGTAACACCTACAGTATTTCTGATGAGCCAGAAAGTGGTATTATTTACAGTCATTTCGACAAAAACATAGCCGGGATAGAATTTTCTTCTTTTTATTCTCTTTTTATTTTGTTTTACCTCAACCACTTCTTCAGTTGGAACAAGTATTTGTGAAATTGCATCGTGCATATTCAAATTTGTAATAGCCATTTCCAAATTTTTCTTTACTTTATCCTCATGTCCTGAATAAGTATGAACAACATACCATTGGTTTACCATTTTTCACTCCAGCTCATAATATAATATTAACAACCAGACCTAAAAGTAAGTCAACAATGCTGACGAAAATAGACATGATAATAACAAATACAATTACCACTGCAGTAGTTCCAACAACTTCTTTTTTACCAAGCCATGTAACTTTTGCAAGTTCATAATATGAGTCTCTAAAAAATTGCAGAGATGCTTTAATTAAATTCATTTTAAACCTTCGTCAATATTATTCAAAAACGGGGGCAGAAGGATTTGAACCTCCAAAGCTGGTTTTGGAGACCAGAAGTTTACCATTAGCTTATGCCCCCCCCATACTTGACTTATTAATTACCTTTTACTTTCTTCATTTTTAAACCTTTCAATAGTGTCTTTTCTTGCGTAAAAGATCTACGGGTAATCCTAACTTTTTCTCTTATTTTCTGGCGTTAATTTCGGCTTTCCATATGGATTCATTTACTTTATATCCATATCGACCATCTCTATAGGCTTATTATTTATTTTGCTTCTTCTCCTCCTACAATTAGGTCAATCTCTGAAGCTTTTAGATTATCTTCGTCAAATAACGGCGAGGGCGGCTCATTCTCGAGTATCACAGAGCGTTCTTTGATGTGTTCAGGTGATGAGACGATATCTTCGTCACGCTTTTCCTTTTCCAAAGGTGACTCCTCTTCATCTCTTTTTTCCTCAGCATAAAAATACTCGATTAGGTAGAGAACCGGTTTAGAGGTGTTAGCGTTGTCAATAAAAGTCTTCTTAAATTTCCTTATACGAGGAAACTCTTTATCTTTCTTTCTCGCAGGAGGCGTGTCTTTAAAGCTATGAAATTCTGAAAAAGGCGGTACGACTTAGAATAGCTCCGGTTTCAATTCTATAAAGTCTCATGGTTTTTTATATTTTTTTCTCTTCTTACTTAAGCTTTTTTTAGGCACTCCTGCTGATATACCTCTCCACAAGACTTAACACAACCACTGCTCCGAAAGAACTGGAATAGTAAGACAGAGTAACTACATTTTCTTCTAGCTCTGACATATTGTAGTAGTCGCAACAGAACGTCTTCCACAGCTCATAAAAAGGAATAACGCTATTAAGCAACTCTTTCTTATTTATTCACTTCTCTCCGCATATGCTTATCATTACTGTTTTCACTACTTTGTCTCTTTGTGATCAGTACGCTTTCTACAATTTTTACAAAATTTTTTCAACGATAGCTTTCCTTCCTGCTTCTTGCTTCTATCGAAGTAATAATTTCTGTTTTTACATACACTGCATGCCATGGCTATAATAATTCTATCTGCCATTTATTTAATTCTCCGATTACACTTATAATTTTACGTTAAAACCAATATTAAAACATACACTTTTCTTCATTTTATCTTCATTTTCTAAATAAGCGTTAAGTCTTTACTCGCAACAACAGTCAATCAATAATAGTCTTCCCTTTCTCATTCTCAAAAATATATCGCCTTAAAGCATATTTACTAAATACCTCTATCATCACTCAACTATTTCCGTAACCACTCCCGAAC